>DEQS01000049.1 GCA_002360555.1 Chloracidobacterium sp. UBA3360
CGCCCATTTCGACTGCCTTGTCGATCGCAGCCTGTGCAGAATCGACCACTTGCTTCACAAACGTGTCGTTTTTCGTCTCAGGCGGGCCAACGATCGGCATCGAAACGTTGTCCATGATCGCGTAGCCGCTCATGAGCAGGAAGAGATGCGATATTCCGCCGATCTGCGTGAAGCGATTCGTCGAGCCCGAAACCTGCCCGGCAAGTGAGCCGTCCGTAAAACTTTCGGGATAAGCCCAAACGAGCGCCGGCAAGCGAGTTCCCTCTTTGTAATTCGGCGGTAAATACAGCGTGAACGACAGATCGACGCCGTCCGCACGTTTGTAGCGAACGAGCTGTTTCTTGATACCGCGAAGCTGTGGTGCAGGATCCTTGAAATCCGTCACCTGCCTATAAGCCAACGCCGTGCAGATCTGGCCTGTGGGACAAACCTGGCGGATAAAGATGTTCGACGGTTCCAAAAGCGACTCTTTGCGGGTGAAGAAGTTCATCCCGTTGTCGTCCATCATTCCGGCGAACGTCTCGTATTCTTCCGTACCCGCACGCCAGATCTCGTCGGTCTTCATCGTCTTGAGATTCATCCGGCGAAAGAACGGGCGATCGCCCTGAGGTGAAGCTCCGATACCGGTCATGAAGATCTCGTCGCCGTTCTGTCGAATGAGCGTTACGCCATTGGGCTGAATACGCGTGACGGGCTGGCCGATGTCGTTGTAACGGTCGTTGATGTTGAGGTCGGAGATAAGTGTTGACGTTGACGGATTGCGGTAATCCGTCATAAATATCCGCCGTTTCTGCGTATCGCGGTTGAAATCGAAATAGAGCATCAGTCCGTCTTTTTCACCAAACTGCCGGCCCTGGAAACGATGCTCGGTCTTCAAAATCTCGACTGGAGCTCCGTTGAAAGGTGCCGCGAGCTTCATCAGCTTGTCGCGGTGCGTCGCCTTATTGCGAGGATCTCCACCGTCAAGAGCCTCGGTCCACGACAATGTCGAACCTTCGATAGGTATCCATTGATAGCCACGCGGCCCGGTCGGGACGCCCTGAGTCGGCAGGGCGTCGAGCAGCGGAATGTCGCGCAACTTCTGGACAAGCTTGCCGTTTGCGTCCCATATTTCTGCTACCTTTGGGAACCGCGACGCCGGGAATAGATACGAAAAAGGCCGCACGATGCGCGAAGCATAAATGTATTTGCCATCAGGCGAGACAACGGCGTTGTCAAAGATCGCGGGCGAGCCGATATTCTTCACTTTGCCGTCGACACCGATCATCGCGAACTGTGATGTGGCGTAATATTCGTAGAGCTTTTCATCGTTCGGCGTCTTGAGCAGATCCTGGACCGTCGCGATCGCACCACGCCGGCCGCTCGTCTCCTGAATATTTGGCTCGGACGGCACGAGATTGGTATAAGCCGGAGCCGGGCCGCGTCCCGCGGGAATGGTAAAGGCAGAAACGTGTGTCGAACCTTCCCAACCAAAGCCGCCAAATGCTCCATTGATGAGAACGTTATTGACCTTGCGTGCACGAGCGGTCGCGACATCTACAAACCACAGCTCGATGCCATTTGCCGTGATGTTGCTCATCGCGATGTGCTTTCCGTCGGGTGACCACTGAACACCAGCAACCTTTGCCCCGGCCGGCAAAGAGACTTTCGTCTCTTTTCCATCGGATACGTTCTTGAGCGTCAGGCTGACCGAGTAGCCCTGTAGATGCGGGCCATTTGTGTTCGGATTGACTCGCGTACCCGCCAATCGCAGCATCGGTTGCGCCAGATCCGCGATCGGCGGATAGCGAAGCGGCTCGAGCATCGCGATCTTATCGCGAGCTGGGGAGATCGACGTGCCGGGGATAGCCGGAGCGTTCAGAACGTCCATGATCTCTTTTGGCGGCTGTTTGTAGCTGCCCTGAGCAAATGTAAAAACCGGAAAAAGCAGCACCGCTGCCAGCATCAATAATCGTGTTTTCATCTTTTCTCCTTACTTTTTCTCAATCCGTCGATAACCTTGCCGGCGATGCCGGGAATTATTTCTCGTTCATTAGCATGATTTTCTGTAAAAATAACGAGGACGAATTTTAGCCCGTCGGCCGTCTCGATATACGCCGCGTCGTGTCGCGTTTTGCTTGTCCAACCCGCTTTTGACCAGAGCTTGGCGTCTGTCATCTTGCGGTCGATGAGCAGTTTGCCGGTAAACCCCGTCGCCTGATTGTCGCCGTCAGAAGTTGTGACAAATGCGTCGCGTTTGAGCAGATCCATCATCGCCGTGGTCCGCTCGGGCGTATTTATCCGGCCGGTAACGATCTCGGCGAGCAGACGTGCAGTAGCATTGGTCGTGAGCATGTTGCGGTTTTGTCCTTTGTAACCGCGCGATTGTTGCTCGATGCCATAGGCATCTTCACAAAAAGTTTTTTGATTGACGTTGATGTTGGTGTAACCCATAGACGAGAACCAGCGGTTGACGCGGTTACGTTTGTACTGCCAGGCGTCAAACTTCTTTTGCGGCAGCTCGGCACCGCTCGATGTACCCGTTATAACGTCGAGGATATACTGCGTCGCTTCATTCGAACTGTCGACGATCATATCCCGCAACCCGCGTTGTAGTTCGGGCGACATGAGGATCTTGCCGTCCTCAAGCTGACGTTCAAGAGCCGCCATGTAAAACATCTTGACCACGCTAGCCGGATAGATCCGCTCGGTCCCGCGAACATCCGCAATCATAAATTTCGCGGGATCACGCAGATCGATAAGGGTTGCGGCAACCTCTTCGGGCTTGACGTTCTTAGCGTCACCCAAAGCGTCACTGATCGCCGTATTAAGGAGCGTTTGCAATTCGCCGGAAACTTCTATGACCGGAGCCTTGTATGTTTTCGGGACAGCGATCTCGCCATTTGCGGCGTGCTTTTGGGTAAAAACCGTCGCCGCTAGCACACAAACAGCCAACACCGACATTGCGAATCGCACCATACAAATTCTCCTTAAATCTTTACCTGAAACGGTTTTAAGAGTATAAACGAAAGGCGGTATCAAATTCCATAATTGAATTAAATGAGCGAAGAAAAACTGATACGCGGGCTCGGGCGGCTCGATTTTACAGCGATCATCATTAACACGATCATCGGCGCCGGTATTTTTGGCCTGCCCGCAAAGGTTTACGCGCAGATCGGCAGCTACAGCCTGATCGCATTTTTGGCGTGTGCAGGCATCATCGCTCTCATCGTACTGTGCTATGCCGAGGTGTCAAGCCGTTTTTCGGCGACCGGCGGGCCGTATCTGTATGCCCGCGAGGCGTTTGGCGCGGTCGTCGGGTTTGAGGTCGGATGGCTCTATTGGGTCGTAAGGGTAACGACATTTGCGGCAAATTGTAACTTGCTCGTCACCTATCTCGGATTTTTTGTTCCGGGCGCTAATGAAGGTTCAATGCGAATTGGGTTTATTAGTTTTGTCGTGCTGATAATAACGGCCGTCAACGTCATCGGCATCCGCGAATCTGCGAGGATGACCAACCTCTTTACCGCCGGCAAACTGCTACCGCTGCTTATCTTTTCGGTTGTCGGGATGTTCTTTATCCAGCCGGGCAATTTCAATTTTGACGTGGTGCCGGGTTACTCGTCATTCTCAAGCGCGGTACTGCTATTGATCTATGCTTTTGTCGGATTTGAAGCCGGTGTTGTCCTCGCCGGTGAAGCCAAAGAACCCGGCAAAACGATGCCGTTTGGGCTGATAGTCGGGCTCGCGATCGTGGCCGTATTTTATGTTTTGATACAGGTCGTCAGCATCGGCACGCTACCGGGCCTTGCAACCTCGGAAAGGCCCATCGCAGATGCCGCCGCGTCATTTCTCGGCCCGATGGGGGCCGCGTTTATTACCGTCGGGGCTTTAATTTCGATCTTTGGCAATCTAAATGTGGGCGTTCTCAGCTCGACGCGGATGCTTTTTGCAATGTCCGAGCAGCGTGATCTGCCGAGAGTTTTTGAAAAAACGCACTCACGGTTCAAAACGCCGCATATCGCGATCATCGTGACCGCGGTTGTCATATTGGTACTAACAATAATGTCGTCGTTCCTGACTGCCGTCGCTATAGCGACGATCACGCGTCTGTTGGTTTATGCCACGACTTGTGGTGCTCTGCCCGTTTTTCGAATGCGTGATACTGCACCAAAATCGCAATTTACACTGCCGCTCGGCATCGGTGCCGCCGTTTTATCGTTATTACTGATAGGCTGGCTGCTAACTAACGTCGATTTTGCCAAAGAGGGCCTCGCTGTCTTGATCGCTGTAATCGTCGGGTTGATAATTTTTGCAGGATTTCGGCTCGTTGGGCGTTCAAATAACAACGCCACCGGCGAAACGGAGGAATTATGAAAAAAGCGTTATTTATTTTAAGCATTGTCGCGGTCTTTGCGGCCATTGGGTTTGGACAGCGGATCGAAGATGGTAGCCGTAAAACCATCGGCTATATCTCGTCTAGCGGGACAGTCGAAAACGGTAGTCGTTCAACGATCGGCTACATCAACTCGGACGGACGCGTCGAGAATGGCAGCCGCTCGACTCTTGGCTATATCAATAAAGACGGCCGTGTCGAGAACGCCAGCCGTTCGACCATAGGCTATGTCAGCAGCAGCGGAACCGTTGAAAACGGCAGCCGCTCGACCCTCGGATATGTAAACTCAAACGGCCGTGTTGAGAACAGCTCACGCAGCACGATCGGGTACGCCGAGGGCGTCGATCAGCGTCACGCCGCGTTATTTTTCTTCTTTTTCTTTAAGCCAAGTAATTGACATTATGAAAACACTCAGATTTTCCTGCGTTCTGCTGCTTTTGTCCGCGTTGGTTTCGGCGATACCGGCCCAAAAGCCGATTGTCCCGATCATCGATCTGCGTCTCGGCGGACTGCTCGGCGGTTCACAAGGCGGCAAATGGGTCGAAGCGGGTCTCGCCGCTGAAACGATAATGAACGGCGGTATCGATCTCTTTGTCTTTGGTTTCAACGGTAAAGAAAAAACTCCGATCTACGCAGCAAAACGTGCCCCCATCGAAGACGTTTGCAGCGATTTTTACCGGATAGAAATGGATATTAAGGACCGTCTCGGCCTTGGTCTGGGAGCAAATGCAACCTGGAACGCGATGCCACGTATCCCAAAACGCATGAAAACCCCGACCGCAGCTTACAAGACAGCGATCACAAATCTGCTAAGAAAAGAGGGAGTAAAACGCCCCGTCGTAAAGACAACGCAGATCTTTTTGATCGACCTCGATAATGACGGCACGGATGAAGCCTTGATCACCGCGACCAACATCACGAGCGAATTTGGCGTCGGCTGGAAAGCGGGCGAGTATTCGTTTGTAATGCTCCGCAAGGTCACCAAAGACGGCGTCAAAGACTATATGGTCGATGGCAATATCTTCAAGACAGGGCAGGACAACGGCGGTGCGCCGAACCGCTATGAGATCTCATCTATCGCCGACCTGAATGGCGACGGCAAGATGGAAGTCGTGATTTATTCGGAATATTACGAAGGTGCGGGAGCCGGTGCATTTGAAATGCGCAGCGGCAAACTTGAGCTTATTAAGCCGCTTCAAGCCGGTTGCGGAGTTTAAAATAGGTTATTGAAAGACACCTTCGCCAAGAAACGCCTCGCGTAGATAGATGATCGTATCGTTGAGCGTTTCCTGAGAGTCACGCGGTTCAAAGCCGAGCTCTTCGATAGCCTTTGACGAATCGAAATACCAAAAATATTCGGCCTGCTCGACCTCGTTCGGTGCGACTGGCGAAGCCTTGCCCCAGTGTTTATAGATCGAGCTGATCATGCTCGAACCGGCCATCGCCAGTTTTTTTGGCACTTTCAAAGCAGGTGCCGCAACATCCGATAATCTCTCCAAACGCCCAAAAAACTGCTCAAAGGTCATATTCGCCGCTCCGAGCAGATATTTTTCCTGATGATTTCCCTTCTCTAACGCCGCAATAAATGCCGCCGCTGCATCGCGGGCATCGACAAAATTAAGGCCGCCGCTCGGAGTGTAGGGTATCTTGCGGGCGAGGAAATCAAGCACCGGTTTGGTCGATGACAGCCGTTCGTCGTCGGGACCGAGCAGCAGCGACGGATTCATGATGACGAGCTTTCGCCCTTCGCCGTCAAAATTTTCGATCGCGGCACGTTCCTGATAATATTTTGACGCGTAATACGCCCAACGTGTGAGTATCTCGATCGGCGGCGGAAATGTCTCATCGACGACCTGACCGTCTTCGCTGACCGCGAGTGTCCCGCTCGACGAAGCCAACACCATCGTTTGAACACCAGCCTCTTTTGCGGCTTCACATAGGATGCGTGTGCCTTCGAGATGGATCTTATTCATTGCCGCTGCGTCGTCGTTATCCCGCGAGACCTTGCCAGCGAGATGAAATATCGCCGACACATTTTTACAAGCCTTAGCAACGTCGTCGCGGTCCGTCACCGAACCCTCAACCGCCTTGATCCCCGCATCTTTCATCCATTCGGGCACACTCGACGCCATGACCTTGAGATTTTTCTCACCGTAAGCGAGAAAATTCTGCACGATATGCGTGCCCAAAAATCCGGTCCCGCCGGTGATGAGTATTCGCTTTTCGGTTTTTGCTAATGCTTTAGTTTTAGCCATTTGTTTCTGAAAAATTTACCGCAGATAAACGCAAATCAACGCGGATAAAAAAGTAATCTAATCTGTGTTTATCTGCGTCCATCTGCGGTTAAATTTCTTCTGCTAATTCTTCCAAGTTTTAGTGATCGGATGTGCTTCGGTGTTGAACACAACCTTTTTTATATCCACTTTCTTTTCGTCGGCAAACAGCAAATAGAAATACTTCAGCGTTTCAGCGAACCAAAAGCTGTGCATATAGTCCGTCTTTTCTTTGGTCGTGACATTTTTTAGCCCTGCGTACGCGACATCCGTGCGGCAATGTCTCACTAGATCCTCAAACATCTGCTTGCCCATCGCCATATATTTTGGGTCTTTCGTCGCTTGATATAGAAAATATGTCGATTCGACGATCTCGGGCCGCAGAGGGTAACCGCCGTGCTCGATCTTGCCGGTTCGATAGTTATAGACCTCTGGCTCGATGCCCTGCACTTTCCACATCGTAAATAGCGAATCCTGATAAACCCGCGCACGGTTAAGGTCGCCGTCGAGCACGAGCACCGCCGGGAAAAATGCGTCAAGAGCCCCGGTCGTCGTTGCGGTCCGTTTGCCGGTGTTCATATCCGCGTGGCCGTACCACAGGTCGCCGGTAAAAACCGCTCCTTTTGCCACGTTCTTTTTGCTCATCGTCTCGCCCTCGTCGTCGAGATACGTGTGGACCTTGGTGATCGAATCTTCCCACATATTGCGGCAATCAAGGTCTCCAAACAGGATCGAGCATTTAAGCAGATACTCGTAATACGAATCGATCTCAGCACTTAGATGACTGTCCGTATTGGTCCACTTGCCGGTCTCGACGTTGATGTTTGTCCCAACAAGTCCGATGGGCGAACGCCTATTATAGGTTTCGACAAGGGCTCGTTTTGCCTTCTCGTAATAGACCGGCTTGCCCGTCAGTTTGCTCAACGTGCCAAATTCGATCAACAGCGTTCCCGTCTCCGCCGGGTTTGAGATCTCGCCGCTCGTTTTGCCGGTCTTGAGATTTACGTTCTTGTACGGCAGCCCGGTCGGTGAATTAAACACCGGCAAAAGCCGCGTGCCGAGATCGTCAGCGAGAGCCAGCAATCGCTTGTCATCCGTCATCTGATACGCCGAGAGCAACCCGCCGAGGATACGGATCGTGACCTCAAAATTTTGCACCGATATGTCTTTGTCAAAAGATAAGTTTTTGACGATGTATTCGCGCGTAGCATCCGCCTCTTTCTTAAAACCGAGCAAATACAATGAATCCAGCGAATCCACCGGCGTCATAAGGATCGGCGTTCCATACCAGTCGCGACAAGTTTTCGAGATCGGCTTGAGATCGTCGTGCCCCCAGCAATATTGCTTATAGCCGTTCCACGAATGCAAAAACTCAGCCTTGACCCGCTCCGCCATTTGTTTCTTATCGACGGTCTGGGCATAGATACTTGATCCGCATAGTACGATCACAACAAACAAAATAATCGGTTTTACTGATCTCATCTTTTCTCTGCGTCCTCAGCGGCCTCCACGTTAAAACTCCCGTTAATTATCGATCACCGGTTCCTGTTTTCGCGATCTGCGCCGCTCGGCTTTCCATATTTTGCGAATGGCCTCGACATCAAACTTTGTCCGCTTGCCGTCGCGCATATTTTCGACCTCGTGTTGGACGCGGGCGGCGATCAAGCGATATGCCTCGGTATTTGGCACACCCTCGGTCATTTTCTTTAGCTCGTCGTATTCGAGGAATTTACCGACCTTGGCTCCGACCTTGGCTCCGATGCTCTTGCTTTTAGGCAGGATCGTGCCCTTTGGAAACGCATCAAATGTGCCCCAAATGTAGATGGGCAGGATACCGATCTTCTGATTTAACGCCAGATAACCGATGATCGGTTTGAACTCCGCGATCTGGCCGCTTTCCTGACGGCCGCCCTCGGGAAAGATCAGTGCATTAAAACCGTCGTTCAATATCTGCGTAACGTGTCGCAAAGATTGCCGCAAACTTCCCGTCCGCTCGATCGGCACAAGCGTCGTGAAATTGTTCATGTAAGCACGCTTGTATTTGGTGTCGAACCAATAATCAGCCGCCGCGACCGCGACCGTTTGCTCGGCAACGTCTTTGCCCAATGCCTTTTTCACGAGGCCGGTGTCGATGTGCGAAGTGTGGTTTGGCGCGACGATAAAATTGACGTGCTGCGGCACATTTGCCTGGCCCTCGATGCGGGTTTTGAG
>DEQS01000073.1 GCA_002360555.1 Chloracidobacterium sp. UBA3360
AAGCGGCGAATATGTCGTGATCCCGGCGCACATCAGCGGAGCCACACCGGCAAGATCGCCGACAGCGTCGCTGACCTTTAACGCGTAACCCTCGTCGATCACATACTTGTCCGAATAGCCGCCGTAGGTCGGCGTGACGCGGTCCATGTACGTGCCCGAGTAGGTGTAGGCGGCCATCTTTTGGCAAAACTGTTGAAAGCCCTCTTTACAAGGTTTGCACTCGCGGCACGAATCGACGAAACACCCGATCCCGGCAATGTCGCCGACCTTAAATTTGGTCACCGCGTCCCCGACCTGTGTGACGCGCCCGACGATCTCGTGGCCGGGCACGAGCGGATACGTCGTCCCCATGCCGACGCCCTCCCATTCGTTTTTTGCGGTGTGAATGTCCGAGTGACAAATTCCCGCATAGGCGATGTCGATCAGGATATCGTTTGGCCCGACATCGCGGCGTTCAAATTCCCACTCTGAGAATTTTGCGTTTGAATCATGTGTTGCGTAACCCTTTGTTTGTATCACTTATAACTCCTTAATATTAATCGATTGTAGCTATGACTTTTAATTCGATGGCGATCGGCGTTGGCAATTTATTGACCTCGACCGTCGTTCGGCACGGCTGATTGTCGGCGAAATACTCTGCATATATACGATTATAGATAGCAAAATCGTCTTTCATATTTGTTAAATAAACCGTCACATCGACGATCCTGTCCCAAGACGAACCCGCATCCTCGACGATGTACCTCACGTTTTGAAACACCGAACGGCATTGCGTTTCGATATCATACGAGACGATCTCGCCCGCTTCGTTAAGCTCGACGCCCGGGATCTGTTTTGTTCCTCGTTCCCTTGGGCCGACGCCGGACAGGAATAGCAAATTACCCACGCGGCGTGCGTGGGGGTAGAGGCCGACGGGTTCGGGGGCTTTGGATGAATTTATCGGATCTTGCTCGGCCATGGTTTGAGAAATTCGGAATATTTTCAGCCGTCAGCGGCATCTAACATATTGTTGGACTGTTATTCTAGTTTGAGTATATTAGAGTTTGAATCCGATTTGAAACGAATGCGCGAATTCATAAGCAGAGGACATATGACAGCTATACTTTTTCAATTTTTATCGTTTGTTTTGATGAGCACTCTGCTCGCGTGCAGCACCGTTACGAGCAAAACGCCCGACCTGCGTGATATCACCCCGGCACAGCCTGTGGCTGAAAATACCGAGGCAAAAGGCCTGCAGACAGCGGTCTTTGCCGGAGGATGTTTTTGGGGCGTCGAGGCGGTATTCGAGCACGTTAAAGGCGTGACGGACTCGCGTTCGGGATATGCCGGCGGCGATGCTAAGACCGCTAATTACGATGCTGTAAGTGATGGCAGAACGCAGCACGCCGAATCTGTACAGGTCACATTCGACCCGACAAAAGTAACCTACACCCAGCTTTTGACGGTGTTTTTCTCGGTCGCACATGACCCGACCGAACTAAACCGTCAGGGTCCTGACACAGGAACGCAGTATCGTTCGGCAATCTTTTATGTAAACGATGAGCAGAAAAAGCTAGCCGAGGATTTTATCAAATCGATCGACGCGGCAAAGAGCTTTCCAAAACCGGTCGTGACCCAGGTCGTCCCGCTGGTAAAATTCTTTGAGGCCGAAGCCTATCACCAAAACTATCTCAAACTCCACCCCGATGATCCGTATATCGTTTATCATGACCTGCCAAAACTCGAGGAACTAAAAAAACGGTTTCCTGAGCTTTGGAAAGACTGATCAGTAGCGTTTTAGCGACTTTAAGATCTTTTCCGTATCGGCGAGGCTGATCATTGTTAGCCGGTCGCCGCCCTCTTCCTCCGTCCCATAGGTTCCGACATAATGGAATGCAGTTCCGCGGATGTCAAACCACTCGGTCATTGCAAAATCCATTATCTTTTTGCCGTCCTCGTCCTTGGGCTGGTAATAAAGATGGACCTTGCCGATGGGCGTCGTGAGAGTCCGAGGGCCTTCGTACATCAGATCGCCGATGCCGTCGAATCCTGCCTCAAAAGCAAATCGCTGCAATTTTCCGTTCGCCAATTCGCGCGAATAGACAATGACCAGCTGCTTGTCCTCGATCTTAACTTTTGGCCCCACGACTGAATGGACTTGCGTAAGCGTAAACCCTTGCGGTAACCAGGTCGGGATAGCAAAGGCGACAGAGCGTTTGGTCGTTGCAAGCTGCTTTTTAGTTTCCGCGTTAAGCCCCGGAAAAGTAGTCTGCGCGCTTATCGCCGAAACGGACGCCAATGTGAGAATGAGGATCGATAGTATGTGTTTCATAATGCTGCTATTTTGAACGCTCAGCCCAGATCTGGACGAGATGCACGAGTGTTTCGGTTGATTTTTCTAAGCCTTTTCGTGAATTAAATTCAAGCTTGCCGTGGAAATTGTGACCGCCGGTAAATAAATTTGGGGTCGGCAGACCTCGGGCCGTCAGCCGCGAACCGTCCGTTCCGCCGCGTATCGGACGAAGACTGGCGTTGATACCCGCACGTTTTGCCGCCTCGATAGCGTAATCGGTCAATTGCGGGTAATCCTTGAGCACCTCTTTCATATTGAGATAGCCGAGGACGCTGGCGTATTCGATCTTGACCTTAGGAAATTTTTTCTGTGTCGCGGCGACCATCGCTTTTATGGTTTTTTCTTTTGCCGCAATGCCGCTTAGGTCAAAATCGCGGAGTAGGATCTTTACGGTCGAAGTCTCGACATCGAGCGTTCCGACATACGGGTGAATAAATCCGACACGTCCGTCGGTCGTCTCAGGGCGGAAAGGGTAATTTGCAAACTGTGCGAGGAACGCTCCGGCGGCGTACGACGAATTGACCATGATGCCCTTTGCCGTACCGGGATGTGTTGAGGCACCACGAAATGTAACCGTTGCGGTTCGCGCTGACCACGTTTCATTAGAGATGTCGCCAAGCTGCTCTCCATCGACCGTATAGGCAAATTTTGCTCCCCATTTTTCGATCTCAAACTGGTCCATCGGCCCGCCGACCTCTTCGTCGGGCGTAAAAGCGATAGCGATATTTCCGTGCTTGATCTGCGGATTTTGCTTGAGAGTATCGATCATCGTCATTATTTCGGCACAGCCCGCTTTGTCGTCCGAACCGAGCAATGTCGTGCCGCCGGCAGTGACAATGTCGTCGCCGATCAGATTTTTGAGGTCAGGATTTTGCTTTACTGTGATGACCTGCGTTTTGTCGTCGGGCAGCACGATGTCGCCGCCCTGATAATTTTTGACAATATTGACTCTTACATTTGCACCCGACACCGCCGGCGACGTATCCATGTGGGCGATAAACCCGATCGTCGGCACTTTGGAGTTGTCCGGCAAATTGCCCGGAACCATTGCGTACACGATGCCATGCTCGCTAATACGCACATTTTGCACGCCGAGAGCGTTCAATTCTTTTTCGAGCACTTTTGCCAGATCCAATTGCTTTTCAGTGCTTGGAAATTTCCCCGCATCTTCGGCCGACTGTGTGTCGATCTTGATATAACGCAAAAACCGTGACATTGCCGATTCGTACGGCAATTGCATCTGTGCCGGAACCGCCGAAAACAGGACCAACGACATCAATAATGTGCAAAATAATTTCATATACTTCCACCTACAATTTGATACAAACATTCTTCTCTTCAGTAAAAAATCTCAACGTCTCAAAGCCGCCTTCGCGGCCGATGCCGCTGTCTTTGTAGCCGCCGAAAAGCGTTCGCAGATCGCGGAGCATCCAACTATTTACCCAGACAAAACCCGATTCGAGTTTAGCTGCTACTCGATGGGCACGGGAAAGGTTTTCCGTCCAGACGCTTGCCGACAGGCCGTAGCGGACGCTGTTTGCGTAAGCTAAAACCTCGTCTTCAGTGTCGAAAGGCATGATCGTGACGACCGGGCCGAAGATCTCTTCTTGATTTGTGCGGCAATCGTGGGGCAGGCCCTCGATCACCGTTGGTTGAATGAAAAGACCATTGGAGCATCGTTCTGAGTCGACCCGGAACCCAGTCGCTACCGCTCCCGATTCTGACCCCAGACCACCGCACAGGATCGTCCCGCCTTCGGCTTTTGCTAGGTCGATGTACGACATTATCTTTTCAAAATGCGGCTTTGAGACGATCGCTCCGACATCTGTGTCAGGGTCGAGCGGATCGCCGACCTTCAGTGCCGCCGTCCTTTCAACAAAGTCCGTCTTAAACCGCTCGTACAGCGGCCGCTCTACAAATATCCTTGAGCCGCATAGGCAGATCTCACCTTGGTTTGAGAACGATGAGCGGATGGTGGTTGCCAGCATTTCCTCGTAATTGCAGTCGGCGAAGATAATGTTTGGATTTTTCCCGCCGAGCTCAAGCGACAATTTTTTGAACATCGGTGCCGCAACTCGTGCGATCTCTTCGCCGGTCTTTGTGCCGCCGGTAAAGGATATTGCTTTGATATCTTTGTGCGACGACATCGCGGAGCCGACCTTTGGCCCGAGACCGTGGACGATGTTCAGAACACCGGCGGGCAGGCCGGCCTCAATGCAGAGTTTTGACAGCAGAAATGCCGTCATTGGGGTTACTTCTGACGGCTTAGCGACGACCGTGCATCCGGCGGCTATTGCCGGAGCGACTTTCCATGTAAACAGATAAAGCGGCAGATTCCATGGGCTGATACAGCCCACGACGCCGAGTGGCTGACGCAGAGTGTAATTGATCGCACCCTGAGCGACGTTGTCGTGCGATTCGTTATGAGTATGCATCGCCGCGGTCGCGTAAAATTTGAAATTTGAGACGGCTCGCGGAATATCGACCGTCCGGGCGAGCGTCAGAGGCTTTCCCTGATCGATGCTCTCGGCCAATGCAAGCGGCTCCAGATCGCGCTCGATCAGAGCAACGAGCCGCATCAAAATATCGTGCCTTGCCTCAGTCGATGTCGCAGCCCACGCCGGAAACGCAGCATTAGCCGCCTCGACGGCTAGATGCACGTCGCGGTCGTCGGAATCAGCGATCAACGAATAGACCTCGCCGGTCGACGGATCAAAATTGTCGAGATACGCACCCGACGCAGGCTCGACCAATTCACCGCCGATATAATTGTCGATGTTCGTCATTTGGGCCATTCAGAAACTCTTTCAAATAATAGAAACTTAGGCTATATTAACAAAGTCGTCAAAAATTTTGTCCGAACCGTGCGGATTATTTCGCATATGTAGTCGCGGATGTATTTTAGTGCAGCTTATTGTGCTGCACAGTTTTTTGGGATCAATATGACTAAAGCATGTCCTAGCTGCAACCAGATCAATCCACCAGAGGCCGCGTTTTGTTTAAACTGCTCGGCCTCTTTGGCTCCTGCCCCGCATATCGGAGCACCGCCAAATCAGCAGTGGCAGCAAACGCCGGTTGGCGGCCCTATTGCCGGGAGTCCGACGGCAGGAGGTTTCGGTGCCGGTCAAAAGGCTACGATCGCACTCGTTCTCGCGATTGCTGCTCTTGTCTGCTGCGGCCCATTCGCTGGTGTTCCGGCGGCGATCGTTGGATGGTTGGAACTCGACGCGATCAAAAACGGCCGCTCGCCTGATAGCGGCAAGTGGATGGCCCAAGTCGGGATGTGGGGCGGCATCGCATCGTCAGTGATCCACGTCGTCCTTTATATGATCTGGGTGCTGTTTTCGGCAATGGCGTCGTCGAATCCTTACGGCTATTAATATTTCCAAGCTATGGCTACAGATGATCAAAACATGCCGGTCTGTATTAACGGGCACCAACAGCCGGTGCAGGGCTCACGCTTCTGCATTTTTTGCGGCGTCGGCATGACTGCCCCGGTTGGAAATGCTCAGCCTTCTCCCCCCGCTCCGACTCAGCCAAACCCTGGTTATCAGGCACACGCAAACGTTCCCCCGCCGCCACAACAACAGATATATCAGCCTGTCGGCACGCAAGCCGTCTTTTGTTCAACATGCGGTGGACACGGCCAGGGTTTGCCCGACAAGCTCGTGATCTGTAAAGAATGTAAGTGGCTGAGACCGCTAGTACCTGGGTATCAGGTTGATAACGCGGCATTTGCCTGGGCTGCAGACGCCAAAGCAATGAACGCGCTGCGCCGAATGAAACCGCTAAACGCTGCTGCAAAAGCCGTGTCCGAAAAGGTCGGACGCCGCTGGGTCGAGGCCTCGTTTAACGGCGTGCTGCTTGGCGAAAAACAGATGCCCCATATTTACGCTCAGGCGATCCGGGCGGCCCGAATACTAGGAATGTCGCATATGCCGGATGTTTTCTTGTCGGGCGAAAGGCCATGGGATTGTCTAACGTTCGGCACCGACAACGACTCATTTGTCGTCGTCGGGTCTGCTCTCGCCGGCAATTTCCAAGGCGTCGATATGTTGTATCTGCTTGCCCGCGAAATGGGACACTGCAAGGCCGGACATGCTCTTTGGAAAACAGTCATCCGTTTTTTCCTTGGCGAACAGGGGCCGGCAAAAGGTTTTATGGCGGGTGGGATTTTTAACGCAATACTTAGCCCGACCGCTCTGGTAGGCGGAGCCCTCGAGATGCCCCTGCTTGCTTGGGCACGTCAGGCAGAGATCACCGCCGACCGGGCGGGCCTTCTAACCGTTGGCAGCGAAGAGGTGGCACGCCGCGTTTTGCTATCGTGGTCACTAAAATCTTCGTTTATCTATCAACAGATAAATATTGATAGCTGGATCGAGCAGCAAATGGACGATGATGGTGACATGTTGCGGCTTTCGGAACTGACGACTTCGTCAACACCGTACCTCGGCCCGCGGTTAAAATTACTGACGCAGTTTGCCGAGAGCCCGGAATTAAAAGCGTCGCTCAAGCAGATCCATGAGACCATCCGCCGGGCTGCGCCGCCGCCGCCCCCAAAAACCCAGGTGGCCCCGGCGAAAGATGTTTTGAGGATCAAATGCTCGACGTGCTCAACGCCGATGACCGTGCCGCTGTCCGTGCTTGCGGGCAAGCCAAAGCTGTCGATCAAATGTCCGGATCAGAAATGCGGCAAATTGACCACCATTAGCAGAAAAGCAAAAACCGCTGAGCCAAAGGCTCGCACGGCACAATTAAGGGAGGAGAAAGCAAATTATGGCGAATGAACAAGACCCCGTGATCATTACGGATGAGACAAATATTACACCGAAACAGGAAGAAGGCACTCTGGTCGAGGAGATCGCTGAGGCACTTTTTGGTGAAGACGAGCCAACCTCCGAAGTCACCTACGCCGATACTGACGGCGACGGAAAGATCGACGCCGGGGCTATTGATTCGGATGGTGACGGACAGCTCGACACGATCGCCGGAGACACCGATGGCGATGGACGCATTGATGCCGTATCCGCCGATACGGACGGCGACGGTAAATTGGACGTCATCGCAATGGACACCAACGCGGACGGAGTGATCGACGCGATGGGCGAAGACACTGACGGCGACGGCACGATCGACACGGCTTATCTCGATGAGGATGGCGACGGTGAATTTGAGGTCGTCCTCGCGGATACGGATGGCGACGGCGAAGCCGACGAGATCTCAGAGGCATCGGCGGGCCTGCCGACCGACGAGGAACTTTCAACAAACTCCATCGAGTTTACCGTTGGCGAAGACGGTTTCCCTGTCGCTGACGGTGAGGGTACAGGAGAGTTTACCGCAGTTACGGCAGATGAGTTTGTTGTCGGTGGATCCGACTATCAGGCCGGTGATACGGGCTTTGCGGTTGCTGATACGGAGACCGCGAGCAGCGATTACTCGACCGACGATGCTGCAGAGCAGCAGGCTCACGCAGACGCGGCGAAAGAAGCTCAAGCGGCGGCGGATGAATTTGTCGCGGCGGGCGATTATGAGGCAGCCGCCGAGGCGCGCGAAGTTGCTGAGGCAGAATCGGGCGCCGCCGGCGACAGCAGTATGCTCGGGGCGTCTGATTCAACCGACCTTGAGAATGCCGCTTACAAGCAGGAGATCGCCGAAGAGTATCGGGCCCAGCAAGCCGAACACATTGCAGAGGGCGACTACGAAGCGGCCAAAGAAGATGCTCAGAACGCCGCCTATGCAACCGGCGACGCAGATTATCAGGCAAGCGGTGACGATCATACCGGACAGTCCGATCAGGACGTCAGTAACCTCGACAACGCGGTTTACGACGAAAAGAATGCTGACTATTTTGCCGACAATGCCGAATGGTACGCCGAAGCCGGAAATCCGGATGCGGCTCAGAGCAGCCTCGATCATGCTGCCGAGTATCAGGGATCGGCCGATACCTACGCCGCTGCCGCTGATCCGGCTTCCACGGCGTACGACGTCGATCCGTCGTCAGGAGTTGCGTCCGGCGGGGCTTATGATGCCGGCGGCTATGATGCATCCATCGCCTCCGTTGATACGGGGCTCGATGCGGCTGTCGACGCGGCACCGGTCAGTTATGACACGAGTACCGACGATACTGTCTAAGGTACAAACATCAATTAAAAAGCCGCACTTGCAGATAGCACGTGCGGCTTTTTTAATGTGTGATCGTTTGGTTTAGACCTTAGCGAATGTCAGTCCCGACTGCCCCTGATATTTACCGCCGCGGTCGGCGTAGCTGACGCCGCAGTCTTCGTCGGACTCGAAAAACAGTATCTGCCCGATGCCTTCATTTACGTAAACGCGTAAGGGGAGATTTGCGAGATTAGCGATCTCGACGACTAGACGGCCCGTCCAACCCGCTTCGAGCGGTGTCGTGTTAACGAGCAATCCGGCACGGGCGTAGGTTGATTTGCCAAGCGCGACGCCCGTCACGTTTCGCGGCATCTTAAACGTTTCGACAGTCACGCCTAGGCCGTAATGATGCGGCGGCAGTAAATAATACCGGGCACCGTCCTCGGCTACACGAACGGGCGGCTCGATCAGCGATTTCGCTTCGTCAAAACGTTTTGGGTCGATCTCGTCGCCGTTTACCGACGAAAATATTCGAAAGCCGTCGTCCGCCAGACGCATGTCGTAACCATAGCTCGAACAACCGGCCGAGATGATACGCTTGCCATCGACCTCGCGAACTAGATCGGCGAGGAACGGCGATATCATCTGCTGCTCTTCGGCCATTTTTCGCAGCCAAATATCAGATTTAATAGTCATAAAAAAGGTGATAAACTAGGATAGTTTATCACCCTTTATTTACAGAATCCGAATCCGCACGGCTCATTATGGCAGTGCAAGTTTGTCGATCCTCAACGTACCGTCGCCGACGTTGAATTTGAGCGGAACACCGCCGACGCCCGCCTTAGCCAAGATCGCTCGCTCGGTAAACGGCACCTTGCGGTCGCGGGGCTTGAGATCGGGAAAAAGGTTTTCGATCGCGCCGCTTCGCAAAACAATTGCGTCCAACTCGGCGCTCAGATTTGTCGGCAAATGGATATTTAGATCTCCTGTACCAACCAAGAGGTTTACGACGCGGCTTCGCCAGCCTTTGGCGGCGAACGCGACATCGACGTTGCCCTTGCCGACGGTGACATTGATCGAACCGCTAATGATCGCGACTTTGGCATTTGATTCGATAAAGTTGATCCTCATCGAACCCTCAACATTTTCGACCGCCAGATCACCCTTGCCGCCATCGATCTCAAGATCGATGTAACGCGGAACGCGGATCACGTAATCTATCCGAAACGGCAGGCTGAGTAATTCCTTTGGTATTTTCTTGCCCGATTTTTTTAAAAGCTGTTTTGCGTGGGTACCGATACTCGTGATCAATACACGCGAAGCGCTTCCCTCGGACACAAAGCCCGTCACCTCGGCAAGTTTGTCGAGACCGGCGGCATTTGGAGCCTCAAGCTCGATAGTCGCCGTGATCTCTACCTCGTTACTTTGTGCCCCGACAATGCGGATCGATCCGGTCGGAGCACCTGTGACGGTCAATGTTCCGCCGGGACCAAAATCGACGATCTCGGTCTTAGTGATCGTACGTTTGACCTGCGCGTGAGCGACGGTCACCGATAATAGAAATACAAACGCGGCGAAAACTAGTATTTTTTGTGCTTTCATTTGATCTGGGGTAAGAGGAGCGAGCCGTATTTAGATTACGACTTTATGAAAGGTGAGGTCAACGAAAATCGTGTGCGGATCAACGTCCAAGAAAAGCAATGGTGCCTCGTTGGTTGGTTACGGTGATCGTTGCGCTGCCGCCGTTAAACTTGCCTAAAACTCGCCGACCGTCGCCGAGATAGTTCGTATCGGCGTTGGCAAAAGAGCCGAGCGAGATGTTGCGTGTGGACGGTGCCGTCGCCATCATTTTGAATGATGCATTAAATGGAATCCGTAAAGCGATGCTGCCCTTAGACGACGAAAAACGATAGGTGCCGCCCTCTCTTATAGTGCCGTCAAAGAAAATATCACCGATAGTATTTTCAGCGGCAACATTTGTCGCCTCGATGTTGGTAAGCGTGATCGCTCCCTCGCTAGTGATGTGGGCACGAACCAGAGCGCTCGTAATATTTGTGACGCTGAGATTACCAATGCGGGTCTCGATATCGACCATCGCGGTGTACGGCACGCGGATCGTAAAATTAACGCTACCGATCTCGCGGTCTTGGTTATCGCGAAGCAAATTTATATCAATCAAGCCCGACAGGTTTTGCGGAACGATGTTAGCCGCCGGAGCCTCAAGCTCGGCTGAGATATTGATCTGTGCTTTGTTCCAACCGATGACGGTTACCGTGCCCGTGCGGTTCATTAACCGGAGCCTGACGTTTTGTCCCGCCGGATAATTTTTTGAGAACCTTTTTTGTGCCGACGCCTCGCCGCTAAAAAGCGCAAAGAAAAAAACTACGCTCAGGAGCATCGTAGTTTTCACAACCGTCTGGCGGCTAAAAACATTTTCTCGTCGGAGGGGCATTGTTAAAACTATAGATCTGCAAAATCACGCAGCAGATTCATCTTGTCATTCATCACCGCATCGAGCATCTCGCCGGACAGTTCGTCTTCGGGGTCTTGGCTCAGGATCGTCGTATAATCTTTTACCGATTCTTCGATGACCTGCAGATTGCGGTCAAACGCCTCACGCGTCACACGATCCCACTGTGAACGGCGCGTCATCACGCGGGCATTCCAATATTCGATCGCCGCCTCTCGCTCTTTCATCCGTCGCTCGCGTGCCTGCTGCGGCGTTTCGACAAGGCCGATCTTGCTCAAAACTTTTTCAAACGTGGTCTGTGTCGCTGCCGAGCGGCTCGTAAAATCATCTGTTGGCGGCTGGATATAATTTCTGAGCGCAAAATACGTTACCGTCGAACTGATCACAGCGATCACCAATACCGCCGCTGAAAATCTCAATATCGAGATACCCCAACTTCTACGAGCCGGTGGCGGCGGCAATGCCGGAGCGGGTTTTACTTCGCTCTCGATCATATTATTGATACGCAGCCAGAGAGCCTTGGAATTGGGCGGGACGATCTCATCCGAACCGTTTTTGCACGCATCAACGATCGATGTCAGGTCTTCGCAAACGACGGCACATTCGGCGCAGAATGCCAGATGCTCACGAACAGCCGCCGCCTGAGTCGCCTCAAGCTCGTTGTCCATCAGGGCACCGATCAATTCTTTACAGTCGCTGCAATTCATCGTAAAAACAGATCCAACATTAAACTCAACTAAGTGACCACATTGATAGATTAGTCCGGGGCGGTTTTAGTTGCCTTGAGGCAGGCATTTTATCAATAAAAATCGGCACAAAAAACACGAACAACGTATAACGCGTGTTCGTGTTCCCCCTGGAATATTGTTTAGTTAATCCTGCTGTTTTTTCAGCAATCCCCGCAGCTTAAGTCTGGCCTTATGAAGCTGCGATTTGGACGTGCCGACCGAGATGCCCATCATGCGGGCGACCTCTTCGTGTTCAAAGCCCTCAACGTCGTGGAGCAGAAACACGTTGCGATATCCGTTTGGCAGCTCGGCGATCGCATTTTTTAATGCGATACGGTCAACGACCTGCATCTTGTTTGGATTTGCGGAGCCGGCAACCATCTGCTCGGGCAATTCGCCTTCTTCAGTCGTCCGCTCGTTTTTAACGCTGCGGCGGCGAAAATGCATGAGCACCTGATTTACCGTCAAACGGTGAAGCCAGGTCGAAAACGCCGAGTCGCCGCGAAAGCTGCCGACTTTGCGGAAAAGCTGAATAAAAACTTCTTGTGTCAGGTCTTCGGCCTCGGTTTGGCTGCTCGTCATTCGCAGACAGAGGCTGTATGTACGGCGGTGATACCGCTCATAAAGCACCTCAAACGCCGCGATGTTGCCATTCGCCGCAAGACGACAAAGGTCAATGTCAGGTGCAGCCGCGTCAAACGCGACTTCGGCAACGGGTGCCTGAAAGTCAGGTAACGCCGCAGAGGCCTCAAAACCAAAGGCGATATCCTGTTCGATCGCTACGGAGAGTGGATCCATACTCGCTCCTAAAAGATCATGTCCGGATTGTAAAACTTCGTCTTGGGCTATGATGACCGACCTCCTGTTACAGGTTGCTTGAACGTAACAAAAATTTTATGCCTAAAATCGGAAAAGGTAAAGCAAATTTATTGCATGACACGTCATTCTTCTACTACTAATCGTCGTATTTGCCCTTGCGAAAAAGCCGAAAAACGTTTATTTTCTAACAAATTCAACTTTACTTAGTTTCAAAAGCACAAAGGAGCCCCAGATGAGATCATCAATTACGAATGTATTTCGTACCGCGTTATTAATATTTGCCGCATTGCTGGTATCGACGACTGTTTCCGCTCAGCGAGGTCAGGGAATCAAATACCCGTCGCTGGAAAGCCAGTTGACGCAGAAATACCACGGCCATTTTGTCGAACAAGACACTGAATTGGCCAAGCTTATCGCAGCAAACCAAGATTTTGAGATGCTCCGTGCTGACGAGTTTAGCGACAAACGTGGGCTGCCGCCTTGGATTCGCGTTTGGTGGCGTAAACAACACCCGGAGGGAGAATATAACGCTGAGGATCCGACAAAAGGTTATCCACTCGTCCTGAAAGAGATCGTCGAATGGATGATCACCCACCAGGACCTTAAGCCCGGCCCGGGAAAAGGTGAAGAAGAAGGTGAAAAAGAGCGATCTGCGGTTGTCGACGCTCTTACCGCTAACGACTACAGTCCTAAAAATAACATTGGCAATAAAGATGGACAAGGTGTGATCCGGGCTCTGATCGGTGCTAATGTGCGAGCATCCGGCTTACAGTCGGTTCCGCGAAGTGAATCCGATGTCCGCATCAACTATTTTGATCCGCAAAAAATACTTATTGCCTCAAACAACATCGGCGGCAGTGGCCAACAAGGCCAGTATCGTTCACTCGACGGCGGCGTTACGTGGTCGCAGACCAATCTGCCATTCGCCCCCGGCGACACTTCGCATTCCGACCCGACTGTTGACTGGACGAACGACCGAGCTTGGTCATCGACGCTAGGTATTGTGGCCGGGTCTCTCCGGCTCAGGAATTATGTTTCCGCCGATAACGGTGCAACATGGACATTCGAAGGAACTGCGTCGGGTACGCAGACTGCCGTCGATAAGCAGATGGTCTGGATCGACAAGAGTGCTACGTCGCCTTTCTTTGGACAGACGTATGCGACTTGGCACAACAATAATCCTGCTTTCGTTAACCGTAGAACAGCCGGTGTCGGCGGCACTTGGCTTGCCGCACCGATCCAAGTAAGCGGTGCGGAATCGACCGGAACAGCGATCGGTGGCGACATCAAAAGTAATAGTGCCGGCGATGTATTCGTTTTTTGGCCGACGACAACAAATCGGGTGGTCATCGTCAGAAAATCCACCGACGGCGGCAACACCTATGCGCCTGCTGTTCAGATCGCTACGACATTTGATGGTTTCGACATTGGTATCCCATCCTTCAACAGCCGCAGGGCATTTATATATGTTTCAGGCGGTGCGTACCGGAACGCGACGAAAGATATGGTCTATGCCGCATGGACGGATCTTTCGGGAGATGCGGGCTGTACCGCGGCAGCGAACGAGCCCGGGGCAAACGTAGCCTCTACCTGTAAGATGCGTGTGTTTTTCTCACGCTCAACTGATGGGGGAGCAACATGGTCGGCCAAGGTAAAGCTCAATAATCAAGCCGGACTAAATGACCAATTTAGCCAGTGGCTGGCCGTCGATGAAACGACGGGTGCGGTCGGTGTCATTTATCAGGACACCGTTGGTGATCCGGGACGTAAGAAATCGGACGTCTGGTATCAACGCTCTTTTGACGATGGTGTCACTTGGTCTGCTGCTGAAAAAGTCACGACCGCGATGACCGATGAAACGATACCCGGTGCCGATCCGAATGGGAATCAGTACGGCGACTACAACGGCTTGTCATCATATGCGGGTATTTTATTCCCGTCCTGGACCGACCGCCGTGACGGATTGAGTGAGGAGATCTATACTGCAAAGATCACTGATCCTGCGTGTACCGCACCTGGAGCCCCGACAGCTATTACAGCAAGCCCAACAGCTGCCAATCAGGTAACAGTCGGCTGGGCAGCGGGTGCACCGGCGCCGGCTACATATAATGTCTACCGCGCGCCCGGAACATGTGCCGCCCCGGGAGCATATACGTTGCTCGCTTCAAACATAGCGACGACAAGTTATGTAGACAATACCGTTTCTGGCGGCTCTACGTATTCATATAAGATCACTGGCAAGGACGGTACCGGCGGTTGTGAATCGACCCAATCTACCTGCAGCGAAGCGACCGCGACAGGACTCTGTACACTCGCACCAACGTTTGCAGGACTCACGACCGCGACCAACGCAGCCGGTGCTTCGTGTCAGGCAAACTTGTCGTGGTCCGCGGCCTCACCGGGCTGCACCGGCCCGATCAGTTACAACGTATATCGTTCGACGGTCTCAGGGTTTGTACCAGGTCCGGCGAATCTGATCGGAACGACCAACTCGACCACGTATAACGACACCAACAGCCTGATCAACGGTACAACCTATTACTATGTTGTACGGGCAAAGGACACCGGCAATAACGTGATCGATACTAATACCGTGCAAAAGAGCGTGGTTCCTTCGGGCCCGGTAACGTTAAGCACGCTCACCGAGACATTTGAGGGAGCGGGTGGTTTTGATAATGTCGGTTGGACACATCAGGCACTCAGCGGTGCTAATGACTGGACGTGGTCAACGGCACAATCGCAAACACCGACACATTCATGGGCGTCAGCAAGCTTGGCATCGGTCTCGGACCGTGTGTTGGTCACACCTCCATTTGGTGTGAACGCCGGCACGACGCTGAGTTTTTGGCACACTTTCGCCTTTGAAAATGCTACCAGTTGTTTTGACGCCGGCACGCTCGAGTATTCTACAAACGGAACTGTCTGGACCGTAATGCCGGATGCTAATTTCACCGCGGGATTATTTAACGGCACAGTCAGCACGTCATGGAGTAGCCCCATTGCCGGCAAGAGGGCATGGTGTAACGGCACAATTGGGCCGATGACACAAGTCCAAGTAAATCTGGCGTCTTTGGCTGGTCAGACCATCCAGATACGATGGCACGCGGGTGACGACAGCAGCATCGCCGCGACCGGATGGTTCGTTGATTCGGTTACGATCGCAAACGCCGGTGTGGCCGGTGCGTGTACGCCGACTGCGTCGGGCGTCGATGTGACCGGACGTGTCTTTTCATCAGCGGAGGGACGCGGCGTCAGAAACGCGGTCGTCACTATCACTGACGAAAATGGCAATGCCCGCTCAACTGTTACCGGTGCACTCGGCACCTATCGATTTGCAGAGGTGGAAACCGGTCATACCTACATTGTTAGTGTACGATCACGGCGTTTCACATTTGCACCACAGGTCGTCCAGATAACGGATAACATCTCCGGTTTGGACTTCATTCCGGAACCGTAAACAGGTTCTGACTCTCTTTAACTTAAAAGCCCGGCGAGTGATCGCCGGGCTATTTTTTTTTCGCTTTAGGGGAGCCTAAAAGTTTTGTGTCGGTTCAAAGCTGTAGAGGATCGAAGCAAGTTCGCCGTGTACACCGACGTCGTCAACGCTTTTGACCTCATCGGCCAGCGATGTCGCGAGCATTGTGATCTCAAAACCGTTGCGGGCATCGAGCCGCGACGCGGGGATAAATAGCCGGCGGCCCCACACGATGAGCTTTTCGCCGGTCTCGGAGGTACCGCCAGCCTGGAATTTGACCTCGTATGCACGCCAGTCGCCGTTTAGTTTTATCTCGCCCTCAGAGACCATTTGATAACCGGGCAGCAACTTTTTCAAAGTCTCGTTGGTCTCTTTGACCATCTGCGGAAACTTGTCGGCGTCGTTGTTAAATGTGCCTTTGCTCGGATAATAGCTGACGAGCATCTGCTCTTTCAGTTTACCGTCGGGCGTTGAGCGTGCAATGTCCAAAAACTTGCCGCGACCGCCGGACGTGACACTTTCCTGCGGGCCGTTGAGCTTCCACTCTTTTGGATAATAAATCGAAAACCCGACAAAATTACGCAACAGATCGCCCTTGAGATTTTGCTTATTATTTGAGTAATAATCGGTATTCGGCGGCTGTGCGATCTTTCGCGGTTGCGGCGGCATCTCGGTATCCGATGTGATCGTCGGCGTCGAAGGGCCATTGGTATTTTGCGCGAGATTAGCGTCAACGGGCTTGGGGCCGGAAGACCCGAGAAAGTAATACAGACCAAGAACCACCAGAGCGAGCAATGCAAGTATCCCGACAACCGCTAGTATTTTCCCACGTGAGGTTTCTTCTTGCGGAGGTTCGGGCGAGCGGTTTTTCCATGCGGGTTCGACCTGTTTTGTTACCGGAGCCGTGTCGAGCGGTTTTAGGTTTTCGACCTTAGGCTTGATAGTTACGATACGTTCATCGGGAACAATGTCGTCTGCTGACACCTTGACTACTTCATTTGCCGCAACGGCGGCCGGAGCCAAAACCTGCGGAGCACCGGTCAATGCATCAAACAGCGCGTCGCCGAATTCACGTGCTTTTGTATATCGGCCCACCGCTTTAAAGGCTAACGCCTTGTCAAAAACTTCATCGACCTCTTCCGATATGTTTGGGTCGTATTGCGATGGCCGATCTTTTAGCCCGCCGTGCTGCAAACGCATCAGTTCCTTAGTGCTCTCGCCTTCGAACGGAACGTTGCCCGTTAGCATCTCATATGCCACGACCGCCAGCGAATAAGTATCACTTGCCGCCGTCGAGACGCGGCCGTCGAGTATTTCAGGTGCTTTGTACGCAGCGTTGTGCGGATTTGGATCGCCGTTGGACGCACCAAAATTTACCAGCTTTATCTGCTCGGCGTCCGAATCAGAGATCGACAGTATGATATTTTCCGGCCGGATGTCACGGTGAATGATCCCCTCTTGATGAGCTTCGCTGAGCGCATAGGACGCCTGGCGGATGACGCGCGCGGTGCGGGCGGCGTGAAACTTGCCGTGAATACTCAGGATATCGCGCACCGAAAGCGCGTCTGTATATTCACTGATGAGAAATTCCGTGCCGTTTGTGAACGCACC
>DEQS01000112.1 GCA_002360555.1 Chloracidobacterium sp. UBA3360
GTTGCTGAGTGTGAGTAAACGGTCGCTGAGCGTGAAGAAAATGTATTTTTTTGACAGGAAAATACATTTTTTTGGCAGAAAACACTCGCTGATTAACAAAAAAACTGCCCGCAGCGTTAACAACGGGCAGTGTTTTCGGGGGTATTGCGGCTTATTTGCCAACAGTATCGATTATTGCCTGAGCTGCAGGCTCGACGATAGCGGAGACGATGTCGTCGCCGTCGCTTTTGGCCTTTGCCTTGAACTGCTTAGCCAGCGGCGTGCTGTTGTCGGCCGTGGATTGCAGTTTGAGGTCGAGGGTCAGCTCGTCCTTTGACTTAACATTGCCTGAGAAAGAACCGGCGGTTACGATCGCGGTTGTTGCCATTTGTCCGGCAATATTGCCGATGGCACTGCCCGTGTGTCCGATGCCGGTCTGACCGACGGTTTGGGCAAGGATCTTACCGAAACCAAAACCGCCGCCGCCTTTTTTGTGCGAAACCGTTGCGATGATGACAAAGTCACACTCTTTCTGCTTAGCTTCCTCAGCCTGGGCCGACGCGAGCTTCGCCTCAAGCGGGACGACCTCGACCTTGGTGCCTTTAAGAAACTCGTTGAGCGTATTCTGGACAGCGGCACTTAGATCAGCCGCATTCAGACCTTCGCCACTTGCCCCGGTTTTCACGCCGGCAAGCCCCAGCCTGATCGTGCCCGCTTTCTTTGCGCCGACCGTCGCAGGAGCGTTGCTCGTTGGCGTCGCAGCATTCTTAAGCGACGAACCTAGAATTGACGAATTGTTACCGCTGTTGCTGCTGCCGCTGTTCGGAGCGGTGTATGACAAGCCCGACGATCCGCCGGCGGCGTACATTTCGGATGCATTTTTGACCTCGCGGTAGTCTGCGGGTGCTTCGAACAAAGCCTGATCTAATGTAGCTTTCGACATTTCTACGACTTCCTGGATCATCGAAAAACTCTCTTTGCCGCTTGCGTCGAACGAGGTCATTTTCTGATACAGCGGATAACCCGATTTCGCCGAGCCGATCGTCTTAGGTACGATCTTGTCGTGACAACCACCGGCCTTACCGCCATTATTGCCGCTATATTGACGCGTCTGTGTGCAAGCGAGTCCAAACTCAGCGTCGATCACCCACATATCCATTTCCATCTTTGATTTGGTTGGATTGCATGAATCGGGCGACGATTCGGTCTCGACGGTCTGGATGATATGACGTGCGGTGAACCCGAACATCTGCCTGCGTTCGCCGGTGTCTTTGATCGTCGTGGTGACATACATCGTGCCGCCTTTGGTCACAGGGCCGGTTTGGCTTGCGTTGACCGCTCCGGTTGTACCGCTGCCGTCGTCGTAATAAGAGACGGTGTAGGTTTTGGTCTGCGGTGCGAGCTGTAGATCGCGGCCAATGTCACATTGGGTGATGGTTACCATCACGCCGCCCATCATTTCGGTCCGCTGACGCTTGCCTTTGATATAGGTCGTGTTCTCGGTCGTCTGACCGCTCATGGTTTGTTTTGATTTGATCTTGACGTCTGCAAAAGCGGTCGTCGAGATGGTTAAGATTGCCGACATTATAAATAGAATTAAGTTTTTCATGATATTTATCTCCGTTTCCGTTATGAATTAAGTCGGCGATAACCGCCGTCAGCAGGTAAGGCGAAAGGGAAACTGAAAAAGTATCACTGCGAAGAAAATATTTCTTTGTTTAAGGAAAACGGGCCACGCAAATAAATGCATGACCCGTTCGGAGGATGGAGTCGGCGGGTTTTACGCGATCAAACCTTCGAAGTTCTTAGCGTATTTTGGAGGTAAAGGTGCGTTGAGGAAACTTGCCCAGTTTTCGGGCGTCGCCATGTTTTGGTAAACCTCGGTCATTTCCGGCGTATGGACCTCGAGCATAAAGCGGTTCTCGATCCAAAATTCAACGAGCTGAAATAATCCGCCGGCGCGGTTGGCGGTAAAGCATCGCCAACCTTCGCGTTTTGCGATCGCTTTGATCGACTCTTCGTCGAGTGGCGAGTTGATGTTTAGGTGAACCGAGGTGAACAGCGACGGCTCATTGCCGCGCATAAAAGTGCCCTCAAATTCTTCGGTCGGCGTTTCTTTGGTAAATGTCGCTTCGTCCGGCAGACCCGTGCCGGGGACAAGATTGACATCGATCGGCACAAGCTCGACAAGCGTACCTTTGCCGTCATCGGCAAATGCGACGTACCCGCCCGGACTAGGCGGGAATGGAAATGCGTAGCCTCCCCAAAGTTCGGCGAGTATATTTGCGACATGTTCGGGATTGTTAACACCGAGTGAAATATGATTGATCATTGCAGTATCTCCTTAGTATAAATTCGAACGAATATCGTCCGTCATCTGCTAAGGCGAAACCGTTAGGAGAAAAGTATCAATATTTTTTTGTGAGCTGTCCGTAGAGCCACGCTTTGGTCATTTTCCAGTGGCGCTTTACGGTGATAGAAGACACTCCAAGCACCTCTGCGGTCTCGTCGGTCGAGAGTCCGCCAAAATATCGGAGCTCGACGATCTTTGCTTTTACTGCGTCCATCTTGGCAAGCTCGGTAAGTGCGTCATCGAGAGCGATGAGGTCGGCACTTTGCTCGTCGGAGGCATCGATCTCTTCGTTAAGCGTCATGATCTGAAACTCGCCACCGCGTTTTTGGGCGTTGTGATGCCGGGCGTGATCTACCAATATGCGCCGCATCTGGTTAGCCGCGACGCCGATAAAATGGGCCTTATTTTGCCACGACACCTGTGTGATGTCGATCATTTTCATGTAGGCTTCGTTGACGAGGGCAGTGGGCTGGAGCGTATGATCGGATCGCTCGCGCCGGAGATAGCTCGCGGCGATACGTTTTAATTCGTCGTAGATGATCGGCAGCAGATCATCCAGCACTTCGCGTTTGCCGTTAGATAATTTGATCAAAAGATCTGTGACTCCGTTTGTGGACATATCGTATTTGGCATATTTTATCTTGACGGCGGCGGCAAAGACAAACAACATTTTAGTTCGGATCGAAACCTGTTTGAGTATGGGTACTATGAGAATGCGGAATCGTGGTATTTTACTTTCAAAGATTAATTTACCAACAGAAGGAACACGGAAACATGAGTGCAGCACCCTCAGTATTTAGAATATTTATCCCCGTAACTGATTTTGACGAGGCGATTGCTTTTTACCAACGTTTGTTTGATGCCGAGGGGCGGATGATACATCGCGGACGACAGTATTTTGATTGCGGGCCGGTGATATTTGCGGTGATCGAAAATAACGGTACGCCGATCGGGGACCATATTTATTTTTCGGTGCCAAATCTGGAGGCTGTATTTTCGCGGGCGAAAGAGTTGGAATGTTTGGAAAGTGACAGCGTACATGGTTCGGCGTCAGGTGAGATCAATGTCCGGCCGTGGGGCGAGCGGTCATTCTACGCTCGCGATCCGTTTGGCAACGGGCTTTGCTTTGTCGATGAAAAGACGCTGTTTACAGGAGAAACGTAATGCTTATTTACGAGGTCACCGCAACCGTCGATGCCGGAATCGCCGCAGACTACGAAAGCTATATGACGGAGCGGCATATTCCCGAGATAATAGCTACGGGTTATTTTGCGGCGGCTTTTTTTGCAAAGAGCGGAAATACCTATCGTATTGGCTATCATGCTGATACGCAGGATATGTTTGATGCGTACATCGCGAACGAGGCAGATAGGCTACGTGAGGATTTTGCAAAGCGTTTCCCAACGGGAATTGAAGTGTCTCGTCAGGTGCTGGACATCGTTGGTCTATTTCCCGCTCCTTAGACGGGAATCCGTATCTTGCCCGCCATCTGATAATCTATAACCATGCTAATTTTGGGCATCGAAAGTTCGTGTGACGAGACGGCTGCAGCGGTCGTGCGTGACGGCCGTGAGATCGTGTCGTCGGTGATCGCTTCGCAGATAGAGATGCATAAACCTTGGGGCGGCGTCGTGCCTGAGCTTGCATCGCGCGAGCATCTCGTAAAGATCGAGCCGATCGTAGCTGCCGCTATCTCTCAGGCAGGAGTTTCACTCTCTGATATTGATGCCATTGCCGTTACACAGGGACCTGGATTGATCGGGTCTTTGCTTGTCGGTGTTTGCTATGCGAAATCGCTGGCATACTCGCTCGGGATCCCGATCGTCGGCGTTAATCATATAGAGGGTCACGTTTACTCAGTGGCGTTCGAAAATCCGCCGGTCGAATATCCCGCTCTTGGGCTGATCGTCTCTGGTGGCCACACAAACATCTTTCAGATTCCCGAAGAAGGGCAATACAAAGTCGTGTCGCGAACCCGCGACGACGCTGCCGGCGAGGCTTTTGATAAGGTCGCGAAGATGCTGGGGCTCGGTTATCCCGGCGGTCCAATAATTGAAAAGCTTGCCCTGCAAGGTGATGAGAGCGGCGTAAAATTTCCAAAGGCAAAGATCTCCGATGGCCGTCCGGATCTGAGTTTTAGCGGCCTAAAGACAGCTGTCGCAAGATATGTGAGGGAAAATAGTATTGCCCCAATGACTAACGGTGACGAACCGTCGCAAGCGATAAAGGATCTTGCGGCGAGTTTTCAGGCGGCGGTTGTACATGCCCTTGTCGGCACGCTCGAAAAGCAGGCAAATGAATTACAGCCAAAAACTCTTTTAGTCGCTGGTGGCGTCGCGTGTAATCTTGCTCTCAGATCAGCGGCCGAGGACGCGGGAAAACGGTTGGGCCTGCCTGTATATTTTCCGTCAAAACATCTTTCGACTGACAACGCTGCAATGATCGCGGCGGCGGGCTTTCGACAATTGGCGCGGGGTGACAAAGCAAAATTGAATATGACCGCCGACGTGACAATGCGGCTCCAAAACGTCGATAATGAGGAAGCAGAACTAAGGCGAAAGCACGTAAAGTACCGTCTATAAACTTCTTGTGTTTATAACGGTCGAACGGCTAATATAGAATTATTAGGTTCAAAGAGTTTTAACGAGTATTGATATGAAAAGAATTAGTAGTTTTGGCCTTTTAGCTTGTTTAGTTGGGTCTTTTTTCAATATTACGTTCGGACAGGACGACCGTAGGATCTCGATCTCTGAGGACGAAAGTCCTGCCGCGATCACACTCCAGCCGTTTCTGTCCGGCCTTAGCTCACCAGTCTTTATGACAAGAGCAACGGACCGCAGTCAACGGTTGTTTATTGTTCAGCAAGGTGGATTGATCCGTGTACTCCAGCCGGGTTCGACCGCACCAACGACGTTTCTTGATATATCGGGGCCGGTTCTTTCGGGTGGCGAGCGAGGGCTTTTGGGGCTTGCTTTTCACCCGCAATACAGGACCAACCGACGGTTTTTCGTATATTACACGGCCGATACGCCAGTAGGAGCGATAAAGATCTCTGAGTTTCAGGTATCAGCGACTAACCCAAATGTGGCGGACACGACTGAAAAGAACATCATCACTATCCTCCACCCGACAAATTCAAACCACAACGGCGGTACAGTAGCTTTTGGGCCGGACGGATATCTGTATGCTGGGCCGGGAGATGGCGGCGGCTCAAACGATGTTCCAAACAACGCGCAGAATATCAATTCTTTGCTAGGAAAGATCATCCGTTTGGATGTTGATAATGTGCCTGTCGGCCAAGTGCCGCAATACAACATACCGCCCGATAATCCTTACGCAGGGGCGCTCCCAGGAGCCGATGAGATCTACGCGATAGGGATGCGAAATCCATATAGATTTTCGTTTGACCGGCGCGGAACGCGCCAATTGTGGGCGGCGGATGTAGGTCAGTTTTCTTGGGAAGAAGTTGATATCATCACTCTCGGAGGCAACTATGGCTGGCGTGTTTATGAAGGATTACACTGTACCAATAATGACCCTGGGCTTTGTACGCCGACAAATTATCTGTCGCCGCTTTTCGAATATAGCAGCGCTGGGGCGGGTAATACCCGATGCTCGATCACCGGCGGTTACGTGTATCGCGGAAGGTTAGGAACGTTTCCTGAGGGCAGTTACATTTATGGGGATTATTGTTCCGGTGAAGTTTTAATGTGGAATAACAATACTCAGACTGTCCTACTTAGCTCAGGACGAAGCATCGTGGGTTTTGCTGAGGACCAGTCAGGCGAACTCTATCTCATAGGCCAAAGCGGAACGATTGAAAAGATGGTCGGAAGTGCTGCGAGGTCAGAGAAAAGCGTTGAAAAACGCGGTGGAACGGGCAAAGAGCATTAAGACTTTTGAACTAGTTCATAACGGCGCGGGCGAGTGTAAATATATTTACCCCGACCGCGCCGTTTTTCTTTAATGCTTTGGCACAATACGAAGCGGTTGCTCCGGACGTAAAGACATCGTCAACCAATAGTACCTTCTTTCCTGCGATTAATTTTGGCCGCAATACTTCGAACGCATTCTGAACGGTCAATTCTCTCGCCCGCTTGTCCATCCCTATGCGGTGTATCGGCGTGTGATGTTTTCGCGCAAGGCTAGCCTTGTCAACAGGGATATTTGTCGCCCGTAAGAGTTGCTCGGCGATGACCTCCGCTTGATTAAAACCGCGTTCTAGCCGACGCTGTTTCGAAAGTGGAATTGGGATTATGAGGTCAGCGTTGAAAAAGCCATTACGTTCGATCGCAGTTGGGATCAGCGATCGCAGACGCTCCGGCAAGATCGGCTGTTCCTTTAAATTGAGAATCGTCGCGGACATCCCTTTTTCATAAACGCCTACGGCGGCCGCTTTGTCGTAGAAATGGTTGTCGCATTTGTGGCAAAACACGGCCACCGGGGCAGCGTTATCGCCGAAGAACGCTCCGCATTTGTCGCAGAGCATTTCGTCGCCCCTAAATATCCGTGTTTCGTTCCAGCATTTGATACAAGAAATGCCGTAGTCTGCATTCTCGACCTGAGAAAAACAGACACGGCATTCTTGTGGATATATTATCTGGAGCAGGGAGTTTTGAAGCTCCTTAAGCATAAGTCAAAACTTAGTCTTCGTCGAGCAGGCCTTTCTCAAGCAGCTCCTGGCAGTCGAGACAGTATCTTGCCCAAGGGATCGCTGCGAGGCGTTTGGGATTTATGTCATTTTCACAGTTTTGACAAGTGCCGTATTCGTCGTCTTCGATACGCATTAGAGCCTCATCGATGAGTGTGAGCTGTTTGCTTTCGTTTTCCGAAACAGCAAGCATCACATTTTTGGAATAATTGCGGACCGCCAGATCGACCGGATCAGGCGTTTCGGCATCGTCGATCGAAAGATCGTTGCCTTTTAGCTTCTCGATAAGTAGTTCTCTCTCGGCGAGCAGCTTTTCTTTTACTTCTTTTAAATTCGATTTACTCATTTTTGGTAAGGGAAACCCCTAATAATTGTATAGGCCCGGTATAATTGCTCTAGCATTACAACACGAGCCATCTCGTGGGTAAAAGTGAGAAACGATAAAGATAGCACGAGCGAGGCCCTTTCAGCAACCTCGGACGAAATACCATCGGGCCCGCCGATTACAAACGTTATCTCTTTGTGGCCAGCATTCTGCCATTTTTCGATCTCAGTGGCCAATTGCGGTGACGAAATACTGCGGCCGGTAACGTCAAGCAAACAGACGAAAGATCTTTGATTCAGTTTTTCGAAAATTCGTTTGCCCTCAATTTCTTTGCCCTCGTGCGGAGCAGAATCGCGGACCTCGACCGTCTCACATTTCACAAAATGCGAAAGACGCTGCAGATATTCGTCCTGCAGCGCCGCGTAATTTTTATTTTTGGTCTTGCCGACCCAAATAAATTTGAATTTCATCAAATGTCTGCTGGTAGTTCAACTTTGCGTGCGTCGAGCCACAAACGAGCAAGGTCGTAAAACTCACGAGCCTCTTTGTTAAATACGTGGACGATAAAATCGCCGTAATCGACCAGCACCCACTCGCCGCTGGCGTATCCCTCGATACGAACCGGGCGCGAGTTGAGCTGTTCTTTTAACTGCTCCTTGATCTCATCGGCGATGGCCTGCACCTGACGTTGATTGGCACCGGTCGCGATAATAAAAAACTCTGTAAAGCTGGCGATACTGCGCAGGTCAAGCGCGACCAAATCATATGCCTTTTTGTCGCTGGCACATTGGATCGCGAGTTTTACTTCGGGGTCGAGATCGGCAAACTTGGTTGGCGTTTCTGCTATTTCTATCTTGACCGCTTCGCGTTGAAGCGATCTTTCCTGTGTTTCTTCCATTAGCTATAAATCTGATATTTTTCGACGTAATTTGCAACCTCGGCGGTTGCATCTTGGTGCCATGTCGGGTCAGACTCGCGTATCTTGCGGCGAATCTCGGTTGCGGAAATGTCCATGTTGACCGCGTCGCTGATGAAGATCGCTGTTGTTTCTGAACGGAACCCAGTCGCTACCGCTCCCGGTTCTGACCCGTTCCGCAGATCGACTATCCTATCACGGATCTCTTCGGTAACATGATCAACCCCTATCTCGACTCCCGGCCGCGTGACGACAATTATGTTTACCATTGTCAGGACCTTTTTCCATTCACGCCAAGTCAGGATGTCCCGCCAAGAATCCGCACCGATGACAAAATAGATCTCGTGGTCGGGCATCTGTTTGATGATCCGCGAAAGCGTCTCGACCGAATATGGCCGCTCTGGAACCTCGATCTCCATTCGCGAAACCATAACGTTTGCCGGATTCTGTGTCGCGAGGCACAGCATCGCATAACGGTCATATGCCGATGTTGGTTTTAGTCGAGCCTTGTGAGGGGCGTGAAAAGCCGGTATGAAAACGAACGAGTCAAGGCCAAATTGCTCGACCAACGCATCGGCTATCGCAAGATGCCCGCGATGGGGCGGGTCAAATGAGCCTCCATAAAATGCGATTCGTTTCATGCTAACCGGTAGCCGCTTTCTCAGCTTCTTCTTTGGTTATTTCGTCTAAAGCGACGGCAACCGCGCTCACCAGATCTTTGACACCCTTATTTGTCACTGACGAGATCTCAAAGAAAGGCATTTTGTCCTTTTTCGCCCTTTTCTTTAGAGCCTCGACACGCTCTGGTTCGTCCATTGTGTCGATCTTGGTCGCGACGATGATCTGCGGGCGTTTTGCAAGATCAGCGTCGTAATTGGCGAGCTCGCGGTTTATGATCTCATAGTCGGACACCGGATCGCGGCCTGACAGGGACGAGACATCGACAAGATGCAGCATCAATTTTGTCCGCTCGACGTGGCGAAGAAACCGATGACCAAGCCCTGCTCCGTCCGACGCACCTTCGATCAGCCCCGGAATGTCCGCGACGACAAATGTCCTGAAATCTCCCATATCGACGACGCCAAGATTTGGCTCAAGCGTTGTAAAAGGGTAATCGGCGATCTTGGGCTTTGCGGCGGAGATGACCGAGATAAGTGTCGATTTGCCTGCGTTCGGGAAGCCGACCAGACCGACATCGGCGATCAGTTTTAGTTCAAGCTGTAACTCGCGTTCGCCGCCGGGGCGGCCGTTGTAATGATATTTCGGAGCCTGACGCGTAGCGGTCGCAAAGTGTGAGTTTCCCCAACCGCCTTTGCCGCCCTTTGCCGCCATATAACGCTGACCGGGCTCGGTGAAATCAAAAAGCAGCTCATTTGTCTCGGGATCGAAAACCTGTGTGCCGACCGGTACTTTGACGACAGCATCTTCGCCGTCTTTGCCATAGCGGTTCGAACCTTCGCCGTGGCGGCCGCGTTCGGCCTTGTGCTCGGGGTTGTAACGCAGGTGCAGCAGAGTGTTGAGCCCTTCGTGTGATTCCATATACACGCTGCCCCCGACACCGCCATCGCCGCCAGAGGGCCCGCCGCGAGGGATAAATTTTTCGCGCCGAAAAGCCGTGACACCGTTGCCGCCGTCACCAGCCTTTACCTTGATCTTTACGCGGTCAATGAACATAACTTTCTATTCTAAGCCTTTGCTGGCGATAGGGGAAGTCGAACAAATTCCACGAACGCGCGCCAAAAAACAAAAGCATCGTCCCGGTTGCCCGTTTCGATGCTTTTATTTTCTTTGCCTTTCACCGAAGTGTAGGGTAAAGGTTTGGTGGTTCTCGCATGTACACGTTCGAACCACCGATTTTGTATTCCGAAAAGCTTCCTGCGGAGGACTCTCCCCGGTCAGCACCCAAAATGAATAAATTCAAACTGTTGTGCTCGAAAGCACGGTGCCGTTAGGTCTTTTTTTGGTGGCTTTTCCTCCACCGCCGGTTACGGTCCCGGCAACGAGGCCCTCGTCTTTCGACGCGAGCGACATAGCACCCTCTGGATGATCAAGTCCGTCGGGCGTTGTCCGTTTTTATCCGAACAACTCGGCCTTTCTTGCGTCCGGCCTCAGCAAGCCTTTCGGCTTCGGCTCCGAGCGTACCAAGCAGCGGCTTTCCGCTCCTTCTGCTCTCAAACGATCGCGTCACCGCGTCCGTTCCACCTCTCAGTGCCGGTCAAAGTTCCCTTAGCAACCTCGACTGTGAAACCAGTTTACACCCGAAAAATCGGAAGTCAAGTAGAAAGTACTTTAACTATTGCCCTTATTTTATGGGCTTTCTGTGGAAATCCTGTGGATTTGCCTGTGCAAAAAATGTGGATAAAATTGTGGAAAATCGGGCAAGTGATTTGTATGAGCGACTTACCATTTTGGGTGATATTTCTGCGTGTTTGCTCAAGCCAAAAGTGCGCGAGTGAAAAAAAATATTTTTGTTTTGCTTTGTGGGTTCGGTTGAATAAAGTGAAAGTGTTCTTGGCGGGACTTGTGCAACCTAAGAGGAACGAATTGTCTTTTTTAGGGTCTTTTGGCATTTTTTTGCAATGGACCCAAACGAAGTCACACAACAAGATCCGCATTTCTATGATCGGGCGGACGCACACATCCATCTTTCCAACGAGCAAACGCAGGAGCAAACACCTGGAAAGGTGAGTGCGTCGATGATGTATGCAACGGCACGGTTTAACGCATGGTGGGCCGCCTGCGGTTATTCCAACGGCGAGGAATTTGCCGAATCGCGACAGGAACATATCGAATACTACGTCGAACAGTACCGATCAATGCTTGAGGAAAATCTCGACGACTATTCCTCCAATTTTAACTCCTACATCCTCCAAGGAGCCGAGCCAAAATCCGACGTGATAAATTAGGCCTCACAACAAAAAGCACACGCTGTATGACGTGTGCTTTCTTAATTAAAATGCGATGGTCTGCCTACGCAGCAGCTTCTACGACGACTTTCGGTGCCAATTCAGGGGCTCCGGCGGCGTAGACGCTGATGAATTTGCCTTTGCGGCCTTTGTCTTCGAATTTGATAAAGCCTTCGATCAGCGAGAACAGCGTGTCGTCTTTACCTCGGCCTACGTTGTTGCCCGGCTTCCACTTGGTGCCGCGCTGACGTGCGATGATGTTGCCGCCGAGAACGTGCTCGCCGCCAAATTTTTTGAGTCCGAGCCGCTGTGCGTTTGAGTCGCGGCCGTTTCTGGATGAACCTACACCTTTCTTATGTGCCATATCGTTTGGAGTACCTGCTTTAGCAGGCCTGTCTTAGCGTCGGAAGCCGCCTAAAGGCGGGACTCCAAGCTAGATCTTTTCAATTTTGATTTCCGTAAAGCCTTGTCTGTGGCCTTGTTTGCGTTTGTACTGTTTGCGGCGTTTCTTTTTGAAAACAATGATCTTATCCGCTTTGCCGTGGCCGACGACGGTCGCCTTGACCGTGGCAGCGCCGACCTTGTCGCCAAGGACAAGAGCTTCGACTTCGACCTTCGCACCGGCCTTTTCATTGATGGTCGGGACACGAAGTGTCTCGCCGCCCTCGACCGCAAATTGCTTTCCGCCTGTTCTTATAACTGCGTAACTCATTTCTTATCTTAGCTCCTCTCGATTGACGGCATTTGCTTAGTTAATCGAAAAGTACAGATTATACGGAAAACGTCGGGGGTGGTCAACCTTGTAGTGAGAAAATTAGCGGAGTGGTCAAATATGAACGAATAGAGCCGTATCAAAATGACAAAAAGGCCATTTTGGCAAAAATTGTGGGTCATTACGATATCGTTGCCACGATCCCGCCCGCGTTTCTCCACGTCACCGCTTCACCCGTAAACCGGTAAATCTCCGCTCCGCCGCGTCGCCGTTTCACCACAAATATCAGACTACCGAAGGATCGATAACGACCGCGATAAACGGCAGGTTGCGATAGCGTCCGGCGGCGTCAAGTCCGTAGCCGACGACGAATTTGTTTGGGATGACAAAGCCGGTGTAATCGACGACGAGCTCTTTCTTAATTCGCGGCTCGGGTTTGTCGAGGAATGTCGCGATCTTGATCGAGGCCGCACCGCGCGAATCGAGTATCTCGACGAGGCGTGTCAGCGTCAGTCCGGTGTCGATTATGTCTTCGACAATGAGGACGTGTTTGTCGCGGATCGAATTGCTCAGATCTTTGAGGATCTCGACATCGCCGGTCGATTTCGTGCCGTCTTTATAGCTCGAAACGGACATAAAATCGATCGTCAGCGGCAGGTCGATCTCGCGCATCAGATCCGCCATAAATACACACGAGCCTTTCAAAACGCCCACTAAAACAAGGTCCTTGCCGGCGTATTCGGCGGTTATCTCAGTGCCCAGCTCGTTGATGCGGGCCTTGATATCGGCCTCAGAATACATTACTTCGAGGTTAGAGTTGGTGAATTCGGTAGTTGCCATTTTGGTTGATCCGGTTGCCATGGTTTCCTCGCAAATTTGAAAGAATTGGTTTTTAGACATACTATTCAAACATAGGCTAACTTTCAAGTTGACCGCTTTTTTCCATCAAAAATGGCTGACGCTGATAAAGATACGCGCGACCGCGTTCGCGAATTGGTAAGACAGGTTTTGGCGACCGTGCCCACCGAGGGTGAAAACCAGTCGGCAGGCGCAGTGGCGGCTGCAGTGTCTGAGGTCGAGCATGTGGTTGTAAATTCTTTGCAGGGCAAGTTTGGCAAAGAGTTTGACCGCGACGAATCGTCCAAGACGCTTATCACCGAGGACGATATTCGAGGACTCGAACCCGGATCGAAGCTGCGTGTTGCCGAGAATGTAAAATTTACCGCTCTCGCTCAGGACATCGTCAACGACCTCAAGATCGAGCTGATCCATAAACAGGCACGAAAGAGCACGGCAAAGGTGCGTTCGGTCGCGGTCGGTTCGGATCACGGCGGGTTTAAGATGAAGGAGCAGTTGAAAGCATTCCTGACAGATTTTGGCCTGAACGTCCGCGATTTTGGTACCGAAAGTGAAGAGGCGGTCGATTATCCTGATTTCGCCCATGCGGTTGCCAAAGCTGTTAGCGGCAAGCAGGTCGATGTCGGCATAATTATCGATGGTGCCGGGATCGGTAGTGCGATGACAGCCAATAAGGTGCCGAATGTTCGGGCGGCGGCGTGCTATTCGACGGCTCTTGCAAAAAACTCCCGCGAGCATAATGGTGCAAATGTGCTGACGCTCGGTGCCGGACAAAACTCTTTTGAGGACGTAAAACAGATCGTCGAGGCTTTTATATCGACCGACATATCTGAAGAGCGGCATATGAAACGCGTTGGCAAGATCGACAACATAGAGCGACAATATCGAAAGTGATAATATAGTTATTCATGCAGCAGAACGGAAATTACGACCAACTGATCGACCAGATCACCAATATGGTGCTGGCAAAACTCACGGGTGAGGAAGACTGCCCGACCTTTTGCCGCGCAGATGTCGAGCGTATCGTTGACGCCGGAGCCGAGCGTATCGGTATCGTGCTGGGCGAAACGGCGACGGCGCACGACTGGGCGAGCCTGATCGATCACACGCTGCTCAAACCTGAGGCCTCTGAATCTGACATTAAAAAACTTTGTTCGGAAGCTGCCGAATTTGGTTTTGCGTCGGTTTGTGTCAATCCCGGCTGGGTAAAACGTGCGGCTGAGTTTCTAAAGGGAACCGGCGTTCCGGTTTGTACGGTGATCGGCTTTCCGCTCGGAGCGACGCTGCCCGATGTTAAGGCTTACGAAGCCCGCCGTGCGATCTTTAACGGTGCCGAAGAGGTCGATATGGTCATCAATATCGGAGCTCTTAAATCGGGCGACGATTGTCTGGTCGAGGACGATATTCGTGCCGTTGTCGAAGCGGCTCACGAAAACCACATCCTCTGTAAAGTCATCATTGAGACGGCTCTGTTGACCGACGATGAAAAGGTCAGGGCGTGTCTTGCTGCCAAGAATGCCGGAGCTGATTTTGTTAAAACCTCCACGGGTTTTGCCAAAGGCGGAGCGACGGCAGATGACATTTCGCTGATGCGCCGGACGGTCGGCAGTGCTCTGGGCGTAAAAGCTTCGGGTGGCGTAAAGGGAATTGAGGACGCAAGAGCGATGTTCGAAGCAGGTGCGACCCGCATCGGAGCATCCGTCGGCGTCAAGATCGCTCAAGAAGCCAGCGGGATCAAATCAACAATTGTCGCAGGGAATTATTAAGAGTTATTTCGCCGCAGCGGTGCGGCGGTCAAAGTTTTTTCGATAATCATCGCCGACTATCATCACCGTCTTGCACATCTCGTACAATCTCGATCTCACACGAACTCCAACTCTATCTTCCAAAGTCTCTTCGCGCTCATTCGGCCGCTCATCGAGATAATTTGTTGTAAAGACGGTAAATTTCTTTTCGTTGTAACGCGAATTGATGATGTGCGTCATTGTGTCCCGCATCCAATCGGTCGGTTTTGAGGCCCCCAATTCATCAAGCACGAGCACATCGGCATTTAATACCGGAGCCAGGACGCTAAGCTCGGATGACTGTGTGTTGGCGTTATACGAATCCTGGATCTCTTTTAAGAGCGAGCCAAATTCGTAGAACAGGCATGAAAAGCCACGCTCTGTCAGTCCCTTGAGCACCGAAACCGCAAGATGTGTTTTGCCGACGCCGACGCTGCCCATCAGGAGCAAACCGCGATCGACGGCCGGGTATTCGGTCGTGAACGACATCGCACTCTTTAGCGCGGCGGTTTGAGACGGGTTTTGAGCCTTGTAATTGCCGAAATGAAATCCGTCGTATCGCTTCGGTAAACGCACGCTATCGAACTGGCCCTTATGTGAATTGAGCTTGCGGCACGAGCAGGTCCTCGCTCCTTTGCCGGGGACGATCTCCATGCCGGTGCCAAAGCAAATGGGACAAACGTCATCCAAACCGTCGAGCGCGTCACTGCCATTTTGGACGAATTTCGGTACGGCTTTGAGCTTGTGATCTTTTGCTTTTTCCTGCGGCATTTTTGTATTTGATGGACCGGACAGTTGGATTATAGCACCGGCAATCTTGAATTCAAGTTTGAGTTTCGGGCACGGCCAAGGGGCTATGATATATTATTTTAACGGCGATTGTTATGAGTATTATACGTAGTTTGTTGATACGATTTGGGTTAGCGGACCTCAGCGTTGAGCGTGCTTCGATCAGCGTAATGCTGCTGGACGATGACACTCGGCGGCATCGTTGGTTTGCAAAACGGTTTAAGGGCGATTTTTTGGACATTGCCGAAAATGTCGCTGAGGCAAAGGAACTATTATCAACCGGGAGCTACGACGCGATATTTCTCGACCACGATCTGCTGCCGCACCATTACGATTCGAACAGCCACGGAGATGTCGAAAACACAGGATTTGCCATTGCCCAATGGCTGAGTGAGCGGCCTGAGTTACAACGCGGGGCAAAGGTGATCGTTCATACCCGCAACGCAGATGCCGGAGGCCCAATGGTTGAAAAACTAAGAGAAACCGGCCGCAACGTCGAATACTGCGCTTTCCCCTACCTAGATCTAAAGATCAAAAATTATTGGCGGCGGTAGCCCTAGCCGATCAATCGAAATAATTGCAATGCTACAAAAAGTATTGCGAGCACGCGGGCAATAATCATTATCACTTTCATAGCTGGTTCCTTTCCGCCTATTTTTTCAATCCGTTTATCAACAGATCAGCAGTTTTCTTAGTGCGTTCCGCAACGTCTTTGCGGTCGCCTAGCTCGAAGGCGCTCAAACTATAGGGAAGCAACGCGTTTGTTGCCGTGACGAGGGTTTGGGCAAGATCAAAGGGGTCGCCGGCAACAAAAGCTTTTGTCTTTTGACCGTCGGCGATAACCTCAGAAAAGATACGAGCCTCTTCGTCAAAGTACCGTTTTCTTCGTTGCAAAAGCTTTGGCCGCAAGTATGAGAGCATCTCGTTAAGGCTCTGAGAATAATGGTTAACACTGTCAAAGCGAAACATCACGCGTTCGATGAGCATTTCGCGGAGTCGCTTATCCGGGGCCGCAGAGCCATTGCTTATCGTGCGTAGTTTCGACTTTAGCCGCTCGATAATACGATCGATCTGCGAAAGTGCGATCTCTTCTTTGCTGGGAAAATGGAGATAGACGCTGCCCTTTCCGATGCCGACCTCTTGGGCGAGGTCGTCGATCGTCATTTTCTTGTAACCGTAACGCGCCAAGAGCATGTCGGTCGCATCTAGGATCGCCTCGCGGGTATCTTTTGTCTGAACGGCACTTTTCATATTATGACCAATGACCCAAATGGTCTTATGGTCATAATATTAAAAGTAAAGATTTTTGTAAAGGTCAAGACAGTTTAATCAAAATATTTACGGCCACGCAATCTTTCAGGCAGCAGATCACCGTCAGGGTCGTTGCCCTCGTCTTTGCCGTAACCGAGGTCTTTCATCAGTTTAGTCGGGGCGTTTCGGATCTTCATCGGGACGGGCAGGTTGCCGAGTTTTTTGGCGTCTTCCATTGCGGCACCGATAGCGTTTGTTGCCGAACGGTCCTTTGCGGCGTTGGCGAGATAGGCAACGCCGTGAGCAAGGTTTAATGCACATTCGGGCATACCGATGGTAGTTACTGCTTGGAAAACGGCGTTTGCGACGACGAGCGCTGTCGGTTGGGCAACGCCAATGTCTTCGGAGGCGAAGATCACCATGCGGCGGGCGATGAATTTTGGATCTTCGCCGGATTCGAGCATACGGGCGAGATAATACATAGCGGCGTCGGGTTTGCTCGCACGCATTGATTTGATAAACGCCGAGATCACGTTGTAATGCTCCTCGCCCTTTTTGTCGTAGCGGAGGAATTTGGACTGCAGCGTCTCTTTGAGCGTTTCGAGCGAGATCGTGTCATAAAGCCGCGATGTGTTTTCGATCATCGTTATCGCCTGGCGTGCGTCGCCATTTGCCATCTCGATCAGCCACTGTCTTGAAATATCGTCGAGCTCAAAACCCGTCCGGTCGATGATCGCCGCCATGTCGGCGTCTGAAAACTCTTCGAGTACAAACACACGAAGCCGCGAAAGCAACGCTGGGATGACCTCAAAGCTCGGGTTCTCGGTCGTTGCTCCGATCAGCACAAGCTCGCCGTTTTCTACAAAGGGCAGTAGAAAATCCTGCTGGGCTTTGTTAAAGCGATGTATTTCATCGAGAAACAGCACTCGCGGGCGGCCGTCGATCGAAGGGGTTTTTACGATCCGACGAATGTCTTCCTTACCGGCGGAGACGGCTGATAGCTCGTAAAACTCAGCTTTGATCGCATTTGCGTAAATGCGTGCGAGCGTTGTTTTGCCGGTTCCGGGTGTACCCCAAAGGACGAACGAAAAAATATGGCCCTGCTCGATCGCGAGACGCACGGGTTTACCAGTCCCGACCAGGTGCGACTGGCCGACAAATTCGTCGAGACTCTGAGGTCTTATCTCGTTTGCAAGCGGTTCCATATTTAAGGTGTGCAAATGAAATTATACCGCACAATAAAATAGGCGGCTGTGAATGGCCGCCTATTTCCGTTATTTTGTTTTGTTAGTTTCGTGGTACAAAATCGTCCGGCAATGGGCAGCAGGAGGATATGAAAGTACGCCCTTCGAGGGCTTCGTGAATGGCGGTCAACAGATCGGATGCCATTTGGCGTTTTACGACATAGCCGCTCGCACCGGCATCAAAAGCGGCATCAATAAAATCGGTGTCTTCGTTGACAGTCAAAAATACGATCTTCATTTGCGACCCTTGTTTCCTGATCTGAATGGCCGCCTCGATGCCATTCACAATAGGCATTGAGATATCGAACACTCCTATTTCAGGCTCTAGTTCAGCAGCTGCGTCGATCAACGCCCGGCCATCGCCGACTGTACCGACAACCTCGTAATCATTTTCGACGAGATGGAGTATCGTATTTCGCATCTCCCGATTGTCTTCGGCGATCAGAATGCGACGATGGGTCGGGTTTTTCGTATTAATAGACATTTTTGCCCCAGGGGATCAAAGGTAATGGACGAACCCAAAACGCCAAACTGAATCATCCAGATCCTACCCTTATAAACTAAGTAGTTTTTGTGGGAAAGATACTGTAACAACTAACAGGTTTCGAAAATAGGTTTACATTTTGCCGATGCGCGATTTTCTTACATGGTTTGAACATGGTCATAATAAATTCTCATTTTTGACTACATTTTAGGATCCTCCGCAGTCAGTATCACGGAAGCTATCACGTTAGTATTTCAGCCGTGCCTGTCAAAACTGACAGTTGTTGCCTAGGAAAGTCTCGAATAGACTTTGCTCCAATTGAGTACTAGATTCGGCGTTGGTCGTTTTGATCCGACGCTTGTACCTACCCTCATAACAAGGAGATCAAAAAAATGAAATTAATCGGGAAAAAATACTTCGGGTTCATAGTGGTCGCCATAGCGGTTTTGTTGACTCTCGGTGTTGATGCTTTTGCCCAAAAGCAAAAGACAGTACAGATCAGTGCAACATCAATGGGTACTGGGACACAGATGGGGCGGATGATCAACATAGATCTAATTATCAATGAATATTCGACGGCGGACGATCAGAAAGCGCTTCTGGATGCATTCGCTGAAAAAGGCTCTGAGGGGCTCGTGAATGCTGTCGAGAAAATGAGCTCAAAGGGGCGCATACGGATCACGGGCACACTCGGGTTTGATGTCAACTACATTCGTGAATTCAAGATGGCGGACGGTAGCCGAAAGATCCGTTTCGTCACCGATCGTCCGATCGCTTTCGCGGAAAGTTGGGGGTCGACAAGATCGATGGACTATTCTCTCTCGATGGGTGAAATAATTATCAGCAAAGAAAAAGGTAAAAGCACCGGAACACTGATGCCGGCGGCAAAGCTCAAGCTTAATAAGGAAGAGGGGCTTGAGATCGAGGCCCTACAAAATCCTTGGAACCTGGCGAATATCAAGGTTTGGAAATAGCCGCAAGGAATGAATTTAGCTGGAGATCAGGACATTACACGTAATCGCTGATCGTACTGGATATGGTTAACGCTAAGCAATTGTCGGCTAATTATTAGTTCAACACCGGAGATTCGCGACGTGAAGTTTGTCAATATTTTAGCGGCGATCCTGATCTGTTTTTATGGGTCCGTTTCGCCGCTCAATGCACAAG
>DEQS01000061.1 GCA_002360555.1 Chloracidobacterium sp. UBA3360
AAGATTCACCCGGCGACGCGGACGTTTCAGGCACTGAGGATCGCGGTCAACGGCGAACTCGACATTATCGAGCAGTTTGTCACGGATGCGGTCGATATTTTGAAAACTAACGGTGTGCTCGCGATCATCACCTTTCACTCGCTAGAAGACAGGATCGTAAAGCAGGCGTTCCAAAGGCTTTCGGGCAGATGTTTTTGCCCGCCGCGAATACCGCAATGCATGTGCGGTGCCGCGAAAAAGGTCGAGATATTGACCCGCAAACCGGTCAGAGCGACCGACGAAGAAATTGTTGAAAATCCACGCTCACGCAGTGCAAAGCTGAGAGCGTGCCGTAAGTTAGAGCAGTAAAAACAGACCCGGAGGAACACCAATGATCAAGAGAAAAGCGGCAGCAAGACGGCAGAGCGAACAAAAACGCGGGCGGACATACGCGTTGATCCTTGTATGCGGCCTGTTGGTCGTGTCGGGATTCTTCTTTGCGGGACGTCAGCACTTTTCTTCGATGGATTACGGGATGAAGAATTCGCGCCTGCGTAAGCAGATCGACGACCTCGAAAGCGAAAAACGCCGCCTGCTGCTGGCGCGTGAGATATCGTCCTCGCCGATGGAGATCAAAAAGGCCGCCAAGAAGGTTGGATTTGGCGATCCGACCGCCGATCAGCCACAGATGGCACAGCTGACCTCAGTCACAAAAGACAAGGCTGTTCCGCCTAGCGCGGCAACGACTGCCGCCGCTCCTGACAAATCGTTGATAGTGCGGACTGCTTTGGTCAAACCTGCTCCGCAAGCGGTGACGACGGCTCTTGTTAAAAACAACAAGATCGTGAGCCAGCCCAAACGCACATTGTCAGCCGAATAACTCCTTAACGTTTTTAGTGCAAAGGCAGCGTCATGAAAAGATCTCCGAAATCACGTAAGAAAAATCTCCGTCAGGTCGCTTTTACACGATTCATGCTGATCGTAGCGTTCTTTGTGCTGTGGATCGGCGGTATCAGTGTCCGGCTTTTTCATTTGCAAGTGACTCAACACGCGTGGCTCAAGGAAAAGGCCGTTGACCTGCGTCAGGACGTCAAACACGACCGGATGTTGCGTGGGACGATCTTCGACCGCAACGAACGAGCTCTCGCGATGAGCCTGCCGGTCAAGACTCTTTACGCAAATCCATCCGAGATCACCGACACAGACGCGGCGGCAAAAACGATCGCCAAAGCTCTCAAACTCGATGCCGCTCAACTTGCCGCTCAACTTCGGCAGGGAAAAGAAGGCAATAAGAAATATGTCGCGATCGCTAAAAAGCTTGATGACGAGGTTGCCCAAAAATATAACAAAGCACTCGACACGCCGGATCTGAAAAAGGGCGATCTGCCCAATTTTACAGGGCTTCATTGGAAAGAAGACCAAAAACGCAGCTATCCGTATAACACGCTAGCAGCGCAGGTCATCGGGTTTAGCAACGCCGAGGACGACGGTAAGGCCGGCGTTGAGCAGTCGCAGGATGACATCTTGCACGGTGCGGTAATCCGGACATTGCAAGAGCGTGACCGTCTGGGCCGCGTTTACGACGAGACCACCTCGGAACGTGAAAAGCCAAGCGACATCGTTCTAACGATCAACTCGGCTTACCAATATATGGCCGAGCAGTCGCTGGAAAAACAAGTGCGTGCTTCCGGAGCAAAATCGGGAATGGTCATCGTAATGGTGCCAAAAACGGGCGAGATCCTCGCGATGGCAAATTATCCGTCGTTTGACCCGAATATCATTACCGAGGCCGCATCGGAGCACATAAGCAATAAAGCTATCCAGTCAGTATATTCGCCGGGGTCGGTCTTTAAATTGATCACATACGGCTCGGCGCTTGAAAAACATCTCTTTAAGCCGGAAGACATGATCGACGCCGGTAACGGCACGATCACCGTCGCGGATCATAAATTTACCGATTCGCACGGCGTTGGCCGCGTCAATTATTCACAGGCACTCGCCCATTCGAGCAATGTTTGTGCGATCAAAACGGGCATGAGCGTTGGCAAGGACGATTTCTATTCGCTGGTGCAGCGGTTGGGGTTTGGTGCCAGGACAGGCGTCGAGCTACCGGGTGAGATACAGGGGCTTGTTAGGTCGCCCGAAAAGTGGAACGGCGACTCTCTCGCGTCAATGTCGATCGGCTATGAAATTGACGTGACGGCGTTGCAAATAACAGGGGCTTTTGCGACGATAGCAAATGACGGAGTTAGGGTCCAACCTCACATTATCAAGGAAATTCGCGGCTCAAATGAGCAACCGAAAACGATCACCGAACCGAAGCAAACACAGGTGGTCAGCGCTCAAACTGCGCGAGATCTGAGGACGATGTTGAGACAGGTCGTGCTGACCGGAACCGGCAAGCGGGCGCAGCTAAATGGCTACACCGCGGCGGGTAAAACCGGCACGGCGTGGAAATTTAACGCGAAATCGAAATCGGTCGACTCATCCAAATACATCTCGTCATTTATCGGGATGGCCCCGGCGGACAATCCCGAGATCGTGGTCGCGGTCGTGATGGACGAGCCGAAGGTCGGCGGACGCGATGGCGGTATGGTCTCGGCACCGGTTTTTCGCGAGGTGGCACAGCAGATACTCGAGGATATGAAGGTCGCAAAAGATGCGCCTTTTAAGCAGGAGACGCTGATCGCAAGCAACGACATTCCCGAAACACCGCCGGTTGATGCGATAAAAGCAAAACCCGGCGAAAAGACGGAAAAGGGGACGACAGTAAAACCGACCGAACCGGCTGATAAGAATAAGACAAAAGACATCAAGAAAACGACCGACAAAAAGATTGATGCTAAGGGTAAAATGACCGCCATATTCAAACGGCGGATAACGTTAAAAGAGATCGCAGAACCGGCAGACACGAAAACTTGAAACTTGAAACCGCCATCGGATATATGAACGCTCAGGCGTCCACACTAGACCCCGCTTTGCTTGGCCGCGAAGTGGGTTCTTTTGCTATCGATTCGCGTGAAGTTCAGCCGGAGGGGATGTTTTTCGCCCTCTCGCAGCCCGAATACAAAGACAATTGTTTTAACGGAGATTTTGACGATTCGACGCAATTCGTCCCGTCGGGGTTTGATAAAGGTGCCGTTGCTTGTGTCGTTCGCGAGGACAGATACGAGGAACATAAAGCGGAGTTGGAGCCCTTTCACGACCGCTTGATCTTTGTCGATGATGCGATCGCGGCATTTCAGCGGTTGGCACACGGGATCTATCTCGAATGGAACAAGCCTGTCGTCGCAGTTACGGGAAGTGCTGGTAAAACAACGGCGAAAGAACTGACGGCTCATGTTCTCGCCTCAAGCGGGCGAAAAGTGCTCCGCAATATCAAAAATTACAATAATGGCCTTGGTCTGCCGCTGACGGTCATTAATTTGGCGAATGACAAGAGCTATGACGTTGCCGTTCTTGAGATGGGGATGTCCACGCCCAATAACGAGATTGCCCGTCTGTGCCGCATCACGCCGCCCGATGTTGCAGTTGAGTTAAACGTGCTGCCTGTACACATTGAGCACCTTGGTTCGATCGAACGGATCCAACAGGCAAAGGCCGAGCTTGTCGAAGGGATGAAGGTCGGCGGCGTCGCTGTGCTGAACGCAGACGACCATCGTGTCGCGGCGATGGAGCCTCTCAGCAAAGGCCGGACGATCACATACGGAATCGAAAATCCGGCAGATGTGCGTGCGGAAAATATCAGATTTGAGCGTTTTGGCGAGACGACATTTACGCTCGTATCTGGCGACGAAAGGGCTGAAGTGACATTTCCGCTCAATGGTAAGCATAATATCCTAAACGCTTTGGCGGCAGCGTCGGTTGGACGCAGTTTCGGAATGACGGTTGCGGAAGTAGCCGAGAGCCTAAAAACCGTCGAACCGCCGCCGCAGCGTGGCGAGGTCCTGCATTTTGCGGACGGATTTACAGTTATCAATGATTCGTACAATTCGAATCCGTCGGCTCTGCTGTCGATGGTAAAAACGCTTGTAGAGGGCAGCAATAGCGGCCAGCGAAAGATCGTCGTTGCGGGTGAGATGCTTGAGCTTGGGTCGGATGCTGCGAATATCCACCGCGAGACGGGCGAATCGATCGCGACGAGTGGTGTTGATATGCTGATCGGCGTTCGCGGATTTGGGCAGGAATTGGTTAACGGCGCAAAATCGGCGGGGCTCACGGATTCTCAGTTTGCGGCGGATTCTGACGCGGCTGGTGATATTGTTGCGGCCATGGCGGCAAAAGGTGATGTAATTCTCGTCAAAGGCTCGCGCGGTGTGCGGACGGAGAAGGTTATCGAGAAGTTGTTGGAAAAGTTCAAATTGGAGGCATAGTTTGGAGTACCGCCTTTAGGCGGCAGTATTTGAGAATGAGAGTTTAGCCGCCTAAAGGCGGGACTCCGAACGAAAACGATGCTATATCACTTCCTCTATCAGTTTCTTTTCAGAAATTACGGGTCGGAATACGATTCGCCTTATTTTTATAAGGTCTTTAACGTCGTCCAGTATGTGACATTTCGCACGGCGATAGCCGCGATCACTGCCCTGCTGATCTCGCTGCTGTTTGGTGGAAAGGTGATCCGTAAGCTTGCCGAACTGAAATTTGGCCAGGAGATCCGCGAAGAAGGGCCGGCATCGCATATCGAGAAAAAAGGCACACCGACGATGGGCGGGATACTAGTGATCGGCTCGGTTTTTATTTCCACACTGCTTTGGGCAAAACTCGACGGGCTCTATCTCTGGCTTGCGTTAGGTGCGACGACATTGTTCGCAGCAGTTGGTTTCGCTGACGACTGGATCAAGATCGTTAAGAAACGCAGCCTCGGACTAACGGGCAAGCAAAAACTGGCGGGGCAGTTATTGACCGCACTGCTCGTTTGGGGCGTTCTGTATTTCTTTACTAGCTATTCGTGGAATCTGAGCATCCCGTTTTTCAAGGAAACGGCCCTTCCGTTTGGGGCCAGCGTTATTCCGGCGGGTTTGTATCTACTGTTTATTGCCTTCATTTTATTGGGTTCATCTAACGCCGTAAACCTTACCGATGGGCTTGATGGGCTTGCCATTAGCGTGACGTTTATTGCGATGTCCGCGTTGACCGCGCTGACATATGTCGCTAGCGATGCACGCTGGGCCGAGCGTTTGGACATCACGCATAATCCGGCGGCGGCAGAATTGACGGTATTCTGCGGAGCAATGGCCGGGGCGAGCCTCGGGTTTCTATGGTATAACGCGCCGCCCGCTGAGGTTTTTATGGGCGATGTTGGGTCGCTCGCGATCGGTGGAGCACTCGGCACCGTAGCAATTTTGACGAAGCAAGAATTTCTACTGCCTTTTATCGGCGGCGTGTTCATTATCGAAGCTTTGTCGGTAATGACGCAGGTTTCGGTATTCAAGCTGACAAAACGCGGCGGCCAACCCGGCAAAAGAATATTCAAAATGACGCCGCTGCACCATCATTTTGAGATGTCCGGGTGGAAAGAGCCAAAGATCGTCTTTCGGTTTGTGATCGTAGCGATATTGTTTGCGTTGTTGAGTTTGTCCACATTAAAACTGCGGTAGGTTTTGGTCCGGTCCGGACCAGGTGGACCAAGGTGGACCAAGGTGGACCAAGGTAGACCAAGACCGGGAATTGATGATCATTGAAGGCAGAAAAGCACTGGTTTTGGGGGCGGGAAAGTCCGGCGTAGCGTCGGCGAGATTCCTGGCGGAACGTGGTGCGACGGTTGCTCTGCACGATAAACGCGAAGTCGAAAGCTGGTCCGAGGCAGCTAGATCTTTGAAAACTGAATTGAATGTCGGGCTGATGGGTGGCGATATTCCGTCGTGGCTGCTCGATCAGATCGATCTGGTCGTCATCTCGCCCGGCGTGCCGACGAACACGATCCCCGCGCGCTACGTTGACCGCAAAGACGGCGAGGTTATCGGCGAAGTCGAACTGGCGTACCGGTTCATGAAAGGCCGCATCGTCGCGATCACGGGCTCGAACGGCAAGACAACAACGACCGCTCTGATCGGTGAATTGCTAAAGGATGCTGGTATCCCGACGCAGGTCGGCGGCAATATCGGAACGCCTCTTTTGAGCCTCGCAGAGACATCTGTCGATGACGGATGGACGGTCGCCGAGCTGTCGAGCTTTCAGCTTGAAACGATCGTCGATTTTCGGCCCAATGTCGGGCTTTGCCTGAACGTGACGCCAAATCACCTCGACCGTTACGAGGGCTTTCACGAATACGCTCTCGCAAAGCACCGCATTTTCATGAACCAAACGCCGGACGATGTTGCGGTTCTAAATGCCGACGACCGGATAACGGCTGACTGGGCAAGCGGTCTGCTCGCAAATGTCGTGATGTTTAGCGTAAAACGCGAGCTTGAGGACGGCCTTTTTCTGCGGGGAAATGAGCTTGTCTGTCGTGCGAATGGTAAAGAAAAAGTGCTTACAACTCGCGAAGACATTTTTTTGAAAGGGCTGCACAACGTCGAAAATGTTCTCGCGGCGTTCGCGGCGGGACTCGCTTGCGGAGCCGATCCCGAATCGATGCTTGAGACGGTCAAGAATTTCAAAGGCGTCGAGCACCGCATCGAATTTGTAGCCGAGATCAACGGCGTCAGGTTTTACAACGACTCAAAAGCGACGTCGGTCGATGCCACTTCAAAAGCCCTCGAAGCCCTGAGCGGCGGCAATGGTAAGACGGTGCTCATTCTCGGCGGCAAAGGAAAAAATGCGCCATACGCGCCGCTTGTGCCGCTGATCGAAAGCTCTGTGCGGACTTTGGTTTTGATCGGTGAGGATGCTGATAATATCGAATCGCAACTTACCGGCCACGCAGAGATAATTCGTGCGGGGACGATGGAAGACGCTGTGAGCAAAGGATTTAACGCTGCGGTGAGCGGTGATGCGGTGTTACTAGCTCCGGCGTGTGCGAGCTTTGACATGTTCAAAAGTTTTGAAGAACGGGGAACGGTTTTTAAGGAAGCGGTTACAGAACTGAGAAGCAAGAATTCAGAAGCCAGAATCCAGAGGCGGAATTCTAACTTCTGACTACTTGCTACTGGCTACTGAGAAGAAATGGCCCAGGAAAGAAACATAGACTGGTTTATGTTTGCCATCGCGGCGATGCTCGCGTTGTTTGGCGCGATGATGGTTTATAGTGCGTCGGCGATGTTTTCGCTTAAAGAGACGGATAGCGTCAGCCAAAACACCTATTTTTATAAGCAGATAGGTTTTACGCTGATTGGGCTGATCGCGATGTATGTCGTCAGCCGCATTGACTATCATTTTTTTGAAAAGTCTTGGGTCGTGTATGGTGGGCTGGCCCTAACATGTATTTTATTGCTTGCGGTTTTTGGGTTTCCTGAGATAAACGGAGCAAGACGCTGGATACGGTTTGCGGGGTTTTCGTTTCAGCCGTCAGAGCTTGCAAAGCTCGCTTTGCCAATATTCCTTGCGTATTATCTGACGAAAAAAGAGGATGTCGTCGGCAGCATTCGCGAAACCGTTCTGCCGTGTTTATTGGGTTTGGGACTTCTGGGCGGCTTAGTGTTCCTTGAAAAAGATCTCGGTACGACGATAGTCCTGTGTGCGATATTTTCGGCGGTCTATTTTGCTGCCGGTGCGAGACTTGTACATATTGGAGCGGTCGCAGCGGTAATGGTGGTGGGCGGTACGCTGGCTATCTTGCTTGCACCGTTTCGGATGCAGCGGATGATGGCGTTCATGGACCCGTTCAAATACGCCGACGACGAGGCGTATCAGGTCGTGCAATCGCTATACGCGATCGGTTCGGGCGGGGTGCTTGGCGAAGGCTTTGCCAAAGGCCACCAAAAGCTGTTTTATTTGCCGTATCCATACTCGGATTTTATCTTTTCGGTAGTCGGCGAAGAGCTGGGGCTGGTCGGAACATTAGCGGTCGTCATCGCGTTCGGTTTATTACTCTGGCGTGGAGCAAGAGCGGCGGTGATGGCGCCGGACAGGTTTGGGATGCTACTCGGCATCGGCATTATCACAGGCATCATCGTGCAGGCGCTCTTTAACATCAGCGTCGTGATCTCGATACTGCCGGCAAAAGGGATTCCGTTGCCGTTCATATCGTATGGTGGTTCATCGGTTGTGGTGACGCTGATCGGCGTTGGGATATTATTGAGCATATCGAGGTTTGCCGGAGCGGTCGATGAGCGGCCGGACCGAAGGGTCGCAAAGCGACGAAGTGGTAAGAAATGAAAGTACTGATCGCAGCCGGCGGGACCGGCGGACATATCTATCCGGGAATTGCCGTGGCGAACGAGATCATGGCCCGCGATGCCGAGTCTGAAGTACTGTTTGTCGGCACGGCACGCGGGCTTGAGAAAAAGATCGTTCCTGATAGCGGATATCAGCTTTCGTTGATAAATAGCGCGGGGCTAAAGAACGTCGGGCTTGTCGGCAAGATCAAGGGGCTGTCCGTATTGCCAAAAAGTTTTCTGGAGGCACGGCGTATCATTCGGCAGTTTCGTCCGCACGTCGTGGTCGGGGCGGGAGGCTATGTATCGGGACCAGTGTTGCTGATGGCGGCTATAATGGGCGTGCCGACGCTGGTGATGGATTCGAATGCGTTGCCGGGATTTACCAATCGGCGGCTCGCGATGTTTATTGATAAGGCTGCTTTGACATTTGATGAGGCTCTCGCGTTTTTTGGCAAAAAAGGCGTAGTTACCGGTAACCCAGTTCGACAAGAGTTTTTTGACGTAGCTTCAAAGGTGCGAACGGATGAATTTCACGTCTTGATCTTTGGCGGTTCGCAGGGTGCTAAGGCGATAAATACGGCGATGACGGCAGGGCTGGAAAAGCTAAAACCTTTTGCCGGACATTTGACCATTACGCATCAGACGGGGGAGTCGGATTTTGATAATGTAAAGACGGCGTATGCAGATTCTGCGTTTTCGGGGGCGGATGTGAGGCCTTATATTGCGGATATCTTTGTCGAATTTGGCAAGAGCGATCTCGTTATCTGCCGTGCCGGAGCAACGACTTGTGCGGAGCTTGCGGCGGCGGGAAAAGCTTCGATAATGGTGCCGCTGCCGACGGCGGCCGACGACCATCAGCGTAAAAATGCCGAGGCTCTTGAGCGGGCTGGTGCGGCGAAGATGATATTGCAAAGCGATCTGACTGGCGAATCGCTTGCCGCTGCGGTCGCGGAGCTGATAGGTTCGCCGGACGCGATTACGGCGATGGAGACGGCAGCGAGAGGGCTCGGACGTCGCGATGCAGCTCAAAAAACGGTGGATATTATTGAGGAATTGAAAAGGAGCGTTTAACGGAGCGGGTTGTTTCAGGCGTGTGAAGTGAAACAAAACAAAAACTTAGGCGGTTGATATCAATGTTTAGACACGTAAAACGCATACATTTTATCGGCATCGGCGGCATTGGGATGAGCGGCATTGCCGAGGTTTTGTCCAATCTTGGTTTTGAGGTTCGCGGTTCTGACGCGAATAAGTCAAAGAATACGGAACGGCTTGAGACGGAATGCGGGATAAAGATCTATATCGGCCACGCGGCTGAAAATGTCGGTGACGCTCAGGTCGTGGTGTATTCGTCGGCGGTCAAAGAGGATAATCCTGAGGTTGTTATTGCGAAAGAAAAGGGAATTCCCGTCATCCCGCGTGCGGAGATGTTGGCTGAGTTGATGGTGTTAAAGCCTTACGCTGTTGCCGTTTCCGGCACGCATGGCAAGACCTCGACGACTTCGATGGTCGCAACAATTTTGGGACACGCAGGGTTTGATCCGACGACGGTTGTTGGCGGTGTTGTAGAAACTTTGGGGTCGAACGCACGGCTTGGGCAGTCCGATTGGTTTGTGACCGAGGCCGATGAGAGCGACCGTTCGTTTTTGATGCTCTACCCGACGATCGCGGTCGTCACCAACATCGACAAAGAGCACATGGAATCGTACAAGGGCATGGACGATGTTGTGCAATGCTTTACCGATTTTGTTAACAAAGTGCCGTTTTTTGGTGCGGCGATCATCTGTCTCGACGACCCGAATGTGCAGTTGATAATCCCGAACATTAAACGCCGCCGCGTGACTTATGGCATGACAGCGCAGGCCGACGTGTCGGCACATGATATCAAGTATGACGACGCGTTTGGTTCGTCATTCTCAGTATGGAAACGCGGCAATGACCTTGGGCGAATACATCTACCGGTTCCCGGCAAACACAATGTTTATAATGCTTTAGCGGCGACGGCGGTCGCACTCGAGATGGAGGTGCCTTTTGACAAGATCGTATCTGCATTTGAGGGCTTTAAGAACGCAAACCGGCGTTTTCAGTTCAAGGGTGAAGTCAATGGGGTTACGGTCGTCGATGATTACGGACATCATCCGACAGAGATCCTTGCGACGCTTTCGGCGGCGAAAAACAGCTCCGGCGGTAAGCGAAACGTCGTCGTTTTTCAGCCGCATCGTTATTCGCGAACACAAGAACTGATGGACGATTTTGTCGTGGCATTTAATAATGCCGACGTGCTGTTTTTACTCGACATTTATGCCGCGAGCGAAAAGCCGATCGAGGGCATCACGGCTGAGGTGCTTGCCGAAAACATCAAGCGTTTTGGCCACAAGAATGTGACTTATATTGGTGACATCGATACCGCGACGGCAAAGGTATGCGAACATCTGCAGCCGGGCGATCTGGTCATCACACTTGGAGCGGGCAGCGTGACTCGGTTGTCGGATGAGATCGTGGAAGAGTTGAAGAAAAGAAATTAATTTCTGAAATGGCGAAAAAGAAACGAGCTACAACCAAATCTAGGACGGCTCCCGCGAAGCGTCGCATTACGTCGTCAAAGCTGTCACGCGGCGGCGTGTCGCAAAATTTTGGCCGTTTTGGTCTGCCGCTTGCGATAAGCGGGGTTCTCATCGTTGCCATTGCGGCGCTTGGATTTACGTTTTACCGCTCGGCGGCCGATTCGCAATTTTTTAAGGTTCGCAACATTGAGGTCCGGGGCACGAACCGGACGCCGTCAGAGGATATTCGCCGGATCGTCGCGTCAGAGACCGAGAAACCGGGCGTTTGGAATGCCGATCTTGCAGACATCAGGCTAAAGATAGAGAAATTTCCGTTTGTGAAATCCGCCTCTGTTTCGCGAATGCTGCCTGCCGGGATTCGTGTTGATGTCGTCGAACGTGTGCCGCAGGCGATCGTTCATCTTAAGGCGGGGGATTTTCTTGTTGATGGCGAAGGCACGATCCTTTCGGCGATGAATGGCGGAGATAAAGATTTTCCTTTTGTTCTTCACGGCTGGGACGAAGCGAAGACCGAAAAAGCCCCGGCAGAGAATATTGCACGACTCAAGCTTTATAAAAAGATGCTTGATGAGTGGAAACAATTTGATCTAATGGCTCGCGTAAAACAGGTTGACCTGACCGATGTCAGAGAACCGATGGCCGTGGTCGAGGATTCGGGCCGGACGATCTCCGTTTTGCTTGCCAAAGATAGTCTTGGCAAAAGCCTCAAAACCGCGATCGAAGTCGTCACAGGCAAAGGTGCAAAGATCAAATCGGTCAATGTCGGCGGGGCTTCGCCGGTGATACAGTATCTCGAATTTTGAGTGTCGATATGAGTAATGAAATACAGGCCGTGGGGCTCGACGTCGGAACAGATCAGGTGCGGTGCGTGATCGGCGAATACGATCCGAGCGGCAAAATGAATGTTGTCGGAGCGGGCGAGGCCGAGTCTAAGGGCTTGCGTCGCGGCGTGGTGACATCGACCGAGGCGGTTGCCGAGGCCATCAAAAAAGCAGTGAGCGAAGCCGAACGCGTCAGCGGGCTGGATGTCGAGTTTGCGACGGTCAATCTATCGGGCGAGCATCTGCGTGGTGAGAATAAAAACGGCGTGGTCGCCGTCGCCGGACCTGACAAAGAGATCACCGACGAAGACACTGAGCGGGCGGTTGATTCGGCGAGTGCGATGCCGCTGACGCCCGGTTGGGAGATCGTCAGCCGTCTGCCGCAGGAGTTTATTATCGACGGACAGGACGGCATTACCGAACCCGTCGGGATGAACGGCTCACGGCTAGAGGCGCTTGTCCATATTGTTACAAGCCCGAGCGCGGTTCGCCAAAATCTCGAAAAGGCTGTTAAACGGGCGGGCATCGAGGTTGAAAAGCTCGTCCTTGAGCCGCTCGCTGCCGCCGAAAGCGTTTTGACCGACGACGATAAGGAGTATGGTTGTGCGGTCGTCAACATGGGCTCTGAGATCACGAGTCTGATGATATTTGGCCGCGGGGCGGTCCAGCATACGGCGGTGTTTCCGTTTGGCGGGATGCTTTTTACGCGTGACATTGCGACAGGTTTGCGTGTTTCGATACCTGAGGCTGACAAGATCAAGCACCAGCACGGCTGCGTAGCGTCATTTCTCATTGGAGAAGACGAGCGGCAAGAGCTGATCGAGATCGAGTCTTTTGGCCGCAGCGAGATGCGGGAACTGTCAAAAGAGATACTCTGCGACATCATGCAGCCGCGTGCGGTCGAGCTGATGCAGCACATCGCAAAGGAGCTGCGTGAGGCTAAGGCGCAGGTTTCGGGCGGGGTTTTTCTGACCGGCGGGGCATCGCTTGTTCGCGGAATGCCTGAGATCGCCGAACAGATATTTGATGCTCCGACGCGTGTCGGATATCTGGAGCCGACATATTTTGGCGGCCTTGTCGAAGAGGTTCAAAGCCCGGCGTGGGCGACGGCTTGCGGGCTGGCACTTAGGTCGATGCACACGCAGTTACGGCACGGCGGGCGTGAAGACAGATCGTCGGTGCGCAAAGTAGCGGATTGGTTTGGAAATTTTCGCGATAAGTTTAAATAAATGTTACGCAGGATTTTGAATTTACCGCAAACGGTTGTATGATAATCACCCGGTAATACAATATCTAGCGACTTCGCAAAACGCCCTGAATTGATTTTTTGTACTGATCTGTAATTTCCGCTATGGGAAACTTTACCTTAATGGATGACCTCGAAATGAATACCAACGGCATAAAAATGTTTATCGACGAACCGCCAATAACGGGAGCGCGGATCAAGGTAATAGGCGTCGGCGGTGGGGGCAGCAATGCCGTAAACCGGATGATCGACGCAGGTATCAAGGGCGTCGAATTTATCGTCGCCAATACCGACCTGCAGGCGCTCAACGCGTCAAAGGCGCCGATGAAGATCCAGCTTGGCAGCAAATCGACGCGCGGGCTTGGTGCGGGGTCAAACCCTGACATCGGACGTGCCGCGGCGCTCGAGGACACCGAAAAACTGCTCGACGTGCTTGAGGGGTCTGACATGGTGTTTGTCACCGCGGGGCTTGGCGGCGGGACGGGAACAGGTGCGGCTCCTGTCGTCGCTTCGCTGGCGATAGAGCTTGGAGCGTTAACTGTGGTTGTCGTAACAAAACCTTTTGCAGTCGAGGGCAAAAAGCGGATGGCACAGGCTGAAAAGGGCTTGGCTGAGCTTCGCGGATGCGTCGATACGCTGATCACTATACCCAATTCAAAACTCCGCGAGGTCGAGGAAAAGATCACCATCATGGAGGCGTTTCGCCGTGCTGACGATGTGCTACTTCGTGCTGTCCAAGGCATTACCGACCTCATTATCACGCCGGGAATCATCAATCTCGACTTTGCCGATGTGACTACAGTCATGCGCGGCAAGGGCGTTGCGTTAATGGGTATTGGTAAAGGCGACGGTGAAGATGCCGCCTCGAAAGCAATGCGTGCCGCTCTCGATTACAAATTGCTTGAAGAACATTCGATCAAGGGTGCAAAAGCTGCTCTGATCAACGTCACCGGCGGGCCGAATATGGTGCTGGGCGAGGTCGAAGACGCGATCGGCATGATCGAGACCGAGGCCGACGACAACGCCGACATCATCTGGGGCAGCGTCATTAAAGAAGACATGGGCGATGAGATACACATCACCGTGATCGCCACGGGGTTTGATTCCCAGATCGCGGCAACGCTCCCGACACCAAAAGCCGCTGAGGCTGCCGCTACGGCCGCACCGGTTGCTCCGAGACATATTCCGTACGTTGCTGACGATCTCGAGCCGGTCGAAAACCTGGACGTCCCGACGTTTATGCGTCGGCACGCGGACTAAAGTTTCAAACAAACTAAAAACTGAAAACTGAGAACTGAAAATAAGCGGTTCTCAGTTTTTTTATTTGTGCAGTTGCCAAAGGTCTAATAGTCTATAACTACGATGTCCGAGGAAAAACCAACAATAGGGGTGACCATCGGTGATGCCGCCGGTATTGGGCCGGAGATAACTCTCAAAGCGATCTCTGACAAAACGAATCGAGCTATGTGCCGGGTTGTGTTGATCGGCGACGCGGGGCATATGCGTAGGTTAGCCGCTAAACTGGGCGTTGCCCTCGATGATATCGAGATCGTAGATCTCAATAATCTACCAACTGAGTTTGAGATCGGCGTCGATGCGGCCGTCACAGGCAAGGCGTCGGCGGAGTACATCGAAAAAGCGGTTGAGCTTTGGCGCGAAGGCAAGATCGATGCGATTTGTACAGCTCCTATCAGCAAAAAAGCTATCGCTCTTGGCGGCTACAATTATCCCGGACATACCGAGTTTATTGCCGAACTTACTGACACAACAGATTTCCGAATGAGCTTTTTTGCCGATAAGCTCCGGGTCGTGCTCCTTTCAACCCATCTGCCGCTGACCAAGGCGATCGAGCGTGTAAAAACAGCGGCTCTTGTTGATCTTATCAGCTTTGCGAATCGTGAGATCAGCAAGCTGCTCGGGCGTGACATTACGATCGCGGTAGCGGGACTAAATCCGCACGCATCGGAAGGCGGGATGTTTGGCAGTGAGGAGCATGACGAGATTATTCCGGCCATTGAGAAGTGCAAATCTGCTGGGATAAACGTCAGCGGGCCGTATTCGCCGGATACGATCTTTGGGCGGTGTGCAAGCGGTGAATTTGATGCGGTTGTAGCTCTCTACCACGATCAAGCAACGATTGCGGTTAAATCGTTAGCATTCGGCTCGGGTGTAAATGTCACGCTCGGGTTGCCGCTGATACGCACCTCGGTCGATCACGGCACGGCGTACGACATTGCGGGTAAAGGTATTGCGGACGAATCGAGCCTCATCGCCGCGATCAAGCTGGCTGCCGACCTCGCAAACCAGTCGCGAAAACCTGCGTCAATCTGATAAGATTTAGTTGTGACAAAACCAAAATTATTGCTAGCTGACGATTCGGTCACGATCCGCAAGGTCGTCGAGATGTCGTTTGTCGACGCCGGCGTCGATGTGTTTTCGACCGGCGACGGCGAGGCCGCGATGCAGAAATTTATCGAGGTGCAGCCGGATATCGTGCTGGTCGATGTCGAGATGCCGGGGCCGAACGGTTATCAGATCTGCGAGATGATCAAACAGGACGCCGCGACGCGGCACATACCGGTGCTGCTGCTTGTCGGCTCGTTTGAGCCTTTTGACCAGACCGAGGCCGAGCGGGTCGAGGCGGACGGATTCCTGACAAAACCTTTTCAATCGATCCACGATCTCGTTGCCCGCGTCAACGACCTGTTGGGGCTCAATTCGTCCTCGTCAGCACCGACACCCGAGACGGCGGACATTGAGGAGCTGTACCAAAACAGTTTTGCCGAGACGGTGCCGATCCAGGATTACGACACCGAAGAAGACCCTTTTAACGGCACGTATCCGACCGAAGAGAAGGAACCGGCTAATGAAACTGAGTTTGACGATGCGGCGCTTGATGACGAGATGATCGAGGCTCTTCGCCCGCACGCCAACGGCGACGTCGAGCCGATCCATTTGGCCGAAACGATCCAAACGACGGTAAAAGATTTTGACTGGACGCCGGTTGCGGAAACCTCGGTCGCCGAGGTAATCCAAACGCCGGAACGGGTAGTTGACGAGGAGATCGAACCGGTTGAATCGGGTTTCGAGCCGAGATTTGCTTTTGCGGAGACAGAGCCAGTTGAATCTGAATCGGTCGAACCGGTCGAGCCAGCGGTTGCCGCTCCGATCAATTCCGGTGAGGAACCGTCGGAGGATTTGATCGCCCTTATCGCCCAGCGTGTCGTCGAAAAACTTTCCGACCGCGTCGTCCGCGAGATCGCGCAAGAAGCTGTTCCGCGTATCGCCGAAAAGCTTATCCGCGAAGCACTAGAAGAAGATAAACAGCAGTAGGCATCAGCAGTCGGCAGTCTGGATTTACTGCTTTCTGCCGTCTGCCACTGCGCAACTGATTATGGAACTCGACAAGGCCTACGACCCCAAATCGGCCGAAGAACATCATTACAAACGCTGGGAAGAGAGCGGTTTTTTTGCGCCTGAGATCAATACTGATCCGGAAGCGAAGCCTTATTCGATCGTAATCCCGCCGCCGAACGTGACCGGCTCGCTGCATATGGGCCACGCTTTGCAGCACACGATAATGGACTCGCTGATTCGTTGGAAACGGATGCTTGGGTATCGCACTTTGTGGCTGCCGGGAACGGATCACGCGGGAATCTCGGTTCAGCGAAAGGTCGTCGAGCAGCTTAAAAAGGACGAGCATAAAAAGCCGACGGACATCGGCCGCGAAGAGTTTATAAAACGTGCGTGGGCGTGGAAAGAGCAGTATGGCAACACCATCACCGAACAGATGCGCCGCGAAGGTGCGTCGGTCGATTGGTCGCGGCACCGTTTTACGATGGACGAAAGCCTGTCGCTCGCCGTTCGAAATGTATTTTGCACGCTTTATGACGAGGGTTGGATATATCGCGGGCTGCGAATTGTTAACTGGTGCCCGAAAGACCGGACCGTTCTCTCGGACCTCGAAGTAAAAGAGGAAACGAAGAAGGACGGAAAGCTCACGTATCTAAAATACCCTGTCATGGATAGCGACCAGACGATCACCGTCGCGACGACGCGGCCTGAGACGATGCTTGGGGATACGGCCGTTGCGGTGAACGGCAGCGACAAACGTTACAAAGACCTTGTTGGCAAGACTATTCTGCTGCCGCTCACGAACCGCGAGATACCGATCATCGCGGATGAATACGTCGATGCGGAGTTTGGCACTGGTGCGGTCAAGATCACGCCCGCGCACGACCCTAACGACTATCTCGTTGGCGAACGGCATGGTCTCGAACAGCTTTTGGTCATGAATCTCGACGGCACGATGAACGCCGCGGCGGGGGCGGAGTTTGACGGGATGGACCGCTTTGCCGCACGCGAAAAGGTTGTGGCGATGTTCGACGAGCTTGGGTTGCTGGAGAAGGTTGATGATTACGAGATCACTCTGCCGGTGTGCGAGCGGTGCAAGACGGTCGTCGAGCCGATTCTCAGCGAACAATGGTTCGTCAAGATGGACGAGATGCGTGACATGGCGCTCGATCTGATGAAAACGGAAGGCTCGCCGCATTTCTCGCCGCGTGTTCCGCACGAAAAAGTTTATACAAATTGGCTCGAAAACCTCAAGGACTGGACCATCTCGCGGCAGCTTTGGTGGGGACATCAGATACCGGCTTGGTATGACGCGGAAGGAAATGTCTTCGTCGCCCGCACGGAGGAAGAAGCGGTCGCAAAATCAGGTGGCAAAGATCTGACACAGGACAATGATGTTCTCGATACGTGGTTCTCAAGCGGCCTGTGGGCTTTCTCAACCTTTGGTTGGAACGGCGATGTCACCGAGACCGACGATCTTAACGCTTTCCTGCCAACGGATGTGCTTGTCACCGGGCGTGACATTATGTTTTTGTGGGTTTCGCGGATGATGATGCTGACGAAGAAGTTCGTCGACAAGACCGCGTTCAACGACTGCGTCATCACCGGCACCGTGCTTGGCAAAGACGGCAAGCCGATGAGCAAATCGCGTAACAACGGCGTCGATCCGATCGAGATGTTTGATAAGTTTGGTGTGGATGCGACGCGTATCTATCTTGCGTCGATCGCGACCGGGGCCGATATTCGTTGGAATGATGTCGGCGTCGAGACCTATCGCAACTTTGCCAACAAGATCTGGAACGCAACGCGGTTTTGTTTGATGAACGCCGAAGGTGCGGCGGTCGATCATAAGAGCTTGGAGTCCCTGCTTCAGCAGGCCAAGGAGCCGCCTGAAGGCGGGACTCCGAGCGCGTCGCTTGCTGATAGGTGGATCGTTTCTCGACTGAATCGCACTGCTCTTGATGTAAATGCAGCACTTGGGAAATACGAATTCCATTCGGCGGTTTCGCTGCTTTACCACTTTTTCTGGGACGATTTCTGCGATTGGTACATTGAGCTGGTCAAAGACGAAATAACAAGTTGGGGAGTAGAGGAGGAAAGGAGTGGGGGAGAGCAGAATCTTGCCGCAAAGGTTAGAATTCTCACTGTTCTCGAGATAGCGCTCAGGATGCTGCATCCGTTTATGCCGTATCTGACCGAAGAGCTCTGGCAGAAATTGCCGGGGACGTCTAACGCTCTTCACCACGCGGCTTACGCGGGGGCGGATGCGACCATTATGCTTGCTTCGTTTCCGCCGGGCGACGAGCGTGCGATCGATGCGCGGGCTGAGGCGGAGATGTCGGCGGTGATTGAGTTGATCAAAAAGGTGCGAAATATCCGTGCGGAGATGAATATCTCGACGGCGATCAGATTTACCGTGCATGTCGCGGCGGATGCGGCTTTTCAGGACGTGTTTCGTGCCAACGAAGCCCAGATACTAAAGCTCGCAAAGGCTGCCGAGCTCGTTATCGGTGACGAACTCGACGTTCCGCGTGCCTCGGCAAAGGCTGTGACGAACGACGCCCGTCTCGCCGTGCCGCTCGAAGGGCTGATCGATTTTGACGGCGAACGCACACGGCTCGCAAACCAGATCGCCAAGCTCACCGAAGAAAAAACGCGTCTCGACGGCCAGCTCTTAAACGCAAACTTCGTCGACCGAGCCCCCGCCGAAAAAGTCACCGAACTCCGCGACCGCTCCACGGAACTAGAAAGCCAGATCGCGACGCTGAATAACAACTTGGAGGCATTGGACTAAATGGATAAGAAGGGTCTAATTTTCGGATCGTTGATCTTTGGTTTCGTTTTGTTGGCTAGCATCGATACGACCGCCCAGCGAAAGGTGATCTCGAGTAATGATTTTCATCGTTCGATTTTGCAGCCCGGTGTTAAGTACTACGAAAAGTCGCGCCATGTCGAAACAACTGACGAAACTTTTGTAAACGGGGCCGTGGTGAGTTCGATCTACACGGTGGAGCAAGTATTGTTGCCAAATCGTGCCCGCTTTTACGAAAAGGAAATTAACGGAGGCGTTATCATTGAAAATGAAAGGATAACAATTGATTTTATGCAATACACGCGTAAGAACAATGAACCATGGGTCAAGGTGGATATGCGAGGTGTGGCGATGGGTATAGGTACTGGGACAGGTACAGGTACATTGCAAAACTGCGAGCAGTATACGGTAGAAGATTCTTTTCTTAATGGGCAACCAATGCAGATGTTCGAATGGATATCAATAAACGCAAACACTAAGGAACTTAGGTTTCGCGAAATGCGCCGATGGATTGGTCAGAGCAATTTACCCTATCGCGAAGAAACTGTGACTGGCAATCTTTCCCCGCGTGAAGAAACTACAAAACGCGTCATAACATACGAATACGATCCCGCAATAAAAATAGAAGCTCCGATAAAATAAGGCTTTGTATAACGTTAAAGCGAATTATTCGCCGCTGTATTTCCAATAAAAGTGGCTGATATATGTTAGATGTAAGAGTTTCATCTAAAAATAATATATCTCCATCTTTAGACGGTATAATCTCATCGATAGGTTAGTTATTTATATCGCTACATAGACTATTTGCGTCAATCGATAACTAATTATAATCGTGAGACAGACATGAATAATCGCTCGATACTAAGAATCTATCTGATGATTAAAGTATTTAATCTAACGATATAATATTTCCATCTACATACAATTCACAATTTTCTTGCAAAAAATACCCATATTTAATTAAAATAGGCGGAAAAATATTGGAGTGATACCGATATGCCTAAACGAATTGATTGGTTGCCGTATGGAATTCCTGAGCGGGCTTTGGCTTTGAGGCGGATCGCTAATGGGGCGGAGAGTTATGGGGCTTTGGTTGGGCTTACGCCCGCTGAAATTGACCGTCTCAACGCAATTGCTGACGAATATGCGTTTGCGGCGACGCTTTATGAGAACAACAAGCGAACGCTCAAGGCACTGCGGGCTTGGCGCGATGACGTGATGTCTAATGAGCGGCCGATAAAGGCTGTTGCTGAGCGGCCGATGTTTGATAATTCGCCGATGCCGGTGGGGACGCAACGCGGATTGATCGCGGAAATTCGTATGTACGTGCGTCGGATCAAGGCTGCGGGCGGTTTTAGCGAGATGATCGGTAAGGCGATGCACATTCTTCCGCCGAATCACGTCAAAAAGTCGCTGTCGGAACTCAAACCAAAGCTCAAGGTCACCGCTATCCATGGTTTTAAGGTAAAGATCCGCTGTGAGATGGAAGGCATGACCGCCATTCAGATCGAATTTCGGCGCAACGGCGAGGAAAGGTTTGAAAAGGTGGCGTTCCTGACCAGTCTGCCGGAGACGATCTACATCGAGCCGCGCGTCGCGGGCGTTCCCGAAACCGGGCAGATGCGCGCCATCTTTATTAAGAAGAACAAGATCGTCGGCGACTATTCCAACATGCCGTCGATCACGATATTCGGGACGTAACTATTCGTCAGAGACGTTTAGGTTGACGGATTTTGTGTCCTTTGTTTCGCCGGCTTCGTTGAGCATGTCGGCGGTGAGGATGTATTTGCCGCTTTTGACGCCGACGGGGACCGCGAGCGAATAGATGCCGGTGCCGTCGCCGTCCATGTCGATGGTGACGTCGGAGCCTTTGACCATATCGCCTTTGTCCATGCCGCTGACGTCATCGACGGTGATCTTTAGTTTGATCTTGACCTTGCCCATGTTGTTGGAGATCGCGGCACGGCCGTAGATGGTCTCGCCGCCTTTGAAACTGGTCGATTCCTGTTTGCCCTCGCGGTCCTTTGAGGTCTTAAAGCTGCTGATATTTGCCGTGCTCATGTTGCACGCCCACGCCGCGGTAAACAAAACGACGGCTGCGATCGCTAGGGTTGGTAGATTCTTCATGAACTTTCTCCTTTTGTGATGCGACGAGGATAACTTTGACGGGGCAAGATGTCAATCATGGTACTGAATACAATTACTTGGCGTTTCTTTGCGGCCTCGGCGCCTTTGCGTGATAAAAAGGTTATTTAACGCAAAGCCGCGAAGGACGCAAAGGTACGAGGATTTTAGATGCCGCTTGCGGGAAACGCGGCTTGCGTTGATAATCTATTGAATATGAACTGGCTTT
>DEQS01000111.1 GCA_002360555.1 Chloracidobacterium sp. UBA3360
GCCAGATACTGCGTCTTGTTCTCGATCTCGCCCCGCTGCGTAGTGCCGACATAGTCGTCCGCCACCAACGCCCCCGCCGCCTTTTTATCACCCTTGAGCTCCGCAAACGTCCACGTCTTATCAAGCTCTATCAGCTTGGCCTCAACGCTCCCCTTTTTATATTGACCTAATGCGATCGATGAAATTCCCAGTATCAAAACAGCGGCGAAAAGGATCGGTCTCATACTTATTGAATCTCCTGAGGGTAATTTACTGACAACGATATTTATATACCCAATCTGCGTAGACAAGCAATCGATGGTGTGTAAGCACACGGCTGAACACAAAAAAACCGCCCCGATATTTTGAGGCGGTTGATGAATTTTATTTTTGTAAGAATCGACCCGCTGTTGTGGTCGGTTCTGATACGAGCTTACTGTGCGGAATAGACCTGGACGGTTCTTCGTCCAAACTTTCTTGCTTCGGCACAACCGGGGACCCAGATATCGATCTTCTTACCCTTAATGCCTCCGCCTGTGTCGGAAACTAAATAAGTTCCGCTCCAAGCTCCTGCGTTGACAACTACTTTCGAACCGAGCTTTAACACTCTAGGGTCGGCTGCGATGATGCCGCGGCGTACGCCATGGCCCATTGCGGTGCGTCCCTGTAGGCAATATGCGGTCGCTGTAAAAGCACCGCGGCTTGCTCCTGCTCCGGCTGCTGTACTCGAGCCGGTTTTCTTTACCAATTTCTTTTCGTCGTCGGTGATGATCGTTTCGTCGTCGGTACTGACTGTATTATCTAAATTATTACCAACTATATTATTGACGACTGTAGTATCAACTAAATTATTTTCGATTTGTGTAAGCGAATCATTCGCTATAATGAGGTCGTTCCCCACCGTATTGGTCTGTGCGTAGATAAATGCTACGAACAACGCCAAAACTGATAGGACGGCGCCTCCTCTAACGAGATTTTTCATTCTTCATTCTCCGATTATACGTACCCCGTTTAAAATAAAAATAGCGTCTGAGATTTGGGTCATCAGCCACTACGCGTTAAACGAAGACTGTTTCGGCAGATTCATTTCTACCTGTTTTCGTACCGCTTTGGCCGAAACTTGAACTAAGAATAGCATTTCGGGCAACCCTTGTCCACCCCTCCAAAAACCGCAAGCCCTTATTTTATATGCAATTGCTGAATTTTAAGGGACTTACGCGTGTCATTTTTTTTTGATTTTGATAGACTTCTGTTGCAGAATTCGCGTATATTTCGGTGCGGACAGAGGCTAATTTTTAGGGGAGATCATTATGAACGAAAGACGCGGCGGCGGGCGACATGTTATCTCATTTCCGATCCGTGTCCGTTGGAAAGATGAGAACGGCAAAGAGATGATCCAAGAGGGCCTCACCGAAAACGTCGGGCCGCATGGCACGCTCATTTACCTGCCGCGTCATCTGCCGCTAGTCGGCGGAAAAGTTCACCTCACCGTTACCGAAAAGCCTGACGACGAGGTCACCGTTACTGCCGAGGTCATCCGTCTGGAACGCAACGCGGCGCACCCGCAGGCGGCACTCATGCTGACAGAGAACCTTCGTGAATGGAAGAAGAAAGTTTTTGAATACGCCGGAGCCGTCATCGCCGCACAGGAACCCGAGCCGCTGGATGACTGGTAGATCAGTAAGCAGCAGGCAGAAGGCAGTCGCTGCCGCATTCTTTAACTGCCTAGTGCTCCTGCCTACTGCCTACGATACTTAAAACAGAATGAAGATACTAGTACTTGGTGCCGGACGTATGGGACACGGCGCCGTTTTTGATCTTATCCACAATTCGCCCGGCGTAGAGCGGGTGACGGTCGCCGATTTTGACGTAAAAAAGGCCGATGCAGTTGCCGAGGCTGTTGGCACTTCGCGTGTCGACGCTCATCACGTTGATGCGGCAAATATCTCGGATGTCGCTGATCTGATGCGTGGACACGACTCCGTCATCTCGTGCGTCAACTATTGGTACAATGTCGCCCTCTCAAAAGCCGCGATCGAAACCGGCGCAAATTTCTGCGACCTCGGCGGCAACAATTATATCGTCGATGAGCAACTCGCTCTCGACGCAGATGCGAAAGCAGCCGGCGTCAACATCATTCCGGACTGCGGTCTCGCACCGGGAATGGTCTCAGTGCTTGCCATGCACGGAGTTGCAAAGTTCGATGCGGTCGATGAGATACACATCCGAGTCGGCGGCTTGCCGCAAGACCCGCAGCCGCCGCTGAATTATCAGCTTGTCTTCTCGGTCGAAGGGCTGATAAACGAATACATCGAGGTTGCCCGTGTTATCCGTGACGGCAAGATCACAGAAGTGCCCTCAATGACCGAGATCGAGCAATTGTCGTTTGAAGGCTTTCCTCCGCTTGAGGCCTTTCAAACATCCGGCGGCACATCCACCCTGCCCGACACTTTTCTCGGCAAGGTCAACGAGCTCGATTACAAGACCATCCGCTACGCCGGCCATTGTGACAAGTTCAAAACGATGATCGATCTTGGGCTTTGTTCGAGCGATGAGATGCTCGTCGATTTTCAAAAGGTAACGCCGCGAAAGGTCTTTGGCGATCTGCTGCAAAAACATTTACCGGCGGACGGGCCGGACTATGTGCTTGTGCGGCTGGATTTTGTAGGCCAAAAGGACGGTGCAACGAAAAAACTCCGTTACGACGTAGTCGATAAACAAGACGAAGCAACCGGTATGAGTGCGATGATGAGGACGACTGCGTTCCCGGCATCGATCATCGCCCAGATGATGGCAAGCGGCGATGTCATGACGCGTGGTGCGACGCCACAGGAAAGAGCGATCGACCCGGATAAGTTTGTCGCGGAGCTCGAGCGACGGAAGATCAACATTCACGAATCAACCATGTGAGAGTGTCCGTATGGAAAAGGCGCAAATGATTTACCGTGAGGCCGCCCCGTCCGACGACCTTGAGCCATATATCTTGAGCTTTTGGGAATTATCGGTTCCGGCGGACAACCTCGAATACGAGATCTTTCCCGATGGCTGCTCCTCGCTATTCTACCTTCACAACATTGCTCGTCGCTTAACCGTCGTTGGTGTCAGCGGTTTGCAGCTCGAAACTATAAAACGGCCCATTTTTGCCGGAGACGTTTTCTGGGGAATGCGATTGTCCCCGGCCGCGTGTTCAGCCATCCTCCGCGACGATCCGGCTAACCTCCTACGTATCCTGGAGCCAAAAACACCGGCAGAGCTTCCGCACCTGGCCGACGGTTTAACAGATCATCTGGCCGCCGCCAAAACTTTTGAGCAGGCTGTGGCTATTTACGAAACACGGATGCGAAAACTCATCGCCGAAGGTTGTTTATGCGATCCGGTAGTTGCTGAAGCGGTTCGATCAATGGCAGTCGCCCCCGGCCAGGTGCGTGTCGAGCAGCTCGCCGAAACGCTTGGGCTTAGTACGCGTCAATTTCAACGCCGGTTCAGAGCGAGCTCGGGCCTCACGCCAAAGCAATTTCTGCGGACCCAACGCATCAGGGCGACCGCCGTAAACCTTGTCAAAAACCGTGATCAAAAATGGGCGGAGCGGGCGGCCGAGCTTGGTTTTGCCGATCAGGCTCACATGACACACGAATTTGTCTCGATCACCAATCGCTCGCCAAAGTCATTTGCCGAGAGCCTCAGCGATATCAGCCACGGCGAACTCGTAAAATGATCACGCGATGTCGCGAATCTACAAGACAGGCCATCCTATAAACGCAATAATTGGGCTTGAACAAAAGTTCGAGGAGCAATAATGATGAAATTTACTATCTTTTTTATGTTGATCACGGTGTTTTTGGGCCTTACCGCAATGGCTCAGGAACCAAATACCGCCGAGGCAAAAAGGGCCGAGATGAAAAAGCTTGAGAAAATGATCGGGCAGTGGAAAGGTTCTGGTTGGATACAACAAGGGCCAAAGCGCGAGACTTTCACCGGCACTGAGAACGTCCAGAAAAAGCTTGATGGTTTGGCCTTGCTGATCGAAGGGAAATTTGTCGACCCGCAGGGCAAGGTCGTCCACGAAACTTTGGCCGCGATGTCGTACGACGACAAAGCCGCCATTTACCGAATGCGCACCTATCTTATTAGCGGACTCAGCGGCGAATATGATCTTAAAATTGCCGGCGATGGATATGAATGGGGATTTCAAACGCCCGGCGGAACGATCAAATACCTCATTCAAATAACTCCGACAAACTGGACTGAGAGCGGCGAATTTTCGCGTGACGGAAAATCATGGATGAAGTTTTTTGAAATGAAACTCGATCGCGTCAAATAACAAAAAGGCTTCTCATTTCTGAGAAGCCTTAGTAAATATAATTCCTAAATTATTTATGCGTTCAGTCCGACGAGCCTCGGGTTTGCTTTCTTTTTCAAAAGCTTTTGTAGCTTGAGACGAGCCTTGTGCAGCTGCGATTTTGATGTGCCGACCGAGCAGCCAAGGATACGGGCTACCTCTTCGTGCTCAAAACCCTCGACATCGTGCAGAACGAATACGTTTTTATAACCCGTCGGAAGTTGCTCGATCGCGTTGTCGATAGCGATCTTGTCGACGATCTGCATCTTCATCGGGTTGCTGGTTCCCGACACGATCTGATCCGGAGTTTCGCCTTCCTCAGTAGTTTTTTCAAACTTCACCGTTCGCTTGCGAAAGTGCATCAGGACTTGGTTGACCGTCATACGGTGCAGCCACGTCGTGAAAGCCGAATCGCCGCGAAAGCTGCCGATCTTGCGATAAAGCTGGATAAACACATCCTGCGTCAGATCCTCAGCCTCAGATGTATTTTGCAACATCCTTAGACAGACCGAGTAAACCCGGCGGTGATGGCGTCTGTATAGCTCCTCGAAAGCAGCCATGTCGCCGCCCGTCGCCGTCCTGGCCAATTCGAGATCGGCCACCTTGGTAATGTCTTCAAAAGTTCTTGCCACTGCGAAGCTGACTTCGTCTGCTTCGATACCTTGTTCGCTATGAAAAACCGGAAAATTTAATGTTTCAGTTGTCATTGTCTTTTCCCCCCTCGGGCATATACCTTTCAATTGCCGTGCCAAAACACTAAGAGCAATGTAATTACTGCTCTTTACACGCTTAGAACGGCTTTTCGTTCGATTTTTGCAGGCATACATTTGTTTTCGCGATTCATCCAAAAATAGATTCGCCAACGCAATAGTGCGCCGCCGCACCAATTACTACACGTTTTGGTGTAGTTGAAATTCGCGTGGTCGATAACGCGAAAAATGCTAGAATTTACATTCCGTTTGGCGCCGGTTGAGGAGTGGGTGTAGATGTCTCTGTCACTATTTAGATCTGTTATGAAAGGGCTTGTCCCGGCGCTGTTTATTCTTATTTTTACTGCGAGTGTGTTCACGCAAGCTGCAACCGCACCTAAATACAAAAGCCAGGAAGTGTCTGAAGAAGATGGCATCCCAGTGCTGATCAAGCATCTGCCGGATTGGGAATCGCGGCGTGATAAGGTGACTTTTGCTACAAATGCCACCGAGCTGAATGCGGGTCTTGGCGAAAGGCCGATACTTAGCCTGATCGATTTTAGAGCCGGTACCGAAGCAGTTGCTGCACAATACGACGCTGGTAAATTGCTGATCGTCGAATATGCCTCGCCGCAAGGATCGGTCGATGCCGATGCCAAATTTACCGAGGCATTGGCAAATGATCCGCAGGCGGCAACGACTGCTTATCGCCGTATCGGTAATTACAATGCGTTCGTTTTTGATGCGGCGAATATCTCTGCCGCGAATGCTCTGCTCGATGAGGTCAAATACGAAAAGCAGATCCATTGGCTTGGCGACAATCCTTTTATCCTCTCGCCGGAGCGGGCTTTTATCCTAACGACCGCCGACATATTTTTCTCGACGGTTCTCGTGATCGTGATGGGCATCGGCTTGTCGATAGTGGGCGGGCTGGTCGTCGGATTTGTTTATTTTATGCTCAGGAATCGCCGCCGTGCAGCCATGACGGCGTACACCGATGCCGGAGGAATGACGCGCCTTAATCTTGACGGCTTCACGCCGGACATCGTGCCTGATCGCCTGTTGGGCGAATAAAATATATTGACTCTTTCTGTAAATGCTATCATAATGATAGCGAATGGAGGGCAGGTTCATGACCGATGTAGTATTTAAAGATGTGTTGGTAAGAAAGGTAGATACCGTAATACTGGAAAAGCTAAAGCGAAAGGCAAAGCGGCAGAATCGGTCACTACAGGCCGAGATGCAGGTAATATTTCGCGACGCCGCAGAGAGATCCGAGCCGACCGAGCGGCTTGAAGAAATACGGCGGATCCGGGCGTCAATCAAGAATAGGCAACAGACGGATTCGGCAATTTTATTGCGTGAGGATCGCAATCGATGAGGGTCGTCATCGACGCTTCGGTCCTGGTTAAATGGTATGTGCCGGAAATTCATAGCCTTGAAGCAGAACTCTTAGTAGATAACCGCTTTGAAATTCACGCTCCGGAGATCATAATCCCGGAATTTGGGAACATCCTTTGGAAAAAGTGCAGACTGGGGGAGCTTTCCGTAAAAGAGAGCCTAACCATTGCTGACGACATGCTTAAGGACAATATCACTTTGCACGCCCAGTCTCCGCTACTGAAAGACTCTCTAAATTACGCCAACGCGACCGGCAAGACAGTTCATGATTGGATGTATATGACGCTCGCACTTTCGCTTGGAGCCGTGTTCGTTACCGCAGATAGAAAATTTTTTCTGGCTGTAAGAGGAACATCTCATAAATCCGACATCGTGTGGGTAGAAAGTATCTCGTCGCTGCTTTAAGGTAACGCCTCGGCCAATCGGTCAATATCATTCGAATTATTATAAAAATGCGGTGCGATGCGCAGGCGGTCGCCGCGAGGTGAGACGATGATCTTTTCGCTTTCGAGATGTGAGGCGATCTGATTTGAGGTCAGGCCGCCGGTGTGTTTGATACAGACGATCTGTGACGCTTCGCCGGGGTTGCGCGAGCTGACGATCGCGTAATCTTTACCCGCCAAACTGTCGCAAAGCTNNAGCGACAGGCTTTGCTCTAGGCCGTAAAAGAGGGCAGCGGATCCGGTGCCGGATTCCCATGCGAGGGCCGTCGGTTTGAAAGGCTGTTCGCGTTCGGCAAAATCCCAAGGGGTTTCGACGCTGATCCAACCAACGAGCGTTGGTTCGATGCGTTCTCTTGCACGGTCAGACAGATAGATGATCCCGCAGCCCTCAGGAGCACATAACCATTTGTGGCTGGCTCCGCACGCTGCATCGACTAATTGTGCGGGCAGGTCGAACGGCATCGCCCCAAAACCCTGGATGATATCGACAACGAAAAGAGCATCAACCTCGCGTGCGGCACGGCCGACGCGTTCGAGATCAGCACGAAAACCCGATGCGTATTGAACGGCGCTGATGGCGACGACCTTTGTATTGCGGTCGATCATCGCCAGCATTTCGTAAATATCGACACGTCCGTCAACCTCTTGGCAAAGACGCAGGTCAACGCCGAAAGTGTCGCGGATCCGCCGCCACGCATAAAAATTGGCTGGGAATTCTTGGGCAAGGCTGACAATATTGTCGCCTGCTTTCCATTTCATTCCGTTTGCGATCGACGCGACGCCGTCCGAAGTGTTGCGGACAAATGCGATCTGATCACTTCGAACACACAGCATCTCGGCGGCAAGATTGCGGCAGCGATCTTTTGTATCGACCCAATCTAGGTAATGCAACGATCCATTTACCGCGACATCTGCCAATTGGCGTGTCACGGCGTCGAGAGCAGTCGTAGGGATCGGCGAGATGGCGGCGCTATTCAGATAGGTATAATAGGTGGTCGCAGGGAAAAGTGCTCGTATCTCGTCATTCATAGCTTTCAGATTTCTTTTGACAAAGCCCGCCGTCAAAGCGGATTATTATTGAGGCAGGGTCGAGCACGCAGTCGCCCGCCAAGCAGTTTAGATTATGTTCGAAAAGGATAAGAAAAACCAACTTGAAGTGGGCTTCGTGTCAGCGAGTGATGATGGTGGCATCGAGGTCACGCGGGTCAAACGCGAATCGCGGCAAGGTTTGCTCACTGAGGGGTTAAAGCTTTTTCGCGACATATTTCTCATTATCGTGGTCTTTATCCTGTTTGGCGTATTTTTTGTCCAACCGGTCGTTGTCGAGGGCACGTCGATGCTGCCGCAGCTCCATGACGGCGAGCGTTTGCTTGTCAACAAGCTCATCTATTACAAGATACAGAGCATCAGTTGGGGACATATCGACCGCGGCGACATTGTGGTTTTTTGGTTCCCAAATGATCCAGATAAATCCTATGTAAAACGCGTCATCGGTTTGCCGGGTGAGACGGTCGAACTGCGTAACGGCAAGGTTTTTATCAACAACATCGAGCTAAACGAAGATTATCTCGATACCGAGCACAACCAGAGCCTGCCGAGTTGGCCGCCGAAAAAGGTCGAGGACCACCATTATTTTGTGATGGGCGATAACCGCGACAACTCGTCCGATTCGCGTTATTGGGGGCTCGTGCCCGAAAAATATATCTACGGAAAAGCTTTCTTTCGCTATTGGAAACCGCAAAACGTCGGCTTTCTCGAACACGGACAGTACAATGGCAACGTCCCGACACCAACTCCGACACCCGTACCAGACGAAGACGACCTCCGCGCTGAGGATCGGTAAGAATTTTCAACCACAGATAAGCACGGATGCACACGGATAAGAACAAAGTTATCTGTGTCTATCCGTGTTTATCTGTGGATAATTTCTTTCTGACTTTTGTTTGGGTTAAAATTAACGTAATGGCCAAGGCAATATTAGTTCTCGAAGACGGGCGGACGTTCACCGGCGTTTCATTTGGAGCGGACGGTGAGGCGTTTGGCGAGATGGTCTTTAATACGTCGATGTCGGGCTATCAGGAGATATTGACCGACCCGAGCTATGCCGGACAGATCGTCGCGATGACCTATCCGCTGATCGGCAACTATGGCACGAATGCCGATGATGTCGAATCACGCCGACCATGGGTCGAGGGATTTGTCGTCAGGGAAGCGAGCCGTATCGCGTCAAATTTTCGCTCTACCGCCTCGCTACAAGATTATCTAAAAGCAAGTAATATCGTCGGTATCGAACACATCGATACGCGTGCATTGGTTCGTCACATTCGTGACAAAGGAGCAATGCGTGCCGGTCTATCGACCACGGATCTTGATCCTAAATCTCTGTTAAATAAGATCTTAGCCACGCCTGAGATGCAGGATCGTGAACTGGCAAGCTCGGTCACGGTCGCAGACAATTACAATTATCCGGCTACGGCGGATGAGAAATATCACGTTGTCGCGTATGATTTTGGGGTCAAGACAAACAGCTTGCGTGAGTTCGCAAAATTTGGGTGCCGCGTGACGGTCGTACCGTCCGAGACGACCGCCGCCGAGGTTTTGGCTCTTCAGCCCGACGGGATATTTTTGTCGAACGGCCCCGGAGATCCGGCGTCGATGACATCTGTCGTGACGGAGATCAAGAAACTTGCCGCATCGCAAAAACCGATGTTCGGCATCTGTTTAGGGCATCAGTTGATCGGCGAAGCGTTTGGCGGTTCAACCTACAAACTAAAATTTGGCCACCGCGGCGGTAACCAGCCGATCAAAGATCTGACCACCGGTAAGATCGAGATCACCGCCCATAACCACGGCTTCGCCGTCGATGCCGACAGCCTGCCGGCGGATGTCGAGGTCACGCACGTCAATCTTAACGACCAAACCGTTGCTGGGCTGCGTCATAAGACCTTGCCTGTTTTCTCGGTTCAATACCACCCCGAATCTGCTCCGGGACCGCACGACTCGGAATATCTTTTCGAGCGGTTTATCGATCTGATGGATAAATAAAAAAGCCGCTCTGGGGCGGCTTTTTTATGATCATTAGAGATCTCCAGTTTTTGGCTGCGACACGCGTCGCAACCCCTATCTTGATCCGATCCCGACAATATAAGGAGCGATCACCAGCGAGACGATCGACATCAGTTTGATCAGGATGTTCATCGACGGGCCCGAGGTGTCCTTAAAAGGATCGCCGACGGTGTCTCCTGTAACGGACGCTTTGTGCGGCTCCGATCCCTTATAGACCATCTCGCCGTTGATCTCAACACCCTTTTCAAACGACTTCTTGGCGTTGTCCCATGCGCCACCGGCGTTTGACTGGAAAATACCCATCAGCACGCCCGACACGGTTACGCCCGCAAGCAGTCCGCCTAAGACCTCAGGCCCCATGGTAAATCCAACCAGCACAGGTGTGATCAGAGCGATCGCTCCCGGCATCATCATTTCGCGTAGCGAAGCTTTGGTCGAGATGGCGACGCATTTGTCGTATTCGGGTTTGGCCTTGTATTCCATAATGCCCGGGATCTCGCGGAACTGACGGCGAACTTCGTTGACCATATCCATCGCGGCTTTACCGACCGCCTGGATGCACAGTGCCGAGAAAATGAAGGGGATCATACCGCCGACGAAAAGTCCGGCGAGTACCGGTGCTTTGTATATGTCGATGGCCGAAATTCCTGCGATGCCGACAAATGCCGCAAACAACGCGAGCGATGTCAGAGCTGCCGAAGCAATAGCAAAACCTTTACCGGTAGCCGCAGTTGTGTTGCCGACCGCGTCGAGGTTGTCGGTGCGTTCACGAACCTCTGGTGGCAACTGACTCATTTCCGCGATGCCACCCGCGTTATCCGCGATCGGGCCAAATGCGTCGATAGCAAGCTGCATAGCGGTCGTCGCCATCATACCAGCGGCGGCGATAGCAACACCATACAAACCAGCAAAATAATACGAGGCGATGATTCCACCCGCGAGCGTGAGGATCGGAATGACGGTCGATTTCATACCAACTGAGAGGCCGGCGATGATGTTGGTCGCGTGTCCGGTCGAAGATTGCTGGATGATCGAATTAACCGGCTTTTTGCCCATCGCGGTGTAGTATTCGGTCACAAAACTCATGATCGCACCGACGATCGTTCCGACAACAATAGCGTAAAAAACGCCCCATTTATTAAATGAAGTGGTACGCAACGCGATCTGTCCCTCAGGCAGCATCCACATTACGACAAAAAACGACGCGATGACCGTCAGCAGCATCGACGACCAGTTGCCTATGTTCAATGCACTCTGAACGCTCGATGTCTCGTCTTTGATCCGAACCAAGGCACAGCCGATGATCGAGAAAACGATACCGAGGCCGCAGATGACCATCGGCAAAAGGATCGGCGACATGCCGCCAAAATTATCCTTTAGCGTTATCTCCTGTCCCAGCACCATCGTTGCCAAAATCGTTGCGACATACGAACCAAAAAGATCCGCACCCATACCCGCAACGTCACCGACATTGTCGCCGACGTTATCCGCGATCGTGGCAGGGTTGCGAACGTCGTCCTCAGGAATTCCGGCCTCGACCTTACCGACCAGATCGGCACCGACATCGGCTGCTTTGGTATAAATACCGCCGCCGACACGAGCAAACAGAGCGATCGACTCAGCACCAAGCGAGAATCCGGTCAAAACTTCGATAGCCGTTTTGACGGTATTTGCACCGAGTCCGGCAAAGATCGCAAGAAACGCGATGAACAATCCGCCAAGTCCAAGAACCGCCAAACCGGCAACACCGAGTCCCATCACGGTTCCGCCCGTGAACGACACTTTCAGTGCTTGTTTTAGGCTGGTGCGGGCCGCTTGTGTGGTGCGGACGTTGGCTTTGGTCGCGACTTTCATCCCGATGTATCCGGCGGTTGCCGAAAAAACGGCTCCGATTATGAAAGCAATCGAGATGATCCAGCTTGAGTGGATCTCTTTGCCATTGACCGTGTGGATCGTGCCCGAATAGGCCAAAAGAACGGCGGTGAATAGAACGAATATGCTGAGCACTTTCCACTCGGCTTTCAAAAATGCCATTGCTCCGTCGGCGATATAACCGGCGAGTTCCTGCATTTTTTCGTCACCAGCATCCTGTTTGCTGACCCAAGCCGATTTGATCGCCATCACGACCAAGCCCAAAATCCCTAAAGCGGGAACCATATAGATCACGTAACTGTTCATATTGTTTTTATGCGATGTTTGCGGCAAACGCCGTCAAGCATTTCTAGTAGCTTTCCAAAACTATTGATTATCAAATAATTACTGGCTTTTGACAAATAACGCGACGCTTTTTGCGCTAGAATATGCCGATGACTATCGGATATTCGGGCACGCCGCTCGCGAAAAAGCTTGGTATCAAAGATGGGTTTGTGGTCCTATCTGTCAATGCCCCCGACGATTATGACGATCTCGTCGCACCGCTCCCGACAGATGCGGTAGTGATCGATTCACCGAGGGTTGATGTCGATCTAATACATCTATTTACAAACAGCCGCGACGAGCTTTTTGGCAAACTGGCGGAATGTGTCAGGCTGATAAAACAGGACGGCTCGATCTGGGTCTCTTGGTACAAAAAGGCCGCCAAGCTCCCGACCGAGATCACCGAAGACACCGTCCGCGAAGCCGCGTTTCCGCTTGGACTTGTCGATATCAAGGTCTGCGCCGTCGACGAAAAATGGTCGGGTCTAAAATTGGTTATCCGCAAAGAAAATCGTATATAATACCGTCACAATATCACGCAAGGAGTTTTTCTGATGCCGACCATTGACCCGCGTATTGACGCTTATATCGAAAAGTCGCAGGATTTTGCAAAGCCGGTTCTGACGCATCTGCGCGCACTTGTCCACGAGGTTTGTCCGGACGTAACCGAGACACTTAAATGGAGCATGCCGAGTTTTGAATATAAGGGCATTTTGTGCGGATTTGCGTCGTTCAAACAGCATTGTACCTTTGGATTTTGGAAGCAAAGCCTGATGGAATCGGACGAGTTTTCAGAAACGAAAACCGCAATGGGTAGCTTTGGCAAACTTACTTCGCTTGCCGATCTACCAAAAGATGCCGTGATGAAAAAGCTCATCAAACAGGCGATGAAACTCAACGACGACGGTGTTAAGGTGACGAAACCTAAACACGAGAAAAAAGAACTTGTCGTGCCCGAGATAATGCTCGAAGCATTGGCAAAGAACGATAAGGCGGCGGAGACGTTTGATAAATTTCCGCCGAGCTGCAAACGTGAATATGTCGAGTGGGTGACAGAAGCTAAAACTGAAGCGACCCGCGACAAGCGGTTGGCGACCACGATCGAATGGCTATCTGAAGGCAAACGCCGAAACTGGAAGTACGAAAATTGTTAGTAAACCAAAAATATGACCGAACCAATACTAGTTGCTAAAAAAGACGCAACGCCGAATGGCGAATTTTATCTACTGCCGCAGATGTCAAACCGACACGGCGTTATCACAGGCGCGACCGGCACCGGGAAGACCGTAACGCTGCAGCGGCTGGCCGAAGGGTTTAGCTCACGCGGCGTGCCGGTGTTTATGGCTGACATCAAAGGCGACCTGACCGGTGTAACGCAGGCCGGAGGCGGCAATCCTAAGATAGATGCGCGGAACACACAGCTAGGTATCACACCCGTTTTTGAGGGATTTCCGGCGACGGTTTGGGATGTATTCGGCAAACAGGGGCATCCGCTGCGGGCGACCGTTTCGGAAATGGGGCCGCTGCTCATCGCCCGGCTGTTGCAGCTAAACGATACGCAAGAGGGCGTATTGTCGATCGCATTTAAGTACGCCGATGATAACGGCCTGATGCTCATCGACCTCAAAGATCTCCAGTCGCTGATGATGCATGTCGGTGAAAATGCCGACCAGCTCACGCTGCAATACGGTAATGTTTCGGCGGCATCGGTCGGTGCGATCCAACGCGGACTGCTGCAGATCGATGAACAGGGCGGCGATCTTTTCTTTGGCGAACCGGCGGTAAAGCTCGATGATTTTATGCAGTCATCGGGCGGTAAGGGCGTGCTCAATCTGCTCGCGGCCGATCAACTTATCCAGGCCCCAAAACTTTACTCGACATTTTTGTTGTGGCTCTTGAGCGAACTTTTCGAATCGCTCCCCGAGGCTGGCGATCTTGAGAAACCAAAACTCGTATTCTTTTTTGACGAGGCACACCTATTATTTACAGACGCACCGCAGGCTCTGGTGGACAAGGTCGAGCAAGTCGTTCGGCTGATCCGCTCCAAGGGCGTTGGCGTTTACTTTGTAACGCAAAACCCGGCTGACATCCCTGAAAAGGTTTTGGCTCAGCTCGGCAACCGCGTCCAGCACGCTCTGCGAGCATACACGCCGCAGGAGCAAAAAGGCGTACGGGCCGCCGCGTCCAGCTTCCGAGTCAATCCGGCTCTCGACACCGAGACGGTCATCACCGAGCTTGGCGTCGGCGAGGTTTTGATCTCTACGTTGGACGAAAAAGGCGTGCCGACGATGGTTGATCGTGCGTTTGTTGTGCCGCCTGTCGGTCACATCGGGCCGATCACGCCGGAACAACGCGCGGCATTGATCGCAAATTCACTTGTCGCTGGTGCATATGAAACGCCGATCGATCGCGAATCGGCATTTGAAAAATTGTCCGTGCTGCACGAAGCCAAGTTGGCGGAGCAGCAAGCGGCGGCCGAGGCAGAGGCGGTTGCCAAACAGGAAAAAGAACAGATCAAAGCTGAAAAAGCTGCTGCGCGAGCACCGGACTCGATGTGGGAATCGATCGGGAAGAGCGCGGTTCGGTCAGCCAGCACGAGCATGGCACGGTCGATCGGGACAAAGCTCGTTCGAGGCGTTCTCGGCAGTTTGCTAGGGGGAAAGAAAAGCTGGTTCTAGATGCGAGACTGGAGCACATTTACACGACGGATCACCGTTGACGCACCGGTAAAGACGATCTATGATGCTTGGGCCGTACCGTCGCAGGTCGAGCGCTGGTTTCTACGAACGGCAGAATACGTCGGGTTCGACGGTAACCATAAGGACCGCGATATGGCGGTTGCCGAGGGTGATGCGTATCTTTGGCGTTGGCACGGATACCTTGATGACGTCAATGAGAGCGGCATTATTGAGGACGCAAATGGAACTGATCGGTTTGCTTTCACTTTCACTCAGAATTGTCTTGTGACCGTCACGATCAAGAATGAGAGCGGCGAGACGGTCGTTGAGCTAACCCAAAGCCGCATACCTGAAGACGAAAACCACGGCATTTACGTCGATTGTTCGTATGGCTGGACGTTTTTTCTTGCCAATCTAAAATCGGTGCTTGAGGGTGGACTCGACCTGCGAAACAGGAACGTCGATATTCGAAACGTTGTGAATGCTTGAGGTGCTAGATGGCAAAAACAAACACATTGTTATTGGTGGGCACAGCAAAAGGCCTGTTTATATTGCGCCGCGGCGGCAACGGCCAGTGGTCGATAAAAGGGCCGCATTTTGCCGGACGCGCCGTATATTCGGCGTTTTTCGATCAGCGAAAGGGCGGCAATGAGATGTGGGCAGGTCCCGTAAGCTGGCATTTCGGAGCCGAGCTTTGCAAAAGTACCGACATGGGGGCGACGTGGGACGAGCCTGAAAACCGGCGGATCAAAATGCCCGCGAATACCAAAAAGTCGCTTGAGAATATCTGGCAGATCGCTCCCGGGGCTGATCCGAAAACGCTTTATGTCGGCGTGGCTCCGGCTGCGGTTTTTGAGTCGCATGACGGCGGCGAGACTTTCAAATTGAACAAAGGCCTGTGGTCGCATCCGCACCGTAAGAAATGGACACCCGGATTTGGCGGACTAGCGGTTCACACGATCGTCACCGATGCGAAAAACCCAAACGACCTTAAGATAGCGATCTCGACCGGCGGTGTTTATCAATCAGCCGACGGTGGCGAGAGCTGGAAGGTGACCAACACCGGAGTCAAAGCGTATTTCCTGCCCGATCCGTATCCGGAATTTGGCCAGTGCGTGCATAAGATAGCCCGCCATCCACGAAAGAAAAACCTCTTCTTCCTCCAAAACCATCACGGCGTCTATCGCAGCCGCGACGGTGCGGTTACGTGGCACGAGATCGAGAGCGGCCTGCCGTCAAATTTTGGTTTTGGCTTGACGGTGTCGGACAGCGGCTCGGTCTTTATCGTTCCGCTCGACTCGGACGGCGTTCGCTACACGTGCGAAGGCAAGCTCCGCGTCTATCGCAGCCGTGACGAAGGAAAATCGTGGGAACCGCTGACCAAAGGACTGCCACAAAAGAACGCATACGAAGTCATCCTCCGCGATTCGGTCGCATCGGTCGGCGACAATATTTTCTTTGGCACAAAAAACGGCAAACTCTACGGCTCGTCAAACGACGGCGACTCATGGAAACTGATCGAAGGCTCGCTGCCGGAGATCTGTTGCGTCAAGGCTTACACGATCTAATGCCCATAACCGTCCATCTTTCAGGCCATCTGAAACCGTTTTCCAACGGCGAGGTTGAGGTTATTCTTTCGGGCGAATTTGCGACCGTCGGTGATGTTCTCGATTCGCTATGGCACCAGCACACCGCCCTACGCGACCGTGTCTTGAATGAACAAGGTGAGATCCGGCAGCATGTAAATATTTTTGTCGGGAGTGACGATGTAAAGCGGCTAAAAGGCCTTGCGACGAAGATCAGTTCTGACGACCTGCATATCTTTAACGCTGTGAGCGGCGGTTAGTATGAAAGCATCATTACTTTTGCTATGTCTGATGGGTTTACCTGCGTGTTCGACTGGGCCGGTGGTAACCGGTAACGCCCAGTCAACTCCGGCAGCATCGACTAGCTCGAAAATGGTTTGGAGCAAAGTCCTCGATGAGGCTCCTTGGAAAAAGAACTACAACTTTCAGATGTTTGCCATTGGCGGCAAGCTTTGGGTCTTTCATCCTGATGGGAACTGGTTCAGTACGGATGGACGGAACTGGACCAAGTCATCACTTTCAAATGCGATTAACAATCTTGCGTTTCTTGATTACTTGTACTTCAAGGATGCGATGTTCGGTCTCGGCAATTTCAGCGGGAATATAGAGCGGTTCACATTCAAGCCCGAGATATACCGATCACGTGATCTTGTGAAGTGGGAAACGGTTTCCCGCAGCAGCGGTCTTCCCAAACGGTTCTTCTATCACCCGTTCGTATTTCAGGACAAGATCTGGATCATCGGCGGCGAGGACAAAAACAAGAAGTACTCTGATATCTGGAATTCGCCTGATGGTGTGACGTGGACAAAGCAGAAGGATGATCTGCCTTTCGGCAAGCGTAGCGGCAGCCAGATCGTCAACCTGAACGGCAAGTTGTTCTTGCTCGACAACGACGTTTGGACCTCAAACGATGGCCTTAACTGGAACCAAGTCACCCCCGAGATCATCAAGGGGGAGCAGATCTTTGGCTACAATGCGGTCGTGTTCGACGGCAAGATATGGCTGCTTGGATGCAACCGCAACGGGCAGTTTTCGAGCCAGGTCCTCGTCAGCGGCGACGGGAAGAACTGGGAAGGACAAGATGCTCCGTGGACACCGCGAGGTGGAATAGCGGCCGCGGTCTTTAACGACAAGATCTACATGACCGGCGGCAAATACGGCGGCACACCCGATCAGCCAAATTTTATTTATTCCAACGACCTGTGGTCACTCGGCCGATCTGAGTAGATCAATAAAGCAGATATTTTTCTCTTACCGTCTTGAAGCTCGCGATCTCCGACGCCCAAGTTGAGGTGATAGCGTCTAGCGAATCTCCCGCCTCGATAGCCTTGCGGATCTTATCCGTACCGCAGACGATGTCCATCGGGTTGCGGCCAAATTCGTACTCGTAGTCATTTTGCCGCCATTGGAATTTGTCGGGGTAAATATCGTAAGCAGTTTTGACCATGGCAACGCCGACGATGACAGGTGTGAAAGCTTCGCGGTCGGTGACGTGGATCTGGACGCCGGAGCAGGTTTCACCTGCAAACTCGGAGAACCATGGCTCGAAATAAGCGTGGCGGAATTTTACACCGGGAAAATTGAAATCATTTAGAACCTCGGCCCATGCTTTGCCGTCGATGTAAGGGGCACCGTTAAGTTCGAATGGTTTTGTCGTGCCGCGTCCTTCGGAAAGCTCTGTGCCTTCGAGATGGACAGTCGCGGGAAAGACGGCACATGTATCTATTGTCGGGATATTGGGCGAAGGCAGTATCCACGGCAGGCCGGTTTCCTCAAACCACATCTCCCGATTCCAGCCGGTCATCTCGACGATCTCAAGGTTGCAGTTGATCTTCCAGTGCTCATTGAACATTCGTGCCATCTCGCCGATCGTCATGCCCGGGCGTGTCGGTAGTTCAAACTGGCCGACGAATGACGTAAATTCTTTTTCGGTAACATTGCCCTCGACGGCGATGCCGTTGATCGGGTTTGGCCGGTCGCAGACAATGATCTTTTTGCCGTATTTTGCGGCGGCGATCATACAGTTCGCCATCGTGTAGGTATAGGTGTAGATGCGGCAGCCGACGTCCTGTAGATCAACGACAAAGGTGTCGATCTCATCACACATTTCCTCAGTCGGGATGCGCGTATCAGAGTAGAGCGAGTAGATCATCTTGCCGGTCCGCGTGTCGTGAACGTGCGGCGTCTCGATCATGTTGTACTGCACATCACCGCGAATGCCGTGCTGCGGGCCGAAATAAGCCGTGACGTTGATCGCTTGCGTTTCCTCGAACGCGTCGGCAACATGAGCAAAACTTTCGGGCAAAACAGATGCGGGATTGCAGACGAGGCCGATGCGCTGGCCTTTTAAGATGTCGACTTTTTCGGTGAGGAGGCGTTCGACGCCGAGACGGGTTCTGGTCATAGTAAAAGAATTAACCGCGAAACACGCGTAAGATACTAAAAGTTAAGTACAACTCATTTTAGTCTCTTTCGCGAATTTCGCGGTTAGCAGTTTTCTAAATATTAGGCTTCGACTGTCGGGGCTCCCGGAGCGTTTGATTTGACCGAAGCGATGCCGTTTTCCATTGCGGCGGCTGATTCGTACATCTCGCTCTTACCGATGACCTGGCCGTTGCTCGCCTTGAGGTTGAAATACGGTTTCCCGTTTGACGATTCTTTACGCTCGTAGCGGGCGTCGTCGCCGGCATTTTTTGAAACCGACTCGATACCGTTCTCAGCAGCTGATTTTGACTCGTACATCTCTGACGAGAGGATGATCTGACCGTTGCCGGCTTTGAGGTTAAAATGATATTTACCGTTGCTCGATGTTTTTAATTCAAATTTTCCTGCCATTTTCTTTCTCCTTTGTGTGATGCCCTAGGTAATAAAACACGTATCGTATAGCGAATAAAATATCGCACAGGTTTGCCCGCGTAGCAACCTACCCTATTCAAGAAAATCGTGCGGCATATCCCTCGGGGCAAGAGCATTTGTCTTGATCACGCGGGCACAGCCGTTCCAGCGGAGGATCGCGTCGTCGTTGCCGACAGGACGCATCGCCTCGGCGGTTTCAAAACAATCCATCGCCTGTCGAAACAGTTCGTAAGCACCGACGCCGCCTTTTGCCATCGAAGCCTTTGCCCGACGCTCGTACATGATGCCGGTGTAGTAGCTGCGTGAATAATCGTCCTTGATCCGCGTTAGATATTCGGCAACGCGGGCATCGCCGACGGCGTAATCTTTGCCAAAACGGTCGCTCATCGCGAGGACGATGTTAATTAACGCCTCTTGATTTTCGGGTTCGATCGCGAGAATGTCGAGATAAATGCTCTCCGCCGCACCCGGCTCGTTGAGCAGACGATAGCGGTTAGCTTTTTCTAACGCGGCTGCGACCGCCTCAGGATGTAATGGTTTTAGTTCGAACATAGCGTTAACCTTCGCCCGTGGTCTTGGCAAACTCTCTTTCGTTTCGCCACCAGTTTACGTAGCCCATTATAAGCCCAAAAAGGGTCGCATGGAAAAAGAAAGTTATCCACGTGCGCGAAGCGCTGAAATATTGGCCAAACGTCTGCCCCTCGTCACGCAAAAAGAAATAGCCCACGACCTGTAAGACAACGGCAAACGGCCCGCCGGTGATGATGATGCCGTCCATCAACAAAAATCGTACAAGCCCGCGATCGCGTTTTATGGCCCAGTCGGCTTCGGAATATCTCATTTTTTTCGAAACAGCCTGACCAGTCTTTTTAACGGATCGTAATACTCGTCAACAACGCGTTCCTTGAGCGGAATGATCGCGTTATCGGTGATCGTAATGTGTTCGGGGCAGACCTTGGTGCAGCATTTTGTGATGTTGCAATAGCCGATGCCGTGCATGTCTTTGAGGTCGCCGGTGCGGTCCTCGGTGTCGAGCGGGTGCATCTCGAGAGCAGCGGCGTAAACGAGAAACCGAGGGCCGATAAACTCTTCGTGCTTGTTGTGGTCGCGCAAAACGTGACAAACGTCCTGACATAGGAAACACTCGATGCATTTTCGAAACTCCTGCACGCGATCGACGTCTTCTTGCGACATCCGCCAAGTGCCGTCCTCGGCGTCGGGTGCACGCGGCTTAAATTTCTTGATGCGTTTTTTGACCTCGTAATTCCATGACACGTCGGCGATGAGGTCTTTGATCGGCGGAAAAGCACGTATCGGTTCAATCGTCACGGGCTGGTCGAGCGGGATCGTGTCGAGCCGGGTCATGCACATAAGCTTTGGCATCCCGTTGATCTCGGCCGAGCACGAACCGCATTTGCCGGCTTTGCAGTTCCAGCGGCAAGCGAGATCAGGCGCCGATTCGGCCTGTATCTGATGGACAGCGTCGAGCACGACCATGCCTTCGCTGATCTCGGTCTGGTAATCGACCATCTCCGCCGTCTCACGCCCGCCGCGCCTGATGCTAAATGTTGCTTTTTTCATAAGAATTTAGCCACGAATGAAACGAATTACAAAAGTGGTGCTATTCGTGCCATTCGTGTAATTCGTGGCAAAACTTTCTTATCCCATTTCTTCGATCACTTCTTTCAAATAATCAGGCATTTCGGGAATCGGGATCTTTGAGATCTCCATCCCACCGCCCTCGGATTTTTTGAGCGAATAGTTGAATTTCGCAAACTCAGGATCCTTGCCCGGAAAATCTTCGCGAAAATGGCCGCCGCGGCTTTCTTTTCGTTCGATAGCGGCACGAGCGATCGCTTCGGAAACGACCAGCAGATTGTGCAGATCAAGCGCCGTGTGCCAGCCGGGGTTGAAATCGATGTTGCCCGGAACAAATGTCCGTGCCGCACGGCTTTTCAGCGCGTCGAGTCCGTTCAGAGCCTCGACCATTTCATCGTGCTGTCGGACAATGCCGACATTTGCCTGCATCATTTCCTGCAGATCATGCTGGATCGTGTACGGATTTTCGCCGCCGTCGCGTTCAAAAGGTTCGAGCGCGGCTTTCGCGGCTTGTTCGATCGCCGCGTTGTCGAGTGTGCCGTGGCCGTTCTCTTTGGCAAAGATCGCGGCGTGTTCACCGGCGCGTTTGCCAAACACGATCAGATCCGAAAGCGAGTTGCCGCCGAGACGGTTCGCACCGTTGATACCGGCCGCACATTCGCCCGCAGCAAACAAACCGGGAACAGTCGATTCCTGTGTGTCCGCATTTACACGAATACCGCCCATGACGTAGTGCGTCGTCGGGCCGACCTCCATCGGCGTGGTCGTGATGTCGAGATTCGCCAATTGCTTGAACTGGTGATACATGCTCGGCAATTTCTTTTTGATGTGCTCGGGTGCGTCCTTGATCTTTTCTTTGATCCACGCAATGTCGAGATAAACTCCGCCATGCGGCGAACCGCGCCCGGCCTTGACCTCACGCATGATGCAGCGCGCGACGTGGTCGCGGGTCAATAGTTCCGGCGGCCGGCGGGCGTTTTTGTCGCCAGTGACGTAACGCCAGCCTTCTTCTTCGGTGTCGCTAGTCTGGTCTTTGTAATTGTCCGGGATGTCGTCGAACATAAAGCGTTTGCCTTCGCTGTTACGCAAAATGCCGCCTTCGCCGCGAACACCCTCGGTCACCAAAATGCCGCGAACGCTGGGCGGCCAGACCATGCCGGTGGGATGGAACTGGATAAATTCCATATCGATCAGCTCAGCTCCCGCGTCGTAGGCGAGTGCGTGGCCGTCGCCGGTGCCTTCCCAGCTGTTCGACGTGATCTTGTACGCCCGGCCGATGCCGCCGGTCGCGAGGATGACGGCTTTTGCTTTGTAAATGCGAAAGCGTCCGTGCTCGCGTTCGTATGCGAGACATCCGATCACGCGGTCGCCGTCTTTCAACAGCGAAAGCACAGTAACCTCCATATAGACCTCGATGCCCTGATGGATGCCGTGGTCTTGGAGCGTGCGGATAAGTTCTAACCCCGTCCGGTCGCCGACGTGGGCAAGCCGCGGATAGCGGTGGCCACCAAAGTTTCGCTGGTTGATGCGGCCGTCCTTTGTGCGGTCAAACACCGCTCCCCAACTCTCAAGCTCGCGAACACGATCCGGTGCTTCTTTGGCGTGCAGCTCAGCCATCCGCCAGTTGTTAACGTACTGGCCGCCGCGCATCGTGTCGGAAAAATGGACTTTCCAATTATCGCGGTCGTCGTTGTGGCCCATCGCCGCCGCCATGCCGCCCTCGGCCATGACGGTGTGAGCCTTGCCAAGCAAAGACTTGCAGATCAGGCCGACCGAAACGCCCGCACCGGATGCCTCGATCGCGGCTCGCAGCCCTGCTCCACCGGCACCGATGACGATAACGTCGTGTTCAAATGTTGGATAATCAGTCATTAAAAAAGTCTAAAATCTGTCCAAATGCCCATTGAGCACATCCGCACATAAAAATCCGAAAATCCGACCCAGAACAAACTGCACCACGCAAAGAGCATATGCCGTGTGTTCAGACGGCTTACAAATTGATAGATCTTGTACCTCGCGGCGCGTTTTGAGAGTTCATCAAAACGCCCGGCGACCAGATGACGCAGGCTGTGGCAGCCTAGCGTGTATGAACCAAGCAGGATGACGTTCAACGTCAGGACGATCGTGCCGACACCGATGCCGAAATGTTTTTTGCCGTCGGGGCCGAGAAAGAACATTGCGTGAATCGCGTCGTATGCGAGGATCACCAGAAATACGAGAGCGAGATACAAAAAATACCGATGGGCATTTTGCAGAATGAGCGGCAATTTCTTTTCGCCGCGATATTTGTGACGGGGTTCGCCGACAGCACAGCCCGGCGGGTCAGCCCAAAATGCCTTGTAATAGGCACCGCGATAGTAATAACAAGTAAAACGAAATCCGCCCGGAGCCCACAGTATCAGCATCGCGGGGGTCATCATCAGGATCTTTGGTATCCAGCTTGGCCAGCCTCCGAGCCACGCGTGATCCGTGAGCGGCTGTCCGGCGGCTTCCCAGATGAGCGGCGAATACATTGGCGAGATGTACGGGCCAAATGAGTAATGCTGCCCTTGGAAAGCTGCCCAAGTCGAATATACGATAAATGCCGAAAACCCAAGAAAAGTCAGCACAGATGGTATCCACCACCCGTCTTTTCTCATCGTCTCGCCAAAACCGCGTCGCGTAATTTGAACCAGATTTGCCGCCATAAGCCAGCTATTTTGCCCTTAAATTATTGCTTTGAAATCAGATATTGTTTTACGCGAAATCACACATCAAGTCAAATAAAATCGTATTTTCAGCCCGTTTGAGCGTAACTGACAGCTATTAGCTGATAGCTGTCAGCTGTTTTTAACATCGACCAAATGTTTCAGTCAGGTCTTTTAATTTTTCCAAAGCATAATTGGGGATCTCGCTGAGCCGCCATTCCCAATTGCCGCTTGCGGTCGCCGGAGTGTTCATCCGCGAATTGCTATCGAGCCCGAGCAGGTCCTGAGCCGGGATAATTGCCGTGTCTGCGACCGAGGCGAGAGCCGCTCGGATCAGATCCCAATGGACGTTACGCCCCGAGATCTGCAGATATTTGCGGCAATGTGTTTTTACATTTTTTGGTGCCGACGCGTACCAACCGGCGGTCGTATCGTTGTCGTGGGTGCCCGTGTAGGCGACGCAGTTTTGCGGATAACTGTGCGGCAGATCGCGGTTGTAAGCATCGCCGCCAAACGCATATTGCAGTATCCGCATACCGGGAAAGCCAAACTCGTCACGCAAAGCCTCGACCTCGGGCGTGAGCGAACCGAGATCCTCGGCGATGACGGGCAGATGCCCGATACGAGATCTGAGCATGGTGAAGAATTCGCGTCCCGGCACGCTTGCCCAGCTGCCGTTTTCTGCGGTTTTGTCGCCGCCGGGCACTTCCCAGTGGCGGACAAAGCCGATGAAATGATCGAGCCTGACGGCATCGGTCATTCGCAGTGCAAATGCAATTCGTGCGACCCACCAACCAAAATCGAGCACACGCATCGCGTCCCAATCGTAGATAGGATTGCCCCAGAGCTGGCCCGTCTTGGAAAAATAATCGGGCGGCACACCGGCGACGACCTTTGGGCTGCCGTCGGCATTGAGTTTGAACAGCTCCTGATTACACCAGACATCCGCCGAATCGTGAGCGACAAAGATCGGGATGTCGCCGATGATCGACACGCCGTTGTCACCCGCGTATTTTTTCAAAGCGGCCCACTGGCGAAAAAAGAGAAATTGAGCAAACTTTTCGGCCTGTATCTCGCGGGCAAGCTGCGAACCGATGGTCGCGATCGCCGTTTTGTCACGCCGACGAAGAGGTTCAGCCCAGGCGTTCCAAGGCGTGTCGTTATGCGAAGTTTTCACAGCCCGAAAGATCGCGTAATCGCCGAGCCACCAAAAATTTTCGCTACAAAACGCGTCGTACTCGTCGCGAAGAGAGGTACTGCCACTTGAACGGAAAGTCGCAAATGCCTCAGCGAGCATCGCGGTCTTCCATTCAATGACTTTTTCAAAATCTACCCGTTCGGATGGAAATTTTGGAGTCGAAGCGAGAGTGTCTTCTGAAATCAGACCGTCGTCGGCAAGCGTTTCAGGCGAGATGAGCAGCGTGTTCCCGGCAAATGCCGAATATAGAGAATAAGGCGAGTTGCCGTGCCCGGGCGGCCCAAGTGGCAGTATTTGCCAATACGTCTGCCCGGCTTTTTTTAGCAGATCGACAAACTCAAATGCCGCAGAACCAAGGTCGCCGATGCCATACGGCCCCGGCAGGGACGTTGGATGTAGGAGAACTCCGCTGGCTCTTTGTGAACTCATTTTCAATTACCTATTATGCTTTTTTTCTCCGTGCGGTAAAACGAGCCGTTTGGCGCTATCATCTTTTCCAGTATGACCGATCTGATTATTCGCAGCCGCCGTGTCTTTACGCCCCTAATTACGGGCGAGGCGTCGGTACATATCGCCGATGGCAAGATCGTTGCCGTTCGCGAATGGGCAGATGTCCCTGCTGGTGTCGAACTCGTCGATGCCGGGAATTCAGTAGTGATGCCGGGGAATGTCGATGCTCACGTTCACGTCAATGAGCCCGGCCGCACCGAATGGGAAGGTTACGACACCGCGACAAAAGCGGCCGCAGCCGGAGGCGTGACGACGATCGTTGATATGCCGCTCAACAGCATCCCGCCGACAACGACTCTTGCCGGGTTTGAAGAAAAGCTCGATGCGGCGGCAGGGAAATGCACTGTAGATGTCGCGTTTTGGGGCGGTGTTGTACCCGGAAATACGGCGGAACTTGAGCCCCTCGTTGAGCGAGGCGTTCGTGGATTTAAGTGTTTTTTGATCCACTCCGGCGTTGACGAATTTCCGCATGTGACCGAGTCCGATCTGCGGATCGCAATGCCTGAGATCGCACGGCTTGATTCGGTGCTACTCGTCCACGCTGAGGTTCCGGGGCCGATCTATGCAGCGGCTGAGTCGCTCACCGGGCTTGATCCACGAGAATACGATACTTTTTTACGCTCGCGCCCGTGCGCGGCGGAAAATGAGGCGATTGCTCAGATGATCGAGCTGTCGCGTGAGACGCGGTGCCGGACGCATATCGTTCATCTGTCATCTGCCGAGGCCCTGCCGATGCTGCGGCAAGCAAAGGCGGACGGTGTTCCAATCACCGCTGAAACGTGTCCGCATTACCTGACATTTGCCGCCGAAGATGTGCCTGACGGAGCGACGCATTTCAAATGCTGCCCGCCGGTGCGTCAACTCGAAAACCGCGAAAAGCTGTGGGACGCGATAGCTGACGGAACAATAGATATGGTCGTGTCCGACCACTCGCCATGCACGCCTGCGTTAAAATTGCAGGAAAGCGGCGATTTTATGGACGCGTGGGGCGGTATTTCGGCTTTGCAATTTGGATTGCCCGTAATGTGGACAAATCTAAGAACGCGAGGGCTCGGCTTAGCCGATCTGACGCGGCTGATGTCTGCGGCTCCGGCGAAGCGTGCCGGACTCGACAGCCACAAGGGAAAGCTCGCCGCTGGTTACGACGCCGATATCGTCATATGGAAACCGGACGAGCAATTCACCGTCGTGCCCGAACTGATCCAGCATCGTCACAAACTAACGCCGTATTCGGGACGTGAACTTTTTGGCAAGATCGAAGCTACAATTGTCGGCGGCAGGAAAGTGTTTGAAAACGGGCAGTTTGGCGGTGAGAAATTTGGTAAACTGCTGACATAAAAATATGGATTTTACCCAACTGATCGACCTCGCATCCGAAAAACTCGGCGGTACTGTTTTGTACGCCAATGACGATTTTTTTGCGCCGAAAGAAAATCTGATCAAGCCCGCCGCTCCCGTTTGGAAAGAAGGGCTATACACGGATGACGGCAAATGGATGGACGGCTGGGAATCCCGCCGCCGCCGCTCGCCCCGTTTGGAAGAGCCGTTTGACTGGTGCGTGATCCGTTTGGGTATGCCGGGTGAGATTAACGGCGTTGTCGTTGATACGGCGTATTTTAAGGGCAATTTTCCGTCGCATTGCTCGCTTGATGCTTGCACGGTTGACGGCCATCCGGATATTGCTCAGTTGCTCGATGCGTCAACACAGTGGAAAGAGGTATTGCCGCTATCGGCACTCGAGGGCGACTCGCAAAATAAATTTGAGATCGCCGAGACGGGGCGTGTGACGCATCTGAGGTTTAAGATCTACCCCGATGGCGGTGTTGCCCGACTGCGTGTTCATGGCAAAGTGCTGCCTGACTGGGACGCTTTGCGCAGACGCAACACCGAGATCGATCTGGCGGCGGCTGAAAACGGCGGGGATGTTTTTGTTGCTAGCAACGAGTTTTTTGGCCACCGGCAGAATTTGATAATGCCGGGATTAGCGCATGATATGAGCGACGGTTGGGAGACACGCCGCCGCCGCGGGCCGGGTCACGATTGGTGCATCGTCAGGCTTGGGGCAAAGGGAACTATTACGCGGGTCGAGGTCGATACGTCGTTCTTTCGCGGCAATTATCCCGAAAGTTGCATGCTTGAGGGCGGTGACGGGACCGAGTGGCGTGAGCTGCTGCCCATGTCGAAATTACAAGCACATACAAAACACATCTTTATAGACATAGACGGCCTTGCCGACCTTGGCCCGGTGACAAATGTCAGATTTAACATTTACCCCGACGGCGGCGTCAGCCGTCTGCGGCTTTTCGGCAGGATAGCTTGAGCTTTGAGATCTACAAAAATCTTGCTTGGCTAAACGGCCTCCCGCGTGCGGAGGCTGAGCAGGTGTTTTTGGATTGTTGCGGCTCGACAGAGTGGGCAAGCCGGATGGCCGCATCGCGTCCGTTCCCGATCCTTGAGAATTTGTACGCGGCGGCGGCGGATATATGGTTCTCATTGCCGCCCGCCGATCACCTTGAGGCGTTTGCCACTCACCCTCAGATCGGTTCAAATAAGCCTGCACCTTCGCAAAAAAAGCGCGCCGGCGACTGGTCGGCCGGTGAGCAATCTGGTGTTAGCAATGCTGCGGACAGCGTACGCGAACAATTAGCTGATGCTAACCGCTTGTATAAGAATAAGTTCGGGTTTATATTTATCGTATACGCAAGCGGGAAAACAGCTGATGAGATGCTGGCGATTTGCCGGGCACGACTGGGCAACTCGGTTGAGACCGAACTAAAGATCGCGGCTGAGGAGCAGCACAAAATAACCGAGATTAGATTGAATAAATTACTGGAAAAATGAGCGCGATAACAACACACATTTTAGATACTTCCACGGGCAAACCAGGTGCCGGTATCCCTGTCGTACTCGAACGCAAAACACATGCGTCAGGGTGGCAGGACATAGCCGACGGTATTACCGACGTTGACGGCCGCGTCAGTGATTTTATTGCGGTCGGCGATGTTTTTTTGCCGGGCCATTATAGGTTGATATTCGAGACCGGGGCTTATTATCTGCTCAGTAATATAGAATGCTTTTTCCCGCAGATCACCGTAAGTTTTGTGGTAAAAGACCCGACCCAGCATTTTCATGTGCCGCTGCTGCTGAGTCCTTTTGGCTATTCGACATATCGGGGAAGCTAATATGCCCGTCAAGATCGTCCACGACAACTACGGTAAATCGCGTGTTCGTCTGATGAAGGTCGAGCGGCACGGGGATCATCACGAACTGCAAAATATCAATGTCAAGATCGCACTCGAGGGTGATTTTGACAGCATCCATCTCGAGGGCGACAATGCGCAATGCTTGCCGACTGACACGATGAAAAACACGGTCTATGCTCTCGCAGCACAGACCGACAAGATCGAAGAGATCGAGTGTTTTGGGCTGCGGCTCGCACGGCATTTTTTATCCAATAATCCGCAAGTTTCGCGTGTCTCGATCAATATCATCGAGCATAAATACACTCGCATACCGGTGGGCGGCGAGCCGCACGAGCATTCGTTCACTAAGAGCGGCGGCGAAAAACGTACGACCTCGGTACTGGCTACGCGCGAGGGCGAATCCGTCGAATCCGGCCTCGAAGACCTGACCGTTATAAAGACCACAAAATCCGGTTTTGCGGGCTTTATGAAAGACAGATACACTTTTTTGCCGGAGGTGGACGACCGTATTTTTTGCACCTCGGTCAAAGCTAATTGGCGATATTCAAACTGCGAAGCCGCGACCGAAGAGCTGTGGAACAGCGTCCGCGGCACCATCCTCGAAACATTTGCGACGCACGACAGCCTGTCTGTCCAGCATACTTTATACGCGATGGGCGAAGCCGTATTGTCAAAACACGCCGACGTTTCCGAGATCGCTTTTTCGCTGCCGAATATCCACTGTCTGCCTGTCGATGTGACGAGGTTTGGCGAGGAAGAAAAGCACGCGATCTTTCTACCGACCGAAGAGCCGCACGGGCTGATCGAGGCACGGCTTTCGCGATGATCTCTTTATGACCACATCTCTTTCTGCCGAATCATTTGACAAAATAACGGGCCGTTTGCGGCTCGCGATGGCCGGATTTTCGAAACGCTATCCCGGCGAGACCGGACGGCGACAGCCCGTGCATACCGTCTATGGCGGGGCACATCTTTTCAAATCGGACACTGCGATGCGGCTTGGTCAATTGGCCGTCAGGTCGTTTGAAACGTTCGCACCCGATGTCGGTTCGTTTGCCGCGGCATTAGATCTGCCAGCAAACATGGCCGAAACGATCTATGCGCGCGTCGGCGAAAAGCTTGGCCGCGAGGCGGTCGAGGATTTTCGCATTGATTTTGAGGATGGCTACGGCACGCGGCCCGACGCCGAAGAAGATGGCCATGTTATCGCCGCCGCCGGTGAGGTTGCCAAAGGCATGGCTGCCGGCACGCTCTCGCCGTTTATCGGCATTCGGATCAAAACATTTTCCGATGAGTTGATGAGCCGCAGTATCCGCACGCTCGACCTGTTTTTGACGACGCTCATCGCCAAAACGGGCGGCGTGCTGCCGGAAAACTTCGTCGTCACTTTGCCAAAGATCGTCACGCCGGAGCAGGTGCGAGCCCTCGTCAGCATATTTGACGAGCTCGAGCCAAAGTTGCGGCTAGCACCCGGCACTCTCAAGATGGAGATGATGATCGAGACGACCCAATCGATCATCGCTGCCGACGGCGAGGTCGGTATGCCCAAGATGCTCGAGGCTGCGCAAGGTCGTTGCACGGCGGCACATTTTGGCACGTACGACTATACAGCGAGCTGTTCGATCACAGCCGCCTATCAGGATATGCTGCATCCGGCGTGCGATTTTGCACGTCACATGATGCAGGTCTCGTTTGGTGGCACAGGTGTATGGCTTTCTGACGGTGCGACCAACATCATGCCCGTCGCCCCAAATCGGGGTGAAAATTTGACGGCAGAGCAGATCGCCGAGAATAACGCAGTAGTCCATCGGGCGTGGAAACTCCACTACGATCATTGCCGACACTCTTTGGCAAATGCCTTTTATCAGGGTTGGGACCTGCACCCCGGACAATTGCCAACCCGTTACGCCGCTGTATTTACTTTCTTTCTCGAGGGGTTAGACGCGGCAAGTGAACGCCTACGAAACTTTGTCGAAAAAGCCGCACAGGCTACGCTTGTCGGTGACGTTTTTGACGACGCCGCAACCGGACAGGGATTGTTGAATTATTTTCTGCGGGCAATAAATTGCGGAGCGATCACCGAAGCCGAGGCAACCGAGCGGACAAGCATTACACTCGACGAACTCCGCTCAGGCTCATTTGTAAAAATACTCAAAAATCGTCAGACCTGAGACGGCCGGACGACCTCGACCGTGCAATGGGCCCGTGCGGCGACGGTTGAGGAAACGCTCCCAAGCAAAAATCTTTCAAACGAATTTCCCGCACAATGGGGACCGACAAAGATACAGTCGGCATTGAGGCTGTCGGCCCGGTCGACGATAGTTGTTTTGGCATTTCCCATAACGATCTCCACCGACGCTTTGATGCCCGCTTCGGTCAATGTGGCGAGGGCCTCGGCCGCAAGCGTGTGGCCCCACTGCGAAACGAATTTTGTCTCGATCACTGCATCTTTCATTTGCGGCACAAATCGCCCGATCGATCCGACAACACCAGAATCGGCAACAGCCAGAAGCGTCGCGGTAGTGCCGCTCGGCCAACTCCTTTGAGCGATCGTGTTGACAGCAGCCTCAGCGCCTGGCGATCCATCGTATCCTATCAATAGCCGCGGCTGCGCGTCATTTATGATTTCGTGGCCGCGTGAGATCCGCACCGTACAGTCGGCCTCGGTCAAAACGAGGTTGGAAACCTGTCCGAGAAACATCGTATGCTCGCGATTTGATTGGCGGCCTTCGCCGACGACGATCATGTCGGGGTGAAACGATTCAGCTTTAGCGAGCAGTTCGCGTCCGGCGGAACCGCTCGCCGTCTCAGCCGCGATCAACCATTTTGGGAATCTGTTTCGCATAAGTTCAAGAGCTTCGGATGCTAATCGGCGCGCTTCCTCGGGATTTTCAGGCCTAGCGCAAAGTTCAGCTACCGTCATTATCAGTGCCTCGGTGCCATCCGGCAGTCCGGCCGTTGCTAGATCTGCCATCGCGGCTTTTGCCGCATCTGTTCCGTTATTTCCGATTAGTATTCTCATAACCCGAGCCTCCATTTTTGCCGAGAAAATCTGTTTGGCTGATGGCTGATCTCCCGTCTCTCAACCCATCGCTGTGCAACCACCGTGCCAATCGGAATTTACGGATTTTGACGGTCAAGACCATCGAATTCGCGGAAAATTTCGCGGTTTAGCGTGAAAGTTTGCCCATATTCGGGTCAGCTGGCGGATTTCGCGGGCGGCATAATCCTATACAACTAAGGTTCATGCAATATGTACTGAGCGGAACGGTGATTGCTGAAGAGATAAGGTAATGCGAACCGCAGCTAAAATAATGATGGATCCAACCTACGAAGAAGCCGATCATCTGATCGAGGCGGTCATCGGTGACCCGAATGGTCCGACATTGATCGTCGTAGGCAGCCTGCACGGTAACGAACCGGCAGGGTCGACCGCCCTTGAGCAGATCTCAGACAGACTCGTCTCAGCCACCGAAAAGGTTGCCGGGCGCGTCTATCTGTTGAGGGGGAACAGTCGCGCGCTGCAAAAAGCTGTTCGCTACATAGATAGTGATCTCAACAGAGCCTGGACAAGCAAAAATCTAGCTGCCGTTGGCACAGATGAACTGATGCAGGTATCTGAGGGGGTCGAACTGACCGAGCTTGACCGACAGCTCGATAGCATACTGATCACAGCCGCGTCAGAGGTTTATGTTCTCGATCTGCATTCGACATCGGCGACCGGGCCGCTGTTTGCGACCGTCGGGGACACGCTCCGTAATCGCGAATTCGCAAAGAAATTTCCGGTGAATATACTGTTGGGCATCGAGGAGCAGCTTGAGGGTACGATGCTCGAATACCTTAACAACGCCGGGGCGGTGACGCTCGGATTCGAGGGCGGCAGCCATTTTTCCCCGGCAACGATCGCAAATCATACCGCTTTGGTTTGGCTCGCACTTGTAAACACTGGCCTGCTCAAACCAGCCGACGTTCCTGATCTCGAAGAGCATTTTCTACGGCTTGCCGAAGGTGCAAAAGGCCCTCGATTTATCGAGATACGTTATCGCGAGGCGATCACGCCCGAGGACGAGTTTAAGATGCGGCCCGGATTTAATAATTTTGACTTAGTTGAAGAAGGATCGGTGCTTGCATATTCGACCCGCGGACCGATCAAAGCGCCCGAGTCAGGGATGATCGTGATGCCGCTTTATCAAAAGCTGGGTGAGGACGGATTTTTTATCGCCCGATCGATCGCTCCGTTTTGGTTATGGCTTTCGCGTCTATTGCGTCGCACAAAAGCGTACCGACTTATGCCGTTGCTCCCCGGCGTAAAACGCGACCACGCGGCCGAAACAACACTGATTATCAACACTAGATTGGCAAGATTTTTCCCGCTGCAGATATTTCACTTACTCGGATTTCGCAAACTTCGTTGGAGCGAGCACCAGCTCGTTGTCAGCCGGCGGAAGCATGATACTGTTAGCCCGTTCGTATCGGGCACAAATAATTAGTATGGGTGACAAGAAAATCACTACCGATTATGACGAAGATCAGATGCGTTTGTTTACGCTTGCGGTTCTGAATGACCTTCAGGCACTCGAAATGATGCTTGACAGCGGCCAAATTGAGGAGAATGTAAGGCGTATCGGAGCCGAACAGGAAATGTTTCTTGTTGATTCTTCAATGCATCCGGCACCACTCGCGATGAAGATCATCGACGATGCTAAAGACGGTCGCCTTACAACGGAGATCGGACTATTCAACCTCGAAGCTAATCTTACCCCGCGCGAGTTTAACGGCAATTGCCTCCGGTTGATGGAGGACGAGCTCAACGAAACTCTTGATATTGTCAGGAAATCAGCGGCGAATTTCGGTGGAGGGGTCGTGCTCGCTGGTATTCTGCCGACAATACAGCAATCTGACCTAACGATCGCAAACATCACGCCCAACCCGCGGTATCACGAGATAAACCGAATTGTTACCGCGCTACACGGTGACAATCGCGTGATCCATATCAAGGGCCTCGACGAGCTTCAATTAACTCTTCAGAACACCTATATTGAGTTTTGCAATACAAGTCTTCAGGTTCATCTGCAGGTGGGGATCAGCGATTTTGTACGCTATTACAACTGGGCACAGGCGATATCGGGCCCGGTGCTTGCCTCGGCGGTAAACTCGCCATTCCTTTTAAATCATCGTCTTTGGCATGAAACAAGGCTTGCGGTTTTTAGGCAATCGACTGATACACGCTCGCTCACGCATAAACAGCGCAACCAAAAGCCGCGGGTCAATTTTGGCGACCGGTGGGTCGAGAATTCGATCCTGGAGGTGCTTCGCGAGGATGCGATCCGGTTTCGCATACTGCTGACGCAGGCAGTCGAGGAAAATTCACTGCAGGTTCTAGCCGACGGCGGGATTCCTAGCTTGTCCGCCTGGCGGCTCCACAACGGGACGATCTGGCGTTGGAACCGTCCGTGTTATGGCGTGGTCAACGGCAAACCGGGCTTGAGGATCGAGGCAAGGTTTCTGCCAGCCGGCCCGACGGTCGTGGATGAGATGGCAAACTCTGCATTCTTTCTCGGCCTGATGACCGAGCTGCCCGAGGAGTTTGGCGACATCAGTGAACATATGACGTTCGATGACGCGAGAAACAATTTTTATAATGCCGCGCGCTATGGGCTAAATGGACAAATAAAGGGTCTCGATGGCCAAAGTCGGCGTGTCGGGCGGATCATTTTGGAAGAATTGCTGCCGCGAGCAAGAAAAGGCCTGACCCGCGCGGGCATCGACGAAGTCGATAGTAAACGATTGCTAGACGTCATCGAAGAAAGGGTAACTCAGGAAAAATCGGGAGCCCAATGGATGCTCGATTCGTATGCGGCGATGGATAAGCGGGCAAAGCCAAACGTCCGGTTACGGTCTTTGACCGCGGCGATGAAAGCGCATCAGGAACAAAGCAATGAAGCCGCACACACGTGGGAATTAGCGGAAATACCGCCCGATCTAGAGTGGGTCGACAATTACAAGACCGTAGAGCAGTTTATGGCGATTGACCTCTACACTGTACGTTCGGACGACATAATTGACCTCGCGGCCAGTTTGATGCACTGGAAACACGTGCGGCACGTTCCGGTTGAGGACGACGCCGGGCGATTGACCGGCATCGTCTCGCATCGTGACCTGATCGAATTGATGGCGAACGGTAAATGTTTGGCCACAAAGCCGATCGTGATCCGTGACGTAATGAAGACCGACCTGATCACCGTCATGCCGGAAACCCCAACACTCGAAGCACTCGAAATAATGCGGGAAAATCGAATTGGTTGTTTGCCCGTAGTAAAGGATGGGAGACTCGTAGGTCTTATCACCGCATACGATTTCCTGACAGTTTCAGCAAAGTTGTTTGAGGAAAAGCTGACCAGTCTTGCGTAGAGTGCAGTTCTTTAAATCGAAAAGGAGGTAGATCAGATGAGCGAAAAGTTTGGTCATCCGGATTGGGTCACATTTCTAAAATTCTATTCTGAACAAAATGCCGGGCGTCCGACGAGGATCGGTGTATTCGAAAAAGGACAGGGTGCGGTGACTGACTATTGGATCGAGAGCGGTTTGCCTTTCGTGGGAGTTGATCTTGACGACAGTCACGGGGTATTTACGCTGCGAATCATGGCGGGTTCATATTCGCACGATATTAAAAACGTTACGAGGGTTTCGTTTTGTCTGAGCCGCGACGGCGACGAGGACGGATTGGACGTTTTCGATGCACAAGCGCACGTGACGCTTTTACGTTTTGAAAGTAGACATTAGCCCAAGGTGCCTTCCTAAACCGAGATTTTGTTGGTAGCGCGAGAAAATACGCGCTATTTTTTTCGAGTATTACTTTCGTGAAAGCTGACAAGGACGCCTAATTGTTGCAAAGGCTCTAGTTGGCGTCTCGGCAACAAAAGCATACCGCGGAATGGTGATTGCAGTCACAATGGCTAGGTGAACCTTATGTTTGCACAAATCACACATACCAATGAACGCCAGGACTTGCAGATCCAGCATACGTGCGGGGATTGCGGCCTGCGAACGGAAAATTTCTTTTGCCAGTTGCCGGCGGCCGAGCTGGCACGATTTGAGGCGTTAAAGGTCACGAAAGCTTACCCAAAGGGGACACTGCTGTTTATTGAGGGACAAAGACCGGCCGGGATCTATATGCTCTGCCAAGGCCAGGTTAAACTTTCGACCTGCTCGTCTGACGGCAAGATCATTATCCTAGGTATTGCGGGCCCGGGCGACGTGCTCGGCTTGAGCGCAGTGATCGCCGACGTCGAGTGCGAGGTCACGGCCGAGGTGCTCGAGATCTGTCAAGTCAATTTTGTTCCAAAAGACGCCTTTCTGAATCTGATCAAAGAGGATCCGGCTGTTTGCCTAAGTGCGGTGCGGCAACTGGGCAGCTCGTACCAGACGGCTCACAAAATGATCTGCTCGCTCGGGCTGTCTGAGTCCGTTTTTGTAAAACTCGGCAAATTGCTTTTAAGCTGGGGGCCGCCAAGTGTTAATGGCAATGGCCATACGAGCGTTCACGTACCCTTTACGCACGAAGAGATCGCCGAGATGATCGGCACGACCCGTGAGACCGTCACACGCTCGCTGCGTTTGATGCGGGAGCGGGGCCTCGTTACCCTGCGAGCTTCCGAGCTGGTCATCCATGACCATGATGGTTTACGTTCGTCGGTCGGGCTTTCACAACGGCATTGATAATTGTGACCCGCGTCACCTGTGTGTGTGACCTGCGTCCTATCGCGTTGCGGCCCGTTGAGCAATGATCCTAATCGATAAGGGGATCCAAAAAATGCAGCTCGGCGATGACGATAAAGGCAGGCCGGTTGGTGGGGCATTGACATTAAGATCGCTGTTTAGCGGCCTACCGGCTGAAGGTGTAGAGAAACTGGGTCCTATCAGATCTGAGATCGTCGCTGCGTTGAGTAAAGACCAAGACACAGTTCCGATCGGGTCTGACGAGTTTGAAAATATCGATCTAAAAAGATTATTGCTTGAGACGCCCGATCTTTGCTTTCGACTTGCGACCGCATTGAGCATTCTTTACAGCGATACGGTGCGAAATATCGGGCGGCACACCTGACGGTGACGTTGCTCACATACATCCCAAAAGTCCGCATTATAGACTTGTTATAGGTAACTGGTACGCACCAGCGTACATGGAGGCTATATGAAGGTTTCAAATCATAAATTTAAGGCCGTTCTGCTATTGGTATTTTCGATACTGATGATCGGTTGGGTCGTTGCCGGGCGATACGCGACCGTTTCGAGCGTATCTGTCGCAGAGACAGGTACTCCGGGCGGCGGAAAATACAATCCGGACGACTATGTTGGCAGCGAGTCGTGCATGGCGTGTCACGAGGACCAGTTCAAGGCGTTCTCAAACACCAAACACGCAAAACTTGCTCAGGTCAAGAGTTGGAAAGACAAAGCCCAAGGGTGTGAGTCTTGCCACGGGCCGGGGAAGGCGCATCTTGAGGATGCTACCAACCCTAAAAATATCATCTCGTTCAAGGGAAAAGATTCAAAACAAATTTCCGAATCCTGTATGACTTGCCACGCCGGCAAAGAGAGTCACAATAACTTTCGCCGCGGCGAACATTGGCGCAACGATGTCGGGTGTACCGATTGTCATAGCCCACATGGATCGGCGCTCGGCAATTCACACGCAGATTCGATCACATACCCCGGCGAGACCACAAAACAAAATCCAGGTATCGCGACCGTGGCTATGCTAAAACAGAGCGAGCCGCAACTTTGTATGAGTTGCCACACGGAAACAAAGGCGCAATTTACCAAGCCTTTCCATCACAAAGTGATGGAGGGCGCGATGAAATGCACCAGCTGTCATAACGCTCACGGCGGTTTTGAGGCAAAGCAAACTACGCTGGCGGTCGGTGCCGATGCATCTTGCGTCAAGTGCCACAACAATAAGCAAGGGCCGTTCGCTTTTGAACATGCACCGCTTAAGACTGAGGGTTGTGCTGCTTGCCATACACCACATGGTTCCGCAAATCCAAAGATGCTCAACCGCAGCTCGGTCAGGCAGCTTTGTCTGGAATGTCATAGTGCGATCAGCGACCAGGTCGACACACCTGGTACGCCCACTTTCCACAATCAGACGCAGGTTCGATATCAGAATTGCACCGTTTGCCATACGGCGATACACGGTTCTAATGCGAGTAATCGATTCATGCGGTGATGATAAGGAGGGAAAATGTTTAATCAAGAAAATAATTCGAAGAGACCTGTCACATTACGCGGATCTCTATTCATCGGTCTCGTTATCATTGGGGTATTCGCCGCCGGAGCTTTGAGCGCGATGGCTCAAACCCCGAGCCCTTCGCCGACGCCCGCCACGGAAGTTATGTGGGGTAGTTATAAGGTGACATCGGCATCCGAGATCGGTTGGCGTTTTCGTGGACTCAGCGGTAATGAGAACAAATATCGTAGCGATCTCAATTATAGCCCGGGCTTTAGGACGTTTGACACAAACCTGCTACTCGAGGCGGATAATGGTAAAGGCAAATATTTTGACTCGCTGCTTATCTCCAACTCGGGTTGGGGTTCGGATCCGACCGGATCGACCCGGTTCAATATGGAAAAGACCGGGTTTTACAAATTCAACGCCGATGTAAAACGCGTGACGTATTTTAATAATCTATTTAATTTCGTCAATCCCGTACCGTTCGCCAACAGCGAACATTCGTCAAACATCAAGCACACGTTCGGTGATTTTGACATTACGATATTGCCGCAGAACGAAACACTGAGATTTACTGCCGGCGGTTCATTTAATAATACAAATGGTGCCGGCGGCACGACGGACCGGTTCTTTAGCGATGAGTTTCCGATCCTTACGGATACAAGGTCGAGGTCTCACGACCTGAGGTTTGGGGCCGAAGGCAAACTCTTTGGTTTTGATTGGGGATTGTCGCAGGGTTTCAGGACTTTCAAGGACAGGTCGACGGGATTTTTGGATGCTGTCAATCAGGGCAACAATCCGACGAACCAGTCGAGACTGGATACATATTTTCGGTCGTCACCGATCGACGGCGATGTTTATTTCACACAGTTTCACGCACATCGGACGTTTGCCGAAAAGTTTGACTTTACCGCAAGGATGATCTATTCGAGTGCGTCAAGCCACTCTTCAAGAGTGCAGACGATGACGGGCCGTGACAACACAAATCCGACGGGAATACTTGTGACTTCGGATAATATCAACGTCATTGCAAATGCAAAACGGCCGCAAACCCGCGGCGATCTCGGCATCACCTATGCGGCGACGGATAAATTTCGCATCTCAAACACATTCTCGTTTGACCAGTTTTCGGTCAACGGAGACGAGATGTTTCAAGAGATCTGGACCAAAGCATCTGGCTCGACTTTGCGTTCGACAACGCTATCGTCGGCATATCGCGTCAATAGCTACAGGCGTTTTGTGAACACTATCGAGGCTGATTATCAGTTCTCAAACGCAGTCGCTCTTCATGTCGGATATCGATATACAAAACGCGATATCAATAACAATGGTTTTGACACGTCGTGTACGTTCACGACAGGTTTGTGCACACCGACAACGACACCGTTCGTGGAATCGGAAACGAACAGCACCAACGCGCTGATCGCCGGTATGAAGATCAGGCCGGTCAAGAACTGGACGATTTATTGGGATGTCGAACACGGCCTTGCGGACAATGTCTTTACGCGTCTCGAAAATTACAAATACACTAATTTCCGCGTCCGGAGCCGCGTAACACTGAACAAGGTATCGTTCAATTTCTCGGCAAGTTCTAAGGACAACGAGAACGCGTCGTTGCCAAGAGCGACGATCACCCTGCCATCGACTGTAAATTACATTACCAACACACAAAACCGCTACTTTTCGGGAACCGTCGATTGGGATCCGATGGCCAACCTTTCTTTCAGCACGGGCTACAATTATCGTCATCTGACGAGCTATACGCCGGTCGCCGTGCCGATCAGCGGAGCACCGGGTGGTTACGCATTTGGCTTTAGCCAGTTCTTCATGCGTGACCACTTCTTTTACTTTGACGTGACCGCCAGGCCGACAAATCGTGTTTCGCTCTATGCCAGCTATCGCATCAACCGCGACAAAGGCCAGGGCGATCTCGTGTCGTCGCCG
>DEQS01000032.1:0-9095 GCA_002360555.1 Chloracidobacterium sp. UBA3360
TTAGTTTTAGTCGCCTCCGCAATATTCATCGTTGGCTGCAACAACGCCGCAAAGCCGGTCGCTCAGGACACGAACTCGGCAAAGCCTGGAAATACCGAAAAGTCGCAAACGGCCATTTCTCACACGACCGAAAATCAGACGCCGCCAGCAAATACGGGTGCACCGTCGAAATGGAAACAGAGCGGCGACCCGATCGACACCAAGGTCTTTGATACCGCGATAGCGACAGCCGAGGTCGCGTTTAAGAAAAAACAGGATGATGCCGGCGCCAAGAAAGCTCTCGCAGACGCTTATTACAAGCGTGCCGACGCTCTGACAGCCGCACGTCAGTATGCATCGGCGCTTGGCGATTATCGCCGCACGCTAAAATACGATGCAGACAACAAAGACGCCAAAGATTGGATCGAAAAGATCACGATGATCTACAGCAGCATGAACAAAGAGGCGCCGCCCGAGGGTCAAGAACCGCCGCCGCTCACTCTCGAAAAAGGAAAATAGAATATGAAAAGGATCGTTATCAGCATTTTTGCAGTTATGGTTTTGGGCGTAGCTGTTTCAACGGCATCGGCTCAAACCGCGAAACGCATCACGTTCAAACGCGGTGCCACATCGGCGACCGTCACCGGCACATTGTCGAGCTATAAATCGAAACGCGTTTTTGTCATCCGCGTCCTCGACGGACAGACGATGAAAACCGAAAACACCGGTAACCGTTCGATTTCGATATTCATCGAGGGGCCCGCAGGATCGGGTTACGAGCAAGATATGGCAGCCGACTGTCACGCTAATAACGAGATCACTCCGACCGTCGCGGGCGACTATAAATTCACCATTCAGGAATGCACTAAGGCCGATCCGTGGAAAGGGACATTCAAGTTCAAGGTAACCGTTGACTAGACAACGTCGGGCGTGAAAATCTAAACTATCTCTTTTGTGTTTACACGCAATTTTACATAACGGAGATTTGATCAAGTTTTATGGCACTTTCAGCAAACGACATTAGAAAAGGTATGGTCATCGTCCACGAGGGCGTGCCGGTCCGCGTGATGGAATTTCACCACCACACGCCCGGCAATCTGCGTGCGATGGTCCAGGCACGGCTTCGCAATCTGATCACAGGCAACTCATTCGAGTTTCGCTTTCGTTCGAACGACACCCTCGACAAAGTGACGCTCGAACAGCACAAGATGGATTACCTCTACTCGGACGGCTCGCACCATCATTTCATGAACTCAGAAACCTACGAGCAGGTCGCTTTGACCGAGGACGAGCTAGGTGACGCCGCTCAGTGGCTAATGCCAAATCTCAAGATCGAGGTTGAGTTTTATGATGGCACGCCGATCGGCGTCGCCCTGCCCGCTACGATGGACCTGACCGTCACCCGGACCGATCCGCCTCTTAAGGGTGCAACTGCTTCGAATTCGAACAAACCCGCGACACTCGAAAACGGCGTTACCGTATCGGTTCCGCCATTTATCGTCGAGGGCGAGATGATACGCGTCAACCCGACCGAGGCCAAGTACATGGAGCGCGTAAAATAGGTCAGTTTTTTTGATCGGCAAAAAAGCCCGCGAGGTCCGGAGAGGTTCGAATTATCGTTTCTTTCAGGATTTTACGGGCTTTTAGCACTTTTTTTAGGCTAAGAAAAAATGTTCTTCTTGTACGGCCTTTTATACACGCTGGCGTTTATTTTGATGCTGCCGGTGTTTGCTCTGAGCGCGATATTTCGCGGCAAACACGCGGCGGGCTTTTTTCAGCGCCTCGGGTTTTTGCCAAAATTCAAAATTGATAAACGCCCCGTCGTCTGGATCCATTGCGTCTCGGTCGGCGAGACCAACGCCGCACGTCCGCTGGTCGAAGAGCTAAAAGCCAAATTTCCCAGCCACCGCGTCATCGTCTCGACCGTCACCCGAACCGGGCAAAAGCTGGCAAGGGCAATTTTCAAAGACACCGCCGATTGCGTTTTCTACGTGCCGTTCGATTTTCGCTGGACGGTAAGACGTGCTCTGAGGCATTTTGAGCCGCGTGTTTTGCTGCTGATGGAAACCGAGATCTGGTTCAACCTCATCCGCGAAACCTACAAATCTAAGGCCCGCATTGCTATCGTCAACGGCCGTCTGTCACAGCGTTCGCTCGACCGCTACACCAAGATCAAGCGGTTTATGAAACGCATCCTCGGCTATCTCGATTTTGCGTTGATGCAGGAAAATGACGACGCCACACGAATAATGTCGCTGGGCTTAAGGGCAAGCAAGGTCCGCGTGCTCGGCAATCTCAAATTTGACCACGACCTGGACGAAAACGAAAACGCCATCACCGCCGAGCTGCAAGAGCGTTTTGGCATCGCCTCCGACGCACCGCTGATCATTGCCGCAAGCACTCATTCACCCGAAGAAAAATGGATACTCGACGCATTCAAAGAGATATGGAAATCGTCCGGCGACAATCTGCCACGCCTGATGCTCGCACCGCGTCACCCGGAAAGATTTGCCGAAGTCGCCGCGCTGATGAAAACAACAGGATTTACTTGGGTGCGGCGTTCCGAAAAGGTCTCATCCCGAGATAAAACGGCCGAGATCATCCTGCTCGATTCGATCGGCGAGCTGCGTGCGGCGTACCCTCTGGCCGAGGTGGTCTTTGTCGGCGGCAGCCTGATCCCGCACGGCGGACAGAGTATTTTTGAGCCAGCAGCGATCGGCAAGCCCATCATCACCGGCTCATACACGGCAAATTTTGAAGCATCGGTAAATGAATTTCTAGACAAATACGCGCTCATACAGCTTGAAAAAGTAACCGAAAAGACAGCAGTTTCGACTCTCGCGACCGCCATTGGCGACCTGCTCAAAGACGAGAAAAAACGAAAAGAACTTGGCCTGAACGCTCTTGAGGTCATGGAGCATAATCGCGGAGCGGCAGTCCGGACCGTCGAATACATCACGCCGATGTTAAACTCCCGCAAACCGAGATGATCTTTGTCTTTTACTTTTTCGCCGCCATCCTCGTCTGGCTTAGTTTTAAGTCATTTCTCGGCGGCATCGCCTATCTAAATTTTTTTCGCGACTCCCTCGCCAAACCGCGATCCGATTACACGCCATTCGCTACGATAATTGTTCCCTGCCGCGGCCTCGACAAAGGCCTCGGAGAAAACCTCGCCGCGTTTCTTAAACAAGACTATCCGCAATACGAGGTGATATTCGTTGTCGATGACGAAAACGACCCCGCCGTGTCAGTGATCAACGCAATCGTAACAAAGGCGGAAACACGACCGGCTGGGAGTGTGCCAACTGCGAAATTGATCATCGCAGACAAAGCAGTCCACTCCGCTCAAAAAGTCGAAAACCTCCGCGAAGCCGTCCTCCACGTTTTCGACCAAAGCCAGATCTTTGTTTTCGCCGATTCCGACGCTCGGCCGTCAACGGATTGGCTGCGAGCGCTCGTCGCTCCGCTTGCCGACGAAAACGTTGGGGCGGCGACAGGCTATCGCTGGTTCATTGCAAAACATCCAACTTTTGGCTCGGAATTGCGGTCCGCGTGGAACGCATCGATCACATCCGCACTAGGGCCCAACATTAAGTCTAATTTCTGCTGGGGCGGCTCGATGGCGATGCGTCGCGACACTTTTGAGCGGCTCGAAATGCGTAAGAAATGGAGCGGTGTACTGTCCGACGATTTTGCCGTTACGCGAGCCGTAAAAGCCGCAGGGCTGCCGATTATCTTTGTCCCGCAAGCACTTACCGCGACGGTCGAAGATTGCACATTCACCGAGACGGTCGAATTTACGACCCGCCAGATGAAGATCACACGCGTTTATGCCACGCCGCTGTGGGTCGTCTCGCTCATCGGCACTACGATCTTTAACGCTGTCCTGATCGCCGCACTGCTTATCGTGATACTGAGCAAGACAAACGATCTCGCGGTTTGGGTGAGCCTCGCAACGTTAACACTCGTTACCGTTTTCAGCACCGGCAAAGCATGGCTGCGGCTCAATGCTGTCAGGCTCGTTTTGCCCCAACATGAAGCCGCCCTAAAGCGTCAGTTTTGGACGCAAAACACTTTGTGGCTGATCGCCCCGTCTTTATTTCTCTACAATTCGCTCGCAGCTTGGGCTTCGCGGCGGATGATATGGCGGGGCATCAACTACGAATTGAAATCACCGACGGAAACTGTCATCATTGCGCGAGATGACGCCTAGCATTTTTGACGAGGAAAAGGAGCCCGAAAAGGACGAGCAGCCCGTCGTTCTAATTCCCTTTTCGCCCGAATCCACCGAGGAAAACGTCCGCCGCAGCGGCCTGGCGTGGTCGGCTGGCATCGCTTTTTTTGGTGCGGTCGCATTTTGCCTCTTTCTCGGCTGGCTCGCCGACCTGTTGTTTGGCAGCTCGCCGTGGGGTATCGTCGGCGGTATCGTGCTTGGTTCGATCATCGGGTTCGTCCAGTTTTTTCGCCTCAGCTCGCAGATCTACAACACCAAAAAGCCATCATCCACGATCCGTCCACTGATATCCCGCGACGACGATGATACACTGTAAAGCAGTCTCTTCCTTTGCGTTGCTTTACTTTGCGAACTTTGCGTTTTTGCGTGAAACTACTTTTAACGCAAAGACGCTAAGACCGCCAAGAAAAAACCAAGTAAGAAAAACGCGGACCGTAGAAAGCAGGTTTTCCGCGCCTCTCTTTTGAACTTTTCCCTGTTTATTTGTAAAATTTTAGTTTCGCAATGGGTGAGGATATTGACCCTTTGACAACTGACAATGGCGCGATGTCGCATCGCGGTATTTTGATAATAATGGCGGTGCTTGTCATCGCCGGATCGGCTGCCGGCTTTGCCGCTGGCGGCACGCTTTTCGGCGTCGGCGTCCTCTTTGGCGGGGTGCTAGCGTTTGCCAATTATTTTTGGCTCGACCGCGTAACCAAGGCAATGTTCAGCGGCGACGCTATGACCTCGACCGGTATTTTGGCCGCAAAGTACATAATGCGTTACGCGGCTCTTGGCCTTGTCTTGTTGGCCGTGCATCTGACCGGGGCTTTGCCCATCGCGGCAGTAATAGCCGGGCTTGCGGCATTTGCTTTTGCGGTTGTGATCCAAGGATTGCGAAGTATTTTTACTAGTTCGACCTAAAAGGTATTTTTAAGATGCTCTTATTTTCAGAAGGCGGCGGCCATCACACACCGATGATCGTCGAGTTCATCAACCACTATCTCGGCGAGCCCGTCTATCGTTTTCAGATGGCTTATACCAAGCCGGTCTGGGACAAGCTATTTGCCAATTTTGGCACGACGCCCGAAAAGGTTTTTGGCGCTCCGTACAGCCCAGAAACTGCTATCCCTTGGTACACGATCATGTTTGTGATCGCCTGTCTGCTGACCGTGTTTATCGTTTATTTGCTCAAGGGCAAACTGAGCGAGGACGATCCGCAGCCGGGACAGCTTACACTCGAGGCCGGATTTCTCGCCGTCAAAGACATGATCGGCAGCATCATCGGCCCTCACGGAGCTCGGCATTTTCCGGTGGTTGCGACATTTGGCGTTCTGATCTTGGTATCGAACCTGATGGGCCAGTTCCCGATGTTCATGTCACCGACAGCGTCGGTCAACGTAACATTTGCACTTGGCGTCTCGTCGTTTGTTTATTACAACTACGTCGGCATCAGCGAAAACGGCATCCTCAAGCACATCGGCCATTTTGCGGGACCCAAACTGCCATTTGTAATGGCTCTGATAATCACGCCGCTGATCTTTTCGATCGAGGTGATCAGTAGTTCGATCAGGCCATTCACGCTTGGCGTCCGGCTGTTTGCAAATATGTTTTCGGACGAAAAAGTTTTTGCCGAGATCACAAATATCGCACCGCCGTTCACCCACTTTCTCGTGCCGCTCATACTGACGCTGCTGGGAGTTTTTGTGGCGTTCGTACAGGCATTTGTTTTCACGCTGCTCTCGATGATCTATATCGGCGAGGTCTCACACGCCCCACATGATCACGACGAGCACGAGCATGACGCCCACGGCGACGCTGCCGTCGCTCATGCGTAGAAAGGCTTGGAGTCCCTGCTTTAGCAGGCTCTTTGATGACGGAGATGCCGACTAAAGTCGGTACTCCAAACGGTTAGACCGCGATCAGTCGATTTGAAAATTTAGCTTGCACATAAAAAGCACGAGGCGCATACAGGCACCTCACATGCCCGCACGAATCAGGAGCCTTGGACTCTTTGGGAGTATAAAATCCACGGCATACCGGAAATGAGGCGAAATAATACCCCGCAAGCTGCGTTTTTAGATCGTACGATCAGGTCTTCTTAAATAAATAAAGGAAGATAAAACAATGAACAAAATTAAATATGTTGTATTTGCGACACTCGCACTTGCATTGATGGCGATCCCGGCTCTGGCTCAGGGTGCTGCTGATAACGAATCGTCAGTCGCGGCTGCCAAAGCTATCGGCGGCGGCATCGGTTTCGGGCTCGCAGCCGGTTTGGCCGGTATCGGACAGGGACTTGTAGGTTCGCGTGCCGCTGAGGGTGCTGCCCGCAACCCCGGCGCGGCCGGAACAGTTCAGACGATGATGATCATCGCGCTCGCTCTGATCGAATCACTCGTTCTGTTCGCACTGCTCATCGTATTCGTTAAGCTCTAAATTGCAAACGAAGACAAGATACTCGCGGGTGCGGCGATCGTTGCATCCGCGTTTTTCTTTGCGGCTTTGCGGCTTTGCGTTAAATATCTCACGCGAAGCCGCCAAGAACGCAAAGTAAGAAAAGAAATCCTTGTAATCATAACGCTCGCGATCTATTCTTAACTTGCAACTATTACGCCCTAAAAGCGTTCTAATAATTGATGATCGAAGACATTGTTGGAAAATTAGTAGCCGATAAATACCGCATCGAACGCCTCATTCGCGAGGGTTCGGCGGGCGACCTTTTTGCGGGTAAACACGAGATCTCTGACAAGCCCGTGACGATAATGGTTCTGCCACAGGCACTCGCCATCGACGCCCGCTGGTCGAAAAAGTTTATCGACGCGGCCCGATCTGCGTCCTCAGTTTCACATCCAAATATTTTGAACGTCACCGATTTTGGCACCGATGCCAAGGGCGTATCGTACGCGGTGTTTGAACCGACAACCGGCAAAACGCTTAGTGGCTTGCTTGCAGATGGAGCGTCGATCGATGAAAAGCGGGCTTTGAGCTTTGCCCATCAAATAGCGACCGGCGTTGCAGCCGCACACGAGAAAAAGATCATTCACGCTGCCCTCGCCCCGGCAAATGTTTTTGTTGAAGAGGACACGGCTAAGGTATATGGCTTTGGCGGCGACCCGCTAGACATTGCCAAAGACGCGGATCCGCGATATCTCGCGCCGGAACAATCAAATGCTTATCCGGTAGCTGACGAACGTTCGGACATCTATTCGCTCGGCATAATGTTGTACGAAATGCTAACGGGCGTCGTCCCGTATGACGGTGCTACCGCCGCCGAGGTTCTAACAAAACAAAACGCCGAACCGGCTCCGCCGCTTTCGACCTTTAGACGCGATCTGCATCCCGACATCGAGCCTATCCTGTTGAGTGCGATCGCTCTCGATCCGGAACGCCGTTACCAAACGATGACGGCATTTGCCGAGGACCTCGAAATGCTCTCGACTGGCAAGGTCAAAGCCGCCGCAGCGACTGCGGGCAGTTCGAAACACAACGTTTGGCAGACAGCATTTATAGCTCTTGCGGGAATTACGCTGCTTGCGGCCGCGTTGATATATTTTACGTCTGTTCGCAAGACCGACCCGACGGCACAGCTAACCGCCGATGCAGGCAGCTTACCTGTCCAGCCGATCGGACCCGCGACGGGTGCGCAAGAGGAGAGCCTTGCAAAACTTCCCGAAATGACCGAAGCCGAGATCATGGCCGCTTCTGCCGGCATGATGGAACAGCCTCCGGGAACTCTGCCCGGCGGCGATGGCTATAACGCCTGGTCAGGCAACGGAGCTCCGCCCATCGGAGCACCGGTACCCGGTGCACCAGCGACCGGAATGCCGCAACCATACACGCCTCCGGGTGGACAGACCGTGGTCATCGACCCGAACGGCGGTAGCCAATTCATGCCGCAGGACAGCGGAGTGATCCTCGTTCCGGTTCCGGTGCAGACGGATACAAATACCGCCCCGACTACAAAACCTACACCAAACACTCCGGCGGCTAACGCGGCAGTCAAACCGACACCAAAACCGATGGCAACGCCGCCGCCAAAGACTCCTAAGTCTACGGGCAAGCCGGCGGACACTAAAAAATCAGGGACCGATGGTGCTCCTGATGACGTCCAATAAAATTTTATTTAAGAAGTGTTGCGATATCTGTATGCCCATTTAGGGCAGCGAGTTCGGCCGCGGTTCGGCCTTTGAGATCCCTGAGTTTGGTCTTTGCTTTTAACCGGATCAATGCCTGGACAACATTGCGATGACCCGCCGCCGCGGCGAGCATGAGAGCCGTCATGCCTTTTGTGTCGCGTAGGTCGACGTCTATCCGTCTAAATACCCTCGCCGTCGCCAATGCATCTTTGGCTTCCTCTTTTGATAATTTGGGAGCCTTAACTAAAACGCTTGCCGCAAAAGCCTTAGCGTTTTCATACGCACGAACTGCATTAATATTACCTTTTTCAGCCGCTGTCATTAACGGCGTACGACCCGTGCTATTTCGCAGATTCGCATCCGACCTGGCGAGCAACATGAAGGTGGACCCAAAATAGCCATACTCCGCAGCATACTCGAGTGCCGTTCGGCCGGATTTGTCACGTTTGTCGGTCGCAGCACCCGCAAGCAAAATTTGCTTCACCAGCCAGTCGTTATCAAATCGGGCGGCTCTCATCAGCGCGGTTTCCCCGTCATTATTTGCGGCGTTGGCAGCTACACGATCGATGCTTAACAAATCCGATGCATAGATCTTTGTCCGGCTGGCCATGTAGAACAGATAGTTCTCGCCATTTTTATCGACTTCACGCTGCCATTCTGCGCCGCCCCGCTCCGGCAAAGTGCCAAATTGTATCCCGTAATAAGACGCAGCCATCATCGACGTCGCCGATGTCGAATGCCTTGGCATTTTTCGCACATTT
>DEQS01000032.1:9251-19081 GCA_002360555.1 Chloracidobacterium sp. UBA3360
AATTCGTCAGTTTGATCGATCCGTTCGTCCTCAAACTTTCGCTCGCTGAATACTACTCCGTATTTATCTCGTCTTTTTGGATCTGCACCGGAGCTTAGCAAAAGCGTTTGCGGGTTCATTTCAGTTTCGGGATCGTGGACAGTAATGAATAGGGCCGTCGAACCAAACTCATTCGTCGCATTTACATCCGCCCCTGCCTGTAAGAGCAAACGGATAACCTCCGGCGTATTGCGAAATACATCAAACCCAAGGGCCGCTCGTATTAGCGCCGGTTGGCCAAATATATCACGTGAATTGGGCGAGATGCCGCCGGCGAGATAGGCCTTTACCTTTACGATATCTGCTTCTTCGCAAGCACGCAGAAATTTCTCCCGCTGGATCCACTCGGGCGCATTACCATTCTGTGCCGTCGCAAAGGCAGCAAAAAATAAAACTACGATCGCAGCCGTGACGGCTACCCTATAGAGCCTCATCTCGGAACTTCCACTGTTTTGATGATGTCGGAGATCACTGCGTCAGTCGTTGCTCCGTCAAGCTCGGCCTCGGCACGCAAGGCCAAACGATGACGCAGGACGGGCGGAGCGACATCGCGGATGTCGTCGGGTGTGGGAAAATCTCGTCCACGTATCGCCGCCAACGCCTTTGAGCACAATAATAACGCGACCGACGCTCGCGGGCTCGCTCCGTAGAGTATCGGTGGGTGCGTCCGCGTGCGGCGTACGATCTCGACCACATATTTCTGCACGCCGGGTTCCATACGCATTTCTCGAACCTCCATTCGGCACCGCTGTATCGCCGTTGCATCCGGCAAAGGGGCGATCTGAACCTGGCCGAGGTTCCGCGAATTAAATCCCGCGTCCCAACGCGTGACGATCTCTTCTTCGTCAGTCTGCTCGGGATAATCGATCAATATTTTCATCAAAAACCGGTCGAGCTGCGCCTCTGGTAGCGGATAGGTTCCTTCGTATTCGATCGGGTTTTCGGTCGCGAGCACGGTGAATAGAGGCGAAAGCGGATAGCGTTCACCGTCGATCGTCGTCTGGCGTTCCTCCATCGCCTCGAGCAGCGCCGCCTGCGTCTTTGGCGGTGTGCGGTTGATCTCGTCAGCGAGCAGGATGTCGGTAAAGATCGGCCCCTGCCGCAGTGCGAACTGCGACGTCTGCATATTAAAGACATTCGTGCCCGTGATATCCGACGGCATCAGATCGGGTGTGAACTGTATGCGCGAAAACTCTGCCCCGATGATCTGTGCGAGCGATTTAACGGTCAGCGTCTTTGCCGTGCCGGGAACGCCCTCGATCAACGCGTGGCCCTCGGCGAGGATCGCAACGAGGATCTGTTCGATAACGTCATCCTGCCCGACGATCGTCTTGCGTAGCTCGTTCAGGATATGTGCAACTGTTGTAGGTGTGTAAGTTAGCATCTTAAATAAAATCGTAAAGCGTTTTTATTGCAAGCAGTATAACCGTCGTTAAAAAGATCCGCCGCAGCCAGACATCGTTTAATTTTGTCACGAAATGAGCCCCGATGTAAGCTCCGGCAAACATCGTAACGCCCAGTATCAGCCCCAGCTTATAATCCACTAAACCTTGCCACATAAATATTAGCGTGGCAATCGCGGACGAAAAAACGTTGATGAGCTTGGTCGACGCGACCGCTTCGCCGTAACGCATACCGTAAATGCCCACGCAGACCGCCGTCAGCACCGTGACATAACCGCCGCTAAACAGCCCGCCGTAGATCCCAAGCAAAAATACCAACACATACGTCAGCGGCACAGAGTATCGTCGTGGTTCGATATCGTCAGCAACGCCCGATTTTCGCCTAAGTAACGTAAATATAGCAACGGCGATCATCGCAGTCGAGACGATCAGCTTTATCCCGTCGCCGCTGATGATGCCGACGAGCAAAGCACCTATCGCCGAGCTGATGACCGTCAGGACAATAAAGGGCGAGATCTTTCGGTAGTCGATCTTTTTTTGCCGGACGAATGGTAACGTGCCGCCGATCGACATAAATACAAGGCCAAACATATTCGTCGCGACCGCGACGCGCGGATCTATGCCAAACTGAAACATCACCGGCACCGCGATGAGCGAATTGCTGCCCGTGACGACGCCGACGACGCTTGTCACAAAAAATACCGCGATCAAAATGATTAGAGCGTAAGTGGCCATCGTTTAGACCTTCTTGTCCACAGCACGCCGGATGCCAAGCTTAGCCTCGATCTCACGCAGCGCGGTCGTCAGTTCAACGACCTCGCGTTTATTTGTCGGTTCGCCACGAATGATCTCTTCGCACTTGAATAGAATATCCTCGGTCCGTTGCCGGTCGAGCCCGCTGCGATCCGCGATCGCGGCCGACAGCTCTCGCACCTTTACGGTCAGGTTATCGAGCCCGAGCAGACGGCTGACGCGGCGGCGAAAATCGGTGTAAATATTCTCGATAGCAAGGTCGAATGCCCGCGTTCGTTGCTGTAGCTCGGCCATGGCGGCGACATACTCGAGCTTTGACAGCCGGTCGGGCTCAGGTTCCGGCACGGCACGGGCAAAGCGGCGGCTTTGTGAAAAAAAGACGAGGCCGATGAGCAGCACCGCTTGCAGAAATATCGCAACGACCGGCGTCCCGGCAAAAAATTGCAGAAAACGGTTACTGTCCGCACCGTAGCCCTGATGATATTCGTCAAACGCGACCACGCCATCGACGGACACAAGATTGACCGCAAGCTGGGCGTTATCGACCAAAGCGATACCGTCATTAGCGACGATAAAAGGGTCCGACAATATCACGATCCGGCCCGAACCATACGGCATGTCAACGAGCAAATTGTCCTGAGCTTGAGCGATATGAACGGCCGGTGCGGCTTCGTCCACCGCAACATACGGGTCGCTCTTCGACGACATCGATCTCGGCGGCGGTGCAGCCTTGTCATATCCGTGCCGCTCAAAAGTGATCGCCGACGCAAACTGCGACGGCTGCACGGCGTTGACACCGCTAGTAAAGTGCGACGGCTGGACGGGCTTTGCGGCTGGCGTGTCGCCAGTCATCTGCTTTGTATCAGACGGATCGACCGACATGATCTCATAGCCGGGTTTCGCCTCAACGTCTATCGTCCACGCCCCCGACATTCGCATCAGATCTGCAGGCGGTTCGCGGTCGATCAATACCAGACGGCCGCCGCTCGAGACCCAACGCAGCAGATCATCAGCCTCGGCGGGAGTAAATTCGCGTCGCACCTGACCGGCGACGACAAAGACCGACGGTTTGCTCCGTTCGGTCAACAGAGCCGCAGGTGGCTCTTGCCAGCGGACTGTCTTGCGGCCTGTCTCGCTCAGCAAGGTATAAAATGCCTGCAAGCCCGTCGCACCGGAATTAAATGTCGAGCGTCGGGGCAGAGCCTCACTGTCGGGCGTCTTTTCTTTCTGCGTATAGGTTGCGGCATTTAGACCGACCAGAATGGCGACCAGAAAGACCAGAAAAATAAAAATGAAAAGCTTTTGCTTCACTTATGACTACCCTTTTACGCCCGCGATGGTTTGTTGATATCTGTTCTTAAAATCTTCCCAATCCTGCGCGTCCGTCGGCCGCAGACCGTACCAGTTGCGTTCGAAATTGAGCGTCATGCCGTTCATGTTCTCGAAAAGGTCGGCCCGCTTTTTGACGTCGCGAAGATAATCTCTGTTAGTTTTGTGACGAGCAAGGCCGATGAGCTTGCGATCGCTGAGTTCGCAAAGCAGAGCGATGTAGCCCTTGCGTATCGCCCCGCGCAGATTCCCTTCGCGGGCAAGCATCTCAGCCTCGTCGAACAGGCTCGCCGCCGATTCGTCGCTTGCGACACGTTCGCCAAGTATTACGCGGTCGCCTTTTTCCTTTTTCTTTTTACGCCCGCGGCGGCCAAAGAACGGCACAAATTTATAGATCAAAAAACCGACGAGCCCAATTACGATTGCAAAAATGAGTATTTGCAAACCCATCTTTAGCGAACCGGTTCCGGGATCTGAGCTAGGCGTGGCGGGCGTTCGCGGAAACACCTTTGCGAGCCACTCCATAAATTCACGCAGCCATTTTTGAAATATGCTTTCCTCTTTCGCCTGTGCTTTTTGATATTCCTCACGCTGTAGTATCTCGGCGAGCTTTTGTTTGTCCTCGTCCTTTGTGCGGCTTGACGCGGCGGCTTTTTGCAGCAGATCCACCTCGCGGGCGATCGATGTAAGGCGTTCGTTGATACCGGTCAGGATCACGCCGCGTTTGGCCGAATCGCTTTCGTTTTGAAATTGTTCGAGCGACACAAAGAGCCACTGGTTCGCCGTCTCGACCGAGCCGCCCGGCCACTCGACCTTTTCCGTCGGCGGCAGCACACGTCGGATGTGCGCGATCACTTCATTTTCATGCGGCACATCACGCTTGCCCTGCTCGGCATTGCCGACCTCTGCAAGAAGCTCCTCGACATATATATGCACCGACTCGACACGTTGGCGATAATCGTCCAGCGACGCCGCCGATGCAGTTAGAGCCAACGTCAGCACGAAACAAATCGCCACGCCCGCCCGTAGGCAGAACCGCATTTTGATGTGTCGCAAATTCAAACCCATACCTTATTTTAGCCCGAGAGTCGTGATATTGGATCTGTTCGCCACCGGTGCGGGTTCGGTATTAACTGCCGTCGCTGATAACGCGGGTTGCAGAGGATTGACGTAGGTAGTCGGAACGGTCGGTATCTCGCCCAGCCGGCGAGCGGCCATCAGCTCGATATCGTACCCCTCGCCCCGAACACGTTCGTCGACATAGAGCAGACAAAGCCCCGCCATCCACACCGGCGACAGCAAGATAAAGCTGATCTGCCAGATCAGGTTATACGCGATCTCGTACCACGCCGGGACGAGATCGGCGTCAAACGACATCAGTTGGACGCCATTCGCCGACGCATACCACGCGAGCGGCACATAAAGCAGTGCGAGAGCCGAGTACGCCGCAACCGTCGTAAATAGGAATAACGCCGCCAGACGCTTTACGTTGCCGCTCGCGAGCGAGGCACTGCGACCGATCGCGGGGAAAACGCCCTGTCCTTCGACGAGCATTACCTGCGGCACGTACGCGACCCGTGATGCCGCCAAAAAGAACAGCCAGATCGCTCCCCCCGCGACCGCTATGCCAACAATGACCGATACGATAAATGCTAAGGCGGGCAAAAAACTAAAGATGTAGATGATCAGCAGTATCAGCAGCACGCCTACCGTCATCCCAAAATAAAAGATCGCGATCCCCAACGTACCCAATATCACCGTTATCAGCGAAGACGCGACCACGAGCCCGCCAAGCCGTTTCCAGACATTGGCATAAGTTTCGCGAAAAGTGATAGCCTCGCCAAACAACAGATGCCGGACAAAGTTTCGCGAAGCTCCGCCCATTACGACCAGCGTCGCTATCGTCTCGGCCAGCCAGATGACAACGCTGCCAAACCACAGAAAGATATAGTAAAAAGTATTTTCGGCCGAGTACCGGTCAGCACCAAGCTGGAAGATCTGACGCCCCACCAGAGTCCACCCGACCGACACGAGCGTCCCGACAATGACCGGTGGAGACGCAATGAGAATGAACGTAGCAAAAAATTTGCGGTAAAATCTGACGGCGCGATCGATCAGGTCGCCCGCACCTAATGCCCTAATACCTAGATTTTGGTCGTTATCGATAGCAGCCAAGATGCAGAAATTTTACCACACCAAAGAAAAAGGCGTTGCCGGTTTCCCGACAACGCCTTAGGTTAAGTTCGATAACAACTTGGTTTAGAAGTTGATACGAAGCATAAGGTCGATCAGACGTCCGCCCGGATCGTTCGATCCGGATGGATCCTGATAGGACCAACCGCTCAGCATCTGGCCAAAGGTTCCGGTGAACGCGGTAATGTTACTCACGTTACTGGTCCAACCGCCAAGGCGCCAGTTCGTACGGTTCAGAACATCAAAGAATGTTGCTCTGAGCTCGACATTGCGTTTTTCGCCGATTGCGATCTTCTTGAGAACCGAAGCATCTAGTTTAAAGAAGTTTGGTCCGTAGAGGACGAATTTGCGGTTACCGCATTGTCCGAGCGAACGTGCCTGACAGTTAGCATATCCGGCAGGAGCAATAAACGCTCCGGTCGGAGGCCCAAGCGTCGTTGAGTAACCCGTTGCATTGGTTACCGACGGCGTTGCAAATGTAAACGCTCTGATAGTGTTAATAATAATGTCCGCCGGCAAGTAGCTCACCGGAACGGTCACACCATTGATCACCTGGTTATAGTAAACGCCGACTTTCTTCTGGAGATCCTTGCCCGTCATACCGACGAACTGAACATTTTCCATCAAGATCGGCGAACCGCTCTGCCACCTAACTGTAGGAGCGATCGTCCATCCGCCCAAAAAGGCATTTGATGCCCAATTGCTGGATGATGCAAACCGTCGGCCCTTACCGAAAGGCAAGTCAATTGTTGAGTCAAACTTGAACGCGTGACGAATATCGATCTGCGACAACGATTTGTCGAGATTACGATTACGGAGCGAGTTTGACGAAACGTTACTCTGATCGCCTGCTCCAGATCCGAAGAAGCTGTCGCCGGCCGAAGCAAACGTGTTCGTATACGACTTACCCCAAACGTAACTTGCATTGACTCTGATACCGGCTGTCAGACGACGGCGAACCTCAATGGTTCCGGAGTCGTACCAACTCCTTTCGCTATTATCAAAGATATAGCAGAAACCATTTGTATTCGGGCACGTGTGTGTGAAGTTGGCCGGTTTTGCACCTTGGAACGCACCTGCTGTCAGAGTGTTCGCTCTAAAGTTAACATCCAAAGTATTGATCATTCCCTGTACCGACGGATTCGCCGGATTCAGCTGGCCAAGGAATGTTGTGTTTGCGTACAACGTGCTGCCATAGCTAGCGGCCGAGTTAGGATCAACACCGTTACCGGAGAAGAACGAAACAATGATCGGCAGCGGGCTTGTACCCGTACCAGGTCCGCGATAGCGGAAATGAGCTCCACCACCGACACAGCCGACAGTGTTCGCACACAGAATGTTTGCAAGCAGATTCTGCTGTGCAAGAGCAAATTCAGCACCAAAACCGTTTTCGATAGCATTCACTTCGTTTACACGATACTGGGTCTGCATTTCTTTACCACGGTTTCCAACATAGCGAAACTCGACGACCGTATCACGTCCAAATTGACGCTGGTAGCCAAAGCTCCACGAATCGACATAACCGCTGTGGAAACCCGGGCCAAATGCAAATGTCGCATCAGATACCGGATTTACTGCACGCGGGAACACCGGTACAGGGTTGAACGCAGGTATCGTCAGGTTAGGGTTGCCCGGGGTTCTAAAATAGCTGCCGACCGTCAAAGGATAGGCTGCTCCTACAGCTGCACTGCGGGATAGACTAAAAGTACCGCCCGGATTTAATCCGATGCTGTTCTCAACTGTCAATGTACCCTCACGAATAAAGGCTCGTGACCAGCCGCCGCGGAATACGCTCGTGCCGTCTTTGCCTAAGATCGTTCCAATAAAGCCCGACTTGGTTCCGGGGCTCCAAACAAAACCAACGCTTGGTGCAAAGTTTTTATAATCGTTTGGATATGCTTTTTCACCAAGTGTTGCCTGACGGAAAGTCGGTACCAAACCGGTGCTGTTCGCTCCGGCACCGAACATGTTACCGAAACCCGAAATGTCGAATGCCATTCTGATCGGGTCGCTAAGCAGCGCATAGTTTGTCGTATTTAGCGTTGCCCCGAGCTGCGGCTGCCAGCGGATACCATAGCTCAGGGTCATATTCGGACGAATACGCCATGAATCCTGGATGTAGAGGCCATTTGTCTGTTCTTCGATCTCAAAGTGACGGCTGCCGTTAGCACGATATAAGCCGTTGCCTTCCAAATAGGCTGTCGAACCAAAAGAACTGACGCGGCCCGTCAACGTTGCATACAATGCCTGTGCATTGGAAACATCCGTTGCACTGGTACCAACACCGAGTGATCCTGCCGTAGCGCTAAACGCGTTGATGACACAACCGTCTCCCGTTCCGGCAGCACTTCCGCATAATCCAGGTCCGCCGGTTGTCAAGACACCAAAGCCTACCGTCGGCCGGATCGGGCTTCTCGAGTCTGAGATAGTCTCGATCGTCTTGTACTGTCCGCCAAAGGTAAACGTGTGGTTGCCCTTGACCCAAGTAACGTTGTCCGTGAAATCCCGAGTTGGGGATGAACGGGCACTGTCAGCATTGCGGATCGTCAAACCAGTAGCAGATGCAAGGCCGATACTATACCCGCCCTGAGTGTTGTCAAAAAATTGCTCGCCGCCGACCAGCGAAAATCCGCTTGCTCCGCCTAGCCAACCAGAAAGTTGGGCATAACGAAACTGATTGACCCAATTGCCGCCAAAGCTCGAACGGAAACCGATCGATAACGAACGGCGATCCGATTCCTGAGTGCCGGCATTTGCTATACCAGGGAAGGTCGGGTCGAAACTGTTGAGAAAGTCAACGTTTGCACGGAAAGGCTGATCGTTAAAGACCACCTCAAGTGCGTGATTCTCAGCTATATTAAAATCAGTTCGGACAACGAGAAAACGGCGACGCTGTTCACCCGGATTGTTGAACTGATAATTCTGACGGAAATATAAACCACCCGTTCCTAACGGCTGAAACTGACCGGTTGTACCGGTTGCGGTACGAATCGTGTTCAGCATGCTGTTGACGGTTGGGTCGATCGTGTTAAGTAGACAGAAACTAACTCCTGCACCGGGATCGCAATCGTAGGTCGCCGCAAGATTGAAAAGGTTGACCGACTGAGCACCGTTGACACCATAACGGTATATGCCATTTTGAGCATCCGTCGTCAAAACCGTACGCGTACGAATGGGCGAAACTTCATTGAGGTGAAATCTTTCGTAGTTAGCAAAAAAGTATCTCTTACCTTTACCCGAATCAAACGCTTTGACACCTTCGCCAAAGTTAAGGAACGGGATCGGTCCGCCATAGCTCCAGCCAAACTGATTCAGACGCAGCTTTTGCTTAGGCAAATTCGAGAAATTATTGAATGTGTTCGACGCATTGAGAGACTCGTCTCTGTGCTGATAAAAGGCACTTCCTTTATAATCATCGGTACCGCGGCGGGTTTGGAAACGAATAGCGACTGCACCATCACCGCTGCTTTCTGCACCGGGGGTCGCGGTCGAAACCGTTACCTCGTCGATCGCGTCGATACGCGGACGGATAAAGGTAAAGAAGCCGTCAGATGATTTCAAGTAGTTATCCTGAACGTCAACGCCGTCGATCTGGATCGTCATCGCACTCTTAGGCAGGCCGTTGATCGATGACGTACGAGCGACACCCAACGTTGCTGTTCCCGGCAACAGGGTGACCAGATCAAGAGCATCACGCGACTGGATCGGCGTTTCGAGGATCTGACGACCCTGGATAGTCGTTCCAACCGTTGCTGTCTCGGTCTGCAACACCTCGGCACCGCTCGTGACCACGACCTGCTCCGAGATCTGCCCGGCCTGCAAAACGGTGTTAACCGTCGCCGGTGTGGCGACGTCAACCTTTACGTTCTGAATAACCGAGGTCTTAAAGTTCGGTGCGGTAATAGTTACCGTGTAAGTCGGTGTACCTGCCGCAACACCAGGGATAATAAAGTAGCCCTCACCGTTGGTGGTGGCAGAATAGTTGTTACCGGCCTGTCCCTTGACGCTGACACTTGCTCCGGGTACAACAGCACCCGATGCATCAGTCACCGTTCCCGAGATAGAACCAGTTGTTATCTGAGCCTGAATCGCCGCCTGTGCCAATAAAAGCAT
>DEQS01000053.1 GCA_002360555.1 Chloracidobacterium sp. UBA3360
AAGCCCGTCCATCGACAGGCTGAAAAATTCATTAAATCCTCAAAAACCATTTTTATCGATCTCTATCGTCTAGGCGGGACAAGATATCCCGGTGTGCGACATGCCTGGCTTGGCACACATCTCACATCGATCGAGTATGGGCCGGCGGTAACAGGGTCACCAGCTGCTGAATAAGCATCTACCACAATGTTGTAAATTCCTGCTGGCATCAGCGTAAAGGTAACCTGCTCAGAATTATCGGCAAGATCGGGTGGGTTGCCGCTTCCCGAATTGTCGGCAAGAACGATACCCGTGTTCGGAGCGTTGCCGCAGGTTGCGTCGTAAACGACGATAACTAGATCATCAGCATTTGGAGCCGCATCTGAAGGGTCAACCGTGATCTGCAGGGTAGTCGGCTGAATAAAAGCGATCTTGTACGCGACATCAGGGCCAGTTCCCGTGCCGGCATATGCGTATCCCCGATCAGGGAATGTGCCACTATTGGCCTCACAGGTTGGGCTTGGGCAGTTCGTTGGTTCCCCGGTCACCGGATCACCCTGGATATTATAATCGTCCGTCGCCCCTACCGTAGTACCCGTATCGGTAAAAGGTAGTGCGGTAATGAATGAAGTGTTTTGATTACAAGTGTCTGCCTGAAAAGCGAGAGCCGATATCATCGAACTCTGTTTCTCTTTTGCCGGATTTATAAGATACCTTTGGCTGAGATCGGAGCCGTATCGTTTCTCATAGACCTTTTTTCTGATGACGCCCGAGTAATCAACATTTCTCCGCGGGCCGTTCAAAAGATCCTTGTGTTTCTGAGCGACAGTCTTTGCAGCGTAAACGTCATTGCCGATCGCAAAGCACAAAACAATAACCATGCATGCTAGAAAAAGCTGGTAGCGCTGCACTTTTCCCAACAGTCCCAAAACCTTGGCTCGGCTGTTACGCCTAAAATCCTTCATTTCTTATCTCTCCTGAAAAAAACTAGATACCCCTATATGATACCTATCTAGGGGATAAAGTTCAACTAAATTTAAGAGAAAAAACACAGACGTAGACGCGGATATCAAAATATTGAGTCCGCACGTCTGAACCCCTTATAAACTGGAACGTTTCAAAAACCTGACTATTATCACAGATGCTACCCAAAACCGACAAGTTGCATTTGAGGGTTCTATCACTAATTCGACGAATTCCCAGAAATTAGCTTCGAATGATCCTAAATGCCGAGACGTCCAAAATCTGTTGAGGGGAAGTGTCTGGCGAGCCGCCGTATCCGGTCGCGTTGTTCTTCGGTCAGTACTAATTTGCCACGTCCCGTACCGCCTTTGTTAAACCGGTTGTTTTCTCGGTCGGCCTCGATCTCGGCGAGTTTTTGGTCGATCAGGTCGGTCGGAGCTTTTATGCCGTAAAAATCAAGGACACGTGCCGCCATCTTTGCCTTATCGGCAACCATTTCTTCGTAGGTTATCCAATTTACCTCAAGACGGCCCTCGCTTTCGGCTCGTTGCCACGACGCGACGAACTGGAAATACCAGGGCAATACGTATTCGATCAACAGATCGATCTTTTGGTCATCGTCAAATGAAAGAAACTCTTCTTTGTCAAAATAGGTGCTGAAAACAAAGCCGTTTGTATAAAAATCAAGGAGGCTCGCGGTCGTGTCAAAGATATTTCTGACAAGGATGGTCGGCCTTATGCCAAATGCCTGCATCATTTGGATATTTGCCTCAGACGCACGAGCGTGCTGCTGTGTGACAGTGTTGACGTTGCCAAATTTGATCAAATGCGGCAGATCAAGCTCCTGTTCATTTTGCAGGGAAGAATATACCGCGAACATAAACTTGAACCCGGTGATGCTTACCAGCAAATTCTTTAAAAAGGTCGAACCGCTTTTAGGGGCACACGTGATAAAAATATGCTTTCCGAGGTCGGCCTCGCTAAATTGTCTCGTGTAATCCCTAAGCTGAGCCGGTGTTTTCACCCGTGCAAGAGCATTAGTAAGATCTATATAGTAAGAGGGACATTGGTCATAGACTAAAGCCCGGCGAATGAAAAATAAGGCTGCCTGAAACTGAGCCGCGTTATAAAAATCTAATGATAGATTTCTAAGCTGATCGGCAAACTTAGTTCTAAATGTCTTATCGTTAACGAGCGGAGATGTTAGTGTAAGTGCCTGTACCTCAGGCAGATAGCGATTTACATGCAGCGGTTCGTTGGCGTCAAGTAGTTGACTGATCCGGGCTTTGTAGGCGGTCAAAAGATTATGGGTGACGATGTCCCGAACGGGTGAGCGTTCCGGTGCGGCTTGCAAAGCGGCCTTAAACGCTGAAATGGCCCCGTCGGCTTGTCCATTGTTTAGAAAATCGAGTCCGCGGTCAACGTCAAGTTGTATCCGCAAAGCCGTTTCCTGCTCTTCGGGGCTAACTGTTACCTCGATCGGTTTTGACTCGCTCATATTGCAAAAAGTATAGGCTAGGCGACGAGATTTCGCGAAGCAAGATATTGCAGGATCAGATCGGCATTTTCGTCCACCGACATTTTTGTCGTATCGAGCGTTATCTCGGCATTGTCGGGCATCTCATACGGATCGTCGATGCCCGTAAAGCCCTTGATCTCGCCGCGGCGGGCTTTGGCGTACATCCCTTTGGTATCTCGGCTCTCGCAGACGTCAAGCGGCGTATCGACAAAGATCTCAACAAAATTATCGCTGCCCATCATTTGCCGCACTTCGCTGCGAGTCGAGCGATAAGGGCTAACTGCCGCACAGATCACAACGCCGCCGTGCCGCACGATCTCGGATGCGACAAAGCCGATGCGAAGAATATTTAGATCGCGGTCCTCTTTAGAAAAACCAAGTCCCTTGGACAAATGCGTGCGAACCACATCGCCATCGAGAACCGTCACGCGGCGTCCGCGTTCATTAAGCAAAATCGTCAGCACCTCAGCGGTCGCTGATTTTCCAGCTCCGCTTAATCCTGTGAACCACAGACAAACACCCTGTTTCTCAGGTGGCGGATAGCTTTCGGCAAGGATCGCCGCGATCTCAGGCCGCGTGAACCACTCGGGCAGGGGCTTTGAACGGCCAAGATATTCCTCACGTATTTGTGTTCCCGAAAGCGATATAGTCCTTGTTCCGGCGGGCAATTTTGCAAGCTCTCCATAAGCCTTCTCGTCCGGAAGGTACGCCATCTCGCCAAATGTCATGATCTTGACACCGATCTCATCCGATACGCTTTGGGCAAGCTCCTGAGCGGCCGTCGGTTCGAAAAAAGGCTTTCCGGTCGAATCGACGCCCGGGCTCGCGTGGTCGCGGCCGATGATAAAGTGATTCGCTCCGTGATTACGACGGATTATCGCATGCCAAACAGCCTCACGCGGGCCTGCCATTCGCATAGCGATTGGCAATAAAGAAAGCAGTGTCCGGCTGGTGTCGTAATGATTTTCGACAAGTGTTTTATACGTTCTGACACGTGTAAAATAGTCGATATCGCCCGGTTTTGTAAGGCCGACCGCGGGATGGAGTAAGATCGCCCCGTCAATCATTTCGGCGGCGAGTTTTGTCATTTCCTCGTGAACGCGATGGATGGGGTTGCGTGTCTGAAAAGCTACGATGTTTGCCCGGTTCAAACGCGACAGCGACTCGCGGGTTTGAGCAGGCGTCAGCCTCAGATCACGAAAATCCGGGTGTTTTGGCAGAGCTAAAACTTGCAATCTTCCCGCAATGTTATATTTGCCCCAATGCTCCATCTCGGTGA
>DEQS01000108.1:0-11430 GCA_002360555.1 Chloracidobacterium sp. UBA3360
GATAAAATGTGCTCGGCCTGCGGCACCGAATCAACCGACGACTCGAGATTTTGCCGGCGATGCGGGGCTAAAATGAGTGTCGAATCAAACGAACTCGAATTACTCAGAATGTCCGCGGAGATCCGTGCCGGGCACACATCTGTGGTATCCACGTTTATCGCGTCGCTTGCGGGATTTGGTGTCACGGGTGCGGCATTGATCTGGATGCTGACAACAGGTACCTTCGTAAAAGGGATCGGCACGCTTGTGGTGATTGGCCTAGCACTAAATTTCCTGAGCCTGATATTCGTCGGTTTTGGTTGGAACCGAGTCAGCCGTTCGCTCAGCCGGCCAAATTCTCCGGACGAACTAAATGCTGAGCCTGTCGCGCCGCTACTCTTTCCCGTTGACTCACAGCCGCCAACGCCGGTCGGTTCTGTTACTGAACGCACGACAAATCTACTGAGCATTGACCATGATCCCGGAAAAACGGGAGAGTTTCCAAATTAGATCGCCCGAAAAATGTGAATCGATTTCTCGATCAAAACAAAGATAACTGGCAGCGGCTCGAGGATCTGCTATCGATGCAACACGGCACGGGCTTGCGTGGTTTGTCGCGGATGGAAGTCCGCGAATTTGGCGAGCTTTACCGCCGTGCGGCCTCAGATCTCGCCATTGCCCGTGCCGAGACCCGCGACCCAAAACTCATAAATTACCTCAACAGCCTCGTAATTCGTGCCCACGGCCGCATCTACCGGGCCGAGAGCCAGGGAGCAAACCTGATCTGGAAATTTTTTGCCGAGGATTTCCCGCAGACGTTTCGCCGCAACTCGCGGTATATGATGCTGGCGTTCGGTGTCTTTGCTAGTTTTGTTTTATTCGGTTTTATCGCAACGTGGATCGACACTGATTTCACTCATTTTGTCATGCTATCGGGCATTACCGAGGAGATCAATTCCAACAACCAATGGTGGAAGGGGCTCAATGACGCTAACCAGATCGGGGCGACGCATATTCTCTCAAACAATATACTCGTTACCTTTCGCGTTTTTGCGATGGGCGCATTTTTCGGGATCGGGGCATTTTACGATCTGGCCTTCGAAGGGGCACGATTGGGGAGCGTCTTTGCGGCGTGCTATAAGCTAAATCCACCATTTGGCAATGCTCTTGCAAGCTTTGTCGTTGGCCATGGCGTGATCGAACTTTCGACCATCTTTTTCTGCGGCGGTGCCGGAATGATGATCGGCTACGCGATGATAAACCCGGGCGATCTGACACGCAGCCAAGCCCTAAAGAAAAAGGGAATTGAGGCTGCTCGTATTGTGATAGGGTGTGCTTGCTTTCTTGTCATCGCAGGCACGATCGAGGGATTTCTTTCACCTTCAGATATGCCAGCCATCGTTAAGATCGCGACCGGCGTCGGCACAGGTCTAGCAATGTATTCGTATCTGTTTTTTGCCGGGCGGACACTGTCCGAACCGCCTGCGTGAGTGGGCGGTCAGTTGGCTAAATCTAATTTCGTTGCTTTACCGATCTCGACTCCAAAAGCATTTCTCGCCGCCCTCTTCATCGCTGTAGCATCGCCTGTTGTTAGAAACACATCCTTGTCGTCTCCTGCAAACTTCCATTTACCAACCTTTTTAACCAAATCCTCAGCCGGATCGACGAGTTTGGTCTTAGCTGAAACATATTGCTGAATGACAGGTGCGATCGCCGGATAATGTGTACATGCAAGCAGGATGTGCGAGCAGTTTTTGAGCGGCGCGAGGATGCGTTTACATTCGTCGTGCAGTTTGTCAGATGACACATCACCGCTCTCGATCAACCCCGATATTGGCTGAGCGATCCGTTGTTTGACACCGATATTTTTTCCGGTAAATCCCCTACGATACACGCCCGAGACAACAGTCCGCCGTCCACCGATCAGGCCAAGGTTTTTTGGTTTGAGTTTCGTTATGGTTTCCACGGCGCTGTCGATCACACCCTCGACAGGGATTCCGTGATCGGTCAAAAACGGGATTGCGGTGCTTGCGGCGTTGCAGCCGATCAAAACGTGTGTGACTCCGCGCGTCTTTAGAAATGAGATGACAGCATTGAGCCTCGCGACCAGTTCGGGGCGGGCCATCTTGCCATAAGGTGTTACGCCGGTGTCCGAAAAATATGTGACCGGCACAGGGCCAAGGCGTTCTCGTATCAGCTTATATATGCTGACGCCGCCGATGCCCCAGTCGATAATTCCGAGACGTTTCATTACGGGTAAGAAAGTTTGACCTCGATACCGTTCTCGACCGGGCCGCTGTCAAAGGCGACGATCCGCGAATGCCACGCCATGTTTAGTATCTCCATCTTTTGCCCCGGAAAGCGGCTTTCGAGATACCATTTCATTTCGTGCTCGGAGCGGATCGGGTTGTACTCGACCATCTTCTTCCAGTCGGGATGCGAGACGAGTTTTTGCAAGGCGGCGTTAAACTGAGCGTTTGCTTTCTGGCCGCGCATCGTCTTGAGCTTGTCGCCGAGAACACGTGGATATTCGCCGATCGCGACCGGAACCGTAACCATATCAATAATTAAAAACTTGCCGCCGGGCCGCATTACGCGCTTGATCTCGGCAAGCAGCGGGTCCCAATCGAGATATCTAAACGACATCAGCGATGTGACCACGTCAAACGAATTGTCCGGAAACGGCAATACCGGGCCGTTGATCTTTGTAAAATTTAGTTGCTTGTTCGCGGCGTTTTTGATCTTTGCCCGCTCGATGATCCCGGCAGATTCGTCAACGCCGTGACCCGAATTTATCCGATCGCTCAGAGCATACAGCAGCGCTCCATTGCCGCAGCCGATGTCTAGCATGTCAAATTTACCGGCGGGCAGATGCTCACCCAACCATCGCCACTCGTCTTTGCGAACGCGGATATCGACAAATGCCGCATCGTAAAGCTCTGCTACGTGGTCATACGAAGTATCACCATCCGGCGGTCGCGGTTCAAATCGTTTCATCTCCTCGGCGGGCATAAATCCGAGCCGCTTTTTTGCCGAAGCGAGCACGCCGTGCGATTTACGGCCTTTGCAGCCGATTGTGTAGAGTTTGCCGTCGGCTTTGTCACCGGCGGAAATATATTTTTCCTTGCTGCGGGAAAAGGTGGTGTACCAGAAAAATCCGTATGTCGGGACGTTAAATGTCCGTGCAAAAAAAGGTGCAAACCAGCGTGCCGAGCGGCAGCAAAAAAAGTATGCGGACGCATCGTCGGCAAATGGTAGTTCCATCTGCTCCCATTCGTATGGCGAAAATTGCTCGGGAAAAGCGACGGTTCCGTACATCGGCCCATACATGCCCGAGTGCCCGACAAAGTGAAATTCCTTTATCCGCTTTCCGGCTTGCCTGATCTCGTCGATGGCTTTTAGCACGTCAAGCTTGCTTTCGACAGCTTGGGTAATGATCTCACCGTCGAATCCGCCCTGCCGTTTTTCGTCGGCAAGGGTTTGAGCTACAACGGGGAATTGGTGTCCACCTAGGCGGTATTTGGTGGTGTAAATTATTAGTATTACGTTGGTTTTCGGCATTTCTGTTAGTTATAAAATAAGTGTTTTTAACCGCAAAGAAAAGCACCGCCGATGTCTTTCGACTTTGTCGGCGGTGGTTTTACTCAACGTGATTATCGGCCCATTTTAGAAATGGTAATTGATGCCAAAACGGACGTTGTTTGTCCTGACGTCTGACGAGTGTGTGAACACGTTTGTTGCATATGCAGTTGACGGTCCGGGTATGAACGAAGCCGTTCGTCCTAATGACGCGATGGTGGAAACTGATGTCGCATTCAGATTTGTACTGCTGACATCTGTGTTGCCAAAATCGGCATACAGGTACTCGCCCTTAAACGACCAATTGGTGCCTACCTTAAATTCAGCTCCGCCGCCGAGCGTCCAGCCTGCTTTGTTCTTTTTGAAAGCAGCACTCTCGGTCGCGTTGCCGTAAGTGTCGGTGAACGTCGCCGCATAATTCACGTCCGTTACGGCCAAGCCGCCGGTACCGTAGATCATCGCATTTCCAACGGCAACGCCGACACGCGGACGTGCTGTTAACAGCCAGCGGGTTTTGGTCGCCTGGTTGATGGTAAAACGTGCCGGGCTACAGCACGGATATGTCGTGCCGGAAGAGACGCCTTCATTTGCATTCATTGCTCCAAAATCCAATTCGGCACCGACGACCAATGCGCCGGTTTGATGGTTATAGCCAAATGTTCCGCCGCCGGTAAAGCCGTTAGGCTTGATCTTTTGAACGCCAGCCGTGTTGATCGCGGTCACGCTTGTCTGCGCAAAATATCCGGTTGACGAATAGATGGTCGAGGTCGTGACATTTGAGCGGTTGAACGTGCCGCCGCCGTATACTCCGACGTACCAGCCTTTCCACGTCTCGCTGTCAGATGCGGCACGAACGGGTGCAGTCGATGCTCCCGAGTTGTCCGCAGTTGCGGGTGTCTGAGCGTTTATTACAAGTGAGCTTGCGGTAATGGTGAGGAGCACGGCCATTGACGCGGACGCGATCCCGATAACGAGGTTTTTGTAGTTAAATTTCATTTTGATTTCTCCTTAGTTCATGGCCGTAAAAGCGGCCGGTATTACTTTATTCAGGCCATGAACGGCCGTCCTAACCCTAGTCACAGCAACAGATATCCTGTCGCCGGACAATAATTATCCGTGCCCGCCTGAGCTCCAAGCAGGTAACGCCAACGCGGCGTTGTTTCGGTTTCGTTAGTTGAACGCTAGGAGATAGAAATCTTGCTTAGATCAGCAAGATTTTTTTGAGGAAAGCTATTGTTTTCCGTGATTAGACCGTCTCACCGTGCTTCACACGGTCGATCCGATGCACCTTATCGAGGTAACTTTGGGCGGCCACGGTCTTGAAAATATCGCGCTCTTCTTCGTGGTCGGTGACCGGTTCGAGAGCGGTGTCCATATAGTCTAGACGGGCAGGGTCATGTTTGATGCGTCTATAAATTAGCCGCATTCGGAGGAAAAGAGCGGCCCATTGCAAATGCTTGCTAACCGTTTCGGCAGCATAACGTGGATAGAAAATAAGCGGGTTTTCGATCGGCATTCCGCTGCGTCGATTTTTGCGTGACTTGATACGAATAAATCCGCCCTCAAGCGGATGGATCGCTTCGATCTCATGACACCCTTTGAACCAAGTCACAAAAAACAGCATTTTGCCGGGGCTTGTGCCGGTGGCGGCCGCACGGCGGATGATCGTCTCGGCATGTTCGAGCGAATAGTATTTTTCCCACGCGGCTGCGTATGCCTCTTCCCATTCCTGCTTAGACATCTGCGAATGAGCAGTGGTGACGTGGGTGACGTCGTACTTGTTCAGGTCGGGGTCCATTTCAACGCCAGCTTCGTGAAGTTTTTTGTGATCCTCTGAGCCAGGTAAAGGCGTCAGGCAAAAGAATTCGAGCAGATCGATCGGCAGTTCACGCTGGATGATCCCGATGTCACGCAAAATGCTTTCTTTCGTGTCGCTAGGAAATCCCAAAATATATCCACAGCAGATCACCATCCCAACATGTTTCCATTGGAGCAGCATCTTGCGATATTCGATCAGTTTGTTTTGCTGTTTTCTGGCACCGAGAAGTGTTTCGGGGTTGATATTCTCAAGGCCGATAAACACGCGTTTGACGCCGGCACGAGCCGATTTCTCAATAAAATTGGGCAGATGGTGACACTGTGTATCGACCTGTATGCTGAATTTGATATTGAGCTTTTCGACTTCGCGAAGGTGGATCAGACGGTCGAGGATCGCTTCCCAATCTTTGTTTCGGGCAAAATTGTCGTCGGTGATAAAAAATGAATGCAGACCCTGCTCGACATTTTCGCGCACGATCCTCTCGATATCGTCGGGCGAACGCCGTCGCGAAACGCGTCCCTGCACATTAATAATCGTGCAAAACGAACACGCATAAGGACAACCTCGTCCGGCATCAAAACTGGTCGTAGACCCGATCGTCCGTCGGACGCGTCCCGCCGGCAGAATGGGCGTGGCGACACCACCGATATTCGGCAAGTCGTCCATAAAATTGTAAAGCGGCTTAAGCTCGCCGTTCCAGGCGTCAAGCAGCACTTGGCCCAGACGGCCCTCGGCCTCGCCCGCAAACAGGCTGATGCCCATGTCTGTAGCACGCGCAACTTGAGGATCGCGTTCCTTGAGCATCGCGATGGTTCCCGAAACGTGAAAGCCTCCGACCGCGACGGCGATGCCGCGTGCACGAAGCGGAGCAGCAATATCGAGAGCACGTGGAAATTGATTAGATTGCACACCGACGAGCATCACCATTCCGCCGTCGGCACTTTCAATTAGCTTTGCGATCTGGGTTAAATTGATGCGCGAATTTGTCTCGTCAAAAGAGTGGATCTCGATGCTAACGTCTTCGCCAAGCAACTTCTGCTCCGCACACTCATCCGCTAGCCCGTGCAGTACGGCAAGCGAATTCGACGGCATCGCCGAGCGAAACCACTGTATGACATAGCCGTCATCGTCGTAATGCGACGGCTTGATCAGAACTAATACGAAGCGTTTTTTCATCTACCGTTGTACGAAATTGTATAACACCGACATTTACAAGAGAAACAATATTATAACAGCCCGCGTTCCTTAACCTTTAAATAGCTCTCCAGCAATTTCGGTGCGAGCGTCTCGGTTGTTACGTCCAAAGCTAGCCCGCCAAGCGTTTCGACGAGCCGCAACGCCGATCCGCGCTGATGGATGATCTCTTCGGCGGCGGACTGGGTGAATACTTCTTTGATGTCCTTCGGGGCGTGGCCGACGGCGGCGTTTAGGTCGCGGTCGCCGATGGTTGCGACAAGCGGCAGATGACGCGGCCGCAGCAGCTTGAGCGAATTTATCAATTCTTTTGAGCTGTCCTTATCGACCAGATCGGTGAGGATCACGACGAACGAGCGCTTTTTGGTATTCGACGCTATGAACTGAAACGCCCGTGCGTATGACGGTTCGATCAGCTCGGGTTCGAGGTCGTGGAGTGATTCGAGTACGGCGTCAATGTGTTCGAGCCCGCGTTTTGGCGGCAGATACTTACGGATGCGGCGGCCAAAAACGACGAGGCCGCAGTTGTCGCCGGCACGGGCACTTGCCGACATTAGGGCCAGTGACGCATGGATCGCCGTATCAAATTTTGTCTCGTCGCCGATGCGACCGGTCATCAGACGTCCGGCATCGATGGCGATCATTACGGTCTGGTCACGTTCGATCTGATATTGGCGGGTCGTCAGTTTGTTACGTCTCGCTGTCGCCGTCCAAGAGATATGCCTCAGCTCGTCGCCGCGAACATAGTCGCGCATCGATTCAAATTCACGTCCCTCGCCCCGTCTGATGGCACGGCGCTGTATCGCCAAAAACGAACGAGCACCGAGAGCTTTGAGTTCCATCTCGCGGGCACGCCGCATATTTGGATAGACCTTTACGGTTTGTGGTTCGCCAAGTTGGCTCTGACACCGGACGAGGCCAAGCCGCGACAGATGGCGGACGGCAATGCGGCCAAATTTGTACGCTCCGCGTCTGTGCGGCGTGACGTGATAGTAAAATTCGGCGGTCGATTGTGCGGCGACGTTAAACTCGGCTTCGCGTGATTCGTTGAGCGTCATCTTGGGCGGATATTCGTCCTTGACGATGACGCGAACGTCTTGCGAACTCGCGTTGTCGATGACGAGACTGACCTTTGCCGCATCGCCGATCGCAAAGCGACGGTCAAACTCACGCTTGATGACAAATTCCTCAGGCAGTTTGCGGCTCATGAAAAGATCTACGATCGCGGCTCCGATAAGCAAAATGTCATAGCCGACCACCGCATATTTCAGCGACGGAAACGTCCACGCCAGCCCAAGCGGTACGAGCCCCGCCGCCAGCAAAATATAGAACCGTCGTGTAAAGACAAATCGCATCAGATGCCGAGATTATATCATCGCCCACGGCAAATTAATTATTTCCGGTAAAAGCAACTAAACGGACGCGCGATGGTTCAAATAGCTAGCTATTTTTGGAGATGCGAAGCGTGAAATTTTTATACACACTTTTGTTTTGCTTTATTTTGTCCGTCGGGGCTTTTGCTCAGGGCGATACGGTTCCCGCACCGGGCGTTGAGGAACTGTATCTTGCCAAAGACGACGGCAAAGGCAAGGCGGGCGAACAGGTAGGCGAATTTTCGACCGGCGACATCCCGATCTATTGCGTCGTGATGCTCGACACGGCGGCAAAGGTGACCGTTAAGATGAATTTTGTAGCCGTCAGCGTTAGCGGCGTAAAGCCCGACACCAAGGTCGTGACCGCCAGCTACACAATGAAAGAGGGCCAAAACCGCGTAAATTTTACCGGCACGCCCGAGGGCAAATGGACGCCGGGAAAATACCGCGTCGATATATTTATCGACGGCAAGATCACCCGCGACCTCGCATTTGAGATCAAAGGCTCAGGCGGCAACACAGACGCCGTAAAATCATTTGCCCCGACCGATACACCAAAATCCCCACCGAAACGAACACGCAAACCTTAAAATCGAAAAAGCCCGGAACGTATAAAGTTCCGGGCCTTTCTAATTTCTGACGTTCAAAACTACCAACGTCCGCCGCCGCCGCCGCCGTAGCCGCCGCCCCCGCCGCGTCCGCCGCGGTCTTCGCGGGGTTTGGCTTCGTTGACCTTGATCTCACGACCGGCAAATTCGGTGCCGTTGAGCTCGGCGATAGCTTTTTCGCCATCTTCCTGGTTAGCCATTTCGACAAAACCAAAACCGCGTGAGCGGCCTGTTTCGCGGTCTTCGACTACGGTTGCTGATTCGACAGCACCGATCGACGCAAAAAGCTCTTCGAGGTCATGGCTTCCGGTTTGAAATGAGAGATTACCAACATATAGTTTCATTGACATAATAAATATTTACCTTTTCCCGAAGGGGAAGAATTCAAGCAGGACGTGATCGGGATCTGTTTCGGAAAATCGGTTCTGTGTCCGTCGGGGCCCGCGTCTCGCTCATAAAATGAGCTGCTTTTAATACCAAATACCAACCGACCCTCGAACCATCCAAAACACCGCCAAAACCTAACGCTAGTCGTGGGCACATCACCGCTGATGTGCGAGAGCAGGATTAACAGCGTTTATGATGCACCGTTAGACGCGGCGTTGCAAGCCCGAATTAGTAATTTTACTGTTCTGTATTTATAAGATCTTTTATCGCGTCGATATGTATTTGTGCGGCTTGCTCGCCGAGGTCGATAAATTCGTCACGTTTGCCGATCTGGTCGGGCCTGAGGTGCGCGATCTGCGGGACAATTACCAGGTCGGCGTTTTGGTGCTGATGTAGTGAGGTTGCTCTGATCAGAGCCAGTACTGCCCTAATACCAATCGACAGGCCGTTCGTCGCTGATGACTCAAATCGTTCGCCGCAAGTCAGCAAATCGACGGCGATCACGATGTCGGCTCCCATTTCGCGAACAACGTCCACCGGCATCACCATTGTTACTCCGCCGTCAACGAGCTGACGTCCGCCAGCGTCTTTGACCGGAGCAAAAAGGCCCGGCACCGCACAGCTTGCCCGGATGGCTGTTATCAGATCACCGGTGTCTTTGAGGATCACCGTTTCGCCCTTGGCGGGATCGTAGGCTACGGCGGCGAACGGGATCGGCATGTCCTCAAATCGAGCAACGGGAAAATGACGCGCTAAAAAATCCCCCATCGGGGCGTTTGACAGCATCCCGCCGATCGAGAAAGAGGGCCGCATCATATTGGTAAAGCGGACCTTTTGCGTCATTGCGGCGATCTCATCGACCGACATTCCTGCGGCAAAAGCTCCGCCGACGATCGAACCGGCGGATGTGCCGGCGACCATGTCGATGGGTATCTTGTGCTCGGCCAGCACCTTAAGGACGCCGACGTGGGCAAAGCCGCGTGCGCCGCCGCCGGAAAGTGCAAGGCCGATCTTTTTACGGTCCATAGATGAAATTGATTTTACCTGTTGTATATGAAAAACTTGAAATCCAACGATGACTCCTCAGGAATCAATTTTATCGGGCAGTAAAGCCGCTGTTTCCGATCTCGCGGCGGGCGGTGACGTTTGCCCAGTCTGCGCGCGTTTGCCCAAGGACGGTTTTGTCGAGCTCGGTTCACTTGCGTCAGATATTCAACGGCTGATCCGCGCAAATGCTCCTGACACGGGCGAGATCAGCGAAGTGTGCGGACGCTGCGCGAGGCTTTTTGAACGGGCAAAGGATCAGATCATCCAGGACGCCGCCATGCAAAAAGACGGCTCGCATGTGCTTTCGACACCGCTACGGCTCGATGCCGATGAGCGTTTTACGGGCAAGGGCGTGACGATCGCGTTTCTCGACAGTGGTTTTTATCCGCACGTCGATCTGCAGGGCCGCATTCAAGCGTATCGCAATATGCTTGATGAAGAGGGCGATACATCATCGCTTTTTGAGCCGGATGTCGCGAGCTGGCACGGGATGATGACCTCGGTCGTCGCCGCGGGGAATGGTTCGCTGTCCAATGGATTTTATCGCGGCATTGCGCCAGACGCTGATGTCGTGCTCGTAAAACTCGCCGAAACGGGCCGCATCACCGATCAAAACATCCAGGACGGACTTGAGTGGGTGCTTGAGAACCGCGAAAAATATGACATTCGCGTAGTCAATATCTCGGCTGGCGGCGATGATGAGCAGAGCTATCTGCACGACCCTCTGTCGCAAATGGTCGAGGCGTGTTCGGCGGCAGGCATCACGGTCGTGTGTGCCGTCGGCAACGCCGGGCACCTGCCCAATCATCCGGTCGTGCCGCCCGCGAGTTCGCCGTCGTGTATCGCGGTCGGAGGGCTGGATGACAACAATTCGATCAATCGTGCCCGACGCGGTATGTACCGCTCGTCATACGGGCCGACGATCGATGGGCTGCAAAAACCCGAGGTGATCGCTTCGTCGATCTGGGTCCCGGCACCGATCTTGCCAAACACACCGACGGCTCAACAGGCCGAACTGCTTGATAAACTTGATAAAAGTCTCGATGCGGAATTGCATGCCATTATTAGCGAAAACAAAGGCATCGACCCCGAGCTGGATGCCGCGCTCGACCGTCCGGTTCACATCATCCGTCAGATCATCACGCTCAAACTCCGCCGTGAAAACGTGATAACCAAACACTACAAATACGTCGACGGCACATCGTTTTCGGCGCCGATCGTCTCGTCCGTCGCGGCTCAGATGCTCGAGGCAAACCCTGCGCTAACGCCCTCTGACATCAAGCGTATACTCATCTCTACTGCCGAACGTCTGCCCCACTACGAAGTCGACCGCCAAGGTTGGGGCGTCATCGACCCGCGGCGAGCAGTTGAGATGGCATTGGCTACAACTTAGGCTGAAACACAATAAGTTTTAGAAGTTATTAACCGCAGATAAACGCAGAAA
>DEQS01000108.1:11627-19647 GCA_002360555.1 Chloracidobacterium sp. UBA3360
TTTCTGCGTTTATCTGCGGTTAAATATTCTTAATTTATTAAACTTATTAATTTCCATTCCCTGGCGGCCTGTTGCCGGTCATTGTTGGCGGACGAGGACCCATGCGCGGGGTTGGTGTTGGTGCCGGGCGGTTTGTGTTTGCCGGACGCGTCGGTGTCGGCGAGGCCGCTGGCGTCGCTGTCGGCGAAGGCGTCACGGACGGGCTTGGTTTTGGAGTAGGCGAAGTCGTTGGCGAAGGCGTCGGGGTTTTAACATTAGCGTTCAGATTTGTGTTGAGGTTGGTGTTGAAATTGGAATTGGCGTTAAAGTTAAAATTCGAATCAAACCCGACATTGGTGTTCAGATTTACGTTCTGATTGGCGTTCATGTTGGTGTTGACGTTCATGTTTGCCGGTTTGTCTTTTTGGAGGAACCAGAAAAGACCCGCTCCGCATGCGAGGATAAACAGCGTCCCAAATATTGTCAGCACGACGGTTTTTGCAGTGTTTGACTGCGGCGGAGGCGGATTGTACGCCTGAGCAGTTCGTGGGCGGACCGGCGGCACGGCAGCGGGCTGCGAGGTCGGTATGACGATCCGCTCTCCCGATCCGGTCGTCTCAGGCCTGCGGATGATCACCGTCTCTTCGCCAAGGTCGTCCTCGATATTTTCGCTCGGCAGTGCGGTAAAGCTCGGCGATCCGTCTTCGATCAGGGGTGTGCCGTCCTTGGTGCAAAATTTGATTATCTCTTCGTCAAACTGCTCGTTGCATTTGGGGCAATATTTCATAGTGTCGTACCTAGGCCTCGGTTTTGGTATCCGGCGGGAATTTGGAAAACGTCACATTTTATCACGAAATAGTGCGCCGAAAGCAATATGACGTTTAATTTGGGAAGGCCAGCCTTTGCGGTGCTTTGCGATCTTGGCGGCTTTGCGTGAGGAGCGGGTGGTTTCCCGCAAAGCCGCAAAGGCCGCAAAGGAAGAGCAAAGTCAGAAAAGAGAAAGCAACGGAAAGATCGTCAAAACATTAAAAATGCGGCCTTTTGGGCCGCAAAATTGGAATTTGACCTGTTGCTTTCTGACCCAAACGGCCTAAAACGCTATTTCTCATGTGTCAGAAGACAAACGCTATCGCTAAACCGCCTGCGTCTCTCCGCTACACCGCGTCGCCCGCAAAACGCGTTTTTGCCGCGGCCACCGTCACCGCAGCCGTCATCTCTATTGGATGATCGTCGAGAGCGACGGCTTTTCTTCGTCCTGGACCTTGACGCGTGACCCATATGTCGCGAGCAGCTCTTTGACCTCGTCGTTTGATGTCAGATCCCAAGCGTTGTCACCATCTTCATTAACGGCATTGACCTGTGCACCGGCCTCCAGCAGCATTTTTACAGTTTCGACACTGCCATTTTCCGCTGCACGCATCAGGGCCGTGTACCCCTCATTATTAGCGTGATTGATATCCGCACCCGCATCGATGAGAGCCTGCAAAGTGTCAGCCGGCGTATAGTATGCCGATAGGATGAGAGCCGTATTGCCCTCGTTATCGGTGAGGCCGGCCTTGGCGCCGCTGCGGATGAGGACAGCGATCAGCTCGGGCGTTGCGTCACCGTCGATACGCATGAGCGGAGTCTGTTTTTGCTTATCGCGGGCGTTGACCTTTGCACCCGCGTCGAGCAGCATCTGCACGATCTCGATATTACCCTGTTCGACAGCGACGAATAGCGGCGTGATCTTGCTGTAGCCTTCTTCTTTACCGTTGACCTTTTCACCTTTAGAGATCAGGTCGCGGACGGCGTCGACATCTTCGTCAGCGACGGCACGAGACAGCGGCGAAGAATACTCTACGTATGCAATGGCTCCACCCATAGCCATTGTTACGGTTTCCGGTATAGGAAGGTCTTGTATGACTCGCGGCGTGATGACATTGCCAAGGGATGTTGCGTCATTGCCCTTAACCGTGCTCGAAACGACGACCGGCGTCGAGACTGGCAGTGGGCTGGTCTGAGCATAGGCGGCTGTTGATAAAGCCATCGATGCAGTCATCACACCGGCAGTCAAACCGGGTGCCCTCCGTGTGATCTGATGAAGTTGATTTGCAAACATCGGCCGCTGGCTGCGCGGATCGACGATGTATCTGATACAGATATTGCCGTCTGAGGCACGGACAAATCTTGCGGCCTCTTTGCGAGTCATTTCCGAAAGGTTATTAACGTTTTTTGAGCAGTGCGAACAAAACCGGAAACGGTCGTTGCCGTCCATCTTTTCCCAGTCTTCATTGCACGCCTCGCCGACCTTGACCGAATCTATAAAGCTCTTTTTTGACATAGTTTTACCCCCACAGACGGCACCATATTTTGCCGTGCGTCTGTTAATTAGACACCTGCTATTAAAGAATGTTCCGGGGAAGAGTTTCTTGCGACTAGTCTTATCAGCGTAGATGCGGTGAGTTTTAGAAACAGTTGCTTTCGCGCGAAAAAATTTCTCGATGCCTCTTATCTGATCAGGCAAAATCGGTTATCTTATATGAGATATGAAAAGTGTTTTTAAGATCGTAGCGGTTTCTCTTTTTCTGGCGATAGGGTGTTTTGGACTGATCCCAACTTCGGCGACATCCGCCAAAGTGGCGGAGCCTAATGCAGCGGAGCTTGCGTCGTTGTATGGAACCCATTGCGCGAGTTGCCATGGCGGCGACGGCCGTGCAAACACGCCGAAGGGCCGCGACACCGACGCCGATGATCTGACGACGAGTAAGGTCCAAAATATGAGCACGTCGAAGATGACGCGGATCATCAAAAACGGCAAGGGCGACATGCCCGGATTTGCCAAAAAACTGACCGCCGCTCAGATCTCGGCTATCGTACAGCACGTAAAAGGATTTTGATTAGCCGATGTTGATCAAAGGCAAACTGCAAAAACTGTCGGTATGCGTTGTGGCGATACTCTCGCTGCTCGCCTCGGCGGTGTCCGCGTGTGCCTGTAACCATCACGAATCAAAACCCGTAACGGCGGTGGCGTCGTGTCACTCTGAAACGCACGAAGCGGTTTCTGCCGAGCGCGTCACCAACGGGGATACCGTCGAGACAGGATGCAACTGTTTTGTAAAAGATCCGACGCCGTTTATCCTCGCCAAATCTGAGAGCAAAAAGCTCAAGGTTCAGAAAAAGTCTCCTGTCACGATCGTTGAGACGGTTGATGTCGAAAGCATTGATCTTGCAATCGTTTCCGTTTCGTTACTTTCGTCCGTATCGCGGCAATTTTACGCCGCTCCACCTAGCCGTAGTGCGCCTGCCCGCGGCCCTCCCGTACTGTAAAACACAAGAAAACCTGACCATTTGTTGCCGATATGCCGGGGCATTTTATGTGCGCGGCGTAACGAGTGTTTTTACATTATCGGAGAATATCATTTCGTGAAAAATCTATTATTTCTGGGCCTGTTCGTGTTCATATTGAGCGCGAGCGCATTTGCCCATGAGCCTTTTACGCTGGTCAGCAGCGAGAAAAAAACTATCAATTTTGAGGATCTGCTAAAGATCGAAAAAGAACGAACCATTGGAAAAAAAGAGGGCACGACGCTCAACTTTACCGAAAAGGAGATACGGATTGTCATCCGCACCGGCCCTGAGGACGATATGCTGTCGTACAGGATCATGGGTATGCGAAACCCGACGCTCGTCGTTCCAAGCGGGGCGACGCTGCGAATATTGTTTGTCAATTCGGACACCGACATGCGCCACGACATACGGTTTGGCCACGTCGAGGGTGATTTTGGCATAGCCCCGGAGATCGCAAAAACCGCCGGTTCGACGCGGCTCGATCACAAGTCCGATGACGAAACAATGCAAGCCGAAGAGATCGTCATCAAGGCCGCCGATGACGGCACCTATAAATATTTTTGCTCGATCCGCGGCCACGCCAAAGGCGGTATGTGGGGCAATATCGCCGTCGGCGTCAATCCCGGCGACCTAAAGCAGCCCGAAAAAACTAGGCACGTCCATTCGCCGGATGAAGACAAGTCAGAACCGCCTGTGTCAGCGGGCGGCCAGAAGCCATCGCCCACACCGACGCCGAAGCATCCCGACATGCCGGGAATGGACCATTCGAAAATGAAAATGCCGATGTCGTCGGTGACAAATATCGGCGACCCGATGGAGCGTGAATCGTCGGGTACGGCGTGGGGGCCGGATTCGTCGCCGGTCTATGCCAAGATGAAAATGTTTGACGGCGGCGGGATGCTGATGCTGATGGGCACGGCGTATTTGCGTTATACGAGTGTCGGCTCGACACGCGACGTGTCCGTAGCGGGCAAAGGTTCGCGAAACCGTGCGGACGCTCCAAATATGTTTATGGGGATGTATTCGCGGCCGGTGGGGAAAAAGGCCCAGATCGGTTTTCGAGCGATGGTCAGCCTCGATCCAATTATCCAACGCGGCTACGGATATCCGCTGCTGTATCAAAGCGGCGAGCTTTATAAGGGTTTGCCGATCCACGACCGCCAGCATCCGCACGATTTGTTTTCCGAGCTTGCGGTGACCTATTCATATAAATTTGACGATAAAAAGTCGCTCTATATTTATGCCGGTTATCCTGGCGAACCGGCGCTCGGCCCGCCGACATTCATGCACCGCATCTCTGCGTCAAATAACCCCGACGCACCCATCGGCCATCACTGGCAAGACGCCACGCATATTACGTGGGGCGTTGTGACGGCGGGCTTTTCTTTTGGCAAGGTCAAGGTCGAGGCGAGCGCTTTTAACGGTACCGAGCCGGACGAGAACCGCTATAATTTTGACAAACCGCGCCTCAATTCATTTAGCGGCCGGCTCTCGTGGAACCCGACAAAAAACTGGGCATTTCAGATCTCGCACGGCTATCTTCGCAACCCAGAGCGGAGCGAGCCCGACGTTCGCATACTTCGCAAAACATCAGCCTCGGCGATCTACAACCGAAAGATCAGCGACACCCGCAACTGGGCGAGCACATTTGTCTGGGGGCAAAACTACGCAAACGGCGAGCGGTCAAACTCTTTCCTTTTTGAAAGCAATTATGATTTTGATAAAAACGCGGTGTTTGGGCGGTTCGAGACGGTGAAAAAGAGCGGCCACGATCTCGTGCTGCCGCACCCGCTCGATCACGACACCTTTTGGGTAAATGCCTTTTCGCTCGGCTACGTCCGCGACCTTGTCCAAGGCAAAGGCATCGATATTGGACTCGGGTCGATGGTGACGATCAACCATAATCCGGCGACGCTCACGCCAGTTTACGGCGGCACGACACACGGCGGTTGGCAGATGTTTTTGCGATTTCGCCCGTCAAAGTCGGAGCACTAAGGCCTTTTCTTTTGCGGCGGGGTGGCCAGCTTTGCAAGCTCGGCTTTTGCTTCTGCATGATCGGGTTTTATCTTCAAAGCTTGCTTGAGGTCCGCAATGGCCTCTTTTTTCTGCTTGAGATCCACGTATACAAGAGCCCGGTAATAAAGCACATCCGGGTCGTCGGGAGCCAGTTTTAGCGATGTCGTGTAATCGGCGATCGCCGCGAGTAGGTTGCCAAGTTGTTGGTGCTCACCTGCACGCCGCGTGTATGCCAGCGTGAGTTCGGGGGCTAAAGATATCGCCTTTGTATAATTAGTGATCGCTGCGTTGTGGTCATTCTTATCGCGGTAAGCGTCGCCGAGATTGGCAACGGCATTGGCATTTTTGGGGTCGAGTTTGATAGCAGTTTGATATTCGAGAATTGCGGCATCAAGTTCTTGTTTAGAATGCATGGCCATACCGCAGACGATATGAGCATCGGCATGATCGGGCTTTAGCCTGTATGCCTCTTTACAGTCTGAAAGCGCGGCGTCATAACGGTTCTCATTTAAGTGGATCAGGCTGCGGTTGTATAGCGCCAGGACAAAGTCAGGTTTTAGCCGGATCGCCTCGGTATAATCGGCGAGAGCGGCGGCGTTATTGCCTTTTCGAAAATACGCATTGCCGCGGCCGTTAAATGCACCCCAAGCGACGGGTAACAGCTTTATGGCCTCGGAATAGTCAGCGATCGCGGCGTCATAATCTCCTTTATCAAATACCTGATTTCCCCGATCGAAAAACTCCTTTGCCGTCTGCGGCGTTTGAGCCGACAGAGATCCGCTAGCGGCAATGATAATGGTAGAGATGATAATTGCGAGCTTAAGTCTTGAAAATTGTACGTGCCTGATCATATCAGCTTTATATCACAAAAAAGATTAGGCCCGGGAGCCAGACGTAGTGTTTATGCCCTAATATGGCCACTTCGATACACCGTTTGACTGGCTTCATAATGCGCCGAGTATCACGGGTATATCGCCCAAATCTATAAAAAGTGCCTAACGTAAACGACGAAAGTTCAAATCGTGAAAGTCGTAGCTAAAATCAGTCAGCGGCGAGATGGCACGCATTGAAAAACCTGACGGCTTGCCTTCCTCATCGAGGCTGAAACTCACAAACGCGTCGGCGTCCATGCTGCGGTCAACCCATTTGACGATCATCGTGTTGCCCTTATACGGCAGCAACTCGCCCGTGAGTTTTGGCGAACGGCGCGAGTCGAACCACGGCTTCCCGCCCTTCATCGAGATAGCAACTTCACCGAGCCACGGGTCCGAATACTTACCGACAAATTGCTGGATATCGACCTTGCCCGCAGATCTCTGCGCTGTTTCGATATCAGCCGCGACCTTGTCAGTTATTGCCTTAGCTTCGGCGATCGCTTTGGTGCGTCGGGCGGAAAGATCGGCGACCCAATCAGTTCCGGTTTTGCCAAAATATCCGTCCTTGATCTGATTGGTGATCGACGAAAATGCGCCGCCTTCCTGCTGGTTGGTGAGAACAATGATGCCGAGATTCAACTCGGGGATCATCGTTATCTGCGTGACCATGCCCTCTAATCCGCCTGTGTGCGAAACCTGTTTATATCCATTTACATCGCTCAAGCCAAAACCTAGGCCGTAAGCCGCAAAGTGCGTGTTATACGGACCCGGCGCATTTACAGGGATGATCGTCTGCGGTGACCAGAGATCCCGGTGGACGGTCTCGGAGATCAGTGTTTTTCCATCGCCATATTTTCCGCGTGAAAGCTGTGTTTGAACCCATCTACAAAGGTCGGTAATGTTGGAATAAATGCCGCCGGCCGCCCGGTCGATGGTTGAATTATGGCGTTCTATCACCTGCACCTTTCCATTGACCGGAGCATGAGCGTCGATAACGTTCGATTTGTCTTTTAGACCTTCAAATGATGCGGCGGTTTTCGTCATCCCCAGCGGGCGGATGATCCGTTCCTCAATAAACGCATCCCAGCTTTTGCCCGAAACCCTCGCGATAACCTCGCCCGCGACAATGTAGAGATTGTTGTCATAATCATATTTGGCACGAAAACCCGAAACCTGTTTCAGGAAACGTAAGTTATAGATGACATCCTTTAACGTAAAATCGGCCGAATCGGGAAAGAACATCAGATCGCCGGCACCGAGTCCGAGTCCGCTGCGGTGGGTCAGCAGGTCGCGGATGGTAAATTCCTCAGTTACATAAGGGTTGTAGAGCTTAAATTCCGGGATATAGTCCCGCACCTTGTCGTCCCATTTTATCTTGCCTTCATCGACCAAAATGGCCAGAGCCGTTGTAGTGAAAGCTTTGGAGTTCGATGCGATGCCAAACAGAGTGTTTTCGTCCATTTTCTGCATCGTGTTCAGCGATCTGACGCCGTAACCCTTTGCATGAATGACCTTGCCGTCCTTAATAACGCCAATTGCAATTCCGGGAACGTCAAACGCCTTCATCGAACGCTCTACCAGCTTGTCGATAGCCGCACTGTCTAAAACCTGGGCTTGCGAGATGCTCGATACCACCAGCAAAAGCCCGATAAGGAGGATCTTTTGAATATTGTTTATTTTCATGTGACTGAGATTGATGGCGGAATTATAGCATGAGTGCTGAACGGTCAAAGCCGAGTGCGTTCTGCGAGAGATCTTGCGGGGTCATTTGTGATCAACGCACCGATGCCGAGCTTTTGGCAGCGCTTGACCCATTTCGG
>DEQS01000108.1:19794-20605 GCA_002360555.1 Chloracidobacterium sp. UBA3360
GGTGAGCTTTTTTGTAACAAGGACGCGATGGAGCGAGATCTGATGGGCGCCGAATTCGCGGGCCATTGCGATGATGTATTTGCGCCGGCGAAGGTAATCCAATATCTGCGGTGCAAAAAGAGCGGCGGTCTGCACCTGCGGCAAATAATGTCGGATCTCAGGGATCGCGGCGAGCTTAAAGCTTTTGACGATAATACGCGGGAGCAGCGGTGAATCTCGGATCACATCGCAGGCGGATTTTGCGAGATCGCGATAATCAGCTTCGGTTGCCTTTAGCTCAATGTAGATGAGGCCGTCAGTGGATTTTAGTAGCCGCAGTACCTGAGCAAGTGTCGGGACCGTCTCTTTTGCAAAATCAGCATTTGCCCGCTTTGGATATTTTTTGTTGAACCACGACCCGACATCGATCTTGCCGAGTTCTTTTGAGGTGAGACCCGCGACCGTCTCTTTTCGCCCGCCGGTGCGTTTGAGCCTTGCGTCATGGATGACGACCGGCACGCCGTCCTTGGCAAGCTGCACGTCAAATTCGACACCGTCCGCTCCCGCGTCGATCGCCAATTGAAACGCGGCAAGCGTGTTTTCCGGAGCGTGAGCACTCGCCCCGCGATGACCGATTATCAATGGCGAATTATTTGTGATTAGCTCTTTCAAAATCTTACTTTTCTTTCTTGGCGTTCTTCGCGTCTTTGCGTTGTACCGGCCATTTTCCACGCAAAGCCGCAAAGTTCGCAAAGAAAATCACAAGCTGACTTAATCATTTCTTTTCAAGCAAAAATATCGTCTTTGACCACGCGATCGGCTCGGTGATCGG
>DEQS01000007.1 GCA_002360555.1 Chloracidobacterium sp. UBA3360
TTCCCGATCTCGCAGATACTTAATCTGTTCCGCCCTTCGACCGCCGATTCCAATTCCGACCGTAACGACCGCATGGTCACCCGCGAGGATGACGACCCATGGCGTGTCCTGTGCGTCGAAGGAATGTGGTTTCAGGATCTTTTCAACTACGATTTCCGCCGCACCGAGATGTGCGTTATTCCTTACGGAACGCAGGAAGGCGAGGTCAGCTTTTGCGCCTACAACACCGGGGTCGGTTGGCGTCAGATCATCGAGGAAATGCACAAAACCGCGTCTTTGAGCGAATGGTACAAAGATCACGGCCGTCATGCGGTCTATGCCAAGGGCCACGAGGTTCCGGGCATCGGTAAAACTCGTTCGCTCTCGCTTCCAGTTATTGCGAAGATCGTTTCCGAAGATCTTGACGCACCAGCGATGTCGCCTTATCTGGTCGAAGAAGAAGAGACCGTCGGGGTTTAGTTAGCAGTATCGATCGCGAATATTACTATCAGAACGCGAAACGGCAAATTTAGTGTCGTTTCGCGTTTTTCGCGGTTAAATGATTATGAATAGTCTTGTATTTTCAAACATGCTCCATCGTCCGGCTCGTACGGCGGTCAGCATTATCGGTATCGGCATCGGTATTTTGCTGATAATCGTTACCGTGGGCCTGGCGAACGGCAGTTTACGTGAGCGTGCAAAACGCGAGGCTAATGTCGGGGCGGAGATCATGTTTCGTCCATCGGGGAGCATGGGTTTGACCGGTTCGGAAGTTCTGCGTCTGCCTGTGACGATGGGGCCGGACATCGAAAAAGTGGACGGCGTCGCGGCAGCCGTGCCGATCGGGCAGAACAGCGTTTCGTCAAAAGAGGGTATCACCGGCAGCCGTTTGGTCGATGGCGTTGAGTGGGAAAAGTACGCGGCGGTAGCGGGGCTGCAGGTTACGCAGGGCAGGAAATTTGTTGACGGCAAAGACGAATTGATGACCGACAGCGCGTGGCTCGCGACCCGCAAAGAAAAGATCGGCGACAAACTGAGCGTCTACGACCGTGATTTTGTGATCGTCGGCACATACGAGCCGAGCGCCGGTGCCCGCGTAAAAATACCGCTATCGACGATGCAAACTCAGCTTGGCGCCGAGGGCAAAGCGTCGGCGTTTTTGGTCAAGGTCAAGGAAGGTTTTACGCCGCAGATGGTCGGTGACAACCTGCACACCAAATTTCCTGACGACCAGATCATCCTCACCAGCGAGCTCGAAGAGCTCTACATGCAAGGCGTTCCTGCTCTAAATGTTTTTCTGAACGTAGTCATCGGCGTGGCGGGAGCGATCTCAGCACTTATCATTTTGCTGACTATGTATACGACCGTGACCGAACGAACGCGTCAGATCGGCGTGCTGAAATCGCTCGGTATGTCTAAAACAAAGATCGCCTGGACAATTGTACAAGAGGCGTTGCTACTTAGCCTCGGCGGCATCGCTTTTGGTGTGCTCGCGACGGTCGGGCTGCAATACGCATTTGCCAAATGGACGACGCTGACCGTTTCGATCGATCCTTCGCTGGTCGGCACGATCGTAGTGGTCGGATTGATCAGCGGTATGATCGGGGCTCTATATCCGGGCTTGCGCGCCGCCCGTCTCGACGCGGTCGAGGCACTTAATTACGATTAATTATAGGCATGAAGTCTGGTAAAATGTGTCGAACCGGAGATCTAGTTGTTGCATCAAACGCTGAGAAAAGACAGTAAAAGTTAGTTTTTCGATCTGCTGCAACTTCCTGCCGAAATTGAGACCGTTAAAGTCGCTCGCGACGATAGTTGATGATAGCTAGTACTCTTCAAAAAAGGACAAAAAGCCCCAGACTTCATTTGATCGTAATTTTGATGGCTGTTTTTGCCGTTTTGGCGATCAGCGTCCGTGCCCAGACTATTGAGGAACCGGCAAAACAGGTCAAAGCGGAGTCAAACGACACGCCTGATTTTCGTGTTGAAAAAATACCGGTCGCAGGCGGGGCCGAGATCATCACGATCTTTGCTCGAAACGAGAACTTTGGCGAGGGTTTGCGTGACGGTGCCATGGAGATACCGCTCTTGAGCGTGATGCGGGACACGCTCGGTGACGACAGACTTGAGAACGACCGCCTGAGATACGTTTGGGTACATTCCTATACAAAAGCGTCGTTCTGGCAAAAAGCTGCGGCCTTTGTCCCTTTTCTCTACCTTCGGACGACAAATAAAAAAGATTTCGGATCCGCTCCGCCTCCGCATGTGGTTGATATGAATAGTAACCATAGCGGGGTTTGGGGTCAGGTCCTCTGGGTCGTATTCAAAAGGATCATACTTGGTGAAATGGGTGTCGGCCCCAAGGCGTCTGTGCTCCAGTACCGGCAAAATTCACAGGACTACAGGCGCACATCCGTGGCAAAAGCTCTGACCGTGTTGTCGCTTTTTGAGTCGGTCGGTGGCGAAAAAATTTTGAGCGATGCTGAGTCAAAAGACATCCAGGCAAGGCTTTGGCTAACAGACAAAACTTTTGGCGCGATGATGCCGGATGAGGAATTAAATCGCGTTTACGACAAAGAGCTTGTAAAAAAACGGGATAGACGCGGCCTCAATTGGGAGCTTTTAAGGCAGTATTCTGAGGCACAGGGCCTGTATTTTGAGCCGATGGAAATGCCGGACGGCACGGCACGCCATGCAACCGTTTGGGTAGCCGCAGAAGATCTGGCTGTAAATAAAGGACGTAAGTTTGAATCGAGATTTTTGAATATCAAGGATCCATGGAATGACGAAAGACTTACAAATTGGAAAGGCTACACTCAGGTGAAATGGTTTGATGACGAGGATCGGATCGTTGAGCCTAATAGTGCAAATGCTAAGCCAAAAACATTGATCCCATTGGCCTTGTATGGCCTCGATAATCCTAAAATACCAACGATCCTCGTTGATTTTCGTGATACACGGAACGCAAAGCGGCGTGAGATGTCTAGGCGGGTGCTAAACGATCTAACGAACAGTGTGATCTCAGTTTCGCCCTTTGGCAGTCTTCCGCTTTTCCTCGGAAAGTTTGCCTACGACCTTTTGACCGGCCGACGCGGTACCGATATCAATCAGGCCTCTCGGCTTAGATCCTATGCCCAATTAAAGTTGTTGCTTGCCCTCGATGCAACGATCGATGTAAATTTCCGCGACGAAATTGCGGCTCGAGTGGAGAAAGTGTCGTTAAATCCGCTCGAAAACGACCTCGCGGTCGAGGCGGCACTTGCCCGCCGCCAGTACAGTAATCTGATCGAGTACGCGAAGCGGAATGATGGCCTGCCGGCACGACTTGATCGAGACAGACGCGAAGAGATGGTTAAATTGACGCATTCAAGAAAGCGTCGAACCCTTTATACCGCGGCGCATTTTCTTACGCTTGGGCTCTACACACATCGTGAAACTGCAACGCCTGAGATGCTTGCGAAATTGGATATTCGGCGGCAACTGAACTATCACGAAAGAGTGATAAACGAGATAGCCTATCGATCGGCAAAACCGGAGGTCGATAGTGATGTCTCCGCTCTAAAGCGTTCGCTGCGGTTTGTCGCTGAATACGGCTCAGACGCTAGTGAAAAGACTGCCCGCTCATTGTCAAAGATATTTGCATTTAGTGAGGATGAGGATATCCGGTCGATGTGTTTAGCCGGTCTCTTCGAGATCGATGATTCAGCGGCTAAGAATCAACTTCTTGCAATGTATAGAAATGTGAATATTAATGAACGCTGGCGAACCATTTGTGCCAATTACCTTAAACGAGCTCTCGAAGAAGGTCAGCGGATCTCAACGCGGGATGCAACTGCGATCGCCGAGATCACCGTAGACTCAGGGAATTAAGAGCGTTCAATCACCTCAGATCGATGTCACCGAAACCACTGTCTAACAAATTATTTGGTGCAATGATGCTGGCGGCGATCTTTGCTGCTGGCGGCTTTGCACAAAGTGTAAAGCGCGTCGTCGTCGTAAAGGTTGACGGCCTGCCGGCTTATTATGTTGACCAATTTGTAAAGCAGCGTGACCCGGTGACCGGCAGGTCCGTGCTGCCGTGGTTTAATGAGATCTTTTATAAGAATGGGTCGCGGGTTAGTAATTTTTACACGCGCGGGATAAGCCTATCTGCCCCATCCTGGAGCATGCTCGATACCGGACAGCACCTCCAGATCAAGGGCAATATCGAATACGATCGTCTAACCAAACACGGTTACGATTATCTCTACATCGTTCCATATTATGTTCGATATCTTTTCAAGAAAAAGGCCGATATGCCCGCCGTGGAGGTGCTCGATCAAATGTCGATCCCGCTGATGTGCGACGCTTTTCCGTATAACAAACGCTATACCGCCCAGCAGCTCTATCAGCGCGGTAATAGCTGGGAAAATCTCGCGAGCGGCTTTGTAAATCTTTATCCCGGCAAGCCAAAGGATTTTGTGGATGAATGGTCGATCGGGCTCGACTTTTTGAATCTAACCATCAATCAAGCCGAACGTGACGTTGTGGACAAGGTCGTCACCATGCCCGAGCTTAATTATCTCGATTATTTTACAGGCTACTTTGATCATGTTTCGCACGCCAATAACGATACAGCCTCTCGTTTGGCCGGGTTAAAAGCCCTTGACCGCACTATCGGTCGAATGTGGGTCGCTATCCAATCATCATCTCGTGCAGACGAGACAGCAATGATCGTAGTTTCCGATCACGGATTTAATTCTGAAGAGAAAATATATAGCCAAGGATTTAACTTGGTGAATTTATTCAGGAGCGCGGCCGGCGGCGGACACCATGTTGTAACCAAGCAGAGAATGATGTCCGATTATTCGATAAAAGCGATCTATCCGTTTTTGCCAATTGTCACGAATGAATCTAAGGAATCCTTTTACCTAAAAGGCCAAAACGACCGTTATCCGACGGTTCTCGTCGATCTCGACGGTAATGAGCGGGCATCTATCCACCTTCGCCAAAATGATTTGAATATTCTGCAGATACTGCTGCAACAATTAAAAGTTAAGGGCCTGTCGCGGCCCATGCAAAAAGCCGCTACGGACCTGTTTTTTCAGATAATTGATAAGTATAGAAACGGCTGGCAGACCACCGCAGCCCAACTCGGCGAGGAGATGGACGCTCTTCATCGCTCAATAGAAAAACAGGAAAAGGTCATAGCCGCTCAGCCCGACAAATTTACGCCAGAGGACTATGCTCACGGCATCGATAAAGAGGCTCGCCGTGTTTATGCCCTTGCCGAACTCGCAAAGCGGTCGGAGACCGATTACCGGAAATACATCGCGATCTTGAACAATCTCATAAATTTGAAACGTGAAACATTCGACGCCAAAAACCTAAAGATCGAGGACGTGATCGCACCCGAGGCGATGGGTGAGCGAAATAGCGTTTTCGATCTACAAAACTATGTCGTCGGGCTATCGCCGAACGGACTGGCTCTGAATGCAGACCAAAGCCTTGATCTCGAAAAGAGTTTTAGACGAGTCGACTATTTCGACCTTTTGCACAAACAAAAAGTGCGGAGCAATGTCCAGGCGGAGGTCAGCAGCCGCCCGGTTGACTTTACAGCCACCAGAATTCCGCAAGATGCTTTGGCCGAAGTGTTGCCGTCGGAACTTCGTTCAAGCGAGGACGCTATCTGGTTATACGGTGGATTTGATAAACAGGCGTTGATCCTCACGCGTATCGATGCCGATGGTGGGCAAAGCTATCGATACATGCCGATCTCGGCCCTTCGTCAGGATGTTCGGGGGAAAATCGCCTTTACCAGACAGAAATGGGCTGACGGTTTTCCGTTAAAGTATTTTGAGGATATGAATCTAGCTGTGTCAGATCGTGAGGCTTGGATCAATGATTGGCATAGTGAGGTCGAGTGGCTGCGAGCGACGCATAAGACGATATATTCTAATGCAATAATCGGTCTAAATGAGCAGATCGACCGACACAAGTTACCGGCCGATGACGGTGCGGACGTCTCAGTCGACGGGAGCCTGATGAGGCGATTTCGCCAGCGACAACGAGACATGACCCAGGCAGATATGCTCGTTTTGGCTGCGAATCACTGGAATTTTAATGTCGCCAGTTTTAATCCCGGCGGCAATCACGGTTCGTACTTTCGCGTTTCGACAAATTCGACATTGATGTTCGCAGGCGGAGCAAAAACTGGGATTCCGCGCGGGCTGTTGATCGAGGAACCGTACGACAACCTAAGTTTTATGCCGACCGTTTTGCGGTTGATGGGCAAGGTCGATGACCAGGGCCGTCCAACGCCTGAGTTGCTCGAGCGCGGTTTTCATACATTTCCCGGGCGGATGATAACCGAGATTACAAAAGCCAACTGAGCCGTAAGGCAATAGTACGATCAATAGGCGAACCGATTCGGAAAACACGGCGTTTTACATGTTTATTGTTACGATATGCGGACGTTTTCAATATTAGGACTCGTTTTGGTTTTTGCAATACTGTTACTCTCTGCCCCGGTAACAGCGCAAAAGCGTATCTACATCTCGCCTGATGATCATACCGATTACTACTGGACCGGAGACGAAGCGACCTACCGTCAGGCGTTCCTGACGATGATCGATTATTACCTAAATAAGATGGATGAAACCGCTGGCAATCCCTCGGACCAGCAGATGCGTTGGAATTGCGACGGTAGCCTGTGGATGTGGGAGTACGAGCAAAACCGCACACCCGCACAGTTTGAGCGGATGATGTCGCGCGTTCGTGACGGGCATATGAGCGTTGCTCTCAACCCGCTGGTGCTCGTACAAGGAGGTGCTCCGGCCGAATCTGTGCTTCGCGGAATGTATTATCCGGGGCTGATCGAGCGGCGTCACAATGTTCGGTTTCCCCTAGCTATCGCGATGGAGGATCAGACGATGCCGTTTGGACTCGCGTCGCTGTGGGCCGGTTCCGGTGCTAAATATTCGTGGAAAGGCGTCTGCGACTGTGCGACGCAGGTAACGGCTTTGTACAACCGCGACCGCGAGATATATTACGCGGGCGGACGCGATGGCAGCAAAGTGTTGTTAAAGTGGCATTCGCAATTAAACACTAACAAGAAGTATGGCGGCTATGCAGAGGCGTTTGACCCATTGGCGTCGATCATCTTTGCTGAGGTGGACCCGACCTTCGTGTCAAAATATCCATATCCTGTGGTTGGGGCTTTTGGCCGCGGTTGGGACGACCTAGAATACACGAGCGACGAATTTGTCACCGTTGCCCAGCAGCATACAAATGCCAACCGCCGGTTGATCGTTTCTAATCAAATAGATTTCTTTCAGGATTTTGAGACCAATTACGGAACGGGTCTAGAGACCTATTCGGCGTCGTTCGGGAATGAATGGGACACGCTCATCGCATCGATGACTGAGGTTTCGGCACGGGTAAAACGCAGCACCGAAAAGCTGCGAACCGCCGAGGCGATGGCTACGCTTGTGTCGATAAATCAGCCGACTTTCATGGATTCCCGCATCGCCGCTCGTGACAGGGCGATGATAAACCTAGGGCTTTATTTCGAGCACGATTGGACGGCAGACGGGACGATAATAACGCGAGCCGAGCGGGCGGCGTGGAACCGAAAGATCGAGCAGGAGATAACGTCGTATGTCGACAAACTCTACGATGATGCCAAGGCCGCTCTTCGCTCTCAGATATCTAGATCGGGCAGTGAGGAGAGATTCGCAGTATTTAATCCGCTTAGTTGGACGCGGACAGATTTTGCCGATATTCCATTAAAAATATTGAGTAAAAAGGTCCACGTCGTTGATGTTTCGACCGGCCTCGAAGTGCCTTCGCAGATCATCGGAGCTCGTTCGCAGAGAATGCTGCGGGTGCTTGCCGCAGATGTCCACTCAGCCGGTTACAAGGTCTATGAGATCAGGCAGGGGGCGGCAGGAGTGTCATTGGGTGCGCCGACGGTAAACGGTTCGACGAGTGAGAATGCTAACTATAGCGTCACGGTCGCACCCGATGGAGCTATCACGAGTCTGATCGACAAGACTCGAGGCAATCGCGAAACCGTGCGAAACATCGGTGGACGCGTGCTCAACGATATCGGCGGTAATCGAAGCGGCACCGTGTCAGTCGAAAGCTCCGGCCCGGTCAGCGTAACTTTAAAGGCAGTCTCGTCGAGCCCGATCGCTCATACAACGCGTGTCACGCTATATAAAGATATAGATCGCGTCGATATTAGCAACACGATCTCGGCGAATTTTGGCGACCTTAAAACCTGGAGCTATTCGTTTGATATCAATTCACCTGACGTCTGGCACGAAGAGGTCGGAGCGGTCATACGCGGCAAACTTACGACCGGCGGCGGCCACTACGCGACGAGGAATGCCCGTTACGACTGGCTGACGATGAATCATTTCGCCGACGTTACTGACGGGGCGACGAATAATTTTGGTGTGACGGTATCGAATGCAGACGATCATTTTATGCGGCTAGGCTCTAGCACGATCACGGCTCTCGATACCTCGACGCCGCAGTTCAGCATTCTAGCCGGCGGACAGACCGACGGCCCTTCGCTAGGGATCCCGGATCAAGGCGGCGACAGCCAGTTTTTACAGAGGTTTGCGATACAGACTCACGGAAACTTTAGCCAGGTATCCGCGATGAAAATGTCGCTCGAACATCAGAATCCATTCGTAACAATAATGATCAACGGCACGGGCTTTCAAGAGCGAGCCTATCCGGCGGATAATTATTCGTTCTTGCAGATAAGCGACCCGAATGTTTTCCTGTGGGCGTTAAAACCTGCCGAAGACGGCATCAGCCGCGGGATCGTCGCGAGGGTTTGGAATCAGGGCAATGTGCCGTCAAACTACTCATTGTCACTTTCGCGGCCGATAACCTCGGCGGAACGTCTGACCCATATCGAAACGACGATCGCTCCGGCGACGGTTTCGTCGGGCCAACTCAACGCCAACATCAATCAGCAGCAAATTCAGACGCATCTGCTCAAGATCACCGGCTCGAGACCATCAAATAAGATCAGATAGCATTTTGAGGCATCCTGTCACATCCGCCCCGAGATGAACCCGCAACGCCCGCCGGCCGCGATCAAGCAAAACCTGAAAATCACCGCGCGACTGGGCAGATTTGACGACGCCAAAGGTATATCTCTGCCCTGGAACCGCTAGGTCAAACGCGTCGTCCGACGTGATCTGCAAAAACACACCGTTATTCGCACCGCCTTTGTAAGCTTGTCCGGTCGAGTGCAAAAATCGTGGACCGAAACCTAGGCACGTAGCGACGCCTGTTCGTGCGAGAACCTTTTCGCGGATCGTTTGAAGGAGCATTTCGGTTTCGGGATTCATTTGGACATAGCCTAGTACCGCGAAATAATCGTCCTCAATTACATGGGCCAAATGTGCATCGAGGATCCCTTCCAATGATCGCTCTCCCGCCGCATCGACTGCCGTCTCTAACTTCTTTGCATACTCACCACTAGAAAATAGTGAGACGCCGTCAGCTTCGAAAAACGCTTGTTCATCGGGCAGCGAACCGGTCTGCTCGTATTCGTCTGTGATCTTTCGCGCCTCGATCTTGGCAGATTCGACATCGGGTTGGTTGAACGGGTTGATCCGCATTATTGCTCCGGCAACTGCCGTTGCGAATTCCCAGCGGAAAAATTCTTGGCCGAGGTTGTCGATAGATTCGAGTTCGATCTTGACCGCCGGATGTCCGGCAGAGGTTAGTTCGCGATAGGCATCATCGAACGACGTATCACCTTTCAGACTCAGAAACGCGAAGATCCGGTTGTCGCCGTATTTGGCCGCCGCTTGGATCGGCTCGCGGTCAACCGGGATTATCGAAACACCATTTTTCCCGGTCGATTCGGCAACAAGCTGTTCCATCCAAGCCCCTAGGTCGTGGATCTCAGGTGAGGTGAAGATCGTGAGTTTGTCGCGTCCGTGTTTATAGCAAAGCCCGAGAATAAGTCCGAGCAAGGCTCCGGGATTTGCCGTAACATCTTTGACTCGACAGGCATCGACCATTTCTTTTGAATTTGTTAAAAAGCTCTCGACATCCAGCCCCATCGCCGCTGCCGCCGTCATTCCAAACGCCGATAGCGCGGAAAAACGTCCGCCGATCTGCGGTTTGCCGTAAAATATGTGTCGAAAACCGTCTTCTTTAGCGACCTGTTCCATTTTTGAGCCCGGATCGGTGATCGCGATGAATTGTTTGCCTGCGTTCTCGCGGCCGACGGCCTCAGCCACTTTTTCAAAGAAGTATTGTTTGAAACAGTTGGGTTCGAGTGTCGAACCCGATTTGCTTGCGACGATAAATAAGGTCTTTGTGAGATCGAGTTTGTCTTCGATGGTTTTGACCTGCGCCGGAACGGTCGAGTCGAGGATATGAAAATTAGCTTTGCCAAACGTCATTGCCAAAACTTCCGGACACAACGAAGAACCGCCCATACCCATCAGCAAAACGTCTTTGAAACCGGCAGTCGTGAGGTCGGTTTGCAGGTCGCGATACTTTTGCAGATCACCGAGTTCTTCGCCAACGATATCTAACCAACCGAGCCACTTTGCTTCGTCATCGTTTGTCCAGACGGATGCGTCTTTTGCCCAGATCCGAGCGATCTTATCATCGAGTTTCCAGTTTTCGGCCTCCGCCTTGAGAGAAGTTTCGAGATCGGATTGCAGTGAATATTCGATCGTAGTTAACATAGTTTTGATAGTGGTCAATATCGACTTACCTGTCAAATTTATCATTTTGTTGTAAAATCTCGATTAATTTCGAGGAGGGAAATTAAAGATGAAAATCGATCGGCGATCATTTGTAAAAATAGGTTTGGGCGGCACCGCAATGTCCGTGCTGTCAGGATCTGTATCTTCGGCGAGAGCCTCGCTCTACGCTCCGCCAAATCTCTATGAGTGGCTTAATGCGAATCCGAATGTTCGCGATTCGATTTTCTGGCTTGTCCCAAACATGAAGACCTATAAGGCCGACAAGCAGTCATTTCAAGCCTGGGTCACGACGCGAAAGGACGAGTTAGTTAAAGCATTTGAGGCGGCCTGGAACAATCAGCCGAGCAACACTCCCGATCTGCCCACCAATTTAGAGGTGCCTAGTAATTTTCCGGCGACCGTGATCCCGCCTGATCAAGCTTGGAGCTACTTCAAGGCGAGTGTCGCACAAAGTCTCGCGATCGAGATCGGTAATCGTGTGCCGTGGTCGGTTAAGACATATCCGAGCGAAGTTCTCGCCGTGCTGTTTGACGCGGAAAAGCTATATAAGTGGGACAATTCGCTCAACGGTTATCGGGTGATATCAGATAATGGTTATTTTACTCCGTCGCCGCCGGAGCTTAGCTTGAAATTTCTTAACCAGATCGGAGCCGTTTCGATCCCCGGACTCGGGACCATACCGGGCCTAAAAACGGTACCGAAACAGACGGGCCGTCCGCAGAACCCTTTATCGCTCCCGACCGCAAAGAATGCCCGTGTCCGGACGATCGCCCGCCTATTTGATTGGAGCCGGTATTACCTTCTGCATTTTGCGGGTGACTATACCACTGAGAATATGAAAGCACACTGGCAATACGGAGGGATGCCGCCGCTCTCAAGGGTCATTAGCGGAACCATCAATCAAACACAGACTCTCAAAGAGGTTGGCAACTGGACGGCAGGGTGTTTTGGCACAACTGGATTTCTATCCGGAGTATTACGAGCGGTCAACATTCCGGTACAACAAAAATTTGCCTGTCAGCACTCGCTCGCGCATTTTGTTGCCGACGATCTATTTCTTACGCACAGCGACGATCTATATAATTTGTTTTCGAAACCGGCTTCGGATAAAAGTAACTTACCATTTCCGTCGGACGAATTGTTGATCTCTAGTAACCAATACAAGACGTGGTTTGGTACTAATTGCAATAATGTTGGACGTAATCCCGCTGAACTTGCGGTCAAATATCTGTCACCTTTATTGATCCAATATTATGTTGCTGATAAATCAGGCAACAAATCACATGCAGGCGGAAAAGTTTATGAAGCGTTGAAGAAATTTTACACGGTTGCCGAACTTGAAAATCTTAAACTGTGGGAACGACTCGAGGCCAAAGTTTCAGGAATGTAGATCTTGTTCAGAGGCTATAGAAGAATGACAAACCCAATTTTCGCGGCTTTTACGCGCGATCTTAAAGACAAAATATGACACAAGTAGAACAAATATCGCCCCTCAAGAGTGCGATCCAAAAACATAAAACATTTCTTTTCCTCACTGTCATCATTATTAGTGCGACGTTGGCCTGCCAAAAACCAGCCGCTAACAACACTAACGATAACAAGGCAGCGACGAATACCAATCAGACTGCAAATGCGGCGACGTCTCCGCCTGCTGTGCTTTCACCGCCTGCGTCGGATTCGCCGACCGCAGCGTACAAAGCGGCTTACACCGCGCGTAAAAATAAGGATATCGAGGCATTGAAAAAGCTGATGTCCAAAGACGTGCTTGAATTTTTAACGATGGTTGGCGACGCCGATGAAAAGAAAAAGATGTCGCTCGACGATCAGTTAAAAGAATTGTGCGACAAGCCGCAGGCCGCGACCGCCGAGGCCCGCAACGAAAAGATCGACGGCGATTACGCAACGATCGAATACCTTGACGAAAAAGGCGGCTGGAAGCCGATGGAATTTATCAAAGAGGACGGCGTTTGGAAGTTGGCATTTGGACCCAAAAAGCCCGCGTCGCCGGACAAAGCGAAAGACGATAAAAACCAAATGTAGGGAAGCGACCTGAAAACGTTATGAAAAAGATCATTATATTGTTTAATTTCTTATTGATTTTTTCCGGCTTGGCGGCCGGACAAACTACGCCAAAGCCTACGCCTACGCCTGATATTTTGAAGGGCGGTACGATCACTGACGCGACGGATCGTTTGCTCAAGGATTCCTTTGGCGGCGGCAAGGGGGAATATGACGGCCTTTATGACGGCAAAGCGACCTCATCAGCCGCGGCGGTCAAAATACCCGCCGAGTGGAACCGCACGGTTCTTACGGGCACGGGGCTGAGTGTGGCGTCACCGGCACCGTTCATATTGCAGCGAAGCGAGCCACTGGCGTCTCTCGTCGGTAATACCGAGGCCGATGTTCTATGGGAATTTAAGTCCGGCGGCCTGCGTGCGTATGTCGGCTATACCAAAGAAGACAAAGGTTACAAGGCCGTGAGGCAGCATCTTGAGGATACGATCCAATTGATGCTCAATAACGCTAAGGCGGTCGAATCGCTGATCCACGACACTACGTTTCTCGGCGAAACCGGAGCATTTTATGACGAGGTTATCTTTGAAACTCCGAGCAATTTGTCAATGCGGCGAAAGATGCTAGTCTTTGGCACTCCAACCGACTTTCGCAGGATCGATCTGATCTTTCCGGCTGAGGATGCGGCCGCCGCGACGTTGTCGAGTCAGATCATCGCATCGTTCAAAAAAGAAGGTAGGTTAGCGACGGGCAAGCCCAAAGTTGCCGAAACTAAGCCGAAACCGTTACCTACTTCGTCGCCGTCGGTTGCGGTAAAGACGAGCCCAACGAAATTACTGCCCGAACGTCAGCCGACACCAGCTGAGGATGAACGACTTGAGAAAATAATCAAATGGCGCGACCGCGGGGTTAAACCGACTGCGGATGATATCGTCTGGGCGTCATCGTATATTTTTCAGCAGATCAACTATCTAAAAAATCGGGACAAAGGCGATAAAGAAACTGCGAAAAAGATCGGCGGCCTGTATCTTGATCACGGGGCACTACGCGGGTCGCTCTTGGATTTCAAGGGTGAGATCGTCGATCTGACTAATTGTCTCGTCTATTCCCCAAAGGATCATTGGTGTACAGTTTCGAGAGTTCATGCATATTTGGCCGCTGGTAATACGACTTTGGCGCTTGCGGATGCAAATAAGATCGTCGAACTCCAGCCACAATGGACGTTGGCTTACCAAGCTCGCGCCAGAGTGCATTGTGCGATGGGAAACAAATCGCTGGCGGTGGCAGATGAGCGAAAAGTAGTTGAGCTGGGCGATACAGTTATCGAACCTTGCCGGTAATTGTATGCCGGATCTTACTGTTTTTGATAAGAAAATAATCAACAAAGGCGCGAACTTTGGCGAAAGTAGAGTAAAATAAGCTACTCATTTTCGCAGGTTCGCGTCTTTCGCGTTTAATAAACTTATGACACAAGCAGAACAAACATCACCGCTGAAGAGTGCTATTCAGAAGCACAAGGAATTTCTTTTCCCGGCAGTTGCCACCTATTATCAGGAGCCGCTGGCTCTCGTCAAAGGCGAGGGCGAGTATGTCTGGGACGACCAGGGAAATAAGTATCTCGACGCGTTTGGCGGCGTGCTTACTGTGAGCATCGGCCACGCGAATCCGCGGGTTAATGCGGCGTGGAAGGATCAGGTTGATAAGATCGCGCATATGTCGACGCTTTATGCGAACGGGCCGCAGGGAGATCTGGCGGAGAAATTGGCTGAGATCACGCCGGGGAATTTGAAGAAGTCTTTCTTTACGAATAGCGGGACCGAGGCGGACGACACAGCAATACTTGCGGCAAAGATCGCGACGGGGAATAACGAGATCGTTGTGCTGCGGCACAGCTATGCGGGGCGCTCGGCAACGGCGCTTTCGACGATCGGGCACAAGACCTGGAAGCCGATCGCTTCGCAGGTCGCGGGTATCGTTCATGCTCACGCACCTTATTGCTACCGCTGTCCGTTCAAGCTTGAATACCCGACGTGCGGCGTCGCTTGTGCTGATGATGTCGAGGAATTGATCAACACGACGACGACCGGCAACATCGCGGCGTTTATGGCTGAGACGGTCCTCGGCGTCGGCGGATTTATCATTCCTCCGAAAGAGTATTTCCCGCGTGTCGCTGAGATCGCACGCAGCCACGGCGGGTTGTTCATCTCCGACGAAGTCCAGGCCGCTTGGGGCCGCACGGGCGACAAATGGTTTGGCATCGAGCATTGGGGCGTCGAGCCGGACATCATCACTTCGGCCAAAGGCATGGGCAATGGTGTGCCGATCGGCTGGACGATCGCGACGCCTGAGGTCGCCGATGCGTTCCCGGGGCTGACGTTCTCGACATTTGGCGGCAATCCCGTCTCGTCGGCAGTCGGCCTCGCGGTCATCAACGTCATCGAAGAAGACGACCTTCGCACAAACGCCCGCGTCGTCGGCGATTATTTCCATAATGAGCTGCTCCGATTGCAGGAAAAATACGCCTGCATCGGCGACGTTCGCGGCATGGGATTGATGCAGGGCATCGAACTCGTCAAGGACCGCCAAACCAAAGAGCCGGCCCCCGACCTCGTCCTTCGCGTCTTCGAAGAGACCAAACGCCAGGGCGTCCTCATCGGCAAAGGCGGCCTCTACGGCAACGTCATCCGCACCGGCGTCATGCTCAACTCAACCACCGATTCGATCGACAAAGTCATCGAGGCGCTCGATGCCGGATTGGCTCTTTGTTAGATCGTAGAGGTTTATGAATTCTCGCTACATATGGAGCATCTTTTTGTTGATCTCACTGATCGTGAGCGGTCTTTCTGTGGTCGGTCAGGAGAGCAACGAAGGAGCTTCTGTTTCATCCGTTCTCAAAACCGCTCTCGATAGCGTTACGGGCGACGAAATTCTGACCCACATCAAGAAACTTGCTTCGGATGAATTCGAAGGCCGTGGGCCGGCGACGCGAGGCGAAATGCTGACGGTCAATTATCTGGTCGATCAATTTAAGCGTTCGGGGCTTAGGCCGGGAAATCCCGACGGTACGTTTGTCCAGAAAGTGCCAATGGTGGGTTTTGTCTCGCAGCCAAAGATCGATGTGCAATCAAGCGGCAAGAATGTGCCGTTGAACTATCAGGTCGATTTTGTCCATGACTACCCAGCCTTACGTCCGTCGGTATCGACAAAAAACTCGGGCGTGGTATTTGCGGGTTATGGAATCGTTGCTCCCCAGTATGGCTGGGACGACTACAAGGATGTTGATGTCAGAAACAAGCTGGTGATCGTGCTCAGCGGCGAGCCGTCGGCTCCGGATAAGAACGATCCGTCAAAGCTCGACCCAACCATTTTTAAAGGCGACACGCGAACATATTACTCGACGCGGGAGTTCAAATACGACATCGCGGCAAAGAAGGGGGCCGCCGCAATTCTCGTTATCACCGACCCCGAAAAGTCGATCACATATTCGCTCTTTCAGACTTTCGCCAAGATGGAGGGGTTTGCTCTAAAGCCGCGAACACCGTCTCTGGCTTTTGCGATGGCGGGACTTATCACTATCAATGCTGCTCGACGGTTGTTTACATCTGCAGGCAAAGATCTGGCTAGGTTAGAGGAATCTGCCGGAAACAAGGATTTTCGGCCCATTCCGGCAAATGCGATTGCAAATATCTCAGTTAAGACCAAGCTGCGAAACGTCGCCAGTCGTAACGTCGTCGCGCGTATCGAAGGTTCTGATCCCCAATTGAAAAACGAATATGTGATCTACTCGGCGCATTGGGATCATCTTGGCAAGGATACGAATCTAAAAGGCGACCAAATCTTTAACGGTGCCCAAGACAATGCCGTCGGTGCGGCCCAGTTACTCGAGGTAGCAAAGGGATTTGCCAGGCTGCCCAAAAAACCGAAGAGATCGATTCTCTTTATTGCCGTGACGGCTGAGGAAAAGGGCTTTCTTGGTTCGCGATATTATGCTCAGCACCCTTTGTTCCCGGTTGCGAAAACGGTCGCAAATATAAACCTCGATGGCGGAAACGTTTGGGGTGTGACGGCGGATCTCATCACAACAGGTTATGGCCTCTCGACGCTCGACGAATTCCTCGCCGAAGCCGCTCGGATCCAGGGTAGGAAATTCATAAACGAGGCTATCGACAACGGCGGACTTTACTTCGGCTCGGACCAGATCGAGTTTGCGAAGGTCGGAATCCCCGCATGCTTTCCCTTCAGCGGCTCGGAATACGTCGGGAGACCTAAGGACTGGGGCGACAAGAAGTGGGAGGCGTATTCCCAAGAACGGTATCACCAGGTATCGGATGAGGTTAAGCTGGATTGGGACCTTTCCGGGGCCGCGGAAGACGCTAAATGGCTGTTGATAACGGGTTACAATGTTGCCCAAGCAGCGAAGCGGCCCGAATGGAAGGCGGGAAGTGAGTTCAAGGCATTGGCTGAACGGAAGAAGAAATAGACACTTTTTGTTCACAGACACTGATCAAAAATGTCCCGGCCGCTACTGCTGTGGACGACTATCGTCCAGCGGCTTAATATGGAGGCGGACGTTGTTATCGCCGCCGCGGGCTAGTTCGTGATTTCCAGCGGGCTGTTCGCCATTATCACGCCCATTTGAGGAAATAATATGGAGAAGATCTTTCTGACACTCTCACTTGTACTTCTGACAGGTCTTTTTGCGTTCGCACAGGGCGGTTCGCCCGAACTGATCTTGTTTAACGGGAAAATATTTACTGCCGAATCTAAACAAATGACCGTCGAAGCCCTTGCGATTCGCGGCGAAAGGATCCTGGCCGTCGGATCAAATGATGAGATCAAACGACTCGCCGGTAACAAAACTCGTTTGATCGATCTGCAGGGCAAAACTGTCATTCCCGGTATCAACGATGCGCATTTTCATTTCACGCCTTTCCCTGAGGGCATTCAATTGACTTTTAACAGTATGGAGCCAACTTGGGCGGAAACTGTCGAGGCCATAAAAAAGGCGCTCAAAACTGCGCCGAAGGGAAAATGGATCTTCGGTACTATCGGTTACAACGCTCTGTCCGAAAAAACGGCAGACCGTTTTGCTCTTGACCAAATTTCGCCTGACAATCCGATCTTGCTAGGTGCTTTTTACGGACACGGAGATATATTCAATTCAAAAGCTATGCCGCTTTTGAAAATTGCAGATGACGGACCCGACGTGCTAGGCGGATATTTTGAACGGGTTTCAAATTCGCGCAAAGTTAACGGCAGATCTTGGGAATATGCTCAGTGGCGACCAGCAAGGGTCTTAGCCGATCAGGCTTCAGATGAAATTGCCATAGCCGAACTGAAAAAGATGTCGGACGAAGCTGTTCGATTTGGCGTTACTTCGATGCAAGTTATGTCAACTTTGAGTATTGACCGGTTTGCGAAACTATTGGTCAAGGCTGATCTGCCAATTCGGGTACGTGCGATTCCGTTTGCCCTCACTTTTGAAAACAGGCGCGATCTTTCTGAATTTCAGATGTTGTCAAAACTCAATTTTACCAAATCAAAAGTTAAGGCAAGTGGTATTAAATGGATCTTGGACGGCACTCCATTTGAACACGGTTCGGCGACACGTCAACCCTACACGGATATGCCGAGTTCCAAAGGTAAAATGAATTTTCCGGAAGCAGAGATCTCTAAAATGCTCAAGGAATCGCTGAATTTCAATCAACAGATCCTCTTTCATTGTTCCGGAGATCGATGCGTCGAGTCCGTTTTTGATGCAATGGAAAAGATCAAAATTGATTGGAAGCAAAAGCGAGTCCGAATCGAACACGGGGACGGAGTTAGTGGCGATCTGATCGAACGCGGCAGAAAACTGGGCGTGATCGTTGTGCAAAATCCCACTCATTTGTCGTTTGTTGAAATGCTCTACAGCCGATATTCCCCCAAGACGGCTTTCATGCAAGCTCGCTCGCTAATTGACGGCGGAATGCATTTCGCACTTGGTTCGGATGGCCCGATGAATCCATATCTGAACATTATGTTTTCCTCAATTCATCCTTCAAGGCCAACCGAGGCAATTACACGCGAGCAAGCCGTAGTTGCATATACAAAGGTTGCGGCCTTTGCCGAGTTTACCGAGAAAGACAAAGGGAGTTTGATTAGAGGGAAACTGGCGGATCTATCTGTCCTTTCACAGGATATCTTCACCGCTCCCGTGCCTGAACTGCCGAAAACGCACAGTATTCTTACTTTCATCGGCGGGAAAATAGCTTATGATGAGAAATTACTAAAATAGAGCTGGGAACAGATTAATGCAATGAAAACTCTAATAAAGAACGGCCGCGTCGTAACCGCGGTTGATGATTACAAAGCAGATATTTTTATTGACGGCGAGACGGTGACGACTATCGGCAAGCGGCTGGATATGGAGGCGGATGTTGTGCTGGACGCGTCGGGGAAGCTGGTGATCCCGGGCGGGATCGATCCGCATACGCATATGGAGCTGCCGTTTGGCGGGACGCAAGCGTCGGACGATTTTTTTACCGGGACGCGAGCGGCGGCGTTTGGGGGGACGACGACGATCATTGATTTTGCGGTGCAGACGAAGGGCGAATCGATGACCGCGGGCGTCGATGCTTGGCACAAGAAGGCTGAAGGGAAGACGGCGATCGACTACGGGTTTCATCTCATCACGACCGAGTTTGAGGACGGCGATGAAAAAGAGATGTATAAGCTAATGGACGAGGGCATCACGTCGTTCAAGCTGTTCATGGCGTATCCTGGCGTGTTTTTGGCGGACGACGCGACGATCTTTCGTGCGATGTCGGCTGCAGGACAACGCGGCGGCCTCATCTGCATGCACGCCGAGAACGGCATCGTCATCAACGAGATCATCAAACGCTTCTTAGCCGATGGCCGCACTGCTCCGAAGTATCACGCTCTGACGCGGCCGACCATTGCCGAGGCTGAGGGCGTGCATCGCGCGATCGCCATTGCCGAGATGGCCGAGTCGCCCGTTTATATTGTTCACCTTTCTTGTACGGATGCTTTGAATCAGGTGAGGCAAGCGAGAGATCGCGGGATTCCGGCGTTTGCGGAGACTTGTCCGCAGTATCTTTTCCATTCGATCGACGATTACGGTGACGGCTGGGAAGGTGCGAAATACGTTATGACGCCGCCTTTGCGTGAGAAACACAACTGTGCCGAGCTCTGGAAAGGCCTCAAGATGGACGACCTTCAGGTCATCTCGACCGATCATTGTCCGTTTTGCATGAAGGAGCAAAAGGAACTCGGCCTCGGCGATTTCTCAAAGATCCCGAACGGAGCTCCCGGCGTCGAGAACCGCATGAACCTCATCTACAACGGCGGCGTGGTCGAGCAGCGAATCTCTTTGAATAGATTTGTCGAACTCACATCGACTGCCGCGGCCAAAATGTTCGGCCTTTTCCCAAAGAAAGGCACCATCGCGGTCGGTTCAGACGCGGACATCGTCATCTTTAATCCAGATACAGAACACACCTTCGGCGTTGATGCGGAGCATATGAACGTCGATTATTCGTCCTACGAAGGCGTGAAAGTAAAGGGCAAGGTCGAGACCGTCCTCTCACGCGGCCGCGTTGTTATTCAAAACGGCGAGCACACCGGCAAACAAGGCGACGGGCAATTCCTCAAACGCGGCGAGTGTGTAAAGGTTTAGAAAATCGGAACTAGTCTGCCGCGATTGCCGTAAGATTCTGCTAAGAAGATTTAGAATCCTAAATATTATGAAACCGAGTAATTTGCGGAGCCAAAGCGTCTTCGTCCTGATATTAATGTTTGCCGCGACGGTCGCGGTTCGGGCCGACAAGGTCGATGATTATGTCCGGGCGGCAATGCAGAAACAGCACGTCCCGGGCGTCTCGATCGCTGTCGTTCGAGACGGAAAGGTCATAAAGGCCGCCGGTTACGGGATGGCCAATGTTGAGCTCAATGTCCCTGCGACACCGGACACCGTCTTTAAGATCGCGTCTGTCAGCAAGCAGTTTCTCGCGACCGGGATAATGCTACTCGTTCAGGACGGCAAACTGAGTCTCGACGACAAGATCGGCAAATTTCTGGAAGGCACGCCTGACACCTGGAAGGATATTACGATCAGACATCTCTTGACACATACATCCGGGCTTGTCCGCGAGGCACCCGGATTCGACCCGCTCAAGATACAGAGCGATGCGGACGTGATCAAAACGGCTTACGGCGTGCCTCTGGTTTTCAAAACAGGCGATAAATGGCAGTACTGCAACGTTGGATACTTTTCGCTCGCTGAGATCATCCGCAAAGTCAGTGGGAAGCCGTGGGGTGATTTTCTGGCCGAACGCGTTTTTACGCCGCTCGGAATGAACTCTACGCGAACGACGACGATGACCGACCTGGTCCCAAACCGCGCAAACGGTTACGCTTGGTCGAAAGGTAAATACCAAAACGCCGATATCTATTTTGCTCTTCGTCCGAGTGGGGCATTTCTTTCTACGGTCAATGATCTGGCAAAGTGGGACGCCGCCCTCTACAGCGATAAGTTTTTGACCAAAGCAACACGTGATCAGATGTGGACGCCGGTGAAGCTGAATAATGGCGAGACATATCCCTACGGTTTCGGTTGGCAGTTGGAACCGGCGGGAAATCATAGACAGGTTCGTCACGGCGGGTCCCTGCCCGGCTTTCGAGCTGAGTTTACGAGGCTTGTGGACGATAAGCTGTCGGTGATTGTGCTGACAAATGGGGACGGTGCAAATGCTGCCTCAATTGCCGCAGGCATCGCAGATCGATATATTCCTGACGTGCTTCCTAATCGATCGGTGGCGAAGGTCGATCCGAAAATATTTGATCCATTTGTCGGACAGTATCAGCCAAATCCGGCTGACCCGACCTTCATCGTCATCGTCAGTCGCGAAGGACGAAAGTTGATGGTGCAAGAGGGCACGGACGCTGAGAAACAAGAATTGCTGCCTGAGAGCGAAACAGACTACTTTATGGATGACGAACCCTTGCTTACATACAGTTTTATAAAGGGCGAGAACGGACTAGTTACCGAACTTGCCGTAATGCGTGGTAAGCAGCAATTGGCCAAGGCGAAAAAGATCAAGTAGGCGGCGAGTGCGAAAAGGTTTAGTCGCCGGAGTAAATTCGAAAATTCAAACAACTGACAGCCAAATTTTGCTCTCGGAGCGGTGGCTTTGTGACCTGCGTCCTATGTTTTGACGGAGTGTGGTCGTAATCTCGACGAAGGAGAGTGATTTTTATCTATGGCAACGACCGGAAAAAACAATAAATATGTTTACTTCTTCGGCGGCGGCAAGGCCGACGGGAATGAGTCAATGAAGGACCTTTTGGGCGGCAAAGGGGCGAATTTAGCTGAAATGGCAGGTCATCCGGAACTGAAACTCCCGGTGCCGCCCGGTTTTACGGTAACGACGGAGGTTTGTACTTACCTGACGGCCCACAAGAAGTCCTATCCGAAGACGCTGAAAGCCGAGGTCGAGGCATCGATGCTCCGGATGGAGAAACTGACCGGCAAGAAGTTTGGGGATGAAAAGAATCCGCTATTGGTTTCAATTCGGTCGGGAGCACGCCGTTCAATGCCCGGAATGATGGAAACGGTGCTGAACGTCGGGCTGAACGGAAAGACGATCAAGGGACTGATCGAGCAAAGCGGGGATGAGCGATTTGCGTACGACGCATACCGGCGGTTGATCATGATGTACGCCGACGTTGTGATGGAAAAGGGTGCAGGCATCGAGCCGAAAGGCGGCAAGGGCATCCGCAAGCAGCTTGATGAAAAGCTCGAAGCCGTAAAGGTGAAGCAGGGATACGCGAGCGATACGGACCTTACTGTGCCTGAATTGAAAGCGCTTGTTAACGACTTTAAGAAGACGGTAAAGAAGGTGCTGGGGACCGATTTTCCTGAGGACCCTTGGGATCAGATGTGGGGCGGGATCAGCGCCGTATTCAGCAGTTGGAACGGCAAGCGGGCGGTTGAATACCGGGCGATCGAGAATATTCCCGATGAATGGGGAACGGCGGTGAATGTCCAGGCTATGGTCTTTGGCAACATGGGTACGGATAGCTGCACGGGCGTTGCGTTTACGCGGAATCCGGGGAATGGCGAGAACAAGTTTTACGGTGAATATCTAGTCAATGCTCAGGGCGAAGACGTGGTCGCAGGAACGCGAACGCCGGCTCCTGTCAACGAATATTCAAAGAATGCACAGAGCAAGCAGTTCAAAACGCTTGAGAAATTGATGCCTGAGCTCTATCAGGAACTGTTTGAATATCAAAAACGGCTCGAAGTGCATTACAAGGACATGCAGGATATTGAGTTCACCATCGAAAAAGGAAAACTCTATATGCTGCAATGCCGTGTCGGAAAGCGCAATGGCGTTGCCGCCGTGCGAATGGCGACGGAAATGCACGCTGAAAAGCTGATCGATATCAATACCGCGGTGATGCGCGTCGGTCCGAATCAGCTAGTCGAACTGCTGCTGCCGATGCTCGACCCAAAGGTCGAACTTAGCACTAAGCCGATCGCTAAAGGTCTGCCGGCGGGGCCTGGCGGGGCACGCGGACGGGTAGTATTTTCCTCGCATGACGCCGTTGAATGGGCAAAGAAAGGTGAAAACGTAATTTTGGTTCGCGAGGAGACGTCGCCCGAAGACGTTGACGGAATGCACAAAGCGGAGGCGATCCTTACGTCAAAAGGCGGTATGACTTCGCATGCTGCTCTGGTTGCCCGTGGCTGGGGTAAGTGCTGTATCGTCGGCTGCTCTGACATCGAGATCAACCACGATGCTAGAAATTTCAAAGCGAAAGACGGGACAGTTATCCGCGAAGGCGATTGGCTGAGCCTGAATGGCACCAAAGGGCTTGTTTACACCGGGAGCATGGCTCTCGTCGATATCGATCTCGACAAAAATCAGTCGTATAAAGACCTGATGAAGCTCGTCGACAAGGTCAAGACAATGGGTGTTCGGGCAAATGCTGAAACGCCCGAGGACGCGTCACAGGCTCTGAAGTTTGGGGCTGAGGGCATCGGCCTTTTCAGGACGGAGCATATGTTCTACGGCGAAGGCGGTGAGCAGCCGCTATTCCTTTTGCGGAAGATGATCGTTAGCAAGTCGGAAACGGAACGACGCAAGGCACTGAACGAATTGTACAAATTCGTCAAAAAAGACGTGAAAGACACGCTAAAAGTTATGAACGGCCGGCCGGTAACGATCCGCCTGCTCGATCCACCGCTGCATGAATTTGTGCCGCATGACAAGGACAAGCTGTTGGAGCTTAGCAAGGTGCTCGACATTAGTATGAGCGTGCTAAAAAGAAGAGTGATCGCTCTCGCGGAAAACAACCCGATGCTCGGCCACCGCGGCGTTCGACTCGGGATCAGCTATCCGGAAATAACGGAGATGCAGGTCAGAGCGATACTCGAGGCGACTGCGGAATTGATCAAAGCAGGGAAGAAGGCTCTGCCGGAGATAATGATTCCCGTAACGTGCACGTTCAACGAATTGAAGCATCAGAAAGAGATCGTCAACCTAGTCTATAAAGAGGTCTGTGAAAAGCAGAAGCTGAAGAAGATACCTTTCCTTTACGGAACAATGATCGAGACGCCGAGGGCCGCGATCAGGGCCGGATTGATGGCTGAAGTGGCGGATTTCTTTAGTTACGGAACAAACGATCTGACGCAGATGAGCTTTGGGTTTAGCCGCGACGATATCGGCGGATTCTTGCCAAAGTACCTCGACCTGGGGATATTGCCGTACGATCCTTTTCAGACCATCGATACTGACGGCATCGGCGAACTGATCCGTATGGGCATCGAGCGGGGCCGCGAGATCAAACCCAAGCTAAAGGTCGGCATCTGCGGTGAGCATGGCGGAGACGCCGACAGCGTAAAATTCTGTCACAAACTAGGCATGGATTATGTAAGCTGTTCACCGTTTCGAGTGCCCATCGCCAGACTCGCAGCGGCGCAGGCAGCTATCGGATCTTAGGATCAGCGGGCTAGCCATGACGTCGGATGAAATAGTAAATTATATGGAATGATCATTCGCCTCGCAGAACGAGAACTCAAAACGAGATTCGGAGTATTTACTGAGACGCTTTATTATGACGGCCAAGCCGAGTCGATCGCCCTCGTTTTCGGCGATGTGTCCGGCGGCGAAAATATACTTTGCCGCATACATTCCGCTTGTATTGGCGGTCACGTTTTTAACAGCGTCGAATGTGAATGTGCCGACGAAATGGCCGCTGCACAGGCCGCAATTCAGCAAGCCGGACGAGGGGTCATCGTTTATCTCGATCAGGAAGGCAAGGGCAATGGGCATCTCGCGTTGATGAAGAGTATCCCGTTCAAAAAAGCGGGAATGAGCCAGGCGGATGCTTATGTCGCGGCCGGGTTTTCAGCGGACGCCCGCGATTATCGCCCGGCGGCGGAGATTCTTGCAGAACTAGGTGTGCGGTCGGTAATGCTACTGACAGGCAATACGTCAAAGGGTCGTGATCTCGAAAATGCTGGAATAACGATAGCGGGGTTTCGCGGTCTTCCCGCCGTCAAATAAAAAGATCCGCTGCCGAAAACTTATTCGCCAGCGGACCATGTTTTCTGTAAACACTAACTATTTGATGATGTCTTTGTTTTCTTCCTCAAACTTTTTGACTTGTGCGGCGAGATCGTCCACTTCTTTTGAAAGCGCTTCATTCTTTGTCTTGTAGTCGTTCATTTTCTTTTCCATATCCTCGACGGATGCGGACATCAGGACCTGTAGGCCTTCCTTGAGCGATGCTACGTATTCGCCCGTTTTGACGAGCTGTTTGGATTTTAAACCAACGTAGGTTTTGAGCTTGTCGTTGAGTTTAAGTTTGCCGGCGTCATCAAAATCTTTGGCTGCGGCCTTAAACATCTCGCCTGCTTTTTCATAGGCTGCGATCGTCTCTTTAGCCTTGGCCTGATTTTTCGTCTTCAGATCATCGACCTCGCCCGCTAGCAGAGCATCGCTATCCGCGTTGGCTTTCTCAAAGATCTTTTGAGCCTCAAGCACCTTTTGATTCGAGGCGTTGATGAGCTTATTGGCTTCGTCGATCTGATCACATGCGATCATAAGGGCGGCGCCGGCAATGGCCGCAATGGTGAGTATCAACTGGAATTGTTTTTTCAAAATATTTGTCTCCTTTTTTTAATGCGAATTAGCTAAAAAATCGCTTGCACACATTGTAAACAAATATCAGCAAAAGTCTGAATGACGGTTTTGAAATTATGGGAAAACCACAATGTTGACCTATAATTGCGAGGAATTTAAAGCAAGAACAAATGATCTACATCGACCGAGAATTATCACAAAAGATCGAACGGGCCGAGGCTCGCTCAAATGCTGATTTTGTCGAGACCCGCGCGCGGCTGATGCCAGAGGTTGGTGCGGCGTGGATCGAGGTTGGTGGAGCGTATGCGATGTTTGACGGTGTCGAATCGCCGCTAACACAAACATTTGGGCTGGGCATATTTGAAGAAACCACTCAAGAACACCTAGACGAGATCGAAGCATTTTTTCAAAAACGAGGTGCTCCGGTTTTTCATGAGGTGAGTCCGTTGACTGACCCTTCGCAAATGTCTTTGCTATCGACGCGCGGCTATCGGCCGATCGAACTGACCAGCATCCTAGTTCGCGAGATCGCGGGTGACGTCGAAACTGTCGTGCGAAATGAAGGTATTACAACGCGGGTCATCTCCCCGGATGAGGTCGATCTTTGGGCAAAAACATCTGCCGATGCGTGGGCGACCGAACACGAAGGGTTAGCCGAATTTATGTACAAGTTTGGCGGGATCTCGGCCCAATGTGCCGGAGCGTATCCGTACATTGCAGAACTTGATGGCAAAGCGATCGCGACCGGGATGTTGTACGTCCAGGGCGACATAGCGATGCTTGCCGGTGCCAGCACCGTTCCCGCAGGCCGTAATCAAGGAGCTCAAAACGCTCTGCTCACCGCACGCCTAAAATTTGCCGCCGAAAAGGGCTGCACCTTAGCGATAATGGGTGCTCTGCCCGGCAGCCAGTCGCAAAAAAACGCACAGAAAAACGGCTTTCACATAGCATATACCCGCACAAAATGGCAGAAAATGGGTTAGAATGGTGTGCTAATTCCATTCGCAAAAACCTATGAAACGATGCCCTGAATGTAGACGGGATTATTATGACGATACTCTGTTGTATTGTCTCGATGACGGCAATGCGCTGCTCGAAGGCCCGGCGACGGCTTCGTCGGGCGATGAGCCGGCGACGGCGATCTTGCACTCGACCGCTGCTCCGGGCGAGGCACCGACACGGGTGCAGAGACAGCTGACCGAACAAACGGCGATCTTGCCGACCGGAACGGGCGATGTCGTTCGGAGGCATCGAGGGGTCGACAAACGTCTATTGTTCGCTCCGATTGCACTTGCGGTCATCGTCCTAGGCGGAATTTTCGGATATCGATACATCACTCCGGCCAAACAGATCAATTCCATCGCCGTAATGCCGCTAGTGAACGCAAGCGGGGAATCGGATTTTGAATACCTTTCTGATGGAATGACAGAAACATTAATAAACAGTCTTTCGCAACTCCCTAACATAGCCGTAAAGGGCCGCGGTTCGGTTTTTCGGTATAAGGGTAGTAACACCGAACCCCGTCAGATCGGAGTTGATTTAGGCGTGCAGGCGGTTTTGAGTGGGCGCTTATTGAAACGCGGTGATTCAGTTACCTTAAGCCTTGATCTGGTCGATGTGTCAACCGGCAATCAGATCTGGGGCGACCAGTATGTTCGTAAACTTTCCGATATTGTTTCCCTGCAAAGAGAGATCGCGGGGGACGTTTCCAACAAGCTTAAGACAAAACTTTCCGGGGCTGATAAGGAGAACCTTGCAAAGACTTATACAGCCGACCCGGAGGCATACCAACTATATCTTCAAGGCCTGTTTCAGTGGAACAAACGGACCGGCGACAGCGAGGTCAAATCACGTGAATTCTTTCAAAAGGCGATCGAAAAAGACCCAAAATACGCACTTGCATATGTTGGGCTTGCTACCAGTTACGTTATCAGTGACAGACCTGCCGAATACAATCTCAAAGCTAAATCTGCAGCATTAAGAGCGCTTGAGCTAGATCCATCCCTTGGTGAGGCGCACAATGTCCTTGCAAATGTTGCATTCTATTATGAATGGGATTTTTCACGAGCAGAGACCGAATTCAAAAAAGCGATCGAGCTGAGCCCAAATTATCCGACCGCCCATCACTGGTATGGAGAATCGCTAGCGGCTTTGGGCAGATTTGACGAGAGCAATGGGGAGTATGCGAAGGCCGCTGAATTCGATCCGGTTTCAATGGCGATCCTTACCGATCAGGGGATGGCTTTTATCTATGCGCGACAGTTTGACCGCGCCATTGAGCATTTCAAAAAATTATTAGCGATAGACCCAAATTACGTACGCACGCATTATTACCTAGCGACCGCATATGAAGCCAAAGGGCTGTTTCAGGAAGCAATCGACGCCCGCCGTAAAGGTTTTTTGTTGGACGGAGAGGATCCGGCTAGAATCGAGTCGATGTCAAATAGACTTTTTGGCGCTGTAAAGGCCTCTGGGGCAAACGGTTATTGGCAAACGCAAATGGAGCTGAGTATCGAAAGAGCAAAGCGAGAAGGAAACTCCGGCGACGCGATTGACTTAGCGATCAATCACGCAAACCTAGGCAACAGCGAAAAGGCGTGCGAATTGTTGGAGGTCGAGATGAAAAAAAAACGGGTAGTTTTCGTTTTTCTTAAAGTTGACTATATTTGGGAAAAAATTCGTTCTGAGGCGTGCTTCGCAGACATAGTCCGCCGTGTTGGTGTTCCAACGTAACTCCGGACAGAACGGTTGAACGATACGATGAGGCGATCGGGGAAAATTAGCTTATGACCGAAACTATCCAACACGACGACGGACGCGTGGAGTTAAAGGACGATGCCCTGCGGGAGATCGAGGGCTCGGCCCTTTATAACGAGGACCTCGCACCCGTGCCGGTCGCGAAACGCAATTGGACGACCTATAACTACGCCGCTCTGTGGATCTCGATGGCGCATTGCATTCCGACGTATATGATGGCGTCGGGGCTGATCTCGGCGGGGATGAACTGGTGGCAGGCTCTGCTGACGATCCTGCTCGGCAATATCATCGTGCTCGCCCCGATACTGCTCAATTCGCATCCCGGGACAAAGTACGGCATTCCGTTTCCCGTGTTTGCTCGCGCCGCTTATGGAACGTGGGGATCGAACCTCCCCGCGATCATGCGTGCGATCGTGGCCTGTGGTTGGTTTGGGATACAGGCATGGATCGGCGGACAGGCTTTGCAGACTTTTTTTGCGGCGTTCATTCCCGGCTGGGCGACGCTGCTTGGCGGGCCAATTGGCGGCCATACGCCGACCGAATGGCTGTCGTTCATGCTCTTTTGGGGGCTGAATATTGTCATCATATATCGCGGAATGGATCTGCTCCGCATTGTAGAGAATTGGGCGGCACCGTATGTTTTGATCATGACTGCCGTTCTGCTCGGATGGTTTTTATACCAAGCAGGTGGCATTGGTTTTTTGTTGCACGAGCCCGGTAAGTTCAATACTTTCAAGGATTTTTGGGATGTTTTTATTCCCAGTCTAACCGCAATGATCGGTTTCTGGGCGACGCTGTCGCTCAATATGCCGGACTTTACACGGTTTGGAAAAAGCCAGCGAGAACAGGTTGTCGGACAGGTTGTCGCTTTGCCTACGACGATGGCTATTTTTGCGGCCATGGGAATTTTGATCACCTCGGCGGCGGTCGTCGTTTTTCCGCATATGAATCCGGCTGAGGCTTGGGATCCAATCAAATTAGTCGGTCAATTCTCCCAGCCGGTGGTTGTCGCGATCTCGATGTTTACAATCGTTATCGCTACGCTTTCGGTCAATATCGCGGCGAACGTAGTCTCACCTGCAAATGACTTCGCCAATGCGTTTCCGCGATGGATTAGTTTCCGTACTGGCGGTTTAATTACGGGCATCATCGGTATCCTAATGCAACCTTGGAAACTGTTGGCCGACCCAAGCGGATATATTTTTGGGTGGCTAGGCGGCTATTCGGGCGGGCTTGGCTCTATCGCCGGAGTACTGATCGCGGACTATTGGATCATTCGCCGCAAGGACCTAAACCTCGGCGATCTTTATCGCAGCAAGGGAATATACGGCGGTTGGAACTGGCGGGCTGTTGTTGCGACGTTTTTGGGCTGTGCATTAGCGTGGAGTTCGTGGATAATATTAGGGCTAGAGAGAATAGGCATACCGGCAAATGTATTTACTTCGATCGAGCCAAAGGCCAAATTACTATTTGATTACGGTTGGTTTGTTGGATTCGGCGTTGCATTTGTCGTGCATTGGGCTCTGATGGCAGCAATTCCCCCGCGGATAAAAGGAAATAATGAAGTATCAAAGAGTTAAGAATTTTTATAACGGCGAGTTTGTCGAGAGTGGTTCGTCTAACGATCTCGATGTCACCTCGCCGCTGGACGGCAATTTATTATCGACCGTGCCGATGTCGACCGTTGATGAGTTGAATAAGGCGGTTGCTTCGGCCAAGGCCGCACTTGAATCGTGGGGGCATCAGCCCATCAAAGAGCGTGTTCAGGTTTTTTTCCGATACAGGAATCTGCTTGAGCAAAACTCGGACGAGCTGACCGCCCTGATCTCCGAAGAAAACGGCAAGACCTGGGATGAGGCTAAGGCCGAGGTCGATAAGAGCATCGAGCTGACCGAATTTGCATGCTCGATGCCGCAGCTTGTTTCGAACGAGGTGTTAGAGGTCAGCCGAGGTGTCGAATGCCGGACAGAGCATTTTCCGGTTGGTGTTGTGGCGTCGATCGCACCATTTAATTTCCCGCTAATGGTGCCAAATTGGACGATGCCGAATGCTTTGGTTCTCGGCAACACAATGATAATGAAGCCGTCCGAACTCGTGCCGCTTTCAGTGCTGCGAATGGCTCAGTTATTAAAGGACGCGGGGTTGCCGGACGGTGTTTTCAATGTCATCAATGGCGGCAAAGAGATTGTCGAGGGCATTTGTGCTCACCCCGATATTGAGGCGGTTAGTTTCGTGGGATCGACCAAGGTCGCAAAGCTCGTTTACCAGCAAAGCACCAACGCGTTGAAACGGTGCATTGCTCTCGGAGGAGCAAAAAATCATCTGTTTGTGCTGCCAGACGCAAATCCGGCGATGACGGCGTCGAATGTGACGGCTTCGATGTCGGGCTGTGCGGGACAGCGATGTATGGCCGCGTCGGCGATGCTTGCGGTGGGTGATGTCGAGCCGATCATTGATCAGATATGTGCCGAGGCTCGTAAGATCGTGCCCGGCCAAAATCTTGGTGCCGTTATCTCGCAAGCCGCTAAAGAGCGTATCGAAGGATTTATTTCTGAGGCCGAACGTGATGGGGCAAAGATCTTAGTTGATGGCCGAAACGCCGTTGTTAACGGAAAAGAGGGCGGAACATATGTAGGCCCGACCGTCATCGACTATGTGACGCCGGAAATGTCCGTCGCCACCGAAGAGATCTTTGGGCCAGTAATATCCATCATGCGAACCACCACATTGGACGAAGCCATCAAGATCGAAAATGCCAATCCTTATGGCAACGCAGCGGCGGTATTTACCCAGAGCGGTGGGCTTGCCCGATACGTGATGGAACACGCGAGTGCCGGCATGATCGGCGTTAATATTGGTGTGCCCGTTCCACGTGAGCCATTTTCATTTGGCGGGTGGAACGATTCCCGGTTTGGAGCAAACGACATAACAGGCAAAAGCTCGATCGAATTTTGGACGAAATTAAAGAAAACTACCACCAAATGGAATCCCGAAGCCGGCGTCAATTGGATGAGTTAGGACGATATATAAATGAAGCAGAAAATCAAGATAATTACCATTTTATTGAGCGTTCCGTTCGTAGTAATGCTCGTTATGAAAACCCAAACTGCGACCGCGCAGACCAAGGTCGAGACCGCCGGGCAGAAATTCAAAAGCATCAAGGTTTTGAACGACATGCCCGCGGATCAAATGGGCAAGGTCATGAATATGATGTCGGCGTCGCTCGGGGTCAATTGTGCATTTTGTCATGCGTCTAATGACGGCGACTATGAGAAAGAGGGCAATGAGCACAAGGACATGGCCCGCAAGATGATGACGATGATGTTTGACCTGAACAAGGTCAATTTTAACGGCCGGCCTGAGATCAACTGCAACACCTGCCATAACGGCCGCTCGCATCCGCAGCCAAGCTTTCCGCTGACGGCGGCAAAACCTGCGGAGGAACGGCCCAAACAACCGGAAAAGAAGCCGACGGTTGAGGAAATACTTGCCAAATACGAAACCGCGATGGGCGGTGCGGCAAATATCGCCAAAGTGACCTCGCGCGAGATCAAAGCGACCCGTGTCGAGCCCGACGGCAAAACGACCGAGCCCGAAGAGATCTTTCAGAAAGGCAGTAAGATGGCGGCAAACACGACCTATGGCAAATACGTCGTCAGCGAAGTTTTTGACGGCAAATCTGCCTGGAAGACGGGCGACAGTGCAAAGATCGATCTGAAAATAGATGAAACAGAGCAGATCAAGCGCGAGGCTCAGATCTTTGCCAACGCGGATCTCAAGCCCGTTTATTCCAAGCTCGAATTTCGCTTCCTCGACCGTATCGACGGCCGTGACGTTTATTTGGTTTTGGGAACTCTTGCGGATAATAGCCGCGAGCGGCTTTATTTTGATGTTGCGACGGGCTTTCTGATACGGCGAACGGCGTCGTCGCCGACCATTATGGGTAACCATGTTTTTCAGGTAGATTATCTTGACCATAAGGATTTTGGCGGTGTTAAGCTGCCGACGACGATCAAATATGCGATGCCGCAAATACAGTGGATGCGAAAGATAGTCGATGTAAAAAATAACGCGGCGGTCAGCGATGAAAAATTTGCTCCGGCAGGGAAAAAATAATATTTAAGGACAAAAAACGTATGTCGAGAATAATTAAGGCCGGCCTGATACAGGCTCATAACGTTGCCCCGACCGATGCTCCGATCGAGCAGATCCGCAAGGCGAACATCGACCATCAGATGACGATGGTCGAAGATGCGGCAAAGCAAGGCGTACAGATGCTTTGCTTTCAAGAGGTTTTCACAATGCCGTATTTTTGTGCCGAGCAGACGACCCGTTGGTACGAGTCGGTCGAACGCATTCCCGACGGCCCGACGGTAAAGCTGATGCAAGAGGTCGCCAAACAGAACGGCATGGTCATCGTCGTGCCGATCTACGAAGAAGAGCAGACGGGTGTCTATTACAACACCGCCGCCGTCATCGACGCCGACGGCACCTATCTTGGAAAGTATCGCAAGACGCACATCCCGCACGTCGCTCCCGGATTTTGGGAAAAGTTTTACTTTAAGCCCGGCAATCTTGGCTATCCATGTTTTGATACGGCGTACGCACGGATCGGCGTCTATATTTGCTATGACAGGCATTTTCCCGAGGGGGCGAGATGCCTGGGGCTAAACGGAGCGGAGATCATTTTTAACCCGTCGGCAACCGTAGCGGGACTTTCCGAGTATCTATGGAAACTCGAACAACCCGCACACGCAGTCGCAAACGGCTATTTTGTCGGAGCCATCAACCGCGTCGGAACCGAGGCCCCGTGGAACATCGGCGAGTTTTACGGCCAGAGCTATTTCTGCGACCCGCGCGGCCAGATGCTTGCGGTCGGCTCACGCGATCAGGACGAACTCGTCGTCGCCGACCTCGATATGGACAAGATCCGCGAGGTGCGCAACACTTGGCAGTTTTTCCGAGATCGTCGTCCGGATGCGTACGGTCCGATCATTGACGATTAATAAAAATGAGACACAGTTTTCTGGCCATTCTGTTTTTACTCGTCGCGAGTGCTTCATTCGCGCAGACGCCGTCTGCCGTCGAGCGTGAATTTGTCGGATATCTCGACAACATCTCCAAATACGGCAATTACAACGGCGGCTATGACGATGCAAAGCTGGCTAAAAATAACGCCGATCTTCGGGACAAGCTGCTCAAATACGGCAAACGCGCCGACATATTAAAATTCAACTTTCCCGGCCTGAAAGACAAGATGTACGTCACCACCTCTAAGGACGGGCGTCTACGGATCTATTCATGGGATCTCGAAACCGGCGGTACGATGCATGATTTTGCCAGTGTTTTTCAGTACCGCGGCAAGAGCGGTAAGGTCTATAGTTGGACAGAGAAAAGAGAAGACGAAAGCGCCGGGGTCTTTTACCATCAGATATTTCAGACCGACACCACCGGCGGGCCGATCTATCTTGGCGTATCGACGTTTATCGGTTCGACATCGCTTGCGGGACAAACGATCAAGGCCTTTCGAATAAACGGCGAAAAGCTTGATGTGGACGCAAAGGTCATTCGCACGGCTTCGGGTATCAAGAATTCTGTCGGTTTTGCTTTTGATTTTTTTACTGTGGTCGATCATCCTGAGCGGCCAGTGAGGCTTTTCTCTTACAACGAGGCAAATAAAAGTTTTCGTTTCCCCGTCGTTATCGAAGACAAACGTACGCCCCAGGGACGCGTCACGAGCAAATTTATCACCTATCGTTTTGACGGCAAATATTTTGTAAAGGTCAGCTAAAAAGCGTATGGATAATGCATTTTGTACCCCGCTGGACATAACACAGATCGAGCATAATTTTGCCGAGATCAACCCGGCAATGTCTGCCGCCGAGGCCATGCAAGAGGCCAACCGCTGTCTATATTGCTACGACGCGCCGTGTATGCACGCGTGCCCGACACATATAGATGTGCCCGGATTTATCAAAAAGATCGCGAGCGGCAACGTCATCGGCTCGGCCCGCGTGATATTTGACGCAAATCCCATCGGTGCAAGCTGTGCCCGTGTCTGCCCGGTCGAGGTGCTGTGCGAAGGTGCGTGCGTCGAGAAAACGCTCATAAAAAAACCTATCGAGATCGGGCGGCTCCAGCGTTATGCGACCGACCACGCGATGGCGGTTGATAAGCAGATATTTGAAAAGTGCGAGCCAAACGGCATGTCGGTCGGCATTGTCGGCTCAGGCCCGGCGGGGCTTTCGTGTGCCGCGTATCTCGCACGGCTCGGCTATGACGTGACCGTTTACGAAGCCAAAGAAAAGGCCGGCGGGCTCGATACCTACGGCATGGCCGAGTACAAAATGCCGCAGACTGTGTCGTTGAGCGAGGTCGACCATATCGCCCGCATGGGCGTGAAATTTATCCTCAACACGCGGATCACCGGCGGCGATGACGAAACTGAAATATTGGGCAAGGTCAATCGCGTCAGCATGGCGATGCTCAGGGAATGGCACGACGCTGTTTTCCTTGGTGTCGGCCTCGGCGAGACCAACAAACTGGGCATCCCCGGTGAAGACCTCGACGGCGTGTTTGACGCTCTCGATCTTATCGAAAAGATAAAGACCCGCGATTGGAAAAGCATTCCGCTTGGGCAAAATGTTGTTGTCATTGGAGCGGGTAACACGGCAATCGACGCCGTGACACAAGCCAAACGCCTCGGAGCAGAGAAGGTCACATTGATGTATCGCCGCACTGAAAAAGACGCTCCGGCTTACGAATACGAACTAGAACTTGCCCGCAAAGACGGCATCGAATTTATGTGGGAAACCATTCCCGTCGAGATCAAGGGGGATTCGAGGGTTAACGGCATGACCGTGCTCCAAGGCGAGAGCGAATTTGCGATCGACTGCGACATGGTCATTAAAGCTATCGGCCAGCAAAAAATGGCGTCGTTCTTTACCGACATCGCAGGTGTCGATGTAGACGAAAAAGGCCGCGTTGTCGTTAACGGACAGATGCAGACATCCGACGCAAAAATATTTGCCGGCGGCGACTGTGCCAATGGAGGTGCCGAGGCGGTCGATGCTTCGCAAATGGGCAAACACGCCGCGATGGGAATTCATGAAACGTTAACCGGAGAAAAGGTCGAGTTTGCCGGGGCCATTCTGCGCGACCCGCCTAAGGCTCCGGTTGATCCAAATCCGCATTAATATATGGCTGATCTAACTACAAATTTTGCAGGGATAAAGTCTCCTAATCCGTTTTGGCTGGCGTCGGCACCGCCGACGAATATGGGTTCGATGATCGAACGTGCCTTTGACGCCGGTTGGGGCGGGGCGGTTTGGAAAACGCTTGGCGAACCGATCACAAATGTTTCGTCGCGACTCGCTGCTCTTGATCAAGGCCAGGTTCGCATGATCGGGCTCAATAATATTGAGCTGATCACGGATCGTCCGCTTGAGGTCAATCTCAAAGAGATGGCGGAGTGTAAGAAGAAATACCCGAACCATACGGTAATCGCTAGCCTGATGGTCGAGTCAAAAAAAGAGGCTTGGCAAGAGATCACCAAGCGAACGCAGGACACGGGGTGCGACGGTTTTGAGTTAAATTTTGGCTGCCCGCACGGCATGTCGGAGCGCGGCATGGGCGCCGCGATGGGCCAGGTGCCGGAATATACCTGTATGGTCACGGAGTGGGTCAAAGAGGTTTCGGACATTCCCGTTATCGTAAAACTGACGCCGAATGTCACGCACATCGTCCCGCCGGGTCGCGCCGCGCAAAAAGGCGGTGCCGATGCGGTTTCGTTGATCAACACTATCAACTCGGTGATGGGCGTCGATGTTGATACGATGATCCCGTATCCGAACGTCAACGGAATGGCTGCCCACGGCGGTTATTGCGGTACGGCGGTCAAGCCGATCGCTCTCAATATGGTGTCGGAATTGGCTCGCGATGCCGAGTTTGATATCCCTATCTCAGGCATTGGCGGCATCAATACTTGGCGCGACGCGGTCGAGTTTATGCTGCTTGGAGCGGCAAACGTTCAGGTCTGCACGGCGGTGATGCATTACGGCTATCGCATCGTAGAGGATATGATCGACGGGCTCAATAATTATTTGGACGAAAAAGGATTTGCGAGCGTCGGCGACATCGTCGGCAAATCGGTCGGACGGATCACAGATTGGGGCGATCTTGACCTCAACTACGACGTCAAAGCCCGCGTCAACGAAGACAAATGCATCCAGTGCAATCTCTGCTACGTCGCCTGTGAGGACGGAGCACATCAGAGTTTTGAGTTTGTCGAATCAAACGGCAAACGCTACCCGCGTGTCATCGAAAAAGAATGCGTTGGCTGCAATCTCTGCTACCTCGTGTGCCCGTCGCCCGGAGCCATCGAAATGGTCCGCGTCGATGCCGGCGGTCCAACCGAGAGTTGGCGTGAGCGGACGGCGGGGAACTGACTTTACGGTCAGGCCTTATTTTAGATGTGAAACTGTATTTTATGAAGTATTTTATTCTGCTCTCACTTTTATTCATTTCAGCTCTTACCTCTTCGGGTCAAACTCCGAAAACCTCAGGGCCTAATTTTGATACAGCGGATTTTAGTAAAAAATCAGAGATCGCCCAGTGGCTTGTCGAGTACGATGAGGTCGCGTGGAAAACAAGCGATGTTTTAATGACTGAAGACAAGACGGAAATCGCTAAATTAGGAGCCGAATGGTTTTGTTTTCAAGATGGCAAGAAACTTTGGCATGCTGTTTACGGCAAGTTTGCGAATGACAAATATGATTTGGTATTCCACTATCTGTTTGACTCAGCAGGCAAAATTACTAAAACCACAGACACGGTTGATCAAAAATTTCTAAATACACATGCCCGGGCGCTTACAACTGCTAAGTCAACATTGACAGCAAAAATTCCAGCAAACTCACCGAGATTCAATCAGTATATTCGTCAGAATTCAGATAAGACCTTTAATGTTTGGATGCTCCCGGCGTTTCAGCCTGATGGGACGGCGGTCTTTGGTGGGGAAGGTATTTATCAGATTGATGGGGCAGGCAGCAAAATTATTGCGGATACAAGCTATTTTCAGAAAAACTTTCGCGGATTTAAGACTAACCCACCACGCGAAATTTGGTTAGATTATCGCGAAGTAGAGAAACCAACTCTAGGCTCGATCTTTTTTGTTTTATATTACAAGGCGTATTTCACAAATATCTTTATCGATAATTCCAAAAGCACGAGCAGTATTATTAAGGATGATAAAGTCGGATACTTTTGGGTGAATGTTGAAAAGGAAGAAAAGAAAACGGTTAAACCCAATTAACCAAACTTCCAAATGTCTTAAATCTGCCCTTTATTAATTGAGCCATTGGCAATACCTCCCAAAGCCGCGACAAATTTATTAAAGTTCGCAAACCGCTTGTCCTGCGTAAAACCCTTTACATATCTCGCGTAGATCTGCTGAGCAATGACGGCGATCTTGAATGTGCCAAAGACGTAATAGAACAGGATGTTTGATACGTCGCGGCCGGATGCGGCGGCGTACATTTCGACTAGTTCTTGACGGGTAATATTTTCCATTAGGACGCGAGGGTTGAACGGCATATTTAACAGCTCATCCCCGACCTCGCCTGACATCCAGTAGCCAAGTGTCGTGCCGAGGTCCATCAAGGGGTCGCCGACCGTAACCATTTCCCAATCCAGCACCGCCGTTATCCTCGTGAGATCGTCCGGGTCGAGCATGACGTTGTCAAATTTGTAATCGTTATGAACCAGCGATGCTCCGGAGTCTGGCGGGATATTGTCATTTAGCCAGCTGATCGCGCCTTCGAGCTCAGGCAACGTGTCGGTTTTTGCGGCAAAGTAGCGTTTTGTCCAGCCTTCGACCTGACGGCGGGCATAACCTTCGGGTTTACCGAGGTCGCCGAGACCAGCTGCCGTGTAGTCGAGGGCGTGCAGATCGGCGAGGTTTTTGATAAAACTTTTGCAGACCTTGAGTCGGTACTCCTGCGATGAGTCTATCCGGCCGCCTAAAGGCGGGACTCCAAAACCCGGAATTTCGCCTCGGATAATCAGTCCGTTTCGCCGTTCCATTAGATAGAATTCGGAGCCGATCACTGATAGGTCTTTACAGATCAGCAGCGGCTTGGGCGCGGGCGGATAAACGGCTGACAGTTTTGAGAGCACATTAAACTCCCGGTCCATGTCGTGCGCCGTCTTGACCGTATTGCCAAATGGAGGGCGGCGAAGAACATACTCCGTGTCGCCGAGGTGGACAAGATAGGTCAGGTTAGAGCTACCGGCTGGGAACTGCTCAACCCGGATATCGGTTTCATCGCCTATCCCCTGCGAACTGAGATACTCTTTCAAACGCTCGATGTCCAGTTCTTCACCCGGCCTTACCTGAGTTGTTTCCGCCATTCTTTTATCAGTCTGTATCTGTGCTAATCTGTGGCTAAATTTACCCTATGAACTTCGATTATTCAGCAAAAACAATTGAACTGCAAAAACAGCTCGCGGCGTTTATGGACGAGCATATTTATCCGAACGAGGCCGCGTACACCGCCGAGATAGATGGCGGTGACCGATGGCAGCCGAGCGGTTTGATCGAAGAACTCAAAGATAAGGCAAAGTCCGCCGGGTTGTGGAATTTATTTTTGCCGTCCGAGTCGGGCCTGACAAATCTCGAATACGCACCCCTCGCCGAAATGATGGGCCGCGTCGTTTGGGCGAGCGAGGTTTTTAATTGCTCCGCACCCGACACCGGGAATATGGAGGTGCTGCATCTCTACGGCACCGCAGCGCAAAAAGAAGAGTGGCTCAAGCCGCTGCTCAACGGTGAGATACGTTCGTGCTTTTCGATGACCGAGCCGGATGTCGCTTCGTCTGATGCGACGAATATTCAGGCTTCGATCGTATCCGACGGCGACGACTATGTGCTCAACGGCGAGAAATGGTGGTCGACCGGTGGCGGCGACGCCCGCTGTAAACTTTCGATATTTATGGGCAAGACTGATGACACCGCGCCCAGGCATTTGCAGCAATCTATGATCCTCGTGCCGATGGAAACTCCCGGCGTCATCGTCCGGCGTCAGGTCGATGTCTTTGGCTACGACGACGCACCGAACGGTCATTCGCAGATCTCATATATCAATGTCCGCGTGCCCAAGGATAATCTACTCCTTGGTGAGGGACGCGGTTTTGAGATCGCACAGGGTCGTCTCGGCCCGGGCCGTGTTCATCATTGTATGCGGCTGATCGGCATTGCTGAGCGTTCGCTGGAATTAATGTGTTCGCGAGCAAAGTCGCGTGTTGCGTTTGGCAAACCGGTTGCCGAACAAGGCGTCATTCGCCAGTGGATCGCTGAGGCACGGCTTGCGATCGACCAAGCACGTTTGCTGGTGCTCAAGACGGCCTGGATGATGGACAGCGTTGGCAACAAGGCCGCCCGACGCGAGATCGCGATGATCAAGGCACTCGTACCGCAAATGGCTCTGAAAGTGATCGACCGCTCGATACAGGTTCACGGCGGCGGAGGCGTTTCACCCGATTTTCCGCTTGCACAGTATTGGATATACGCCCGCACCCTTCGTCTCGCCGACGGGCCGGACGAGGTGCATCTTGAATCGATCGCAAAAATGGAGTTTAATAAGGCGATCTAGCCTAAAAATGACCGTTTGATCTACTGAGGTATTAAATGATGGTAATGCTGACTGTTAAGAGTATCCGACAACGATTTCATGGCCCCTTATGTGTTTTGGCTATGGCGGTCGCACTATTATCTTCTGTTAATTCCCAAACAGCGGATTCGACACTTGGGTCGGGGAGAGACTCGCTTAGACCTGACGTTCAACTTCCTGCAATCGGGGGCGGAGGCGGTAGCCCATTTACGGCGAGATGTCCTCAAGGGGAAATATTGACCGGTTTTGATATCTGGGCCGGGGATTGGACTGACGCGGTAAGTCCCGTCTGTATATCAAGTAAAAAAGGTCAATATAAGGCATATCCCCAGCGATTTGGTGGGCCGGGCGGCAAAGGCCCATTTCGTACGGTATGTCCGGAGAATACACCTGCATTGCTCTCAATGTATCTCGTCGCACGCGGAAGAAACGACATAACGGTTGAGGAGATCTATCTTTATTGTGGACAGGCCGTTACGGCTCCTCAACAAGTTTCGAAATATTCCGCGCGTTTTAAGGGGGCTTCAACTTATAACTATGACGGTTACGGAAATACCGCTTACCCAAAAGAAATAGATGGCACGCAGAGTTGTCCAACCGGACTTGTCGCAGTTGGGATGAGCGGAAGAACCGGAGAATTGGTCGACGCGATCGGGCTGATCTGTGGTGACCCAAGGACATTTGGGATTACGGTCGATGCGAATGCTGTCGACGCCGGTGCTCGTGTTCGGCTACCCGGCGGTTCGACCGGCCCGTCCATTCCGATTTGTGAAGCAGCTCGTCAGGCGAAAGCTAGAAATTCCCCCGCGGCCCCAGGACTGCAGAATCAGTGCGACTTCGAACGGGCATCTCTCGACCTCGAAGGGCTTAGGTTGAAAGGAATTGAGATCACGATGAATGAACCAGAGTATAAGGAGGCGATGCTTTTGCAACGGGAAATCACTTCCCAGATTGGTTTCCAGATCGGACTCGGAGCGGCTGACGGCCAGACCCAACTTGGCCCGGGTAAACAAAGAATTCATGACGCCTTACCGCCTGAAGCACAGGAAGGCTTTAATGCCGCAGTTACGTATTCGCTCCTGAGAAATCGACGCAAGATCGACGATCTAGCCGCAAAAGGATTTCTGCTTTCAACAGGTAGCCCGTTAACGACCAGCCTTCGTAATAAACTAGGCGAGAATAAGGCTCGACGCGGATTTGATATCGGGCTTGCTGTTGTTGAAGGTAACGGAGCGTTGCCACCTGAGATAGCCAAGATCAGGGGCAACTTGACGCCAGAGGAACAGAAAGGATTCGATGCCGCAATTTCGTTTTCCGCGACTAGGGATAAAGAAAGGACGGCCGATGCGGCAGGTGATCTTGTCCCACGAGGCAAGATCCTTACTAGCGAAGATCCGCTCGCGGTTGAATATCGTAGACAACAGCCCAACGCAGAGGCCCAACGCGGATTTGAGATCGGAATGGCTGCCGCCGAAGGACAAACCTTGCCGGGGCCAGGAAAAGATAAGATCCGCGGGTCTCTACGCGTGTCCGAACAAGTAGGTTTTGACGCGGCGGTTGCATTCTCTCTAGAACGAAACCGAAATGCTGATCTTGCCAAGGTGGGCGGCTATATCGCAAGTAAAGATAAGGATGTAAGCAATCTCCGCAAGAGTGAGAACGATGTATTTTTCCGTCTCGGTGTTGATATTGCCTCAGGTATATTTGGTGATCGTAAACTCGGGGCTAAAGGGAATACTCAAACGGGGCCGGGTTCGTTAAAGATCAGAGACTCGTTAAGCCCTGCAGGACAGCGTGGATTCAATGCTGCGGTTACGCTTCACTTAAGTAAAAAATACTGATTCGCATACGGAAAAACGTTAGTATTATGCCTGCGTAACTTATGAGCGATCACCAGTCTCATTTTCGCGGGCTTTTTTAATATCTCTTTTGATTTTCATTTATCAATTCTAAATCTCTCCCTTTGGTTAGTGTTCCAATAATAACTTTGCCTCGAAACTAGGTCATTCTGACCACTTCGATAAATCAACCTGCCCGATATTCTTTCATTATGAAGTTAAACAATGTAAAAAACTGTTGACAGACGTTGTGCATTACTGTAAATTTTATAGAGTAATGACCTAACAGGTCTTACACCTTTCGCCACCAAGCGGCAAAGTTTTCTTGAATTTAGTTAGGTTCCGCTGATCACGCCTCGTGATCAACACATCCGAAAAATGCGGGTTTTAGGCACATCTTATTAGTTGACCTGTCGAATGAATAGTCCCAACTTTCCGATCTATTACTGAGTGGCAAAAACCTTCATAAATCAGAACACGCATCTTCGGATGGGAACTCAAGAAAACTTTTAGTCCAAAAAAAGATATTGCAGCCAATAGGAGCAAATAGAACATGTTCGGTAAAAAGAAAAGTGTAGCCGGTCTCGACATCGGATCCAGTTCGATCAAGATGGTTGAGCTTGAGGGCAAGCTTAATAATCTCAATCTGGTGAGCTTAGGCTTTGAAAATCTGCCGGGTGACACGATCATCGATGGCCAGATCATGGAGCTCAATGTTGTTTCGGACGTGATCCAGAGCGTCTGTGCAAATCATCAGGTCAACGCGACAAACGTCGTTACAGGCGTGAGCGGCCATTCGGTGATCTTAAAGAACATCGTTTTGCCGCTGATGAGCAAAGATGAGCTCGAAGAGTCGATCGACTGGCACGCTGAGGAACATATCCCGTACGATCTTGCCGATGTCAGCCTTGATTATCAGGTGACCGCCGAGACCGAAGATTCGACCAACGTGTTGATCGCCGCTTGCAAACGCGAGCGCATCGACAATATCAAACAGGCCATCCAGCTTGCCGGCAAAACACCGGTGGTGATCGATGTCGATACGTTTGCCCTGCAAAATTGTTACGAAGTGAACTACAACCCAACCGAAGACGATGTCGTCACGCTGCTCAATATCGGAGCTTCGACGATGAACGTCAATATCGTCAAGGGAACGCGTTCGCTCTTTACCCGCGACATCACCGTTGGCGGCAGCCAGTTTACCGACGTATTGCAGCGAAGCCTGGGGCTGAACTTTCAGCAGGCTGAGGCCGTCAAACGCGGCGTAGCCGAAGCGGTCGAGGGCGTCGAAGAAAAATCTATCGAGCCGTTGATGAACAATGTCACCGAGATCGTCGCGATGGAGATCCAAAAAACATTTGATTTTTATCGTGCGACGACTGAAGACAACGAGACCGTAGTTCAAAAGATCCTCATCTCGGGCGGCGGTTCTAAGCTTGCCGGGCTTTCGCAAGAGCTTTCACAACGTCTTGAGTTGCCGGTCGAGGTCCTTGACCCGTTCCGCAATATTAACGTTGATACCAAGAAATTCGACCCCGATTATCTCAGCGAGATCGTGCCTGAAATGGCTGTAGCCGTCGGATTAGCTATCAGGGGAGTGTAATAAAACAAGATGATCAAGATCAATCTACTCAATTCGGTTACAGAAAGACAGGGCGGTGCAGTCGTCGCCGTCGACCGCAAGATCTCGAGCGCTAAATCGCGAATGATCCTGATGTCGGTCGTCGTCTCGGTATTGCTCGCAGCGGTCATAGGTTGGGACGTCATTAGTACATCCATGGCAAAAACCGAGGCCGAACGACAGCTCGACGAGCAAAAACAGATCGCTGCCGAACTCGAGGTCGTCATGAACGAGCAGAAAGAACTCGAGGCAAAGATCGCAAATATCGATACCAGAATCGAGTCGATCAAACGGCTCCGTTCGTCACAGGCCGGGCCGAGTGCGGTGCTTGACGCAATGCGTGAACGTATCGCGATGGTTCCGGGGCTGTACATCGAAAATATCGAGCAGACCGGCGACAGCATTGTTCTAAAGGGAAATTCGCCGGATGAGGCACAGGTGACGCAGTTTGGCCGCAGCCTAGAATTCTCAAACGGCTTGTTCTCAAATCTGAGTATCGAGACGACACGTGCTGACGTCGCAAATCCTAATGCTCCGCAGAAGGTGGCAGCCGACGGCGAAGCTCCAAAGCTCTCGATCGTCAACTTTACCATTCGATGTGCTTACACGCCGTCGAAAGCTCCGAATGCAGACAATGGTAACCCTACGACCGCGTCAACAACGGCTCCGGGAACTCCGGCCCAGCCTGTTCAAGTAGCAAAGAATTAACGTCCGGCCATAAGCCAAATAGAAGGAAACGAAGATGTTAGAGAAAATCAAAAATCTAAAATGGCACTATCACCTGGTGATGCTTGTCGGCCTGGCCGCACTCATCTACGGCGGCGTCTGGTATTTCTACACCAGCGAACTGCGAGCGGAGGTCACGGCCATCAACGATCAGGTATCGCAGCTACAGGCTAAGAACGAGACGGCACGCGTTGCGACACAGCGTATCAATGAGTTTCGTGCACTTTTTGCCAGCAAATCAGCCGAGTACGACGAGCTAAAGGTCCTCTTGCCCGAACAACGTGAGATCACAAACGTGCTGCAGGGCCTTCAGGACACAGCCAACAGCAGCCGTCTCATCGTGATGCGGTTTAGCCCGCGAGATGATACGTCTCAGGATTCGATCATGGCAAAGCCCGTCGAGGTTGAGGTTGACAGCAATTTTACCAACCTGCGTGCATTCTTTGACGCGATGGCAAAACTGCCGCGTATCGTTTCGATCACCGATTTCAAACTCAATCAGCTTGATAAACAGACAGATACAAAGACGCTGCATGCGCAATTTGTGTTGACGGCGTTCTATTCCGTCCCGGCTGATGCAAATGCCAAACCGGCAGTTCCGGGCCAGCCTGCTGCCCCCGGAGCGGCACCCGCACCCGGCCAGCCAGCCGCACCAGCACCTGTCGCCAAGTAACCCACCGATAAATCATTTACGAGAGAAAAGCCATGATCAACAAATCGCAAATACTTCGAAATATCAGCGTAGGAGCCGCGGCCGCAGGCTTGCTCTTATTCTGCGGGATATTCGCACAGACACACGCCCAGCGTGATCCGTTCGCGAAACCGAGCTATAAAAAAGAGAAAAAGCAGGTCCCTGTCGGCACAAAGGCTGTAAAAACGGGCCCCTCAACATCGGCCATGAGCTACGCTCCGCCGGCGATCGAGGCTCGCATTGAGTATTACAAACGCCTGCGCGAAACTGCCGCCGCCAACGGAGCCGCGATACCAAAAGTAACCAGCGTGCTTACGCTCAATGAAATGGCCGTGACCGGTATCTTCAAAACCCCGCGTGGTTATGCCGCGATGGTCGAAGCGACGCCGATCAAGCTCTCATACACGATATATCCGGGCGAAAAGTTTTTTGACGGGCAGCTCGTCGCAGTCGAAGAAAACCGCCTAGTTTTCCGCAAGGTGACCAAGACCGGCGAAGGAAAGTTTGTCGCATCGGTCGAAAACAAGCCGTTGAAACAGTATTCGATGAAAGCTCAGGTCGAGGGCACGGCGCCGGCCCAGGGAGATCGCCCGGCTGAGGTTGCCAGCAGCCAGCCTGTCACTGCATCTGACAAAGCTATCAAGCCCACGTCCAACCCGTTTCTCTCGCCGCTTGACGAGATGAATAATCAGCCGGTCAAAACCGAGACTGATAAACCGAAAAAAGGTACCAAAAAGCCTGTCAAAGTCGCGAAGAACGACGGGCAGTAAAAAGTTCTGACCTGATCCGATCCGACCTGAAAGGGAAACGATCTATTTAGCTACGGAGGAAACATGAAGTCTCTAAACAAATTCAGCGAAGCGGCCAAAAAAGCCATCATCGCGTTGGCGATCGTGAGCACACTTGCTCTAACGGCCGTCGCGCAAAAAGTCGAGCCGCAAACGCAAGGCAAACATTACGGCGAGCCGGGCTTTCGCGGCGAACCGATCAATCTCAACGTCGTTAATGCCGACATTCGCGACATCCTGTCATACATCACCGACCAATACGGTATCAATTTTGTGATCGACAAATCGGTCAAAGAAATACCGGTCACCGTTAAGGTCAACGACGTGCCATGGAATATCGCTCTCGATTCGGTGCTGCAGGCTCAGGAACTCGGCGTGCAGGTCAATGGAAACATTCTGCGTATTGCCGAAAACAAGGTGCTGGCAGCCGAAGGCGAGCTGTATAACGCCAGGATGAACAATCAGCTCGACACGTCACCGCTGTATACCGAGCTGATCCGTTTGAATTACGCAACGGCATCCGGCGGTACGTCACCCAGCGGCCCGAGCGCCGGAACAGACACTAGCTCTTCTTCGAGTTCGTCTGCGTCATCAGGCGGCGGTGGTGCATCGGGATTGCTTCCGATCATCAAGCGTCGGCTTTCGCGTCGCGGTTCGATCGAGACCGATCCGCGTAGCAATTCGCTTATCATCACCGACGTTGCTTCGAACATCGCTGCGATCAAACAGCTTATTTCGATCCTTGACCAGCCCGAACCGCAGGTCGAGATCGAAGCACGGATCGTTGTCGCATCGAGAAACTTTAGCCGAGACATCGGCGTCCAGCTCGGAGCGATCTTTACCGGCCCAAAAGGCAGCGGCGGAGTTGGTGGAACATTACCGGGTTTCACGCCGGCAATTACACCTTCACCCGGCACCCCAACGCCCAGCATCAGTAACGATCTTGTCTCAAAGATCGCTAATTCAGCGATCGGCCTAACGACCGGGATATTTGGAACGGCACAGATCAGTGCTCTGATCACCGCCGGTGAGCAGAAAGGCCAGGCAAAGGTCATCGCGACCCCGCGTGTGACGGCCCTCAACAACCGTCCAGCCGAGATCAAGAGCGCGACCAAGATCCCCGTAACGACGATCCAACCAGGATCAGCCGCGGGTGGTGCAGTTATCGCTACAACGACATATGTCGATGTCCCGCTCAAGCTTTCGATCACCCCGCAGATCACCGATCAGGGAACCGTCATACTCAAGGTGACAGCAGAAAATAGCTCGACAGCGTCCGTAGTCGGCGGAGCAAATCCGGCGATCAACACTCAGAGCATGCAGACAGAGGTCGTTGTGCCAGATGGCGGAACGACGGTCGTAGGCGGAGTTCTGTTTGACGACGAACGCGAAAGCCAGGACCGTACACCGGGCCTCGCGAGCATCCCGCTGCTTGGCAACCTGTTCAAGCGTAAGGGCGTTCAGCGTAACACCAACGAGATCCTGTTTTTCATCACGCCGCGTATCACGCGTCCGGATTACAATGCTGCCAATCAAAACGGTGTTGCACCACGTTCGGGAACGATACTCCAGCCGGTGCCGATGGGCAATCCTCCGTCAAACTCACAGCCGGTCGTCGAAAATGCGTCACCTGTCGTATTTCAGACCCCGGGCGTAGTAAAACCGGAACCAACCGCAACCCAGCCGATCAAGCCGTAAGGTTCTATCGCATAGCGAATGTTTTTCTCCGTAGAAAAGGCTGTCTGGATATCCAG
>DEQS01000022.1 GCA_002360555.1 Chloracidobacterium sp. UBA3360
AAGGTCTGTTGTAAATGCTCCAGTTGTGCCGGACACAACCACCTTCGTATCAGCTGTCGTCACGCCCGTTCCGGCCTTCCAGTAAAAGCCACGCTCGGTGACAGCCGAACCGCCATCAGAAGTGACGTTGCCGTTCAATGTTGCGGTTGATGCTCCTACGCTTGTGGCGGCGGATGACGATACGACCGGGGCAACGACAGCCACAGCAGCAGGAACTGCATTGAAAACTGCCACGTCATCCAGGAACAAGTTCGCAACGTTCGACGTGCTGTTGATAGCTGTGAACGTTGTACTGTTGATAGAGGTGTTCGCGGCCAAGCCAGCTTTCGTTAGGTCGTCGCCTATTCTCGTTCCATTGATATATAAATCGAATTTTTGGACTGCAACGGTTTGAGCTACTCCATTGTAAGTGTAGTTAATCGTTCCGCTCGTCTTATTGTTGCCTACGATTTCAACGGTGTAGACCGTACCCTGACTGAACGCGCTGTTTGTTAGCCCCGTACTGGTAAATGAACCCGCGTTGTCAAACGTAAGCGTCAACGCACCCGATGCCCCATAGGAAAAGCGCAGTGCGGTAAAGCTTTGGGCAGAAGAATAAGCATTGTTATCCGAATAGAATGCCCCGGTGCCTTGAGAAAACGTCCAACTGCCGGAAGTCGCTGTGCTACCTGCAGAAGAATCTCCGAAAAGAGCCTTAAATGAAGTATAGAATTCGGTACCTGTAGTGTAGGCGACCATCGGCGAAACTTTTGTGACAGATGCACTCGACGAGGAAACCGCACGGATGTATGATCCGGTGGTTCCCAAAGGGTTCGAGGCGTTTGCAAGTACCACCGGTGCGCTAGGAGCGGAAGCTCCTGCCCTTGCATACGTTGTTCCAGTCGTAGGATTTGGAAAAAGATTGGTGACTGCAGTCTGACTTGTGTTAGACCCCGTACCAGTTCCGAAATTCTGCAGCGAAGTCTCCCCAGCAAAAAAGAACATCGGCTCAATCGGTTCGGCGCTGTTTTGTTCGGCCACGTCGGATTTAGGCGCGGTTATGACCGGTTGGCTTGTGGGGGCCATGCCGAAAAACTCTTTTACGGAGTCAAATGCCTTTACTGCCGGCGATGTCGCGCCTAGGGCGGCGATGGCGGCGAGGGCCGAGATGATGAGCGTAACGGTAACCAGACGGAACGAGACGGATCGATTCTTCATAAATTTACTCGTAAAAACAAACCAAATTGTCTTTGCTTGGTATCGCCGACCAAAAGCTTTTCAGGCGGGAACAAAAAGCTCTGTCCACAGGCGGCGATCGTAAAATCTAAATTATTGTCAGTCAGGCTAGTTTAGGGAAATAAAGATCTATGTCAAGTGATAGTGATCACCGCTGAAAGAATTAAGGTTTTGGCAACGCGGCGGAGTTTTAGCCACGAATTACACGAATGACACGAATATAAGGCGATTATTAGGCAAATAAAGTGCTTCGCGCGACTTATTAAGCCCTTCGCGCAACTTATAATGCCCTTCGCGCGGCTAATAATTGCCTTCGCGCAACTTATTTTCCCGTCCGCGCAGTTTATTTTCCCGCCCGCGCAGTTTATTTTCCCGTCCGCGCAACTTATTTTCCCGTCCGCGCAACTTATTTTCCCGTCCGCGCAACTTATTTTCCCGTCCGCGCAAATTATTTTTCCGCCCGTACAAATTATTTTCCCGCCCGCGCAGCGATCTTTCCTCGCCATCGGCCCCTGCGAATTGTTGCGAGATAACTATTTTGGGTTATAGTTTTATAGCCTCCGTTAAGACAGATCAGATATGCAGCAGTTAGAGCAATTTCAGCGGGACGGTTTTCTCATACTCGAGGGTTTTAACTCTGACAGCGAGTGTGACGCCTTGATGACGCGTGCCGCCGAGCTTTCGACGGGCTTTGACTACACCGGCCATCCTTCGGTTTTTCAAACATCCGAACAAACCCGGACGAGCGACGATTACTTTCTCAAGTCCGGCGGCCGCATATCTTTCTTTTTTGAAAAAGATGCATTCACCGCGGACGGCAAACTAAAAAACACGATCGAACTCTCGCTCAACAAAATAGGCCACGCTCTGCACGATCTGGATCCTGTCTATAACAATTTCTCACGCTCGCCGCAGATGAAACGGCTCGCCGCCGAACTTCAACTGGCCGATGCTCTGTTGATACAGAGCATGCACATCTTTAAACATGCAGAGATCGGGGGCGTGGTCGACGTGCATCAAGACTCGACGTTTTTGTACACCGAACCCGGATCATGTGTCGGATTTTGGTTCGCGTTAGAAGATGCAACAGTTGATAACGGTTGTATGTGGGCCAAACCGGGCGGGCATCAGACGGCTTTGCGGTCTTGGTTTCATCGAAGTGATCGCGGCGGAACTGAGTTTAAGATATTTGACCCGTCGCCGATCGATATGACCGAAATGATCCCGCTCGAGGTAAAAAAAGGAGCCTGCATCGTGCTCGATGGCCTGCTCCCTCATTACAGCCTGCCGAATACAAGTGATCGATCACGACAAGCCTTTGCCATCCACACGATCAGCCCCAACGCTCATTACCCTGCGCAAAACTGGTTAAGGCGTGACCTGTCAACACTCTCTCCGATCTGAGCGCCGATCTATGCAAAGCTCAATGATAGCAATGACCTAGGGCGTAAATATTCGTTTACAACATTAACCGCATCGTGTATTCTTTGAGGTGAAATTGCGAACCGCGCAATCTTAGCAACTCAACATCTTAAAATTTCATCTTGTCTTGCGGTGACGCCATTGGCCGCCGTTTTTTCAAATATTAAAGCCTAAGACCTTTAACGATCTTTTCGGAGGGCCTATGCAGATAGGAACAAGAACAATACGATCCATCACTTTTTTGCTGCTGACGCTTTTGCTTGCCGTAAGTGCGTTTGCTGATACCGTCCGGCTTAAGGACGGCAGCATTATCAAAGGCAAGATCACCAGCTTTGACAGCGGTAAATTTGTCGTTGTAATCGGCGAAGGATCACGCCGCCGCGAGATGACATTTATGGCGTCTGAGATCGAGTCGATCCAGTTTGATTCGCCGACGATGAATCCGCAAAATACTTTGCCAACAGCTCGTCCGGCTTCGTACAAAGACCCCGTAAAAACCACGCCCACGGTCAAAGTCGTAACATCAGATACGACCGTACCGCAAACACGTCCCGACAATTCGGGCGGCAAATTAAAACCGATCGCCTGGACGGTAAAAGTGCTGGCAAACAACACCGCAAACGGCTGGACGAATTCCGGCTGGGTCGTTAAAAAAGGCCAGCGGATACGGATATCGGGCGACGGTAAGATCTCGCTCGGCAAAGGCAAATCAACGACCGCATCGGGTGACTACGCTCTCGAAGACAATCAAAAGCTGTTAAAAAACGTAGCGACCGGAGCCCTGCTCGCGGTGATCGGCGATGACAATAATGATTTTATCTATGTCGGAGCCGAGCGTGAATTTGTTGCCACCCGCGACGGTGCCCTTTTTCTCGGTATCAATGAGGGCAATCTCGACGACAACTCAGGTTCGTTCAACGTTAAGATCGAGATCATTACCGACGACGGAAATTAACTGCGACGGCAGCTCAGATCAAGATCCCGGTTCTTAAATGGCCGGGATCTTTTATTTTGCTTGCTTTCGACCAACTAAACACGGACAATCTGTATCTAATACTAAAGGCCCCGAAAGGAAATATTTATGCTGTCCATTTCTGCTAAACGTTTACTCTTTGCTGCGTTAACGCTCTCGATCTCCCTCATGGTTTTCGCATCACCAGGTTTCACACAGTCAAAACCTCAAAAGCCGACAACGGCAACCGGCGACGGAAAAAAGAACGGCCGCCCAACGCCGATGACCGAAGAAGAGATCAAAAAGGCTGAGGAGGCGAAGAAACGGGCTGAAGAGGAAAAGAATGCGATCATTGATGACACGATCGAAAAGGTCGATACCAACATCGTCAATGTCGATGCCGTTGTCTATAACAAAAAGACGGGCCAGATCATCACTGGGTTAAAGAAAGAAAACTTTGCGATCTTTGAGAATGGCGTGAAACAAAACATCGCGAGTTTTGCGACGCCCGAATCGCCGATCACAGTAACGCTAGTGGTTGAATTTAGCAAATGGAGCGAAGTTTTTGGGTCGGCGTCAGGCGGATATTTTGAGCCCGGCACTTACGAAGTCGTTCGTCCCGTAGCACAGTTCGTGTCCAAATTTATCAAACCGCCCAATGACTACGCCTCGATCATAGCGTTTGACCTGCGTCCTACGCCTATCACCGATTTTACAAATGACCCGGCCCGTCTAAATTCGGCGGTTAACATTCTGCTGCGAAGCCAACCCGCCTTTCGTGAGAATAATCTTTTTGACGCGCTCAAATTTGCGCTCATCGGCGGACGGGGCGATAGCGTTGTGTTAGAAAATTCCAAGAACGAACAATCCGATTACGGTGGCATGGCGGATGTAAGATCAAAGCGAAGAGCGATCATCCTTGTCGCATCCGGCATCGATACATTTAGCCGGACCAACTATGACCAGATACGACGCGTCATTCAGGAAGCGGGGGTACCGATCTATATCATCAGCACCGGCAATTTGTTTTATAAAAAGTATGAGATGTATCTCGGCCCTACCGACAGCATCACCGGCATGCCGGGACGTCTTACATTTTTACAGGCGCAGAATTCGATGAATACTTTTGCGGCCGAATCCGGTGGTGTCCATTTCCCGATGACCTTTGAGGGCGAGGTGCCCGGCTACCTCAACAATATCAACGCTATGCTTCGCAATCAGTATTCTCTTGCCTATGATCTAGCAGACGGTCACGAACCCGGCAAAAAATATAAGATCGAAGTAAAGGTCGACATCGATGGTGACGGCCAGTACGACAACAAAATGCTGGTCGTCCAACACAAGCCGTTTTACAGTACGCCCAAAAAGGACGATAAGAAAAAGAAATAGTCCGGTGCAGTGAATACAGTAACAAGAATGATGGACGGTCGAAGCATCGTTCATCATTTTTGTTTGGTTAGTGACCTAGTATCTGCTAGCCTAATAGATTGACCTGAAATGAGCAGAACCATCATAGACAGCTATAAGAAGAAACTTGCCGCCGAGGAGGGCTATGTGGTGTCGCGCGTGGCCGATTTGCGTATCGCTTTGTGCTATCCAAACACGCACTCGATCGGCATGGCAAACCTCGGACTGCATACGATGTATGAGCTGTTCAACGCCATTCCGGGCGTTTCATGCGAACGTGTTTTCCTGCCCGATACGACTGAATTAAAAGAATACGAACGCACCCGCACGACGCTGATGTCGCTTGAGACGCAATCGCGTGTAAAAGATTTTGACGTTGTGGCTTTCTCGATCTCGTTCGAGACCGATTACCTCAACATGGCAAAGATGCTGCAGCTTTCCGGCATCCCGGTCTGGTCAAAAGACCGGACCCATTTTGATCCGCTGGTGATAATGGGCGGGGCCGCATCATTCCTTAATCCCGAGCCGATTGCAGATTTCACCGATGTGATCGCTGTCGGCGAGGGTGAGGTGCTTGCCTATCAATTGGTCGATGCGATCTTTGAAAACGAATCTAAGGACGAGATACTGCTCGCTTTAGCACAGATCGGACGCGGGTTTTATGTACCGTCGCTGTACGATGTTGTCTATAACGACGACGGAACGGTCTTTGACTACATACCGAATGAGAAAGGTGTGCCAAAACGTGTCGGTCGTGCTCTGGCGTCCGTAAATCCAAAAGAAGGTACACTCCGCCGGGCAATGAAACGCGGCGAAACAGAACTAGCTGAGTTTTTGCTGGATCAGGATACGTTTTGTCCGTCGACCGCGATCTGGTCACCCGAAGCCGAAATGGGCGACCGATTGCTCGTCGAAATTTCGCGCGGGTGTTCGCAGGGCTGCAGGTTCTGCTGGGCGGGTTACAACTATTATCCTCCGCGTGTCGTGCCGGCAAAAGACATCCTTGCCAAGGCCCGAGAGTGGCGGCACAAAACTAACAAGATCGGCCTCGTCTCAACCGCCGTCTGCGACCATCCTGAGATCTCGACGATCTTGCGTGAACTTCGTGCAATGGATTACCGCATCTCAGTCTCAAGCCTCAGGCTCGATCAGATCTCGGACGAGCTGCTCGACGCATTGGTCGCATCCCGCGATCAACAGATCGCCGTCGCGCCGGAAACAGGCAGCGACCGTCTGCGGCGTGTAATAAACAAAAATCTGACCAACGACGAGATCGTCGATATTTGCGGGGCCGTTTTTGATCGAGGCATGCTGACCGTCAAACTTTATATGATGGTCGGGCTGCCGACCGAGACTCAGGACGACCTCGATGAGATGTTTGTACTCGTCGAACGGATCAAGGACCGGATGCTTGAGGCCGGCAAAAAGATCGGCCGCGCGGGCAAGATCATCCCTTCGCTGAACGGTTTCGTGCCAAAACCGAACACGCCACTTCAATGGGACGCGATCTGCGATGAAAGAGAGTTAAAAAAGCGGATCAAATATGTGTGTAAGGGATTGAGCAAGATACCCAACGTCGAGGTTCGCTTTATGTCCTCACGCATCGCCCACGAACAGGCTCTCTACTCGTCCGGTGACCGCACGGTTGCGGCGGCGATCGATGCGGCGGCCCGTAATGGCGGCGACCTTGATCGAGCGTTGCGTGAGACGGGTATTGACCCGGCATTTCATACCTCGCGCGACCGTAGCTATGACGAATTTTTGCCGTGGTCGATAGTCGATTCGGGGCTCTCGTTCGAGTTCCTTAAGACCGAACATGAAAAAGCCCGAGAGTCGCTCTCGAGCCTTCCTTGTCCTGCGGTTGAAAAATGTACGACTTGCGGTGTCTGCCCAAGCACCTGGCTTGCGGACGCACCCGAAGCGTTGGTTAATATCCAACCATTAAAGATCAAACAACTGCTCGGAATTCCCGCTTCGGCCGGATCGACCTTAGTTTAGTTTTAAGATATTTGCTCCAAACACTAATACTGTTTCATCAAAAATCCCGTCGGTGTTGCGGTGTGGTCAAATTTGTACATATATTTGTACATCCCGAACGGCAGGATATTGACTTCCTTTGTATAAGTAACGTGCGCGGTCAAAGCGTTGCCGGCCTGTTTGACGTCAACCACGGCGTCGGCCGGAATGTCATTTTGTACGATCGCTTTTGCGATACGAGCCTTTACATTATCGACGGGGTTTAGTTTGCCCGATATTGCTAACCCTTGCAGCACAGCTGTGCTCATCTCACTCTTTAAACTTTCTGCATTGTACGCGACGGGAACGTAGTTAAGCCCGGCATTCGCAAATAGAACGATCGCCACCACTACAATCACAAATTTCACGCCCGCACTGCCGCGTTCGGACTCGCGATTTTTTGCAAAACTATTCATTTCGTTAACTCCTGAATTAAAAGGGCAATGATTTTAAGCCCATTTAAGAAGAAGTTTTTTGAGAACCGACTTGATGGTAGAAAGCGGGATATCTGTCTGTGTGCGTATCACCGGTTTGCCTATGCCCTTTAACAGCACCATTTGCAGCGAACCTGACAGATGTTTTTTGTCAAACCTAAACGCCTCAAAAACTTCTTGGCTATCAATATTGGCAAGCGGCGGCAGGGCGCCGACGCGATGCACAACATCGTAAAACAATTTTATATCTTTTTCGTCAATTAGCGCAAGAGATTTCGACAGCTCGGCGGCAAACAAAATACCGTATCCGACGGCCTCGCCGTGTCTCAGATATTTGTAATCCGTGACCTTTTCGAGAGCGTGGGCAAGGGTGTGTCCAAAATTAAGGATCTTTCGCGACTTTGCATCGAGGCGGTTAGAAGATTCACGTTCATCACCGGCAACTATTGAGGCCTTGAATGCAACGTTCGCGGATATCAAATTGGAAATTTCAGATCTGAAATTTTTGTTGTTCTGATGATCCGCAAAATTTTCAACGGGAAAATCAGCGAGAAAATCGTTGGTTTGTTTAAACAAGGCTTTTCCGCTAATCGCTCCGTGTTTTATTGCTTCGCAAAACCCGGCGGTGAGTTCACGAGTGGGCAGAGTCTGTAAAGTTGCCGTGTCGATCAAAACGCCCTGGGGCTGGTGAAACGCCCCTATCAGATTCTTACCTGCGGTTGAGTTGACCCCGGTCTTGCCGCCTACCGACGAATCGATCATCGCAAGCAGCGTTGTCGGTATCTGCAAAAACGGTATGCCCCGTAAACAGATCGCAGATGCGAACCCCGCGAGATCACCAACCACTCCGCCGCCGAGAGCTACGACGGCATCCGTGCGTGAAAGCCCGGCCTCCGAAAATGACCTTAGTGCGGCTTCGGTCGAGCGCATATCTTTATAACGCTCGCCGTCTTTCATCAGAAAATGCGTGACCGTAAAATCTGCGGATGCGAGGCTTTCAACTACTTGCCGCCCATACAATTTGAATATGGTGGGGTTTGATACAACGACGATATTTACGGCATCTTTCCCAAGACATTTTCGTGCCCAGTTACCACAACCAGCGAGCAGGTCGTGGCCGATCTTGACCGTGTATGCGGCGGACGGAGCGGAAAAATTTATCTTTACTTCGTTTGATGCCATGCGGGTTTTCTAACCAAGCACTTTGCCGATCGTATCCGCCAGACGTCCAGCGAGTGCCTCGATAACAGCTTGGTCCTTACCCTCGATCATCACGCGGGCAAGGTTTTCGGTGCCGGAATATCTCAACAGCAGACGTCCGGTTCCATCAAGTTCGTATTCGACCTGTTTGGCGGCGGTTGCGATCTCGGGCACCTCAGCAAAAGGCCGCTTTTCCGCAACTTTCACGTTTTTAAGTATCTGCGGATATTGGACAAATCCATCCGCCGCTTGCGACAGCGACACACCTTTTTCAGTCATCGCCCGCAACAATAAAAGGGCCGTCATAATGCCGTCACCGACGAGACCGATCTCAGGAAAAATGACGTGACCGGACTGTTCGCCGCCGATCTCCGAGCCCGTTTTGAGCAATGCGTCGAGAACATATTTATCGCCAACATCGGCCCGCATCAACTCGACACCGCGCGATTTGAGAGCGAGTTCGAGACCGAGATTGCTCATCACCGTCGCAACAACGGTCGAATTCGCGAGTTTGCCGTGACTCTTCAAATACTCTGCGAGTATCCAAAGCGTAGCATCGCCGTCAATGACCATGCCCGTCTCATCGACAAATAGCGAACGATCAGCGTCGCCGTCAAATGCCACACCGATATCGGCTTTATGTTCGACGACCTTTGCTTGTAGATGTTCGAGATGGAGTGACCCGCAATCTTCGTTAATGTTGCGTCCGTCCGGTTGATCGTGTATCGCGATAACCTCTGCACCGAGTTCGGCAAACAGTTTAGGGGCAAAGGCGGATGCTGCACCGTTGGCGCAGTCAACTATTATTTTGAGCCCGCGCGTAGAAAGCCCCGGAACATTGATTTTCAGGTGGTCAATGTAACTCGCGTAAAACTCGTCTATCCGGCTTGAGTCAATATCTAAGGAGATGACCTTAGTGTGGGTTGCCGCGAGTATATCTTCTTCGATACGGCTCTCGATATCGCGGCCAATCTTTCGTCCGTCGGGCAAGAATATCTTTATACCATTATCATAATAGGGGTTGTGCGACGCACTAATAACGACACCGGCGTCAAAGCCAAACGAACTCGTCAAATATGCAACTCCCGGCGTGGTGATCACCTCGGCCGATTCGCATGACGCATCTTCTGATACAGCACCCGCATGAAACGCCTGCTCGATCCCGCCGCCCGATTCGCGAGTGTCGCGGCCGGTAATGAACCTTGGCGAGCGGCCAAGCGACTCCGTGAACTGCCGAGCGAGCGAAGCTCCGATCGCCCTCACTGTTGCCTCATCGAGTGGAAATTCTCCGGCGAGTGCGCGGATACCGTCTGTCCCAAAAAGCTTTCCCATAAAACGCCAACAACTGCCTAAAGGTGTAATTTTTACATTAATGCCGACATCTTCACAATCCGGCAATATCCATCACAATTACTTATAGGTACAATAAATATTTCAAAAATGGTTGACAACTGCCTGTGGTTTAATAGAATCTAATACCAGTCGGCCATGAGTTCACGTAATAACTGCTCACCGAACTGTCTCTCCGCAGCATCCATCAATATGAAAAAATACGCCCTTTTGAGTTTTACCGTCCTTGTTTTTTCGGCTATCAGCGGTTTTGCACAGTCCACCTTGATGCAGCCAATTCCAACGCCATCTAGAGTTGTTGTCACAAACACTATTCCGCAGACTCAGCCGGTGCGAACGCCGACGCCTTTTCCGCGTCCAGCGGCAACGCCGATCATAGTCGGCGGCTCGATGGGCGGATCGAATACTGCGGCACAATCGAGCAACCTTAACTACAAAGGCCTCAGTTTCGCTCAGATCAAATCAAAGCTCGCCGAGGCACGCCGTTATCTGACGGCTCGTCCGCTGACCATTGCTTCGAGCGAACCGACGGGTATGCCCATCGCCCAGACCAGTATTATTCGCGTCGCATTTTACGACAAAAAGACGCGGCAGATCGACTCTTACGTGCTGACCAAGGATCAGTTTCTTGAACACGGACTGGCGACCGTCGTGACGACGGCCAACGGTAAGCAGTACGTTTCGCGGACGATCCGCGGCAACGGCGTAAATACGCCGCTTGTCATCACTGATCAGAGCGGCCAAGAGCATTTGCCGCTAATGGTGCAGTACCCGCGGGAAACTCGCGGCGTTATGACAGAGATGGCATATTACGTTTCGAGCCACCCGGAATTGACCACGCCGGAGGTTGTGAACGCCGGCCGTTTTTACGTTCGCAACACGATCGACGTCGCCCGCGAACAGCTCAAGTCAAAAGGCTATCTCATCCAGCCAAAGATCGCCGACATCGCCGAACGTCTCGCGACGGTCGAGCATGTCGATCAGCTGAGGTTTCGCACTGAGTTTCATCCAAATATCTACAACGACATCTTTACGCTCTACGCCCTGAACGAAGGCCAGACCTATCGCTACTCGGTCAGCTCGGCCGGTGCCGGCGGCATGATACAAATGATAGCTCCGACCTATCACATGGTTCGCTCACGTTATCCAAACGCCGCTTTGATGCCTGATTTTGTCGAAGGGATGCGCAACCACGTCAACGCCTCACAGGCGATGTTGCTCTATATTCAGATGACGTGGAACGACCTTGCCGCAAGCCCGACGATCAATAGCGCAATGCAATCAGGCATCGCTACACAGGAACAGCTATTGGCCGCAGGCTATAATTCGAACCCCTCAAAGCTCGCGAAATATATTAACCGCGGAGGCGCCAGTTGGACCGCCCTCATACCCCGCGAGACACAGATATACCTGCAGGTCTGGTCATCACTCGAACGTGCCGTGCCGCAGACCCCGCGAAAACAGTAATCCAACTAAACCACGATAATAACTAAAGAGGCTCGAAAGAGCCTCTTTTTAGTTTGGTCCGGTCCGGACCAGGTGGCCCAGACTGGATCAATTGGTGGCAATTTCGCACCGTTTAAATTAAATCAAACTCCCGATGATCGTGTTCTGATATCCAAAAGTGAGGTAATAGCGAGCAATCACATTCATCTCCGCCACCGATCCAATTTCCCATCCGTCAAGTCGGTATTTCATAGGTGAATGTCAAAAACGCGATTGTTTTGCGAAAATATTGCGCAATTTTTCGGCACAATTGCGCAATTTTTCGTAAAAATGATACAAAATACTCGCTTTTTTGCGCAATTTTCCGGCAAAACGATCGCATTTCGCCAAAAAACGCGCGCATTTTGCGGCAAAACGTACGCGTTTTTTCATTTTTTTGCGCAATTTCGCCCCAAATTGCGCAGTTTTTTAAGAAAACTGCGCAATTATTTGATTATTTTTTGTCTGTACTTTTCGTTAAATGTTGCTGTTTGCTTAGTTATTCTCAGTGGTTTACGTATATAGGTAGTGTGGAAGTATACTCCGCACCGGAAAAAAATGCTTGCATTTTATTTGAAATGGGAGTTTAATGTTCGAAATCAATATTACAAGCCGCTCCACCGGCACTGCTTTAAGGATCGGCATACGATTAATATCTAGCTATTTGTAATTGACGGCGATGAACTCCTGAATCGTGATTCTCCCAAGAGATTCCGCTTCTCCTGTTTCCCAGCCGAAAAAGACAATTTAATCCAAAAAGAAAGAGGAGTACCCCCATGTCTCTTATCTCGCCAATAGAACCCGCAAAGCGGAGAACGCTTTTGACGGGCATTTGTGTGTTTGCCGTGATCGCCCTGATCGGGCTCGGCGTAATGGCCGCGAACGGCTGGCTGCCTCGGACCGATGCGGTGTCAGGTGAAAAGACCGGATGGTTTGGCAAAAAGCTGCCGAAAAATGCGGGTAGCACCTGGAACCCCTTTGCCGCACCATCGCCGACACCCACACCGCAACTTAGTAAAGAGTATATCTATGCCGGTTCACGATTGCTTGCGGTCGAGGATAAGAACGCCTCGGCTGTTCCGCCGGCTGACATTGCGGTCTGGCGTCCATCAAGCGGTTATTGGTATATAAAGGGAGGTCCCGGATCAACCCAAACTACTGTGGGCTGGGGGTCTGCGGGAAACATACCGGTGCCGGGAGATTACGACGGCGACGGCAAGACGGATTTTGCTATTTTTGATCCGTCAACAAGCCAATGGTGGGTATTTAATTCATCCGACAGCAGCTACGGTTCGATAACGCTCGGAACAACGGGCGATGTGACCGCGAAGGCTGATTATGATGGTGACGGCAAGACCGATCGCGCCGTATTCCGAGCGTCGAACGGCAACTGGTATATTTATCAATCCTCGACATCGACAACCGTGACAAAAACGCTTGGCACAAGCGGCGACAAAGTTGCTCCAGCCGATTACGACGGCGACGGCAAAGCCGACCCTGCCGTTTGGCGATACGGCGGAACGAGCCAGTTTCATGTTCTGCAAAGCTCCAACGGCTCGACCGTGACCACCAATCTCGGCTCGGCCAGTACCGACATGCCCGTCAGTGCCGATTACGACGGCGACGGCAAAGTCGACCACGCTTTGCTAGGCGGCAACGTCTGGACCGTCAAAGCTAGCTCGACCGGATCGACAAGCACCACGACTTGGCAGACCTCCGGCGATGTTCCCGTCCAAAACGACTACGACGGTGACGGTAAAGTTGATATTGCGTGCTGGCACCCCGATTCAACGGGCAAAACGCCGCATGGCTACTGGTATATCAAACAAAGCACTAACGGATCAACTCGAACCGAAGATTGGGGCATCCCGGGCGACATCCCCGTCCCGGCGTACTACAAAAGGTGACCAAACAATGAATACTCTGGAAGTAAAGAAAAACTTGCTGCCTCTAATACTTTTTTGTTTTGCGGTAATGCTATTTTGTGCACAAACGGCGTTATCGGATACGACGTCGGCGCCGGACAGGGGGTTTACGCCGGGCGGATCTTACGCCCTTTCTGACATTGAGACCATTGCTTTACAGAGCGGCAATTTGATGCTCAATATCCCGCTGGCGTCGCTTCCACCCGGACGTGGAGGCCTAAGTGCGGGACTTTCCCTGCGATATAACAGCAAGCTTTGGGATGTATCTACGGGTGAGCAAGACTATCCCGCGACTGGAACACTTGCGGGTCTCATTCCAGGCGAGGACGGCGGATGGAATTATGGCTACAGATATTCGATCAAGTTACAGGAATCAGGTACGGGGTTCACGCCCTTTATTGTCATGCCTGACGGAAGTCAGCACAAGTTGTGTGTGCTAGACGGCAGCGGCAACCCCGATTGCGCATTCACCACATATACCAACAGCACGTTCGTCGATTACTTTACGATGGACGGAACATACCTAAAGATCCGTGTGACAGCCACCGGAGGTTACGATGTGATGGGCATGACTTGGACAATGTCGATGCCGGATGGAACGCAAGTTATCAATAAACCCGCCGGAACCAGCGTAGCCCAACGGACTATCGACCGTAACGGGAACAAGGTCGATATTACGGAGAACGCAACAGATTCAAATTACAGCAATCTCAGGACTACATATATCGAAGATGATATGGGGCGAAAGATCGTCATCTTGTATGAGTACGACCACACGTCTCATCCCAATGAAGACAAGGTGTATTTCGATGGTTTTGGGGGCGAGGATATGTTCACGCTCGTCAAATGGCGAACCGTCAATGTCAAAAAGGTTCTAAAGACCTGCCAGGGCAGCTGCACACCACTTGGTTCATACCTGCAAAACATTGACCATGACTTTAAGATGGTCGAACGGATCTATCTGCCGGCACCAGTCAGTGCTCCAACCCAGTTTGGCAGCCTTTTTTATGAGTTTGATTACAATGACGATATAGTTTCGGGTTCGAGTCCGCAGGCGACCGTCGGTTGGGGCGAGGTGAGCAAGGTCACTTTGCCATCAGACGCCTATACCGAGTATGAGTACACGACGGACAACCAGACGGGAGCAAGCGTTAAAGCCCATTGGCTGACAAACAACCGCCCGACGCAAAAGGAGTCGCATTACGACGAAACTTACGATGGCTCGACTGCATCGAGGACCGACACTTGGACATACAGCGGCGGTACTACACCCACCATTACCGGGCCCGACGGCGGTGTAACGACGCAGTACTTTGGAACCGTACAGGGATTCAATCCGGGAACCGGCGATGTGCTGCTCAAAACTGTGCGGCCTGACGGATCGATCACCGACAGCTACTACGTAGCCAACAATCCCATTGCAGCGGGAACCTATGACGGTGTTGCAAACAACTTCGTTAAGTATGAATACAACACCATTGCCGATTCGTCGGGCAGTCCGTCGAAAACCGCGATCAAGGAATATTCGCGCGATAAGAACGGCAATGTGACCGAGGTCAAGGAATATGATTTTGTTGCATATTCGTCGGTGCCGAGAGATGGAAATGGTTTTGTCACAGGCCTGCCCTCAGGTATCTCAAGCTCTCTTAAACGCATTACTCAAACCGAGTATTACAATCCGGTTCCAGATTCGGCGAGTACGACCTATAACGACGCGGACAGCTATCATCTCAATTCAAGCTCCCGACTCCGCTCTTTACCAAAGGCATCGGAGGTATTGAACAGCTCCTCGACACCGCAATCGCGCTCCGAGATAACCTACGACTACACCGATTACAGCGGCAGCAATACAAAGGGCGGCAACCCAACGGCGACAAAGGTCTGGGATTCGACCAAGGGCAGTTACAGCAACCCTTTGACATCTGGCAACTGGATCACTACCTCGGCAACATACGACAGCTACGGCAATCCGACATTGACCACAGACGCAAGAGGCGTTGATACCACTATCACTTACGGCTGTATCGACGGGAATGTTAGCTGCTCAGGTACCTTAAAGGATCTTTATCCAACTAAGGTTGAGAAGGCTTCGAATTATTCCGGCGTAAAACTCACTTCAACCTCGACGTATGATTTTTCAAGCGGTCTTCAACTAACATCGACCGACGAAGACAACAACGACCTGACGAACAAAACCGAATACGACAAACTTGGCCGTCCCGTGAAGGCCATTTCTGCCTACGGAGATGCGACTTGGGAATCGTGGACAGAGACGACATATCACGACGCTGACAGATATGTAGTTGTTGAGTCCGATGTAGCAGCGAAGGGTGATGGTAAAAAGGTAGCGATACAGCATTACGATCAATTGGGCAGGGTGCGCCTGTCCAGAACTCTCGAAGATGCAACGTCCGAAGACCCGACCGACGAACAGGATGGCATCAAGGTTCAAACCCGATACAAAACGGTTTCCGGCTACACCTATCAGATCAAATCTAATCCGTACCGGGCGACAACATCGTCGGGAGCATCGGGTGAGGACACAATGGGCTGGACACGTTCGAAAGCCCACCATCTCGGCAAACATTCCGAAGTGGAAACATTCTCCGGCTCCGCACTCCCCGCTCCGTGGGGCAGCAACAGCTCTTCGACGGGTATGGTGCAAACAGACATCGACGCAAATGCAACCACCGTCACCGATCAGGCCGGAAAACTCCGCCGCTCGATAACAAATGCACTCGGCCAACTCACCCGCGTTGACGAGCCGAATAGCAGCAACGCACTGGGAAGCATCTCAAGTCCAAATCAGGCCACGTATTACAACTACAATACACTTGGGGCGATGATCCGTGTGCAGCAGGGGTCGCAGGACAGGTATTTTATGTATGACTCGCTGGGGCGGACGCTGCGGATCCGGCAGCCGGAGCAGGAGGTCAATACTTCGCTGAATACATCGGGCAATCCGGACAACAACAGTTGGACGGGCGGATTTACCTACGACAACAACGGCAATGTGCTGACGGCTACCGACGCCAAGGGCACGACGATCACGAACACCTACGACGCTCTTAACCGTGCGCTCACCAGAACCTATTCCGACGGTACGCCCACGGTTACGAACACCTATGGAACCATAGCTCCGGCTATCGGGAAATTGATAAAAGTTTCGAGTAGCGTTTCTGAAACTCAATATAGCCTCTTCGACGCAACAGGTCGTCTCACCGAGAGCAAACAGGTGACCGACGGCAACACCTATACTTCGAAATATACATACAACCTGTCCGGGGCCATTGTCGAGGAAGAATATCCTTCGGGCCGTAGGGTCCAGAACGTTTTGGATAACAACGGCGATCTTTCGATAGTACAGAGTAAAAAGAACGCGAGTTCCGGGTATTGGCATTATGCCGATGGTTTTACCTACAACGCGGCGGGCGGCGTTACTAAGATGCAGTTGGGCAATGGGCTGTGGGAAACTGCTCAGTTCAATACCCGCCAGCAGGTAACGCAGCTTGGGCTTGGGATCGTGGCGACGGATACCAGTCATTGGAAGATCGACTACGAGTTTGGCGAACTGCAAACAAACGGAACGGTCGATGCGACGAAGAACACCGGTAACATCGGCAAGCAAACTCTGACCGTGCCCGGAACAAACTTTGTACAGGCTTACAAATACGACCCGCTTGATCGATTGACCGAGGCCAAGGAAACAACCAGCTCAACGCAAAACTGGATACAGCAATTCGGATACGACCGCTACGGCAACCGGACGAGCTTTAGCCAGACGATCGGCAGCACGACAACGACCTCAACCCCGAGCATCGATGCCGGAACAAACCGGTTCAGCGGCAGCCAAGGGTTTACTTACGATGCGAACGGCAACATTACTCGGGACGCCGACCCGCTAAACTCGCATGTCCGTTCGTTCACCTTTAACGGTGACAATAAACAGACACAGGTCACGGATGTCACAAACTCAAACCATGTAGTCGGCACCTATTACTACGACGGCGAAGGCAAACGCGTCAAAAAAGTCACCGACACCGAGACCACGATCTTTGTCTATTCCGCCGGAAAGCTAGTTGCGGAATACTCGACAAACGTCACTCCCGTCGAGGACGCGAAGGTTGCATACACAACAGCAGATCATCTTGGCAGCCCTCGCATAATCACCGATCAAAATGCGCAGATCACATCCCGAAGAGACTTTATGCCGTTTGGCGAGGAAATAGTTCCAAATGTCGGCGGCAGGACTTCCGGATTGCAGTACGGATCAACCGACGACGAAGTGCGCCAAAAATTCACCGGCTATCAAAAAGACGCCGAAACATCGCTCGACTTCGCCGAGGCGCGGATGTACGAAAATCGATTTGGAAGGTTCACGGCGGTTGATCCGTTGACGGCTTCAGGTAAGTCTGCAAATCCTCAAAGTTTTAACCGATATATCTATGTGGGGAATTCGCCATTAGTAATGACTGATCCGTCAGGAATGATTGGTGACTATTACACACGGGATATGAATTACATTGGCAGTGATGGAATAGATGACGGTAAGCACTATTATGCTGAAATAGATTATTTGGAAACCCGATCAGAGGGTCCTAATATTATCCATGTAAAGAACTCGGAGGAATTTTTCCTTCCATCAAACGAGAATCAGACGATCGGAGCACTTGCGGCTGGCATTTCGGGAGGGGTCGACAATGGTATCAGCGGAATATTTAAAGGGATTGGCAACGCCCCTGCTGCTGGCCTAAACGGCATTACTGGTACACTCCTGAATCATGGCATTGGTAGCTTGTATTTTCAAGGGTCGAACCCCTTGGCAGTTCCGCTACCATTTAGTAGTGGAAACGCCAGCGAAAAGAGCTACATGAGCGCCGGAACAACGGGTACCCTCCTAGGCCTTGGTCCTGCCGCTGGAGTATTTGCTAAAGGAGGAGCACCACTTTCCGTGGTGCCGGAAGTCACTCCCGCTGCCTCGTCATTACCTCTTCAAACTCATCACTTTGCTACGATTAGAAACAAAACCTATACTCCTCAAATGGCAGATATTGCGAGCGAGTTTGGCCTTAACCTTAAAGGCTCTTGGAATACGCAAACGCTGCCGCATTTGGGACGACATACCAACAAATATCATGAATTTGTGCTCGACGGTATGTCACGAGCACGTGTCGGAGCAAATGGAAGTCAGGCCGAATTCCTGCGGCTGTTTAACCAAAATGTTAAGCAGCCGGTAATTCAGAATCCTAATTTACTGGGGAAGAAGGGGTGGTAGATGATTAAGTACTTTCTTTTAACGTGGAAAAATACGGCAGGGGCGGGCGTAAGCGCATTTCCGCGGAATTACGTTGGCCTTGCCCAAGACTTGGCACGTTCACTTGTGAACTCTAGCGAGTTGCCGTTTGACCTCATCTTGGTAAAACTTACCCCTCATCGAAACGGACTGGACGAGAGTTCGGACCTTTCTGGCTTACGTGATGCATGGCCGGACTATATGCCTAATAGGTTCGCTTGGCCGCTTTGCTCGGCAAAACTGCGAGAAGTCATCAGTAGACACCTAATACACGACGAAGGCCTCAATTGGATTCCCGCCAAAATATCCGGTGCAGGTGAAACCAGAGAGTATTATATTGCCCGTTTTGACACAATGCACGACGTTTTGGATAATGAAAAAACGACTTACGTTCCGGAGACGACTCATATTATCCGACCGTGGTTTTCAATCGCCAAAGTTAACGGTCTTTCAATTTTCCCCAAACCCTCCGATTTCGATCTTTGGAGAATAACGTCGAGCATATTTATTCGCGACTCCCTAAAGCGAGAGATTGTAAATGCCGGGATTACTGGTGTCGCTTTTGAGCAAGCCCATATCTCTTAAATCAATCTTTTGAAGAATCCAGCACTTTGCGCGGAAAAACGTAGGAGATGGGGATAGGCCATCTTCGAAAGGAAAAGGAAAAGGATAAAAAAAGGCTTCGCATATCGCGAAGCCTTTTTGTTATTTGACCGCTTTGATGCGGTTGCGGGTGAGGTCGTTCTCAACCATTGATTCGAGGGTCTCGTGGACCTTGGCGTAGATGCCGTCGGGGTCGAGGCCGTAGTTTATTCATCTGAAACGGAAACTGAGAGCGAGCCGAGCTTTGCGACCTCGGCCTGGATGTCGGCGAAGTTCTTTTCGACTAGACTGCTGCCCGCAAAGAATGGGTTCGTCGTGACCTCAAAAATTGCGAATGGCGGCGGGATGAGGGCTTCCATTTGCTCTCGGGTCTCAAACTCGACCTTTGCGGTGTTCAGTCCCCACAGAGGGCCGAGATAGACGTCAAAGGCAAACGAGATGCGGTCAAATTCGTGAAAATACCGGTTCTTGCGTATTTCCCTGCCCTCAAAATGTTCAAAAGCAGCGTATTCCGCTTCGTTGAGATGTATCTCGGCGAGCTTTGTGATCGCACCGTCTTCGGTCGTGACGGCAAACTGCTGTTGTAGGATATGCGTCCATTCTTTCGAATACGGATCGCGTATCGCCCGCAATCTGATGCGGGTGTTTTCGATGTAATTATCAAAGATCTGCAGGTGGCTGCTCGCCGGCGTGAGCGGGTCGGGCAGACTTTCGATCAGAAAGAGTCGATTGAGTTCGGTTTGGGCAGTATTGTTCATTTTACTTAAATTTATTATACTCGTGAATTCGATTTATCTGGGAGATACGAGACCTATGACACGTAAATATTTTGTATTATTTTTTGCTATTACACTGTTTATCGCCGCTTGCGGCGGCGGAACGACCCCGCCAAATGCTAACGGCGGCAATAGCAATACCGCCGGCGGCAATTCGAACAACCCGCTTGCCGTCACGACGCCTACTCCGGAAACCACGACCAACAACGCACCGACGTTGACGCCGGTATTCAAAGCGTATTGTGACGCGATGGTCAAAAAAGACGAGGCGGCTCTGCGCAAGATCTATTCGTCAGACACGATCAAAGATTTCGAAGATCAGATGAAAGCCGACAAGATCAAGAGCCTGATGAAATTTCTCGAGGACGATGCGGTTTCAGGCAAGCTGTGCGAGGTACGCAACGAACAGATCAAGGGCGACGAGGCCGTTGCTGAGATCCGTGCCGACAGCTATCCCAACGGCATCAAGGTCGTTTTTGTAAAAGAAGCCGGCGAATGGAAACTGACAAACCGCAGCCCGGCGATCGATTCGGTCAAACAAACGGCGACCAATCCGCCGGCTGCAAATGCGAATTCGAACGCCGCGAAGAAATAAGGTCTACAACGCAGGATGAATTCAAAATGACCTGAATTTTATTCGGGTCATTTTTTTTGTTTTGTTGCTTGCAATTGGATATAAAACTGCTAACATTTTGAGATTGCCGGACAGAGAAGAAAGAACTGACCGGCAATTTTAGAAAATCTTTGAGGACAGGAAAACTGACAATGAAAAACATTATTTTGACACTGGGCGTTTTGACGCTGACATTCGCATTTATCGGCTGCGGCGCACCTGCGGCTAACAACACGGCTGCCAACAAACCGGCTAACGCCAATACCGCAGCTAACACGACCAACACCAACACAGCTGCTAACACAGCTGCAAACACTGCAAGCAACACCGCTGCTGCACCTGCAGCATCTGGAGCGGATCAGGATTTCACCGTCGTTAACAAGACCGGCGTGATCATCGACAAGCTTTATGTCAGCCCAAGCGACAAGGACGATTGGCAGGAAGACATCCTCGGCAAAGACGTACTTGCTGACGGCGAATCATTAGAGATCAAGTTTCACCCGAAAGAAAAGATCGAAAAATGGGATCTCAAGATCGAAGATTCAAAGGGACAGTCGATCGAATGGCATGACCTCAAGCTGACCGAGATCAGCAAAGTCACGCTCCATTTCAAAGACGGCAAAGGAACTGCTGAAACCGAATAGTTTTAGTTTGATCTAGAAAACAAAAAAGGCCGCTTCGAGTGATCGAAGCGGCCTTTTCTAATCGTTAAATGCACTACGCCGAGGCGGCTGAGGAATATGGCGGAAGAATTACCCTGGCGGCCTTTTCTTTCTTTAGCCCAAGAGCCCAGTCAGCCTGCATCAATGTGTGGATGTCGCGGGTCCCTTCATAGATCACCGCAGCTTTACAGTTTCGGAGGTAACGCTCGACCGGGTAGTCGTTGGTGTAGCCATTCGCTCCATGTATCTCGATCGCCATCGACGCCGCTGTTTCAGACCGTGTGGTCGCTTGCCACTTTGCCATCGATGCAGCCTTAGCCGACGGCAAGCCCATATTTTTGAGATAGCCGCACTTGAGCCATAGCAGATGCGACATTTCGTAATCAGCTTCCATATTGGCGATCTTTTGTTTTACAAGCTGAAAATTACCGATCGTCTGTCCCTGCACTTCACGCGTGTTGGCATACGCGACCGACGCGTCACGCGAGGCGCGGATCACGCCCGTCGCACCTGATGCAACGGTGTAACGGCCATTTTCAAGCGAAAACATCGCGATCTTAAACCCTTCGCCCTCTTGGCCAAGCATATTACTTGCGGGAACGCGTACATCCTGGAGCGAAAAATAACCGGTGTTGCCCGCCTTGATACCAAGCTTACCGTGGAGCGTACCGGATGAGAATCCTGCCATCGTTCGTTCGACAATAAAACACGAGATGCCGCTGTGATCGCGTTTCTTTTGCTTTTCGGCGTCCGTCCAGCAAAAGAAAAGGAAATGGTCGGCCACATCTCCAAGTGAGATCCACATCTTTTCGCCGTTGAGGATCCAATCGTCGCCATCGCGTTTTGCGTACGATTTCATACCTACGACGTCAGAACCGGCGTTCGGCTCGGTCAGGCCAAATGTCGCAAGCTTTTCGCCCTTGGCTTGCGGGACGAGGTATTTTTGCTTTTGTTCCTCCGTTCCCCACGAATAAACGCTGAGTGAATTGAGCCCGACGTGGACAGACATTGCGACCCGCAGAAATGTATCACAAGCTTCGAGTTCCTCACAAACTATACCAAGTGAGATGTAATCAAAACCCGCACCGCCGTACTGCTCCGGGATACAAACTCCCATCAGCCCCAGATCGGCCATTTTTTCAAAAACCGAGCGTTCGAAATGAGATTTCTCGTCCCATTCTTTGATATACGGTGCGACCTCGCCCGCGCAAAATTCGCGCACGGTCCGTTGCAGGGCTTTATGTTCTTCGGTCAATTCTAATTCGATCACAATATGTAATTTCCTTGTCTAAAGTTTTGTTATGATAACCAAATAAAAATGTTATCACTTCGCGATTCGTTTCGCGAGAGTCACGACGCAACCAATGATACCTGTATCCAAAGCCATCGATATCATCAAACGACAGACCGGCGTCCACGGCGCTGAACGAATTGAACTAGCGGATTCAGTCGGCCGCGTCTTGGCAGAAAACATCGTCGCGGATTGCGACATGCCGCCATTTGACCGCTCACAAATGGATGGGTTCGCTGTGACCGCGTCGGACACAAAAAACGCACCTGTTACGCTCAAGATCGTCGGCGAATCCGCCGCTGGGAGCGGTTGGCACAAGACAATGAAACGCGGCCAAGCCGTCAGAATAATGACGGGAGCTCCAGTTCCCGCCGGAGCCGATGCCTTGGCAAGGATCGAGATCACAAGCGGCACCGAAACGGAAGTGACTATCCTCGAAGCCGTTAAAAAAGGCATAGCAATCGTCCAAAAAGGCTCCGAGATCAAAAAAGGCCGCGTTGTAATCAAACGAGGTTCGCCCATCACCCCAAACAACATCGCCACGCTCTCGGCATTTGGTTATGCAAAGGTTAAGGTCGGCAAACGTCCAACTGTCGCAATTCTCGGCACAGGCAGCGAGATCGTTGATATCCACAAAAAACCCGGCCGCGATCAGATACGCAATTCAAACTCGGTAATGCTAAAAGCGATGGCCGAGCAATGCGGTGCGGTGCCTGAGACATTTCCGATCGCAAACGATGATATCTCAAACCTCAAATCTCAAATTTCAAATGCAGCAAAAAATAAAGATATCCTGATAATCACCGGCGGTGTTTCCGTCGGTAAATATGATCTAACCAAAGCGGCGTTAATCGAGCTGGGAGCTAAAATATTCTTTGAAAAGGTGCGGCTAAAACCGGGCAAGCCTGCGGTGTTTGCGAGATTGGGCAAAACGCTTGTTTTTGGATTGCCGGGTAATCCGGTATCTGCGGCGGTTACCTTTCAACTATTTGTCCGTAAAGCTATCATGCAATTGCAGGGTTCGTCAGAGACCGTGTTAAAGAAAGGGTTTGCAGGTCTTGCTGCTGACGCCAAGGCTGCCCGCGATCGTGATACATATCTGCCTTCACGGCTCGAAACCGATGAGACGGGACGGCTCGTTGCCGTTCCACTAAGATCGCAAGGATCGTCGGATTTTGTCGGGTTTGCGCAAGCCGATTCCCTCGTGTTTTTGGCAAGCGGTCAAACCGCAAGGGCTGGCGAAACTGTTGATATAGTGTTTTTATAGGTATATGAGCGAACTTTCACATTTCGACGAAAGCGGCAGGATAAAAATGGTCGATGTTTCGGGCAAAGAAATGTCCGTGCGGCGAGCTGTCGCATCGGGCAGGGTATTGCTCTCGTCTACGACTCTAAAAACCCTGAAAACTCATCCAACTCCTAAGGGTGATCCGCTTGAGATCGCACGAATTGCCGGTATCATAGCGGCGAAAAAGACGTCAGAATTGATTCCGCTCTGTCATCAAATAAATCTGAGCAAGGTAAACGTGACCGCAGAGTTCAAGGACGACGGCGTCGCCCTCACCGCCGAGGCTGTTACCAACTCCCAAACCGGCGTTGAGATGGAAGCTTTGACCGCCGTTTCCGTCGCCGCTCTGACAATTTATGATATGTGCAAAGCTGTGCAAAAAGATATCGTGATCACAGACATACGGCTCGAATCAAAGACCGGCGGCAAGGCCGACTATCAGCGCGGTTAATTAACCGAAACGTCGAACTTTCGCATACAATACTCGTATTCGCTTGTAGCCATCTAAGGAGTTTTTCGCAATATGAAATACAAGCTCGCCGACGACGCCAAACCGCAAGCTAAACTGCTTGTCATCGCCACTTTGCTGACCATAGGCCTTTGGTTCATTCCCTACGCCGAATATCTGGTCTATCCGATCCGGCTTTTTGTCACGTTTATTCATGAAAGTAGCCATGCTCTCGTTGCGCTCGTAACAGGCGGAGCCGTGCAAAGCTTGACCATCGCAGCGGATGGCAGCGGTGTTGTGTATTCGGCACCATCGGGATTTCTCGGCCAAATATTTACATCTAGTGCTGGTTATCTCGGGACGACCGCATTTGGCGTGCTCATGCTTTTCCTGATGCGTAAGAATGTAGCGTCGCAAAAAGTGCTCTTTTGCATTGGGGCTGCGATCGGTTTGATCACCGTTGTTTTTGGTATCATTTTCCCAGTCTTTAACTTTCTTTCGCTCAACGTGCCTTTTTCGAGCGTCGCATTTACCGTCACGGTGGGCTTGCTGCTGTCGGCCGGGTTGATCGGCTTGGCGTTGTATGCAAGCGAGAAAGTCTCAAATTTCGTGATCGCGTTCCTAGCGATCCAATGCCTGCTCAACGCTCTATCCGATCTTAAAACTCTGTTCTTTATCAATGCCCCACTTATCGGCGTTGACGGCATCAGCACCGACGCGGGCAATATGGCGGCGGCGACAGGCATTCCGGCTGTGGTTTGGACGGTGATCTGGATCGCGGTCTCGGTCGGCGTGATAGCATTAGGCGTAAGGATGTACATGTCAGCAAAAAGTGTTTCGCCGACAGACTCGCTCTTTAACGATTGATATGAAAACCGTCTCCGCAATACTTTTTGTCCTGCTCAGTCTCGCCACAGCATCGGCACAGGTCAAAAAGCCTGAGCCCGCTGCGGTAAAGGTACCTTTTGCCAAATCGCTACAAACCGTCGTCGTCACCACCAAAGACTGGGACGCAACGACCGGCACGGCCCGACTCTACGAACGTAAAAATGAAAAGGCGGAGTGGAAGATGGTCGGTGAGAGTTTTCCGGTTATGATCGGACAAAACGGCCTAGCTTGGGGCGACGAACTGACCCGACAGACGACCGCGACAAAGATAAAAAGCGAAGGCGATGGCAGTGCTCCGGCAGGTATGTTTCCGTTGACGGCAACCTTTGGCAAGGGCTCAAAACCTGAGGCTCTTGAGCTGCCATACACAAAACTTGACGAATTTACCGAGTGTGTTGATGACACGAGATCGTCTTTCTACAACCGCATAGTCAACCGCATGCAGGTAGGCAATTTCGACTGGAAATCGTCTGAAAAAATGTCAGCGATCACGCCCGAATACGACCTCGGAATATTTGTCGCATACAATAGCTATCCGGTAGTAAAAGAAAAAGGCTCGTGCATCTTTCTCCACATATGGAAAGACGCCGTCACCACGACCGACGGATGTACCGCTATGGAACGCCGCAATCTCGAACGCATCGTCGGCTGGCTCTCCGCCAATAAAAATCCATATCTCATCCAACTGACCGAAGACGATCACGACAAGTACAGAAAATCTTGGAAACTCCCAAAGTTAAAATAACGACGCTCGACCAACTTGCAACCGGCACGCGTCTCGTCGTGCGCTCAAAGCTCGACTGGCGATTTGCTGCAGTCTCTAAAACTGTTGAGGACAAGATCGTCCTCACCGTCTGCTCGCCCTCAGGCCGGACATACCGACTCCGCCGCGATCTTGACACAAGTGTTACTTACGAAGGTTCGATCCCCGTCCTGTTTACCGATTATCCCGGCAATTGGCGTGAAAATTTCAGCCGCTACGATGTCCGCTGGTAGACCCTGCTCACGAGCCGACTTCTGCATCCGAACCGGGTTTGGTAAAATATACTTTTGCCCACACGACGGGATTCGCATCTATGCAGGCTGCCAAGACAAAAGAAGAGGCTATCGAGGTTCGCGGGGCCCGCACTCACAACCTCAAAAATATCTCCGTATCGCTCCCGCTAAATAAACTTACCGTCATTACGGGTGTGTCGGGGTCGGGAAAATCATCTCTTGCATTCGATACACTTTACGCTGAGGGACAGCGGCGTTATGTCGAATCGCTCTCGGCTTACGCCCGCCAATTCCTGGAGCGAATGGACAAGCCCGATGTCGATGAGATCATTGGCATCGCCCCGGCGATCGCGATCAGGCAAAAGAATTCGACCAAAAATCCGCGTTCGACTGTCGCCACCCAAACCGAGATCTATGATTATCTTCGTCTGCTTTTTGCCCGTGCCGGAACGACCATTTGCCACGTCTGCGGCCGCGAGGTAAAAAAGGATTCTCCTGAATCGGCGGCGGACGAGATCCTCTCCGATCTTGCCGAAGGCACGCGGTTCTATGTTCTGTTCCCGATACAGGAAGGCACCGCATCCCGCAAAGAACGAAAGACTCCGGCGAACAGGGCAAGAAAAGCGGCAAAGCCTGCCGATCTCAGTACCCAAGCATTTTTGATCTCACTGCTCCAACAGGGCTTCTCGCGGCTATATCGCGACGGCGAGATGATCGAGCTACAAAAGCCCGAGGATTACCCACACGACGATTTTGAAAATACGTTCGTATTGATCGACCGGCTTGCTACCGCCCCAGACATTCGCCAGCGTTTGGTCGATTCGCTTGAGATCTGTTTTCGTGAGGGCCACGCAGCTATCATCGAAACGACCGATCGCGCGCAACTAAAGTTCTCAGACCGTTTCATCTGCAAATATGATGGCACGCGTTACGAGGAACCTGAGCCGCATCTCTTCAGTTTCAACTCGCCGTTTGGGGCGTGCCCGACGTGTCAGGGATTTGGCAATACGATCGGTATCGATTATGGGTTAGTTATTCCGAACCCTTTGCTGTCGCTCAAAGACGGTGCGATCGAGCCTTTTACACGTCCGACACACTCGTGGGCGCAGAAAGAGCTGGTCAAATATGCTGCCTCGGCAAATGTCGATATGACCGTGCCGTTTGCTGACCTGCCCGATTTTCAGCAAAACTGCATCATCTACGGCGACGAAGGCTGGCGCGGGCTAAAAGGTTTTTTCCAGTGGCTTGAAACTAAAAAATACAAGCTCCACGTTCGCGTATTTCTGGCAAAGTATCGTGGCTACACAAAATGCCCCGATTGCGACGGCCAGCGTCTGCGACAGGCGGCCCGAGATGTAAAGATCGGGATGCGTTCGCTGCCGGAGATCGTCGAGATGTCGATCGCCTTTGCTCACGAGTTTTTTGAGACGCTCGAAATGGACACTGAGCGGGCTCAGATCGCCGATAAATTACTGCTTGAGATCCGCCGTAGAATAAAATTCCTAGTTGAGGTCGGGCTTGATTATTTGACGCTATCACGGCTTGCTGCGACACTGTCCGGCGGCGAGGCACAGCGTATACAGCTTGCGACCAATCTCGGCTCCCTGCTCGTCGGGACGCTTTATGTCCTCGACGAACCGAGCATCGGACTGCATCCGCGCGACAATTCGCGGCTTATTAAGATACTCGAAAACCTCCGCGACATTGGTAACACCATACTCGTCGTCGAGCATGACGAAGAAACAATGCGTGCCGCCGACAACGTGATCGACATCGGCGTCCACGCCGGTGAACATGGTGGCGAGTTAGTATATGCCGGTAATTTTGCGGGATTATTAAAGGACAAAACTTCGTTGACCGCTAAATATCTTCGCGGCGATGCCGAGATCAAAGTGCCGCAAAAACGGCGTACGGCGACTAAGCGAAAGCTCGAAATAACCGGTGCCCGCGAGCACAATCTAAAAAATGTCTCGGTCGATATCCCGCTCGACATGCTCGTCTGCGTGACCGGCGTTTCGGGCAGCGGCAAATCGACGCTCATCCACGAAGTCCTTTACGCTGGTCTCAAAAAACAACGCGGCGAGTGGAACACGCGTGTCGGATTTTTCAAGGATCTAAAGGGCGGCGAGCATATTGACGACATCATCCTAGTCGATCAATCCCCGATCGGCCGCACGCCGCGTTCAAATCCGGTCACGTACATCAAGGCCTACGACGCGATCCGCGAGGTTTTCGCCGCGACAAATACAGCAAAGACAAAAGGCTACAACGCCTCGCATTTTTCATTCAACGTCCCCGGCGGACGCTGCGAGATCTGTCAGGGCTCAGGCACGGTGACTATTGAGATGCAGTTCTTGGCGGATGTCGAGCTGACCTGCGAAGACTGCCGAGGGATGCGATTCAAGCAGGAGATCTTAGACGTTAAATACAAAGGCAAGAACATTCACGAAGCCCTGCAATTGACGATCCGCGAGGCAATATTGTTCTTTAAGGACGTTGCCAAACTGACCACAAAACTAAAGGTGCTCGAGTCTGTCGGACTTGGCTATCTGCGGCTCGGCCAATCCGCAACAACCCTCTCAGGCGGCGAGGCACAACGTGTAAAGCTCGCCTCGCACCTCGCTCAAAAAACTACGTCAAAGACGCTCTTTATCTTTGACGAACCAACGACCGGACTACACTTTGACGACATCAATAAGCTGCTCTCAGCTTTCCGTGCCCTCATCGACAGCGGCGGCAGCCTGCTCGTCATCGAGCACAACATGGACGTGATAAAAACCGCGGACTGGATAATCGACATCGGACCCGAGGGCGGCGTCGGCGGCGGCGAGATCGTCGCGATCGGAACACCCGAAGAAGTTGCTAAGGTCAAAGCATCGCACACGGGCAAATATTTAATGGAGATATTGAACGTGAAAAGCTAATCGTCACCAAATTGTTCCCGCCAATACGGGGCGATCTGTTTCATCACTTCGCAGTCGCAGTAGCCGCCGTTTTCGTTGAGCCAGTTGGTTATCTTTGGAAAATTTAGGCCGCGTTCCATCATAAAACGCATCGCGTATCTTAGCGTGTGATCGCATTCAGATTCGTAAAGCTCGTCTTCGACACGGTCGAGCAGTTGGCTCACTGATTCCTGCCCCGTCGGGATCGCGTTTAGAAAAGCCTCAAGTTGTTCGCCGTTCATCTGCCCAAGGTTTTCGATCTGACGTTTTCGTAAGATTGCCATAACTCAAAATTCTGCTTCCGATACCCGCGACAATTCACCGCGTTCGGCTTCCTCGATCTCTCGCTGTTTGATGCCTTCGCGGCCGTCGTAACTGAAAAATTTAGGAAAAAACAACGCCGAGCCGACGACGGACGCCACACAAAGAACCCCGCCGGAAACGATCGCGGTTTTCACGCTAAACGTTTCGGCGACGATTCCCATTTTAGCACTGCCTAGCATCGGGCCGGTAAGATAGCTCATCATCTCGATACTGGCAAGGCGTCCGCGCAAGTAGTTAGGGATCGTCTGATTCCAGATCGCACCGCGAAAGATGCCTGAGATCAT
>DEQS01000095.1:0-34695 GCA_002360555.1 Chloracidobacterium sp. UBA3360
GGCGAGGCTTGCCTCGACGTTGGCTTTATAAAAGAGACCTCGCGGCTACGCCGCCGTTCTGCGCAATTACCTAAACGTTCCGCGCAACCATTTCACGCATCGGCGCAATTACCTCACGCATCAGCTCAACCGTTCCACGCACCGGCGCAACCTCTTCACGCATCCGCGCAACCATAAAATCCCTCCGCGCGACCATTCGCACACCCATATCAACCATTCCATCGCTCCGCGCGACGGTTCCAACGCTCTTGACAACGGCAAAAATGCGAGTATTATCGTAAAACCGCAGCATTTCCACGGTAAATTAAAAATTTTAGGAGGTTTCCCTGTCTCTATGAATGATTACATTCGCCGCAATTTAGAATCCGGCCAGCGTTGCCGTCAGTGGTTTATTGACTACTCGTCGATCATCCCGTCCGGAAGTATTTTTGAAACAAAAGCTGCCGCGATGACCGCCGAGGTCAACAACCTTGAGAACACCGCCGGCCAGCAAGAGGCCGCGTTTGGCGAAGGCCTGTCCGCGACCGACGTCAAAGGCTCGGAGCGTCAGGACCTGATCGACATCCTCGATCCCTGCCGCAACGCCGCCCGTGCCGCCGAATCCGACGTTCCCGGCACCCGCGACCGCTATCGATATTATCGCTCGATGACGCATCAGGCACTGCTCGCCGCCGGACGCAGTTTTGCCGCCGGCGGTGCGACCGACGAATCCCTGCTCAAGAGCTACGGAGCTCCGTCCGGCTGGCCGGCTCTCGTCACCGCGGCCTGTGACGCTTACGAAGCCGCGTTCGGACAACAGGATTCGGCCAAGGGCCAGTCCGTCGCTAAAAACGCCGAAGCATACGCAGGCGTCATCGCGATGAACGCCTACAAAACCCAGATCCGCCACTTCGTCAAGATCTACGCCGCCAACAACCCCGGCGCCCAAGCCGCCTGGAAAACCGCCGCCCACGTAGAATTACCACCAAAGAAAAAGGATCCACCAACGGCTTGAACTTAATCGGTTCGAGGTTTGATTTAGTTGAAGCAAACGTAATAACAATTCCCTATAGGAGAAAGCCTAATGAAGAAATTTCTTCCAATCATGTTTTTGATTCTTTCCGCTTCTGTCTTTAGTCAGATAGTTAAACCAACGCCAGACAAGGAGCAAAGCAAACTTGAAGCCTTCTCTGCTCGCTCGGGAACCGTAATCGAACGTCAATTTATTGATATCGGTGAAGTCAGGGGCGTGAAAGTGCAGGTCTACAAGGTTACTGACTTAGTATCCAAAACGAACATTTCGGGTGTGCGATTTGAATACACGGTTCGTTCTCAGTATTCGTCTGATGACAAGGTCGCGGTACTCGATTCGGATGAAGTAGACGGTCTTATCAAGACTATTGATATGCTAAAAGCTACGGTTTTCCCCTCGACGCGTGATTCTTATACTGAGGTCGAATATCGAAGTCGCAGTGGTTTTGAGGCAGGAGGTTATTATTCGGATAAGAAGTGGACAGCGTTTCTGAAGCTTGAAAAATATGATTCTAAATCAATGGTCATCATGAGGACGGAAGATCTCGATGCGTTGGTGGCCATTCTCCAGCTAGGAAAGGAAAAAATGGGTAAGTAAGTCGAGTTACTACGTCGCTACATAAATCCACAGTGAAACTCCCACCATTGTGGTTTGTAATTTACATTCTATTCATTCACCACACTCAGGCTATTCGTATTAAGGTCCGGTTCAATTCGCTTTATTTGAACGTGTGCGAAAGCCGGATCAGACAAGACCTCGTGGACCATATTCTCAGTTTCCTTAGAAACCCTGTGACCCAAGATCACTTCTCTAAGGCAGCTTGGGGGAAATTCAAAGAGATGTATCGGTGGTTCAGCTTCAACAATTTCATCAGCATCCTGCAAAGCCTGTATGATACGCCACTCACGTTCATGACTCCAAGCATCCGGCTTTTGTGAAACAACCTTTGGCATTTCTCCATCTTCTAGAATCTGAATAACAGGAGCCTCGGCGTAGTAATCCACTTTTACAAGATGTCGCAGATCGTCCTTCTCACTTTTACGTCGATCGAAAAACTCATTTTCTGAATCAAAACCAAGTACAATTCCGTGATGATTATCTCCATAGCTACCCCACATTACTGGCTGGTTTGGCAGTTCAGTAAGACAAAGAACGCCGGCTTTGTTGAGTTGCTCGTAAAAAATATCGGGGACTTTGTCAGAAAGTACGTCAAAAATCTGTTTTACAAAATCCAAGCCAAAGCTACTGGCATCGAATCCTTCGTTTGCCTTTTCGTAGACGGCACGTATTGTTGGCGCTCCGTCAAAAATCTTATCAGTCTGAGCATCAATTTCTTTTTGCAAATGCTCCTTCGTCATAGATTCTTTAAGTACTGACGCTTCATTAAAGTTTTGATAGCGTGGCCTAAATTCAAATAAATCATTGAATTCTGACGGCGGCGTAAAGCGCAACTTATTCGACCTAAGGACCCTTTCCCCAAGTCCAGCATTGAAGTACTTATAAAGGAGCATGATTAGATTATGATATAAGAAAAGCCGCGAGCATTAAACTCGCGGCCTTTTTCTATTCACGATTCACTATTCACTATTCACTTTTTTTCGCGCTTGGCTTTTTTGCGGGGCGGGCTTTTGGCTTTGCCGCAGTTGCTTTTGGGGCGGCGGTTTTTGTTTGTGCGGTTGTGGAGGATGTCGCTTTCTTTACTTCGGCCTCGACCTTGACGCCAAGATCCTGGATGGCATCGCCGGCTTGTTCAAAGACCTTTGTCGCCGATTTGACGACGTAGTTGAACGACTCGGTCAATGTCACGACCTCCATTTTCATTAGCTGCGAGATCTTTTGATCAAGCGGCAGGGCCTCAAATTCACTCTGTATCGGGGTTTTTGCTTTTTCAGTCATGGTCAATACTTCTCCGGTTCGGTAATGCGTTCACTATGCCTAACGAATATACGATGCGAAATGTTCCGATAGAGTATGTATCTATAACTCAACCGTCCTTGTTTTCCCTTGGCGTACTTTGCGGCTTTGCGTTAATAATTTCACGCCAAGACGCTAAGCACGCAAAGTAAAGGAAAAAGTATCAGATACAAGCCTTTGCCGTAGCTCCATCCTAGTGGATCGCCGTTTTGACACGCACACGCGGCTGGGCTCCGGCCGGTGCGGTGTGCGACGCGAGCGATAATTTCTGACATTCGGCACACACACCCCACATCCTCAGGCTGTGATGCGTCGGCTTAAAGCCAAATTTGTCCGCCATCTCGTCCTGCATCGATTCGATGTCCGCCGAAAAGAATTCGATCACCTTGCCGCACTCGGTGCAGATCATGTGGTCGTGGTGGTCGTGGTTGTAATGGTGTTCGTAATAGGTTTTGTTGTCGCCAAAACGGACCTCCCGTGCGAGCCCTGCTTCGGTAAGCAGTTTTAGCGTGCGATAGACCGTCGTGTGGCCGACGGACGGGTCTTTGCGGTGGACGAGCAGGTAAAGATCGTCGCTCGTGAGATGGTCTTCGGTGCTCAAAAAGATATCGAGTATCAGGTCACGCTGCCCCGTACGCCGCAAACCCGACGCCTGTATATGCTCGTCGAATATTGCTTTTTCTACTGTAAATTTTTCTTCTTTTTTGCCCAAAATGTTCTCAGTATCCTTCGAAATTCGATACTACCATTTCAGTTTTGATTTCGCTATGGAAACCTTGGTGCGAAGCGTGTCGATCCGCTCGGGACTGACGCCCTGCTTAGCCGCAAGCTCAAGCGAACGCTCGCCCAGCAGCAGATATATCTCAAGCAGATCGTCCGAGACGTATTGGTTAAGGGCTCCCAGATGCCGCGTAAATGTCTCGATATCCGCCCGCGCAAACGTCCCCGTAAGCGCCGCCGCCGTCGTCTGTTCGCCAAGGTTTTGCACCGTGCTGGTGACGAGCGGCAGCAATATCTCTTTGGCGTCAGCGTCCGAGAGCCCGACCTTTGTCATCATCTCCACCGCCGCATCAAACAATGCCACCAAATGCCCGCAAGCCGTCACCGCCGACGCGTGATAGAGCGTTTTGAATTTTGTATCGATCGCAAACGGCTTACCGCCGAGATCCCCGACGATCTGCTTACCAATCGTGACTGCCTCTTCGTCACCCTCTACACAAAAATAAGCCCCGCGAAACCGCTCCGGCCCCAGTTCCGGGCTGCTCACCGACACAAGCGGATGTATCGAGCCGGTCTTGCAGCCGGCATCTTTGAGAGCATCAAGGATCGACGAAGGATTTGACCCGCTGGTGTGAAAGACGATAGTTCCGGGCTTTAGCTTGCCAACCAGCGATTCAGCAACCGTTGTAATTTCGGAGTCCTGCGTTGTAATAAACACAACTTCGGACGATATTTCACCCGCAGTTTCCTCACGCCCGATCAAATTATCGACCGTATATTTGTCTTTTGGCAGAGCGAGGGCGAGTGCCCCGCCAACGCGCCCAACACCGATGATCGATACGGTTACCATATCGATAAAATATAGTTTAGTTGGGCGGTGGTTGAAAGCGGGTGAGGCAGAAATGTTGCGTTAGTCGGCGTTAGCAAAGATATCAAGGTTGTCGATCTCGCGTTCCCAGTCGCTGACCTCACCGGGCAGCAGATCACTGAATTTTTCGAACGCGGTCTTTTTCGGATCGACAGCCGTGTCGGGATTTTTTATCACGGCGGAGATCGCTCCTCGCAATAGCTGTATCTCAGCGATCCTCATCCCCGTAAAAGCGGTCACATCTTTCGCACTCGAGAGCCGCTTTTGCAGCTCCGCCGCGGCCTGAGAATTATGTCCGCCCAGCACGCGGATCGCGTCGGTCAGCTTGTCAGCATTCTCCGTGAGCTTTGCACGAAAGAACACGAGCCCCTGATTGATAATGATCTCAAGCCGGCTCGACGGGTCCTGACAACGCTCAAACCGCGCGAGACTAAATGAACACGTGCAAAATGGCTTGTTGGCGAGCAACTCGCGAACATCCTCGTTGCACTCCGAATTTCGCAGATTGCGGACCAGCTTTTTCGCGCCGGCGGCAAAGTGCGGATCAAACCAATCGAGATCGCTAAAACTCTCAAACGCGCTCCACTTGTCCGAACGCAAAACCGCTTTCATTTTGTCGGCAACCGGCCGAGAGTTCATCACCGCATCGTGTTTTTCGACATAATAATCGGCAAACGCGGCTTTGAAATCACGCCAAAGCTCCTCTATCTCGGCCTTGACCGACGGGTCGGCGGTAAAATACGTCGGGCCGATCTTGTCGAGCAACATCAAACGAAGCTGCTCAACCTCTGCATCGGCGGTCGTCTCGCAAAGAGCAAGATAATTCGATACCTCATCACGCAGAGCCGCTCCCTGGGTAAAGTAACGCAGGACGATCAGGTCGTTCTTTTTCTTGTCAAACTCGGCCTCCGAATCCGAGAAAAGGTCGGCAATATTATGCAGACACTGATCGAGCGGGACGGTGTTTTGCACGAGCGCATCGATGCTTTCAGCTAACGCTCCAAATGTCTTTTTGAGATTCGCGGCCGTTCGCCAGATCGACGAATTGAGGCTCTCGTCGGGCAGGGCTTCAAACTCCTCTAAAAATCCTGCCTCACGCCAGTTCGTTAGCCAGCCGGTCAGAGTATCGATCACCATCAGCCGGTCTTCGGATTTTTCGAGCGATTTGATCTGGTGATTACCAGTTACGCGGATAGCCCAATCACGAAGGCGTTCGCTCGAATAGACCTCAACAAAAGGCTTCGCGACCCCCGCGATGTCATCCCAGATTATCTGTAGATCAAGCGAACGCTGATTGATACGATTTCCGCTAAACGTAACAAATTCTAATTGTCGCTGTGCGACTAGGGCAGCTAGAACAAGATGCTGTGCCTCACGCGTCAGGCCAAACGGAGCCGCTCCCATCCGTGACGCGAGATCATCGAGTGTAACGACCGCCTCGTTTGAGATGTTGACGCCGTCAAACGCTGCCCGCACAAACGGAAGCTGCATCAGCGACTCAGCCGGGACTGGCACGTATTGGTCTTCGGAAGATTCAACCAAACCCAGAGGCATTGCAAACGTCGCCGCGAGCCGCTGCAATTCACCGCTTTGTTGTGCCGAGCTGGCAAAAAACTGTCCGATCAGCCGCGCCGCTTCTTTGACGCCAAGCACGTGTGAAAACTCAGGATGCTCCGGAAATTGCCCGTCAAAGACAGGTGCAAGCATGATCGTAAAAAGCTGCGACAGCGTATGGGAGGAACGGGCTTCGTCGGTCAGCGGATGCTCGGTGCCGTTAACGATAAGTCGGCTCTCGGCAAGAAATACACGCTGCCAGATCTTTTCGATCGCAAGCGACTGGATAGGAGCGACGGCGGCAAGCTTGTCTTTGAATTGCTCACGCAGATCGGCATCTTTCTGCAAAACGCAGACCCGGCGGATCGTTTCGAGATCGTCCTCGGTCAAGTTCCCAAGCCGCCACCCTATGTGCTGACCGTCATTACCAGCATCAAATCCCGCAACCATCGTCCAGTCCGAACGGCCTTTAACAAATTCGACATCAGCACCCGACAGGTTCCAGACAATATCGCCGTGCCTTACCGCACCACGCCATTCGACGACGCAGTTGGTCGTGACTTGGCCACTATCAGTAATGTTCAGGTCTGAGAATTTCTCCGAAGCTTGACGCAGCAGCACGAGGGCAATGTCGTCCGTCGTGACTTCGCCGGCCGCTTCGCCGATTACGCCGTCTATATCTTCTTTGCCGCCAAGCTTGAAACAGTACCTTGACGCATTGCCTTCTCTTTCGACACGTTCGAACGACTCCGGCATCGCCTCCGCCAGCATATTCAGCAGATGCGGGATATCAATGCCCGTCTGTCCGTCGTCGTTAAAGATCAGCATCGCCGCGGCGATCTCATCGGCTGTTGTGCCTTGGCCGTCGAGCGACAGCATGAACAGACCCTTGAGTATCAGTTTTGCCTGTAACCGTTGGGTGACCGGTGATTTCCCGATTATGTCGTGGTCCGCACGGTCAAATGCCCCAAAAGCTCCGTCGAGGTCGCTAACGTGGCGCAACCTATTCTCGACGGCATCAAAAACCTCGTCGAGGCCTATCAGAGAGTTTGCCGGACGCCCGAGTATCTTTACTCCGGCCTCAGCCGCAAATCCGAGCAACGCGAAATCCTGTAGATAGAGCCTGATAAGCGGTGCGATCTCAAGCGTCGCCGGGTGCAGCGGATATAGCGACGTAAACCGCTGTTCGCTCCATCTAAACCCAGGTAGCACCGACGCATAATTTTTATAGATCTCGTGTAGCAGCGGCAGCGAACGGTCTTGCTTGGAAAAAATATGCGAATCGACGATCTTGTAAAGATGTTCCTGGTCGAGATAGTCGATCGTAAAGCTCTTTGTGATCGCAAGGTTTGCGCCATCTGCTCCGGCTATATCATCGTCAAGAGCAAGTCCGACAAATATACCCAAAGCTTTTGCGGCTTCGGCGATCTCGCTCAAGATCGGGCCATCGTCACGCGAAACTCTCGACTCACGTCCAAGGGCGGTGTCGATGAGCAGGACCAACGGCATGTCCTTGGTTTTTTCGGCGGCTTTTAACAACAGATCGTTAAGAGAATTACTCAGGTCCCCATCACCTGTTATCGGTGCGATTGCCATCCGCAGTTCTTCAAGCAACGTCGTTTGCGATCCGCGCCGTACAAACGCCACGGGATTATGTCGCCGCGAGAGCCGCTCTGCAATTGCCGCAACAAATTGATCGGACATTTGATTTCTTAGCTCCGGCTGCGAAGCAATTGCCGCGAGAGATGCGAGGAAATGGCTCTTTCCGACGCCGCGAAATCCGGCCAATGCAACCGCCGCTCCGCGGTCTGCCCTTACATTAACGATCGCATCGAGCCATTTTGCCATCAAGGCGGCGGTGATATCGGTAAAATGATAGCTCGCGAGCGTCTGTGCAGGGTCAGCAGCAAAATCGCTAACCTTTGCAAACGAACGGACTTCGACAATATCTTTTACCTTTTCTTCGACGCGTTTCATTTATAAATTTGGTTGTGTGACGGATCGGCGACACGAAAGGCCGACACGATAATTTTAACAAGTTTTATCAAATAATTGAATACATTTTCGCCCGCATCGCGAATAAATAAAAAAAGAATACATTCTGTCCATATTTCACAACTATTTTCAGCATAAATGCATCATAGAATCGTTGATTTAATACTGCGCGACAGAATACAATTCTGTTATCGTCCGTAAGTTTTTGGGAGGCTGTTTATGCATAAGGGAATGTTCCGAAAGATCTCTGCTTCGTTTTTGATCAGTGCCATTTGGTTTAGCTCGGTCGTATTGATGACACCGACTGTTGGTCTTGCCCAAACGGACAACAAAGATAAGGATAAGGCTGCCGCCAAACCGACCGCGACACCGACGACCGGTCCGTTAAATCCAAAGGACGACCCGTCACAGATAGGCAAGCGTAATATCAACAAGGGGTCTGACAAATTTTTTGGCTGGCTCGGCGGTTCGCAGGAAAAAGAAATGGCGATCGGCCGCCAGCTTGCGGCTGAAGTTGAACAGCAATCCAAATTGGTAGAAGACCCGATAATAACCGAGTACGTTAACCGTGTCGGACAAAACATCGTTCTTCACTCAGATGCGAAAGTACCCTTTACTATCAAAGTCATAGACAGCGATGAGGTCAACGCATTTGCCCTGCCGGGCGGGTTCTTTTATGTTAATCGCGGCCTAATACTTGCCGCTGATAACGAGGCCGAACTGGCTGGCGTTATGGCTCACGAGATCGCTCACGTTTGTGCCCGTCACGCCATGGAAAATCAGGGCAAAGGCACGTTTCTTAATTACGCATCGCTCGCCGCGATGATCTTTGGCGGGGCCGTCGTAAGCACCGTCCTGCAAAACGCCGGAGGTATATTAGGTGGCCTCGCATCCTTAAAATTTTCCCGTGGATCTGAGATGGAAGCCGATAATCTAGGGGTCCAATATCTCTATGCTTCGGGTTATGATCCGGTTGCGATGTCTACCATGTTTGAAAAACTAGCCTCGCAAAATAAGAAAAAGCCCGGCTCATTGGCTCGACTTTTCACGACACACCCGCAGGCAGCTGACCGTCACGACACGAGCTTGCAGCTCGTCGCACGCTTTCCTGAAAAAGAAGAGTACGTCATTAGCACTTCGGAATTTCAACGCGTTAAGGCACATCTGATGAAACAGACAAACGCCAAGGCCAGTGTCACTGTTGATTTTGACCAAACCGATGACAGCCGCCCAACGCTCAAGAAACGGCAGCCTGACAATCCGGACGGCACAACAACTAACGACACGGGCGACTCAAGCTCAACATCCGACGGCCCGCCAAAACTAAAAAAGCGCGACCAACCGGACCCAACCCCCACGCCGACACCGCAAAGCTAAGTTGCAAGAACATTATATTAGAAGGCTTCGTTTATCGAGACGAGGCCTTTTTCTTGTCTCACCGGTCTGTAAAAGCCGAGGGGTAAATGAGCAACGTGAATAAAACCTAGTTCGCGAGCAACAAGGGTTTCCCTCTCTTCAACGACCGCTAATGTAGTGCAAATTGATGCTTAAAGCGGAAATGTTTCGGGGTAACCGCGAGGGTTTGCTGTCTAGATCTAGCGCCGTGACCGGTCCGACAAAAAGATAAGCCGCGAATCCACTATATTCGTGCATTCGCGGCGATTAAGCTTATTACGTGATCTCTTTAAGGCTGCTTTACCGGCGGAGGTTCGGGAGTTACTTTAGGCTTGGCAGGTGTCCTGTCTGACAAGATCGTCGTCAATGCCTGCGGGATCTGATTGACCATGATGTCGCCCTGATTTTCGATGATCTGATCGATCATCTCAAATTTTTCTTTGTCAAAATCTTTGCTCATCAAAACACCGTCTTTGTCTATCGTCATCGGATAAATGCCAAAAAACTGGTTCTTAAAATTTTGAAAAAATGAAGGCTCTGCACACGGCTCGGTGTTTGCTCGTTCAGGGTTGGTTGCGGGGATCGTCGCCCCCATCAATTCAAGCTGCTCTTTTGATTTCGATATGTATTCGCTATTTGGGTAATCGCTGATTATTTTCTGAAAATACCTCGCTGCCTGGTCCGTCTCTTCTTCAACAAGATAGGTCACCGCAAGCTTATACAAAGCCTCGTCCATAAAACAGAAGCTGGGATACTTGTCGAGGATCTCGCGATAGCGCGATTGCGATCCCTTTAACCCGCCTTTCTTTTGATCGACAGCGAGCGTGTAGTAATAGTTTGCAACGTACAGATTATGCAGCCCCAGATTGTCCTGCACCTGTCTCAGACGCTCGATAGCTGCCGGCTTAAGAAACGAGTTAGGATATCGGTCCATAAGAGCCTTGAGACGGGTCTCAGCCCTCTTGGCATGCGTTGCGTCACGGTCAGGCAAGCCGATCTGACGCATTTCAGCCTCTGCGATCTTGAGCACAACGCGGTCCGCCAAAGGATGCGTCGGGAAAAAAGTGAGCCAATCCTGATACGATGCGATCGCTTGGATCAACGCGCTGGTCGAGCCTTCGACAAAGAACGAATCGCTAACCGCCAATTTTGACATAGGCAAATATGGCGAATCAGGATACGTTGTGATGATCGTCTGGAAAAGTAAGCGTCCTACATCGTAGTTGCGCTTGCGAACCTCACGGGTCGCTACGATGAATAGTTCTCGGTCACGGCCAGGTGAGACAGAGCCGATCAACTCGTCATACTCGTCATTACCGCCGCCGCCAAAAATGCCGAGAAACTTTTTCTTTTTCTTTACGTCTCGTGCCTTGCCGACCGGGCTGTCAGGAACAGATCTGGTGGATGCCGTTTCAAGCTGCGCCGTATCGACCCGTGCCTGAAACTCGTTAACAACCTGTTCGACCGTATCCAGATCGGCCCGCTCATACTTTTCGCCGCGATCAATTTTTCCGCGAAGATTATTGACGTCGCCTTGCAGCCTAGCAGCCTCTTTTTCAAGGTTTACAAGCCGTCCCAGCGGAGTACCGGGTTTGTCTTTATCGTCCTTTTTCGATTTGTCGTCTTTGTTTTCTTCTTTGATAGCAGCCGCAACGCTACTGAGCGAACGGCGCATGCGGTCAAGCTTTTCACGCATAACCTCAAGACGTTGAAGAGGGGTTCCGTCACCCTGCTTTGCCTGTCCAAAGCCAGTAGCAGAAAGTATCAGGCTCGCTATGATAGCCACAAAAACAGTTCGTTTAGTAATAAATCGCATAATAATCAGGTCGCTGATTCGTAAAACTTTTAAGCCCAGTCTGTTCCGGCCTCGATCAATTGCTTGACCGCCGCGGTCGGCTCACCTCCGCCGAAAACCGCAGATCCGGCAACGATCATCTCGGCACCGGCCGAGGCGATCTCTGCAATATTATTTGCGTCAACACCGCCATCGATCTCGATCTTTACCGCCAGCCCACGGCTTGAGATCATCTCTTTTAGCCGCCGCAACTTGTCGAGCATCGTCGTGATAAAACTCTGTCCACCAAAACCTGGATTTACTGACATTAGCAAAACAAAATCTGCATATGGCAACGCTTCAGTGAGTGTATCGAGCGACGTTCCCGGATTGATCGCGATTCCCGCCTTTGCACCGGCCTCGCGAATGGCAACAAGTGTTCGCTGCAGATGCGGGTCCGCCTCTACGTGCACCGAAACCATATCCGCCCCTGCCTTTACAAATTCGACAGCGTAACGCCCGGGTTCCGAGATCATCAGATGCGTATCGATCGTCATGTCGGTCGCCTTTCGCAACGATTTCACCACCGGTAGACCGATCGTGATATTCGGGACAAAATGCCCGTCCATGACATCGACGTGCAGCATTTTGGCGCCACCGGCCTTAACCGCCGAGATCTCGTCCGCAAGTCTCGTAAAATCTGCCGATAGTATCGACGGAGCTATTTCAAACATTCCAATATTTGCTTCTAATTTGTTGCGAAAACACCGCGTTTCGTTGCATTTCTACTGCGGCTTTGGCGGTTTAGCCTTAGGATCTACACCCGGTTTGACCGGCTGCGCAGTATTTTTGGGTTTATCGCCGGGGTTTGTTGTTCCGGGCTCTTTCTTATTCGAGTTCGAATCCGAGGAGTTCGAATTAGAATTTGAGTTGGAATTATCACCGCCAACATCACGCGTCGTATCAGCTTTTTTCCTGGTAACGTTCGCATTAGCCTTAGGCTTCTTAGGCTTGTCAGTGATCATTTCCTCGATCTTTTCGGTGTCGTCTTCTTCGCCGCCGGGTTTAAGCGATGCCGGGGCTTCCTCACCCTCTGCCCGTTGTTTGCTTGTGACAACGAGGATCAATTGCCCTGTCTTTACCGTATCGCCTGGCTTTGGCAGCTGCTCTATGACTGTGTTTGGCTTTTCAGCACTCGCGCGGTCAGCACGCTTTTTGATCTTTAGGCCGAGCAATGCAAGTTCTTTTTCACTTTCTACAAAGTCTTTGCCAGTGATGTCAGGAACCTTGACCTCAGCCCCTTGTAGCGACATATAAACGACGCCAGCAAGGCCAAACAAAAATGCCGCGGCGAGCACAACGACGGCAGCCAATTTTCCCAATGCGGATAATCCTGAACTAGCTATACTCACAACTCAGATCTCCTAAAAAACCAATCGAAAGTGTAACATTTTTAACATAAACAAGGAATTTAGCTGGCCCGCAAATAGATATGCACGCGATCAATTTGATCTCTTAAGGCTCGCTATAAAAAACCCGTCCATTTGGTCCCTATGCGGCCACGTTCGTGCAAACCCGTCTCCCGTAACAAATCTTTCTGACACATTCGGGATCACGATGGTAAAGTTTTGGTTACCTGCCAAAAATCTCTCAATGACGCTTTCGTTCTCATTAGCCTCAAGTGAGCATGTCGAGTAGATCAGCGAGCCGCCTGCTTTCACCATTTTGGATGCTTGGTTCAGTATCCGGAGTTGTTTTTCCGCAAAGCTCTCAATGTCGGTCGGTTCGAGGAAATACCTGATCTCAGGATTGTGGCGGATGGTTCCCGTTCCCGAACACGGGGCATCGACGAATACCGTATCGAACGTGAGATCAGCAAACGGCAACGGAGACTCAGCGTTATACTGCACGATATTTACGTTCTCAACGCCCTGACGATGACAATTGGTCCGTAAAAAATCAACTCTACGCGATGATATGTCTCCCGCGACCGTAAGTTTTAATTCGGTTGAATAACGGGCGGAGATCAGTCCTGTCTTGCCACCAGGCGACGCACAAACATCAAGAAACGCACCATTCGTTGGCACGGACACTGCCAAAGCCGCCATTTGAGATGCCTCGTCCTGAAAATAGATCTCGCCTGCGGCCTCAAGTTCGCGCAAATCTGGGTTGATACGGTCGGTTAAAAAGGCACCTGCGACATGCTCGGATTTTGTCCATTTAGCGGGATCGGCATTTTTAATTAATCTGAAAGCAGATGTTGGAACATCATTATTCGCTTTTGCGATAGTTTCAGCCTCATCGATGCCAAATTCGTTTGTCCATCGCTCAATCAGCCAACGCGGATGTGATGTTTCGACCGAGATCCGGTCTACATCGTCATTAAACTTAATCTCGACCGTCTCCCTCGTCGCCCGTCTCAATATGGCATTTACAAATCCTTTCGCTGACGTTTTCCTTGCCCGCTGCACGAGCATCACGCTTTCGTTGATCGCAGCATGATCGGGCACCTTGTCGAGATAGAGTATCTGATACAACCCCATCCGACTAGATATTCTTACCGCAGAATCGAGGGTTTTATTTTTTGTAAAGGTATCCGTGAGCTTGTCAAGATAAATTTGCCGCCGCAGGACGCCGAGAACGATCTCGTGACACAGGGCACTATCTATCACCGATAATCCGGATTCGTATTTTGGCAAGACATCAGATGTGAAAGCGCATTCCGTTTCGATGGTAAACAGAGCGTCAAATGCGGCCATGCGTGCCGGTGAGATCTTCATTCGGGTGATTTATACTGAGGCTTTTTACGGCTGGAAAAACGTTGTGAATGATCGGCACCACTACCCTTATTGAGGGATGCATCGACGGTAACGCGTTCATCAAAGACAAAGCACTCGCCTTCCCACAACGTCTCTTCGACGGGCGTTTCTTCGAGGTATTTCAGGATGCCGCCCTCGAGTTGATATACCTCTTCAAACCCGATCTGTTTCATATAAGGCGCAAATTTTTCACATCTGATACCGCCCGTACAAAACATAGCGATACGTTTGTGTTTTTCCGGATCGAGATTTTCAGCGACAAAAGCGGGTAGCTCGCTAAATTTTTCAGTCTTCGGATTTAATGCCCCGTGAAACGTGCCGCTTTTATATTCATAATCGTTTCGCGTGTCGAGCAGCAGCGTTTCGGGATCGGAAATGATCGCATTCCAGTCGGTTGGTCTTACGTGCGTCCCCTCGCCCAGAGAAATGTCCACCTCTTGTTTTAAGGTCACGATCTCAGGCTTGATCTTTACGTCTATCTTGCGAAACGGCGCGTGTTCGTGAAATGAAGATTTATAAACCAAAGATGTTTGCAGGAGATTCTCAGTTTGTTGGATAAATTTCGCGATCGTTTCACGGTCGCCGCAAACCATGCCGTTGTAGCCTTCGCCGGCGAGGATGATCGTTCCGCGTATGCCGAGATCTTGGAATATCACACGAAACGACACCTTTAGATCCTCAAGCGGTGCGACCGTCTCAAGTTTCTTGAATTCGTAGAACGCAATTATTTGTATCTGCTCGGACTCGCTCATCTATTCGCCAAGTATTGTCCCAATTTTCGGCTTCGCTCCGTTCAAAAAATCGCGAACAGACATCCGCCGTTTGCCCTCCGGTTGAACTTCGCCGATCGCCAAAACCGAACCATCACCGCATGCTACTTCAAAAATATCACCGTACGCCGTCAAGACCGATCCGGGTGGTGCGTTGCTGGTCGTCTCCGAAAGATTTGCCTGCCAGATCGTAAGTTTCGCCTTATCGATGAACGTGAAGCTTGCGGGAAATGGTTGAAATCCGCGAACACGGTTTGCAATTTCACCCGCAGCCTTCTTCCAGTCCATCAAGCCGTCTTCCCGCTTCATGATCGGAGCAAAGGTAGCGGCAGACTCATCTTGTTTTATCGGCTTTAAGTTATCCAGATCCGTCAGCGTCTCTGACAAAAGCTCGGCTCCGATAGCTGACAACCGCTCCATTAGTCCGATAGCATTTTCATCAGCACCAATTACGGTGGCACGCTGCAATAGTATGTCACCGGTGTCGAGCCCTACGTCCATCTGCATTGTCGTCACACCGGTCTCGCCTTCGCCATTCACTATTGCCCAATTGACCGGTGCCGCTCCGCGATACTTTGGCAGGAGCGAGAAATGAACATTGATCGCACCTTTTGGAAATGCCGTCAGGAACGTTTCAGGTAAGATCCGTCCATAGGCAACCACAACCGCAATATCAGCCGCAAGCGATCTGTATTCTTCCAAAGCCTCCGCAGTTCTTATTTTGGTTGGCTGAAAAACCAGTATCTTATGCTCTAAAGCGCACTCTTTTACTGGGGAAAAAGTGATCTTGTTGCCACGGCCGGACGGACGGTCGGGCTGTGTATAGACAGCAACGACTTCATGCGCATCAGCAAGCAATCTCTCAAGCGAGGGGACGGCCGCTTTCGGCGTTCCCATAAAAACTATTCTCATTTTCGGCCCAATCTCAATGCGTCAGCCATCACGTAAAATATCCAGTTCTGTTCCATCGACCCGCGTATCAAATGGGCGTTTGGCCCGATCGCAAATATCGCTACATCTTCGCCGCCATGAGTTTCTGCCGAGAATGGTATGTTTGATTCCTGTTTGTAGTCAGGATCAATAACCTGCTCATTCTTTAATGACGGTCGTTCATTTTTTCGGGCTCCGGGACCGTTCGCATAGCCAAGTGTTGTATAGGGCTTCTGATTGATGTCGGTGGAATCTTCTTTGTCGAGTTCTCCAAGCTCACCCACGCCGCGTGTTAGACCGAGAATATTATTTCCGCGAGCCGGATATCCCTGAATAAATAACGTATGACTATGATCGGCTGTTACGATGATCAATGTCTCATCGAGATTCACCTTTTTTACGACGGCTCGAACCGCATCGGACAGAGCCACCGTATCGCGTAACGCGCGATAGGCATTGCCATCGTGATGCGCATGGTCTATACGTCCCGCCTCGACCATCAAAACATAGCCTTTTTTGTTTCTAGAAAGCAGATCGACCGACTTTGTTGCCATCTCTGCTAGCGAGGGCTCTTCAGACGTATTTTTTAGCCGGTCGTGCTCATATTTCATGTGCGAGGGCTCAAAAAGGCCTAACAAATGGTCCGTTTTCTTGACATCAACACGGTCGAACTGCTCCTTGTTCCATACATACGATGAATTCTTATATTTCGTCTGCCATTCCCGCGGCAGATCGCGTTTATCAAGCCTTTCGCCATTGCGTGTAGGATATTCCGGATCCGCACTCTCTTTCGGAAGAAATTTTGACCGTCCACCGCCAAGAGCTACCTCGAGGCCGTTACCGTATTTGAATTCCAATAACTGTCTCGCTATATCCGGGAATTTGGCGTCATACGCAGTTTTACTGCCCTTAAGAATATCCGCGTCCGATTCCCAATCACGTCCCGCCGTATGTGAAAAGCATGCTGCAGGAGTGGCGTGAGTTAGACGAGCAGTTGACACCACGCCCGTGGATTTTCCGGCATCCTCGGCATATTCGAGCAGCGTTTTCGTTTCATTGCCGGCGACGGACGTATAGTCGGCAAAACGAACATTTTGATCTACAGAAATGATGCCTTCGTCAGTTTTTATCCCCGTTATGATCGAGGACATTGTCGGTGCCGAATCGGCAGTCTGTTGATTTACTTGATAGGTTTTAGACAAGGCGGAAAAAGGAAATTCCTCAAAACTCAACCGATTCTCTTCGCCGCTTTCGCCCCGCATCTGTCCCTCAAAGATCCTCGCCGCCGTCAACGTCGAGATCCCCATCCCATCGCCGATGAACAGGATCACATTTTTGGCTTTTTTTCGGATCTTTGTTTTCTTGGCCATATCGACAGCATTCCAACCATCAGTTCGCCACATATCAGGATTTTCGACACGTTTGACGGGATATATCGGCTGCGTGTTCTGAGCGAACGTCGCTATGGTAAAACTGACGATACAGATAAGAGAAACAACCTTTCGAGACTTCATATTCAAATAAATTCCGAACGCAAAAAAAGTGCTAAGTTCACTTAAGAACTTAACACTTGATAATCAAAAATAGAAATTTCAGTCCGTGTGAAAATTAGTAACCGCAGTGATAATTTGAACCCTCAAATGCCTGCGTCCACTTGGTTCCCGCTCGACGATATACGTTAAAGCCGGCTCCCTCAAACGACTGAATGTATGTAAAAACTTCAGCAGTTCCATCACCGTCATAATCAAACACATCGAGCAACAGCTCATGATAAACACCGTCATCGACGGCTTTGATCTCGCCGCTCATGACGTTAGCTTGGTCGATCGAATGATATTCGCTATAACCAAGCGTGTATTTTCCGTTGCTACCTTTACTTGCGATAAAGAAAAGTAGGCCACGGGTCTGCTTATCGATCTCAACCCAATAAGAGCCGACAAAATCGGCCTTGCCGTCGTTGTCGACATCAAGGGCGGTGAGGTTCTGGTAATTCAACTTAGTTGGCGACAGTTTTTGCTTGATAAACTCTGCCTTTGCCAATGCATCCATCTCGGTTTTCTCGGCTGCGGTTGGTTTGCGGCGATAACTGGCGTTGGTCGATTTTGACGTAACGTTTGTCGCAAGCCCCATTACCAACCCTCTCAGTTGTGTTTTGGTCGATGTCGTTGTCACCGTGCCCATATTTTTTGCACAATCCGAAGTCGCGTTGCCGCTTTTCACGGTTACATTGCCCGCGTTTGCTCCACCAAAAAAAAGCCTGTACACCGTTCCCGCCTTGTAATAGGTCTTTGCAAAAGCGTTGATAATGTTTTGCTCATCGCTACCGTTGACCGGCGGATCGAGCTTGCCTTTATTTACGTAGGCGATCGGTTCTAGCGTCTTGCCGTCATTTAATACCGCAAAAACGATCGGTTTTGCGGCTGTCTTTTGAGCGACAACACTGATCGACAATATCGAAATTGCAGATATCGCAATCAGACATTTTAGGACATTTATATTTTTCATTTTGTTTTCTTTAATTAACAAACTAGGAGCGTTCAAATCTTTTGAGCGATCGACTTGCCCTGCATAAATTGTAATAGATACTCACGGCCGCCAGCCTTAGAGTCTGTACCGCTCATATTAAACCCACCAAACGGATGAACCCCGACCAAAGCTCCGGTACATTTGCGGTTCAGGTAAAGATTTCCAACGTGAAAATCGCGAACCGCACGATCGAGTCTCTCCTGAGATGCAGAATATACCGCTCCGGTCAGCCCAAATTCTGTGTCGTTTGCAATTTCCAGTGCGTGGTCATAATCACGGGCTTTTATAACGGCTAAAACAGGTGCAAAAACCTCTTCCTGCTCGAGCGTTGAGCCCGGCTGGACGTTATCGATGATCGTCGGCTGGATGAAATAACCATTGCTCTCATCACCGGTTCCGCCCGTAAGCACAACACCACCTTCCGCCTTACCTTTTTCAATGTACTTGAGCGTCGAATCAAAGGAACGTTTGTTAATAACGGCAGCTACATTGGTGTCGCCCTCGGTTGGCTGTCCTATCTTGAGAGCATTCGTCAGCGCAATAACTTTTGGCATCAATTCCGCGTGTACTTTTTCATCAACGATCAGACGCGAACAGGCCGAGCATTTTTGCCCCTGATAACCAAACGCCGCCGCAACCACTCCGCTCGCTACCGCATCAAGGTCAGCCGCGTCGTCTGCAACAACGATCGCGTCCTTGCCGCCCATCTCAGCGACAACTCTCTTGATCCATATCTGGCCGGGCCGAGTTTTCGCTGCCTCTTCGTTAATATGCAATCCAACGCCTTTCGAACCCGTGAACGAAATGAAGCGCGTCTTCGGATGCGTCACCATCGCCTCGCCCGTCGCGGCACTGCCGCTGATATAATTGACGACGCCTTTAGGCAAACCTGCTTCTTCCACCAGCTCAACAAACTTTGCCGCGATCGTTGGCGAATCCGATGAAGGTTTAAGCACGACGGTATTTCCGGCAACGACTGCGGCCATCGTCATGCCCGCCATGATCGCAAGCGGAAAATTCCAAGGCGGAATGATCGCTCCGACGCCCAAGGGAATATATTCAAATTTATTCCTTTCGCCGGGATACGGAGTTATCGGTTGCTCTCCCGACCACTTGAGCATCTCACGGCCGTAAAATTCGAGAAAGTCGATCGCTTCTGCTGTATCGCCATCGGCCTCGGCCCAGGTTTTCGATACTTCAAACACCATCCAGGCCGAAAATTCGTGCTTTCTTTCCCGCAGCATACCGGCGATCTTAAAAAGATATTCCGCTCGCTCAGTCGCGGGCACATTGCGCCAGCTCTTGAAAGCCTCCGACGCCGAATCAATGGCCTTATTGACAAGATCGGTGTTTGTATCGCCCTCCGAAAATACACCAACAACCTGCGATTTATCTGCGGGATTATTGCTCGCAAATTTGGCATCAAGTGTGATCTTTTCGCCGTTGATCAAGATCGGATACTCGCGTCCCATCTCGCTGCGGACCTTTTCTAGCGCCGCACGCATCGCTTCGGCATTTTCCGGCTGTGAATAATCTACAAAAGGTTCGTTTCTGAATTCGTCCAATATTCGTTGAGTTTGCATGATTTAAAATTACAAAATTACGCTCAAAATGTATAACCGTAAAATACTGCAAGCGAGTTGTTTCCCGCCCCAGAGTTGCCAAAATTGTAACCGAGCAAGATAAATTGCTTTTTAGTCACCGCAAAATTCAACCCGGCTGAAGCGTAGCCGAAACGGTTTTTGCCCGAAAACCAATCTGCGAGAAAACTGATGCGTTTCGTAAGCGGCTGCTCTACGCCGATTATCGCACCGGTTTTTGTGCCAAAATCATCCCCGCCGCCGACGACAGTATAGACTCCGCCAGTAACACGTAGCCCTTTTAACTGCGCGATCGTCTTACTAACGTTTGAATAAAGCAGGGCATACCTTTTTGCCCCGCGAGTATCTCGAAGCGGCGTAGAGGCGATAACACCGGCGGTCGCCGCAATGCCATGCTTTTCATTTTCATAAAGCGTCTGTTTGGCATTCACTTGCAGTTCGGCGACCGCATCGCCGCCATCCCGTGTGTAATAAAAATTTGCCCCGACTTCGGTTTTGTGGCCTAAACCATAGACCACTCGATAGCCGTACGTTTGAAAGCCGCCTTTGTCGTACGATACAGGCTTTGCGACAAAGTCTGCCTCAAAATAAAGACCTTTTTTCTCAAGCGTATCCGTCGATGGGATATTAAAGATCGTCATTTGTGCAGACGCAATTGTGGCCATTGCAAAAATGATGAATAAACCTGTCGTTAATTTGATGGTAAAAGATCCGTACTTCGACATACCTATTTCTCCATTCGGCACATCTGGTTATATGATCGTCGGGCTAGCTTCGGGACGGGAAGCAAACCCAAACACACAATGTCTAATGATTTACAGCGATATATTAAACCATTTTGGAGAATATCCAAAATAAAAAGGGAGCGCTAACGGCTTGTCTGGCGTTCCATCTCACGACGTTCCCACTCGTCTAATATCTCCGGAAAGATGGGCGGCCCATCCGCTTGCCAGGCGACAACAAATCGCGGTTGCTGCGAGTCGCTTTTGTGTTTGACGTAGGCAAGCACAAGTGTCCAGCCTTCGCTCAAAAATTTATTAAGTTCGCCGCTCGATCCGACCTCGGCGGTCAATCTGGTTTCTTGAATATTCAATTCAGTTCCACTTCCCTGTTTTTTGTAACGCCCTGATCTTTCGCTTTGACAGTTCACGCTTCAGTGGCGACATCCTGTCCAAAAAAACGATCCCGTCGCAGTGATCCGTTTCGTGGAGGATACATCTTGCGGCAAGGTCAGCTACATCAAGTTCGAATTCATCACCATTTATATCACGAGCGCGGGCAATAACGCGCATTTCTCTTTTAACGACCTGATAAAGCCCCGGAAAAGAGAGACAGCCCTCGTCGCCTGTCTGCTCGCCTTCGACGCTGATGATCTCAGGGTTTATTAAAACATGACGCTCATTTGTTCCGTCATCACTCGGCGTGTCCATCACAAATAACCGTTTGGAAATACCTACTTGCGGAGCCGCCAAGCCGACGCCCCCGGCTTTTTCCATCGTCTCGAACATATCCAAGACCGTTGCTTCCAATTCGGGCCCAAATTCGTCATCGCCAACGGGTTTACCGACCGCAAGCAAAACGGGATCGGGGTAATGGACGATTTGCAAAAGAGACATAGCGATATTTTAATTTACAATCGGAGCATTTTCCATCCGAGCGTCAATTTTCCCCTTTTGCTCGTTAGCCCAACCGCAAAGTGTCTTGCGGTCACTATCACTCAACACTGCATCCCGATGTATCCAGAGATACGATGGTAGCGGCATTTCTTTTGATTCTACCTGCTCACAGATCTCTTCTAATTTCTTAGACTTTTTCTTGTCAGCATATGTATTCCACACACTAAAATTCAAATGCCGTTTGCCATCGTCGATATGAGATTTGAGAAACCAGCCAAATGGCTGAACATTGGCATACCAAGGATAAACGGTTTTGTTTGAATGGCAGTCATTGCAAGATTTGCTCAGTATCATCGAAACGTCGGGTCCGACTCTGACTGACGCTTCAAGCATCTCCTTAGCATCGGTCTGCTCTTCTGTTTTGTCTATTTGAAAGAACTGTATCGCCACAAAGATAATTGCTAAAGCTAGTGCGGCTATTTTCAATGCCTTTTTCATCTTGTTATCGTAATATATTTTTATGTTGCGTCCTACTGTTTTAGCCATACCGTTTTTTGCCCTGATGATCGCGGCTGAAGCGTGGTGGCATTACCGGAAAGGTACGGGCGAATACAGGGATAAGAAAGATACGTGGGGCAATATCTTCATGGGTTTCATGAGCGTTGTCTTTGGAGCGTTGTTTGGACTCGCGACGGGTTTGCTCTACAACTACTTCTACGAGATCGCACCGTTCAAATTCCCGGCTGAGGCTTGGCACACCTGGGTTATTTTGTTTTTTGCTGACGATCTGTTTTATTACATATTCCACCGCGTCAGCCACGAATCACGTTTGTTCTGGAATTTCCACGTTGTCCACCATTCAAGCGAGCAATACAATCTCAGCGTTGCCGTCCGCCAAAGCTGGTTTTCAGGCATTCTGCATTGGATCTTTTACGCCCCGATCATGCTGCTCGGATTCGCGCCGTGGATGTTCGCGACGATGCATGGGTTTAATCTGATATATCAGTTTTGGATCCATACAAAGGTCATCTACAAATTCCCGAGTTGGTTCGAGTACATATTCAACACACCTTCGCATCATCGCGTGCATCATGGCGTGAACGAGCCTTATCTTGATAAAAATTACGCTGGCGTGCTGATAATCTGGGATCGGCTGTTCGGCTCGTTTGTCGAAGAAACCGAAGAACCGCGTTACGGCATCATCAAACCCATTGAAAGTTACAACCCGCTATGGATCAACACCCACGCCTGGGTTGAAATGTGGCACGCTATTAAACGCCAAAGCACCTTTTCGACGAAGCTAAAATGCATTTTTGCGTCGCCTAATATGGACATGAAACAAACATATGAAAACTAAATTACTCTTTTTTCTTTTTGTCATCGCCGCGTTCGGCATGACCGTTTCGGCTCAATCGGTGACCATCACCGCAAAAAAGGTTACATACAAGCGGCCAAAGCCTATCTCTGAATACAAGAAGACATTCACGATCAATTATCCTAAGATCAAGGCCGCAACACCCGCTATTTCCAAGAAAATCGAGTCAACGATTAGCTACGAAAAAGTATTTGATTTCACCGTCAAAGAAGAGCTGACCGAACTACAATGGCTGGAAAGCGCGGATTACGAGGTCGGGTACAATGCTAACGGGATGTTGAGCATCTCGCTCTTTATCGAGGGCTCGGGAGCATATCCGTCGGGTTCGACAAAGTATATCGTTGTTGATCTGAAAACCGGACTTCGACTAAAGCCCGCAGACCTTTTCTCGAACACTGCAGGCTTGCTCGCTAAGGTCAAAGCCGCACAGGAAAAGGAGATCGCCGACACGATCGTCGAGCTCAAAAAAGATCCCGAGAACAAGGACATTGAGCCGGAACTGCTCTTTAAGGATTCCGCCGAATATCAGAAAGTGAGCCTCAACGAATTTTCCGTCGACGAGAACGGCATCACATTCCGCCACGATTACGGCTTCCCGCACGTTGTCCAAGCGTTGCAGCCGAACGGCGAATTCTTCTTCACCTGGGCTCAGCTAAAACCGTATATCAAAGCCGGCAGTTTGCTCTCACGCGTCGCTCGTTAATATACTTTAGCCAATATGAGCGAAAGAAAGATCAGAGTCTTAGTGGCAAAGCCCGGTCTCGACGGTCATGACCGTGGGGCCAAAGTGATCGCACGTGCCCTTCGCGACGCCGGAATGGAAGTGATATATACCGGGCTGCGTCAAACCCCCGAAATGATAGCCTCTGCCGCGTTACAAGAGGACGTTGATGCCGTTGGTATTTCGATACTCAGCGGGGCACATAATACACTTTGCCCACGCATCGTTAATCTGCTTCGCGCGAACGGGATGGACGACACCCTCGTGCTCGTCGGCGGCATCGTCCCACAAGAGGACATCGCCTCGCTCAAAGCGAACGGTGTTTCAGAGATTTTCCTGCCAGGAACCTCGACGGTCGATATTGTTGATTTCATCCAAAAAAATGTCCGTGCCCAGTAGTGTGCGATAGCATACAGACTTCTTGCCGGACGCTTGCAATAATAGCGCAAAGTTCTAGCTAATTTGCGTAGAACTCACGGGGGAATTCAATGAAAAAAATATTATTCGCATTCGCATTTGTTTTAACAATTACATTCGTTGGCAGCGGTATCGGCTCAAACGGCTCGCTCTCGGTCAATGCCCAAGAGACGACAATGGGCAAGATCGGAAATACGATCGAGAATACATCCAAGACCGTGGCTAAAAAGTCCGTAAGTGGTGCCAAAGCGGTGTATAGAGGCGGTAAACGTGTTGGCTACACCGTCGGCAGCAAAACTTGGAACGGCAGTAAATGGGTCGCCAGCAAATCGTGGAAAGGCGGCAAATGGGTCGCCTACAAAACGGTTAACGGCACAAAATGGGTTTACCGTAAAGCAAAAAGCCCGTTCGTCGGCACGCCAAAGCGTAACATGTAGTTCGTTTTAGATACTTTTACTTAGGGTGGTCAGTTATGATGCATGTCATCGATTGACCGCCCTATTTTCTTTTGTTTTACTTTAATCAATATGAAAGAAACCGTAAGAGTTGCCGGCGGCCAGGGATTTTGGGGCGATCTGCTCACAGCACCGGTCGATCAGGTCCGCAAAGGCCCGATCGATTATCTAATGCTCGATTACCTCGCCGAAGTGACGATGTCGATCCTGCAGAAGCAACGCAATCGCAATCCCGAAGCTGGATACGCACGAGATTTCGTCGAATTGATGCGCGAGATCTTGCCGGATTGCGTCGAAAAGAACATCAAGGTTCTCTCAAACGCCGGCGGAGTCAACGTCACCGGCTGCGCGATGGGCATCGCAAACGTCGCACGCGAACTTGGCCTGCAAGGAAAAGTGAAGATCGGCGTGGTCACGGGCGATGACGTTCTCGACCGGCTCGATGATTTTATTGCCAACGGCGTCGAGATCAACAGCATGGACGACGGCACGCCGCTTTCCGCCATCCGAGACAAGGTCCAGTCCGCAAACGTCTATCTCGGTGCCGAGGCGCTCGTCGAGGCTCTCGGCAAAGGTGCCAACGTGATCGTCGGCGGCCGCCTTACCGATACGGGTCTGACTCTCGCTCCGCTGATGCATGAATTCGGCTGGAGCTTTGACGACTGGGACAAGGTCTCTGCCGGAACGATCGCGGGCCACATCATCGAGTGCGGTGCCCAATCGAGCGGCGGCAACTGCCAGTACGATTGGCAAAACATCCCCGACATGGCGAACATCGGCTTCCCGATCGTCGAGGCTTCGACGGACGGCACCTTTATCGTCACCAAACACGAAGGCACAGGCGGCCGCGTCAACATTCAGTCCGTGAAAGAGCAGCTACTATACGAAATGGGCGACCCGCACGAATACATCACGCCCGACGTCGTCGCCAATTTCGCGTCGATCCAACTGGAGGCCGCAGGCGATAACCGCGTCCGCGTCCACGGCATCACCGGCCACCCAAAAACCGATTTCTACAAAGTCTCCATCGCCTACACCGGCGGTTACAAATCCGTCGGCACCCTGGTCTACTCCTGGCCCGACGCGTTGGAGAAAGCTCACGCCGCCGACAAAATACTCCGCGAACGCCTAAAAAACCTCGGCCTCGAGTTTGAAGTGATCCTAACCGAATACGTCGGCGTCAACGCCACCCACGGCCATCTCGCCACTCAAAGCTCCCCTCCTTGTTTAGGAGGGGTGGCAGCCGCTTCGGCTGACGGGGTGGTAGGAGCCCCCGACTACCCCGAAGTTCAGTTGAGAGTGGGAGTGAGAGGCCAAAATAAAGCCGACGTCGAACGCTTCACCAAAGAGATCGCCCCGCTCATCCTCACTGGCCCGCCCTCCGTCACAGGCTTCGCCGGCGGCCGCCCCAAAGTCGAAGAGATCATGGCGTACTTCCCCGCCCTGATCCCCAAATCCCTCATCACCCCAAAAGTCGATATCATCGAGGCGTAAATAAAGGTTGCGATCGAGTGTCGTGTTGATTAAAGTGTGGTTGCAAACACTTTTGAGATAAACATTATGAACAAACTATTCGCGGTTGTTATTTTTTTCATCATCACCTTAGCGGCTTGCACTCCGTACATCAAATACACGCCGGGAAAGAATATTTCGGATCTACAGTCTAGCGGTCTTCAACAAGGTGAGAACACATTACCGTCTGGGCGAAAGATCGTCGTGAACAGTGCAAACAAAATGGATTTCAACAGCGGCGAGCCCTCGGCGCTTGTCCTAAACTACACAACTTCCATCTCGATCGACAATAGTGCTGAGTTACGAACGGAAGTCGATGAGGTTTGGTCACTTTTCGTCAAGGATGTGGAGGCAGCTAAACTAACCGTGGGGGCTTTACGGCCTGTCAACGGCCCCAAAGGCTTTGGTTTTGTCTTTCGGAAGCGAGATGATGGAACGTGGCATTATGAGAAATAGCTAAATCACCAAGGAATTGCTGCGTTACAATGCCAGCCTGATCCTATTCAACAGTCCATCATTCCTCCGTTCATTACTTCATAGATCGCTCACAAGAACGCCTCACGCCTCCACAACGTCCTTGCACTCCCGCACAGGAACGTTGCACACCTCAACGAGAACGTCGCACGCTCGCACAGGAACGTTGTAAGGCTGCACAAGAGCGTTGTGCGGGTCTACGGGAATGTATTTTCTCTTTACAGAAAGCCATTTTGGTCTTACAATGTTCCCCTCAAGCAGTACAACAATACATTTTGGAGGAACAACGACATGGCAGATGCTAAAACACGCCCGTTGTCGCCGGGGCAGCTTCAGGCAAACCTCGACTCATTCGCGGCTCTAAAGAATATTCCGAATTACAATCCGGCCAATAAGGATTACGAGGTCGCCGACGGCGAAGCGTTGCAAACGGCGATGGACGCCGCTCAGGTCAAATCCGCTCAGGACGAAGCCACCGCAAAAGCAAGCCGCGATGACGAAGTCGCCGCCCAATGGGCCTTTCACGACTTCATCCTCGGTGCAAAGAATCAAATCAAAGCCCAGTTCGGCCCAAACTCAAACGAGATCCAAGCCCTCGGCCTCAAGAAAAAGAGCGAATACAAGTCACCGTCGAAGAAGAAACCTACACCTTAGCTGAAACTAATAAAGGCCGCGAAAGCGGCCTTCTTTTCAGAGCTTGGGAGCAACAATACTTATATCGTTCGTGTACTCGTAATCAGTAGTGCTTTTGTACCTTTGTCGGCTGTTCTCAAATCCGTCTTCATGCACTTCTCGAATTAACATTCCGTCGTCTCGGAACCAATAATCGTAAACTACGAAACGAGTACGTACAGGCGTACCAGAACGAAATACAACCTTGTTCGTGCTGCGGTAGTGGCTAACTTTTTCTTTCCCGATCTTCTCGTTCCCAATAAATAAAATCTCCTTAGTGCTCTCGACCTTACCTGAGCTGATACCACTTCCGCTTCCATTACCGCTGCCTAAACCGCCCACAGAACCGGGAGGTTTAGGTTCGAACTTTAGCCATGTGCCGTCTTTCTGACGATCATAGCGCGTCGTACCAATTCGAATAGTTTCGGTCTTTGTTTCGACGCCATTGGATTTCCTATTAGAAATAACATGGAAAGTCTCGTTAGGGCCGAATTCATACTTCGTTTCTGATCTGTCGTCAGGTGCGTAGCCCGTCGTTACAATTTTTTGTCGTTGAGGAACTCCTTTACGTTTCTCGGTCGCTGAGGCAATCAGAGTCTTAAGCTCTTCTTCGGTTATTTTTCGTTCCTGCCCAAACGAAACAACGGTCGTACAAAGGATTAGACAAAGCAGTATTAAGTAAAAAGTCTTTTGCATAATGATTATGGTGTCCCTAATCTCTGATTTGTTGCCCCTTACTTCTCCAAAAACTTAGCAATTCCCTCCTGACAGTCGGAGGTCATGCGGGCGGTGGCGTTGACGGTGACGCCTTTTTCGATGGCGGTTTTATCAATTGCCACGCACTTTAGTGCGTGGTCAGTCTGCAATATGATCTACGGCTTTAGCCGAAACAATTGGGCTAAAGCCCAGATCAAGAGAAACTCCAAACCTCCAGCTAAAGCTGGAGGCAATTGACAGATCAAAGAGAATAAATCACTCAGGAAATATTACTTCTCAAGAAACTTCGCGATCCCTTTCTGACAATCCTCAGTCATCCGAGCTTTCGCATTAGTTACCACACCTTTTTCAACCGCTTCGGAAAATTCCAAACCGTCGATCTCATACAGCAATTTCTTTGTCATCGAGACGGCGGAGCCGCTGACTTTTGTGTAAACACTTACGAAGTCCATGACGGCGTCGGTGAGTTCTTCGTCAGGGACGACGCGGTTGATGAGGCCGAGCTGCAACGCTTCGGCAGAGGTGAATTCGAAGCCTTGGGTGAGCAGCTCGAAGCTCTTCTTTTCCCCAAGATTCCGCCGCAGTATCGCCGCCACCATCGCAGGAACAAACCCGATCTTCACTTCCGGGAAACCAAACCGCGCGGATTCGCCCGCAACAACCAGATCACACCCCAAAGCAAGCCCGCACCCACCCGCAAGCGCCCGCCCATGCACCGCCGCTATCACCGGCACGCGAACACTCCTGATCAACGCAAACAACTCAGCCAAGCTCCGCGCGTCCTCAATATTCTCTTCATACGAAGCCGTCGCGATCTTCTGCAAAGCACTAAGATCCGCCCCCGAACAAAAATCCTTCCCCGCACCACGAATCACGATCGCCCGCAAGGATTCATCACCATCAGCCTCACGCAAAGCATCCTTGAGCTCCGCGATCAACTCGTCATTCAAAGCATTCCGCTTGTCAGGACGGTTTAGCGTGATGGTTTGTACGCTACCGTTACTTTCAATAAGGATTTCAGACATAAAATTCTTTTAGCCACGAATGGCACGAATTAACACGAATCAGGAATTGCTACGAGCGTTTATTCTACTTAAAGTCTCTCCGTCTTATTCGTGTATATTCGTGTTAATTCGTGGCTAATGCTCCTTCCTAATAAAGCTTCGCAGCTTTATCTATCTCAGCCGCAAAATTCTCCAGCACCTTTGAGACGATCACTATTTGCTCGTTGGCCTCACGCCAGTCGCGTTGTTCGATCGCTTCGCGGACGCCGGGCAATGTCTTGACGCCGTAGCCCGTATAAAATCCGGGTGCGTAGATCTGGTGGCGAAACCAATCGCGACGCGGCAGGCCTTCGGTACGGGTCAGCACGCGTTCAGTCTTATAAAGGATCTCGTCGAGAGCTTTCTGAGCCGCAGCGTTGGGCTGCTTACCAGCTGAGACTCGCTGATAGAAACTCGAGCTGTCCTTGAGCCTCGTCAGAGCGTTTTTGAGCGGGTCAAAGTTTATTTGCGGGACCTCGTCCTTCATCTTAGGCTCTCTCAAACCATCAGCGGGATTTTGAACGGACCGCCACATTCCGCTTGAGATCAGTTGGTTGATCCTCTTGGTGTCATCCCGCATCGTGTCGGTTAGGCGTGTGACCTCGTTGATGTATTGGCCGACGGTGTCGGTGAAGTTTGTGAACTCAAACGGGAGTGTATCCGCATTAGCGAGCCGCAGGACCGCGTGGCCGCAGACCTTAGAGAGAGCAATGCCGTACTTGAAGCCCGGATCATTAAACCGCGTGTAATGGTCAAACGAATCGTAGATCGAGTGATACGACCCACCGCCGTCTTCGCCGCCAAAGCCAATATTCATTGACGCTATACCGAGATGCTGCAAGAACGGTGTGTAGTCCGAGCCCGATCCAAGAGCGCCGATACGTAGGTCTTTGCGTGACGTCGCCTCGTTACGATCGAGCGGCGAACCGTTGACGATCTGTTGTGCACGGGCACGTTCCCAAACGGAAAGATTCGTTTGCGGATCGGAGACATCGCGGCCCACCTCGTTGATAAATTTCTCAAGCGTATGCGAACCGCCAATGCCAAGAAAACCGCGGCCATTGGAATCTGTGTTGATATAGACGGCGGCTTTCTTACGCAATTCATCGGCGTTTGCTTCGACCCATTCGGTCGAGCCGATCAGGCCTTCTTCCTCAGCATCCCACGCACAATAGACTATCGTTCGTTTTGGCTTCCAACCGGTCTTTGCAAGTTCTCCGATGGCACGGGCCTCTTCGAGTTCGGCAACCATTCCGCTGATCGGATCGCTGGCACCATTGACCCATGCGTCATGGTGATTGCCGCGGATGATCCACTGGTCGGGACGCTCACGACCTTCCATCTTTGCGATCACATTGTAGATCGTCTTCATTTCCCAGTTGAATTCGAGCTTCATTCGAACGGTCGGCGTACCGCCCCCGAAATGATAGGTAACGGGCAACGCCCCGCGCCAAGCATCGGGCACGACTGCTCCGTCGAGATTCCTAAGCAACGGCAATGCATCCGCGTATGAGATCGGGAGAACAGGGATCTTAGTAAGAGTTTCTGCATCTTTGCGATCAATTCGTTTGGCATTCTTCGTGGCTCCGACGCCTTTTGTCAACGGATCGCCGGGATGCATCGGCATGTCCATCACGGAACCGCGTTGAACCCCGTTCTCACTGCGCCAAGGCCCTTTGGGATATGTATCGCCCTGATAAAAGCCGTCGTTTTTCGGATCGGAGTAGATCAAGCAGCCGATCGCTCCGTGCTCAGCCGCAACTTTGGGCTTGATGCCGCGCCAAGATCCGCCGTAACGCGAGATCACTATCTTGCCCTTTACATCGATGCCGCGGCGTTCTAATTCCTCATAGTCAGCCGGCGTGCCGTAATTGACATAGACCAGTGGTCCTTTCACATCGCCGTCAATCGAGTATGCGTTGTAGGTCGGCAGTTGGTCTTTTTGCTGACCCGAAGTCGCGTCTTCCTTTAGGGCAGGTTCGTTTAGCTTGAGAGTGAATTTCTCAGGCGCGGTCATCTCGACAATTCGGGTCTTTGGCGTTGGAAATAGAACTTCAAACTCAGCGATCTCAGTCTTATACCCCCAAGACTTAAACTTGTCCTCCATAAACTTCGCATTCTCTTTGCCGTATTTTGACCCGAGATGATGCGGCTGGGCGGACATTCGCTTCATCCATTCGCGAAGGTTCTCAGCGTTTAGAAACGAGTCAAACTTTGCCTCAAGAGCGTTTTGGCTCCTAGCGCTATCCGAGTTAAAACCGAGCATCGACCCGCTCTGAGCAAATGGCTGGGACAGGATCGATAGCGACAATATAACCAACAGAGCAGTGCGTAAAAACGATCTAAGCATTAAGCCTCCGGTAATTTCGAATTGATTTTGCGAACGAATGTATTGTAAGGCAGACGAGCTGATATAGGCGAATGCAACGAGCCGTCTAGGCATTTATCGCCGCCGCTTCTAGGTCAGTGATCTCGATAAACATCCTGAGCAATGCGGTCGAAAATGTTTTGCCTTGAGCGTCGGTCATCAAACTTAACGTACCGCCGCCGCCGAGAGAACCATGTAGCAGAAAATTAAGGGCACCGAGATTTGGTAGCTCAAAACGCTCGACCTCGCCTTTTACCATGTCTCCGAAATGCTTTTTGACGGCCTCGGCGGTGACTTCGCGGACAAGGATCGGATAGATCTCGGGCTTGAGGGCGATGAGGCCGACGTTTGCGGTGTCGCCTTTGTCGCCGCTTCGGGCGTGCGCAATATCTACGAGTTGAATTTTCATAAAAATATTATTGACTAATCTATGGCCCTTGATAAAGCCGCCGCGACAACATCTTCGGTGATCATATCGACTAGACCGACGCGAAGGGCCCACTCGGCATCGATCGGCGACGCTGTGAAGAACATCTCATTCGCGTTTGCTGTGCCAACTAAGCGTGGCAGACGCTGCGTACCGCCCCAGCCGGTGATAATACCTAGGCCCGCTCCGGGATGTGCGAATTTAGCTTTTGGTGAAGCAATTCGAAAGTCACACGATAGAGCAAGATCTAGCGCACCGCCGAAGCACCAACCGTTTATCGCAGCGATGGTTATTTGCGGTAGTACAGAAACTTTTGCCATCAATGATTGTCCGTAACGGGCGAAATCTTGAGCGTTTTCAGGCAAAACACCTGCGATCTCACGAAGGTCGGCACCGGATGCAAAACTATCGCCAGAGCCCGTAAATATTAACTTTTTGACATCGCTATCCGCCGCGAGATCATCGACGATCGCGTGCAGTTGATCGAGCACCTTGACAGACAGCGGATTTCGTATCTCCGGCCGCGTGAATTGGACGATCATTGCGTCGCCTTTGTGTTCGATATTTAGTTCGTTAGACATTTATCGCCGCGAAATAAATAATAGTTGTTATGTTCCGAACAAACAAAGCTCACCCGTGGCATGGCATTCCGATCAATGATAATTCACCCGACGAAGTGACGGTTTTCGTCGAGATCGTGCCGCGTGACACCGTCAAATATGAGGTCGACAAAGAGACCGGCTATCTAAAGATCGACCGGCCCCAGCAATATTCTAATGTGGTACCGGCGAATTACGGCTTTATCCCGCAAACCTATTGCGGCGGTCGTATTGCCGAAATGGCGCGTGGAAGATACACCAAACCGATCAGTGATGGCGACAATGACCCGCTCGACATATTGGTGCTATCAGAACATCACATCCCGCGCGGCGACATAATCCTAAAAGCGACGCCGATCGGCGGCTTCTGCTTGATCGATGGCGGCGAAGCCGACGACAAGATCATCGCAGTGCTCAAAGGCGACAAGGTCTTTGAGCAATACACCGAGATCAGCCAACTGCCAAAGGGCATTCTGGAGCGGTTTGAACACTATTTCCTGACATACAAATCACTGCCCGACGAGCCAAATATATGCGAGATCGCCTATTCCTACGGCCGCGAAGAGAGCTACAAAGTCATCGAATCTGCGATCGCGGACTACGCGACTCTGCTCGCTACGAATGCCTAAAAGAAAACAGCCCATGTCGCAAGATCATCAGTAAAATTCTCAAACCTGTGCGGCACTTTGGCTTCGACAAAAAAGACGTCGCCGGCGGTGAATGCCATTCGCTCACCGTCGATCACGATCTCGCCGCTTCCTCGGACGATAAAATAGAACTCGTCTTCGTCGTGAAAGGTCTGGTGATCTATACCCCTAGGCGCAAAAAAGACGAGTGTCACGCCGCCTTTCTTAAAAGGTTCGACATCCCACACGCCTTCGGTCCATTTCGCGTTTGCCGCGAGCGGCAACTTCGCTAGCATCTCATCGACGGTAAACTTCATACCGTCAGGATATCACTACAGGGCGGCGATCTTCACGGCCATCGGCAGCAGATGTTTTGCTGAGTTTTTTATCACAAACTTGGTCACCGCCGGCGTCATTTTCAAAAATATCGTCTTGGCGGCCGGTTTTAACAAATGCTTTGCGGCAAATTTTGTCGTCCCCCAAGCCGCTTTTCCCGCCGTGCCAACAATTATCATCACCGGGTTGCTGCCGTCGCGTTTGGCCGCATCGCCGCTTTTCTTAACGGCGGTTTTCGCGCTGTTATATGTGAATGATTGCGAATTGGCGGCACCGGCAAATGCAAAGACGCACGCGCACACCACGAGGGATCTGAAGAGAAGTTTTTTCATGTTTGAGGGCGAGGAAGAATGGATAGCAGGAAGGTCCGCCGCAGAGTGCGACTAACCAATCATATATGTTTTGACCGGAAATTGGAAGATAATTCTCTCCGTGGCGACTACGGAGTAACCGGCCGCTTTTGTAGTTCTTTTGGCGGGATAAATCCGTCAAACGACGTCTCGATGCCACTATTTTTGACCTGTCCGTCCTTGTCAAAAAGCGTCCATTGCACGACGAGCCCGCCCGAATAATCGAGTTTATCCGTTAGAAAGAAAAGATTCTTTCGGACTCGCTGCGTCCCGACCGCGCGTAGAGATTTGATCTCTAGATAATAGAGATTTGGTCGTTTTTGCAGTTGGGCAAATTGCTCAGCGTTTACAAACTTTTTCAACACTGTCTCGGTCGTTGTCGGCGTCGCATCGCTTACTAATTTCAAAAACTCCGCAAAATAGTTCTCGAGCTTTCGCAACTCGGGTGATTGTCCCTTTGCCTCAAACGCCGCCCGCCGTGCACGGTACAGAGCATCGAGCGAATTGGCAACCTCTGAGCAATACACCGGCCGCGTTTCAGAGCAATCACCCGCACCCTTTGCACAGCACGAACGTGCCGTAGTCGTTTGTCCGCAAAACACAGGTGCGTCCAGCCCAAACGTCTTCGGGTACAACAGCGTCAGCCCGTTGTCTTGGCTCAGGTTGGAAAATAGCGACGCGACAACGGCTTCCTCAGGGATCGATACCGTTTTGCCAGTCATTGTCGTTTGAGTTTTGAAATAGGACAACAGATCTGCAAACTGCCCCACGATATTCCCCGCCCCGGCGAGCGCGGTCGCAAAGCCTGTGGTGGTTAAATCCAAGGACTTGACCGGAGACTCGTCCTTATTGGCGATCAGGCAATAGTCCGCGGTCAGATCTTCGATCACGATCTTAAATAGCGGCAGCGAGCGGCGGTAAAATGTCCAATCGGCGAATGCTGAGCTGTCAAAAATGGCTATCGTCGCCGAATCCGGGACCGTCCGCTGCAGCGATGACGCGATCCGCGTTGTGGTTTTGCCCAGCTCACGATAGACGATGATGTCGTAACCGATGTCTTCGCCCGACAACGCGAGGTCGCCGGTGTTCGGCGTCGATTTTGGCTTAGG
>DEQS01000095.1:34922-49712 GCA_002360555.1 Chloracidobacterium sp. UBA3360
GCAGCCGCGACAGTAACTGTGCTTTTCATGTTATTTCACCTCACGCAAAATTATTGCTGATCGAGTGTTTACGCCGTAATTATAACAACAACCCGCCCCGAAACAAGTGAGATTCGTCACTAAACCTGCACACCTCAACCTAATCCCTGCTCTCGGAGTCTCGACTTTAGGCGGCGGCCGAACCCGGTTCTTTTGGTCCGGTCCGGACCAGGTGGACCAGGGTGGACCAACGTGGACCAAGATTTGTCAGTACCGGGAGTCGTAGCGACCGGGGGATGCTTGTTTGCCCGACAATTTGCGAGGTTAGCCCACGGCGTCGGCGAAAACATAAAGCCCCGTGCGTGAGCACGGGGGCTTGGGCTGATGTAGACCTCGAGCTGTGTGACGGGTATATCTCCCAGTCGGTGCGGCGGATCGGGTGTTTGTCGCCGACGTGCTGGGTGTCGAGCATCGCCCAGCCGGTGGCGCGAGACGATCCCCGCGACCGCCGAGCTAACTAATAAGGCGGCAATGCTCCCTTTGCATGCAAAACGTCAGACGTTGTTAACACGTTTGGAGTATGCTGAACATGTAGGAGGTATTTTATTATGCGTATATTGATAGCCACGGACGGTTCGGAATTTAGCACGGCCGCAGTAAAAAAAGCGTGCGAATTTGTAGATCCCGCGAACGATACGGTCAAGGTCATATCGGTGCTCGAGGATGTTCCGCCGATCGTTATCGATCCGACGGTGTTAAGTTCTGAGTATTACCAGACGATCGAGGACAACCTGCGCGAAATGGCCAGCCAGCATGTCGCCGCCGCTACATTACTGATACAGCAACATTTTGATGGTAAGAGCGTCGATGTCTCCGGCGAGACGCTGCACGGTTTTGCCGACGAGAAGATCATCGAGGAAGCCAGATCGTGGAAAGCCGACCTCATCGTTGTCGGTTCGCACGGACGCGGCTTTTGGGGCCGGCTGCTCGGATCGGTCTCGACCGGCGTCGTCCACCACGCCCCGTGTTCGGTGCTTGTCGTGCGACAACCTGAAGTTGAAACTGCTGAGTAATATGTAGAACTGGTAAGGAGCAGAGCCGCGTTCAAAGCCGAGGAAACATGAATAACTCCGGCTATGAAGATACTTGACGTATTGCGGCCCTGCTTGCGAATTAAATAGTTCTAATCGGACTGGAATCCCAAAACTCTGAGGTCTCGGTGTTCTCTGTGGCTGATTTGGTGCAGGCTCGCCCTTACTTACGTGCGGGCTACTGACACGGAGGCAGAACGAATGCACCGATGTGCGGTTGGTTTGTATTCAGACAAGTCTGCAACGCTAGGATCAACGAATCGCGTAGATTTTCAGGTGTAACAATAGCATCTACGAGGCCACGAGCCGCGGCGTGTTTGGCGTCGAGTTCGCGGTCGTAGGTTTCGCGGACCTTTTCCATTTCGGCGAATATCTCGGGAGTAGGTTCTTTGCCCTCTTTTTTGAGCTTTTCGATCTGTGTGCCATAGATCGCGACAGCGGCACTGTCGCCTTCCATCACGCCCATGCGGCCCGTCGGGAGCGAAAAGATAAAGTCCGGATCGAACCCCTGCCCCGCCATCGCGTAATATCCGGCACCGGAAGCGTGGTTAACGGTCAGCACGATCTTTGGTACGGCGGCGGTCGCCATCGCCTCGACAAATCGGGCCCCGGCACGAATGATGCCCGAATGTTCGGCCTCAGCCCCGACCATAAAGCCCGAAACGTCCTGCACAAACAGCAACGGCGTCGAATGGCGATTGCAGTTCTCAATAAAGTACGCTGTCTTTTCGGCCGATTCGGTATAAACGATCCCGCCAAAACGCGGCGGCGTTCCCGGCTTGCCTTTGGACATACCACGCGAGTTTGCGATCACGCCGACGAGGATCCCGCCGATCCGCGCCGTGCCGCAGATCATCTCTTTGGCAAAGTCTGCTTGAAACTCGTCCATCTCACCTTCGTCTAGGAACGTGTTGAGGACATCGTGCATGTCGTATGGGGCACGGTGGTCTTCGGGTAGAAGCTCGTAGAGCTTCGAGTGGTCAGTTGTCGGTGGTCGGTGGTCAGAAATAGAAACTCGCGTTAATTCTTTCGCAGGAAGTTCAGCAACTAGATCGCGGATCTTTTCGAGACACGTTTTGTCGTCTTTGGTTTTGTAGTGAGCCACACCCGAGACCGCATTGTGGGTTGCGGCTCCGCCGAGGGTTTCGTTGTCGATCGTCTGCCCGGTCGCACCTTTTACGAGATTTGCACCGCCGAGTCCCATGAACGAAGTCCCCTCCACCATCAGAATCACATCGCTCAGAGCAGGCAGATATGCACCACCGGCGACGCACATTCCCATCACCGCCGAGATCTGCGGCACTTTCAAATAATGCCGCATGATCGAATTGTAATAAAAGATGCGTGCGGCCCCGTATTGCCCCGGGAAAACTCCGCCTTGATAAGGTAAATTGACGCCAGCACTATCGACCAAGTATATGATCGGCACGCGGTTACGCATCGCGATCTCTTGAGCACGCAGGATCTTTTTGATCGTTTCGGGATACCACGCCCCGGCCTTGATCGTCGCGTCATTGGCGACAACCACGCATTCGCGGCCTTGTATCTTACCAACAACCGTTACAACCGCCGCTGCCGGGGCAGTTCCATCGTATTGGTCATAGGCAACAAGCAGGCCGATCTCTTGGGAAAAAGACTCTTTGTCTAAAAGGAGGTCGATCCGTTCGCGGGCGGTCAGCTTTCCCTGCTTGTGGATCTTTTCGATCTTGTCCGGTCCCCCGCCGAGTTTGAGCTTGTGCTCAAGACGGACGTATTCGTCCGTCAGCTTGTGGAGCCGGGATTGTTTGTCGGATGATAGTTTCATTTCTCGGAGATGATAAACGTAGGAACCATGCCGCCACCCGATGAGACATTGGCAAGCTCAGTGGATGACAGACGGGTGAACGCTGAACCGACCTTTCCGAGGAACAGCAGCGGATCTAGATCGACAAGCTGTTCGGTCAACGCCCAATTCCCTTCTTCGTCCGTGAACATCGGGAAAAATTCCTTCGCCGTCTTCACGCGCTCCTGAATTAGGTAATCGCCGGTCTTTAAGGCATGGGCAATGGCAACATCCCACTCGTCGGCGGTTGAATTCCAGCCAATATAGATCCCGGCACCGCCGTAGTCATCGTTGGGCTTTAGGACCAATTTATTTGAATTTGCCCGTGTCCATTCAATGAGATCGATCGTCTCGCCATGATTCTCGGTTTTCTCGTCACGAAATACACGGGTCCACGGAATGTGCTTTGTGATCGCGGAAAGCTCTTCGTCGTTAAAAAGATGTTTGTAACGCTCGTTGGTCAGCACGGCGAAGACCGCTTTCTTATGCACGAGCTTGCCGCGAAAGCTGTTGACCATGCAGATCGCACCAGCCCGGTATGCGTCGAGCAGAGCAGGCTGCTCTTTCATTATTGGCAGATATTCGTTGACCAAAAGGCGTTTGTAAACTATATCGATCTCGTTACCGTTGCATGAGAGCCGCGAGCCGTCGAATTTGAGTTCGCCGGGTGAACAGATGATCGACTTGTAACCCTTTGATTCAAAATAATCACGGAAAAGCTCAAATTCTTTGATCGTCGGCAGGTCTTCGAGATCAACGATCGCGATCACCGGTTTGTGTGTCATCTCGCCGCCGCAAAACTCTTTGTAACATTCGAGCAGGACATCGAGCATCTTTGACGAGCCTTCGAGTGTCTGGATGTTGTAACGCTCGGCGAACTTTTCCATCACCGGCAACGCCCGAAATATCTCCGACGCCGAATCAGAGAACGCAATTCCCGCAGGACTCTCGCCGTTTAGCTCAACATAGCTGTACGAATCTTCGGTGAGAAACGAATCGAGCCGAGATGTCGGCGAAACGTGTGAATATTTTGGATCGATCTTTACTAGCTCTTTTTCGATCTCGGTGACGCCAAGTTCATCGAGTATAGCATCATCTGCAACAGCAGCGTCTTTTACCTTTTGCAAAGCTCCAAAGACCGTCTCGCACCTTTGCTTGACTAGGAGCCAATCGCTTTCCATCACAAAATGCGGCCGCAGATATGGTGACAGCCGCCGACCGCCAAAGATAAGCTTTGAACTTTCAAGTTGCTCATCGAGCATCTGCTGCGAACGCGATGCGAGATCAGCGTCGGTGAGCAGATCGTGATAATGTTCGACAGCTTCTTTTAGCATAATGTGGCTTATTTGGACATACTGATGATCTCTTCGAATTCGTCCGGCGTGACGGGGCTGACCGACAATTGCGATTGACGGAGCAGGCCAAGATTTGCGAGGGCAAGATTACCCTTTAGCTGGGCGAGCGTGACCGGTTTTTTAAGTGCCTTTACCGGTTTCAGCTCGACCGCGATCCATTTTTCGTCGGTTGGATCGGGAAACTCCGCTTTTGAGACCGTTGCGATGCCAACCACCTCTTTGCCGATATTTGAGTGGTAAAAGAGTACCTTGTCGCCCTTTTTCATCGCCCGCAGATTATTGCGAGCCTGATAATTACGCACTCCGGTCCAATCGGTCGCACCGTCAGCGACAAAATCGTCCCACGAATACGCATCAGGTTCTTGTTTAACCATCCAATAGTTCATATTTTTCTATTTCTTCGCGTCGGCGGCTTTCTTATTCAGCCATTTTGCCCAGCGCTCAAGGATCGGGCGAAACGGTTTGAAGAGTTTTGCCCGGATGCTGCCTTCGGATTGCTTTTCGCTCCAGAGCTTGAGGTTCTTTTCGGCGTATTGACGGATCTGCGGCTCGAGACTGGTTCGTTTTACCGAGTGCCGCAGCGTCAGGTAATAATGCTGGCCGACGAGCGAAAAGATAAGTCCGGCGATGTTGCCCTTAAAACCGCTTTTGGCCATGAACTTTTTGACAAAACCCTCGGTCGGCTGCAGCAGAGCCGCCATCGACATCTCAAACCACGGTGCCTGATTTTGCACGCGCGGGTGATACAGCCCCGGCAGATCGCCCTTGACGGGGATGTCCATGTTCTTTAGCCGCGGGTCGGCGATGTAATCTACCAGCTTGATCTTTTCGACACCGCGATACTGCTCAACGGGCAGAAAATCGAGCACCTTGTTGATCGTCGCTTCGTAATCTTTGGGCAGCGGAAACGAAGCGGTGTTTTCGATGCGTATCTTTGTGATCTTCGCGGCCTTTTGACCGGCGGTTTCTATTGCCATACTTAGGGGTTAATTGTAAATCGTGTGCGGTAAATAGTAAATCCGAGACATCATTGTGGCGTTAATGCGACATAAAAGACGTTTGCCACCGATCACACAGATCAAATCAGGGATAAATCGAGGAAAATGACGGCATAAGCCAGTGGCACGGGGTTTGTAATGGGAATAGCGAACAACACTGTGACCATGAATCAAACAACACTTGCACAATCGATCAGCGTCTCCGGCGTAGGCCTGCATACCGGCGTCGAAGTCAACATGACTCTGCGGCCCGCTCCCGCAAACACCGGGTACATCTTTGTCCGCACTGACTTGGATAATTTTGAGATACCGGCATCCGTAGAATACATCTCGCATTGCAGTTACGCGACCACGTTGATGCGTCGTGGAGTTGTGTTATCGACCTGCGAACATCTGCTTTCGGCACTCCGAGGAGCCGGTGTTGATAATTGCTTTATCGATCTCGACAATATCGAGATCCCGATTATGGACGGCTCTAGCGAAGATTTCATTGCTCTGATCGAAAAGGCCGGTGTCGTTGAACAAAAAGCGGCGCGGCGTGTGTTTCGCGTGCTCGAACGCGTCGAGTTTGAACAAGGCGACCGTAAGATGTCGATCGAGCCTTCGGAAAAGTTTGAGATCGATTGCGTGATCGACTTTCCGCATCCGTTCATCAACCGCCAGACGTATAATTTCGTCTTTGAAGACGGCTCATTTGGCAAACAGATCGCGTCGGCCCGCACTTTCGGCTTTACACACGAGATCGATATGCTGCGGAAGGCAAATCTCGCACTGGGCGGCAGTTTAGACAACGCAATTGTGCTGACCGACAGCGGTATGCTCAACGAAACGCCTCTGCGATTTGCAGACGAATTTGTCCGTCACAAAATACTCGACATTATCGGCGATCTTGCCCTGATTGGAATGCCCATCGCCGGCCGGGTTACCGCCGAAAAAAGCGGGCATAGCGTCCATGCATCTCTTATGAGCAAGCTGCTAAAAACTGAATCGGCCTGGGAAGTCACCTTGGACACATAAATATTCTATGAAACGGCTTCTAAGCTGGCTCGACGCCGTCAATGAGATCGATCAGAACGATCGAATTGCGGCGTGGCTCGACAGGATCATCTTTGTTTTCTTGATACTGATGGCCGTGTCCGCCCCGCATTCGATCTCGGCGTCGCAGGCTGCGTGGTTGATCGGAATCACGGTCTGGTTTTTTAGATGTCTCGTTAAGCCCCGACCGCGCTTTTTCAAAACACCGCTCAATCTCGCATTTATATTGTTTTTCATCTGGTCTCTGACCTCATCCATCCTGTCGTACGCTCCCGATATCTCGCTGGATAAGCTTCGCGGCGTCGGCCTGTTATTGGTCTTTTTCCTGGTTGTTAATAATTTACGTACCAAAAAAGCGGTATTTGTATTGGTCTTTGCACTGATATTTTCCTGTCTCTTTAACGTTGGGTCCACGTTGTACGAACGGGTTACCGGACGCGGGGTCGAGATCGTCGAACTTAGTCCCGATAGCCCTCTTATACTCCATATCATCGACGATGTGACGGACAAGCTATTTATTGAACCTGTCCACGTAGGCGATACGCTCGTGGCGATCGGGAAACGGAAGATCTCATCACCCGAAGACATATTGTCTGAGGTTGAAAGCAAAGGTGCGGTAAAGATCAAGATCTATCACGACGAGCTTTACATGAATATCGACGTCGCAAAAGTCGATCTGCTATCCGGCGAAACCGCGGCAGCAAAGCTTGGGATCATAACGTGGAAAAAAAATTACAATTGGAGGGCACAAGGCTTTTTTGGGCATTTCTCGACCTACGCGGAGGCCCTGCAGTTGATCTCGGCGCTTATTTTTGGCCTGTTGATAGCCGCTCTTGCTAACTCCGACAGGCGAAAAATGGCCGTTGTTTTGGGCATTGTTCTCGCCGCGTTTCTGGTTGCGCTTTTGTTGACCGTGACGCGCGCTTCGCAGGCTGCGTTTGTGGTGTCGTCGCTTGTCGTAGCAATGATCGGAACGTCGCGCAAAACGGTTCTGGCGCTGCTGATAGTTTCCGTTCCCGTCGCGCTTATCGGTCTATACGTTTTACAAAAGAGCCGCAATATCGGGGTTTACGACACCAAGGATAATTCGACCACTTGGCGGCAGACTGTGTATCGCGAAGGCGTTGATCTTGCGACCGGTTCGCCGAGACATCTGGCCGTTGGCGTCGGAATGGATTCGATCAAACGTTACGCGAAAGAGTGGCATTTGTTTGATGACGGACGGCTGCCGATGGGACATTTTCACTCAACGCCGCTGCAACTCTTAGTCGAAAGAGGATTGCCTGCGTTGCTGATATGGCTTTGGATACTGTGGCTATTTGGGAGTTCGATCTGGCGAAAACTGAGATCGGCCGATATTTTGGACTGGCGCGAACGAGGGGTTCTGCTCGGCGGTTTCGGAGCTTTGGTCGGATTCTTTGTCAGCGGCATCGTTCATTACAATCTGGGTGACGGCGAAGTCGCAATGGTGTTTTATCTGATCATGGGATTGAGTATCGTGTTGACCAAAACTTTCACGCAAACACAAGACGCCTCCGAAGTTTAGACAACCCATTTGCCCTCGCTTTTGGTCCGGTTCGGACCAGATGGACCAAGATGGACCAAAACGCGCTTTTCAAGCCCCGAATTGCTGCAAATGATGGTCGATGTGTTTGTAAAGCATATTCGACCATTGTTTTTTGTTAAGAACGCCGAAGGAATGCGATTCTTTGCCGTCGAAATGGGCTTCGCCAAGCTCGGTCGTGCGGTTGATGAATTCGATCAGGCGTGTGCGTTCACGTTCAAACTCGCGTTCGTCGCTAATTATGAACTGCGGGCCGGTCGGGCTGTTCTTTTTCGGCGGTTTCTCACCAACCACCATCGGAGCGACGACGTATTTTAAGATCAAACTCATCGGAAACTTAGGTTTAGGGTGTTTGTCGGGCTCGTAGATGCATTCGTACGCGACGTTGCAATGTGCGAGCATCTGATCGACCGACATCTTGCCCCACTGCCGCTGCGACTCGGGCGTTAGGGTTTTGAGGCGTTCGATGATCTCGTCGGAAACTTCTTTTTCGAAAATGTTTGGATATGGCATGGTTTCTCCTGAGTATGTGATGGTTAATGTGGCCCTTACTTACGTGCGGGCTACGGACACTATTTCTCCCAATCGGGTGTGTGGAATGTTCCCTCTTTGTCGATCCGCTGATACGTATGTGCTCCGAAGTAATCGCGTTGGGCCTGGATAAGGTTTGCCGGCAGTCTTTCGGTGCGGAAGGCGTCGAAATATGCGAGGGCGGACGAGAAACACGCGGCGGGGATGCCGTTCTCGTTGAACGCGACGACGGCTTTTCGTAACGAACTGACCCGCGAATGAAGGAACACGGCAATATTTTTATCAAGTAACAGACTGTCGAGGGCCGGGTTTGTCGTGTACGCTTGGCGGATCGTTTCGAGCAGCTTTGAGCGAATGATGCAGCCGCCGCGCCAAATTCGCGCGATCTCTGCCAGATCGAGGCCATAATTGCTCTCGGCGGAAGCACGTTGGAGCAGGGACATACCTTGAGCGTACGTGAGGATAAATGCACAGAACAGAGCGTCTTCGAGCTCGCCGGCAGAGGTTCGCGAACGGCTTTGGTCTGAGCTTGCACTCATCTCATCGTATTCGGCGGCGATCGTCTTTCTGGCTGCCTTTTGCGACGATATCTGCCGCATCGTCACCGCAGCATCGATCGTCGGGATCGGAACTCCGTGATCCATCGCGGCTTGCGACGTCCATTTGCCGGTTCCCTTTTGGCCGGCGGTGTCGAGGATCATTGAGACGAGCGGATTGCCGGTCTCGGGATCGGTCTTGCGGAGGACTTCGGATGTGATCTCGACTAGGAACGAATTGAGGTCGCCGCTGTTCCACTCGGTAAATGTGCGGTGGAGCTCGGTATTCGCCATGTTCAGGACTCGCTGCATAAAATCGTATGTCTCGGCGAGCAATTGCATCATGCCGTACTCGATGCCGTTATGCACCATCTTGACGAAATGGCCCGCAGAGCCCAAGCCCATGTAGGCAACACACGGTTCGCCGTTTACTTTGGCCGAGACAGCCTGGAGTGTCGTTTCGATACGGTCGTAAAAATCTTTGCGACCGCCGGGCATTATGCTGGCACCGTGACGCGCACCTTCTTCGCCGCCGCTGACGCCTATGCCCATGAACCCGACGCCTTTAGCGTCGAGTTCGGCGATGCGGCGGTCGGTGTCGGTAAAATGTGAGTTGCCGCCGTCGATTATGAGGTCGTCTTTCTCAAGGTGCGGCAAAAGGTCGGCGATGACGCTGTCGACGATCGGCCCGGCGGGCACGAGCAGCATGATATTGCGCGGAGATTCGAGTTTGGAGATAAAATTGGCAAGATCGCTGCCGACATCGAGCGGCATTCCGTTACCTTCTTTGAGTAAAAGGTCTCGCTTCGCCGCGTCAAGATCATAACCAACGCCGCTGATGCCGTGTTCGGCAATATTAAGCAGAAAATTGCGGCCCATTGTGCCGAGGCCGATCATGCCGAAATGTGCTTTCATATAATAATATTCACCACGGAGTCACAGAGGACACAGAGAGACAGAAATTATTTGCCCATTACTCAGTGATCTCTGTGTCTCTGTGGTAAATTCTTCTTTTCAAGATTCTAACTCTATGCAAGCAAATCATCCAACGCTTCTCGAGGCAATCCGCCCGACAACATTTATCAAGTCGGCAAAACTCTGCGACCATCTCGGTCTCGACATCACTATCGCCTCCGAGACGTTTCAGCACACCGGCAGTTTTAAGTTTCGTGCGGCTTACAATGTCGCCCTCAATGTGCCGAATGACGAGCTTATCGGCGTGTCATCGGGCAATTTTGGGCAGGCCCTCGCTTATGCGTCCAAGCTGCTCGGAAAGAAATGTACGGTCATAATGCCGCACAACTCGGCGCAGGTTAAGATCGATGCGGTTCGTTCATACGGAGCGGAGGCAGATCTGATCAATGTTAATGAAGTTAGCCGGACCGAGAGATTAGCTCAGCTATCGGCCCAACGGCCAAACGCCTACCTGGCAAGCGCGTTTAACGATCAGCTTGTGATAGATGGTAATTCGACGCTTGGTGATGAGTTATCGGAACACAATTTTGATGCTGTGATCATTCCGGTGGGCGGAGGAGGACTGATTTCGGGCACCATTCAGAGTTTTTGTCGAAACGGAAAACTAACCGAGGTGATCGGTGCCGAGCCGCTTATGGCAAACGACGCCGCACGCTCCCTGCTCGCCGGACATTTGATCGCCAACGAATCCGAACCTCAGACGGTCGCTGACGGCACGCGAACGCTGTCACTTGGAGATCTAAACTGGGCGGTAATTAAAGACGGCCTGAAAGAGATAATCGAGGTGCCGGAGGAAGAGATCAGCGCGGCTTTAAGACTTTACTTTGGGCTCACAAATCTGAAATGCGAACCGACAGGAGCATTAAGCCTCGGTGCGATCTTGGTTGATAAAGCGCGATTTCGAGATAAAAAGATCTGCCTGGTTGTTAGCGGCGGAAATGTAGATCCGGCGGTTTATGCGAAACTCTTGTCAGCTCCGTCTGCGTGATCGGTGGCTAATTCCTAAACCTTCCCGATCTCTTCAACAAACGTCACTCGATTGATCTCGTGCAGTGTCGTCATACCGAGAAAAACTTTTTTGACCGCAGATTCGCGCAGAGATGAAAGGCCTTCTCTTTCAGCCTGACGGCGGATCTCGGAGCCGGGACGGCGTTCGATGATCATTTCGCGGATCGTGTCGGACATATCGAGTAGCTCGTGGATGGCGGTTCGTCCGCGATAGCCGGTGTGGTTGCAGGCATCACAGCCAACGCTGCGATAGAAGATCTGACCTGCGGGCAAAGAGTCCGAATGCATACCGGATACCGACAGCTCCTCCTCAGCCGGTACATATGCCCGTTTGCATGTTGGGCAAAGCATACGTACGAGCCGTTGTGCGAGCACACAGTTAAGCGAAGACACAAAGTTATAGGGCTCGACACCCATGTTCAAAAATCGGCCGATAACATCGATAACGTTATTGGCGTGAACCGTCGTGAACACAAGGTGGCCCGTGAGAGCAGACTGGATGGCGATCTGAGCAGTTTCCTCGTCACGAATTTCACCGACCATGATCTTGTCAGGATCGTGGCGCAGGATAGATCGAAGTCCACGCGCAAACGTTAGCCCTTTCTTTTCGTTGACTGGAATTTGCACGATGCCGTGGAGTTGGTACTCGACCGGGTCTTCGATGGTGATGATCTTGTCTTCGTCGTTGCGGATCTCGTTGAGAGCGGCGTAAAGCGTCGTCGTTTTACCCGAACCCGTTGGCCCGGTGACCAAGACCATGCCGTACGGCTCTTTAATATACAAGCGAAATCGCGAAACGTCGTCAGGATCAAAACCAACCACATCAAGATCGAGGTTCTTAAATTCCTCGTTGATCTGCTCTTTGTCGAGAATACGAATAACGGCGTCTTCGCCAAAAACTGTCGGCATTATCGACACACGAAAATCAACCGTGCGGCCCTTGTAACGCACGCGAAAACGGCCATCCTGCGGGATGCGGCGTTCGGCAATGTCGAGCTCGGACATGACCTTGATACGCGAAATGAGCTGTTGGTGAAAGACGATGTCGATCGGATCGACCTTGGCATATAAAGCACCATCAATACGAAACTTTACCTGCACGTCGCGTTCGCGAGTTTCGATATGGATATCCGACGAACGCGATTCCATTGCGTTGTAGAGAATGGTATCGACGAGCTTAATGATCGGTGCGATGTCGCTGTCCGACGCGAGACGGTCGAGGTCAAGAACCTCATCGCCCTGATCGGTCTCTTTGACCAAGGAGATCTTAAATGTCGATGCGGCTTCGGCGAGCACACGCTGCGTCGAATCGCCTTTACGCAATACGACATCGATCGCTCCGGCGGTCGCAACGTACGGCACGATTCGAACATTCAGAACATTTTCAAGCTCGTCAAGCCGCTCTAAGTTTGACGGATCGGCCATCGCCGCGTGGAGGTTGTTGCCCTCACGCCGAAGCGGTACAAACTGATTGCGAAGCATCAGATCTACCGGCAGTTTTGCAAGCTCCTCGATATCGACCGGCGACGGTTGCTCTGGCGGCAACAGGTCGATGAACGGCAAGCGATAACGCAACGCCAGAGCCTTTGCTTCAGTAACCTCAGGCGGCTGTTTGTCGAGAAACTCAGCGACATCGATTGTCGGCGCTGACACGTCTTCGATCACAGTTTCAGTTTGTATTTGTTCGCTCATTTACTATTTACGCGTTCCGGTAGGACCGGACGAGATCATCTGGATGATCGGCAGATATATTGCTAACAATATCGTGACTACGACTCCGGCCATAAAGAGCAGGATCAGCGGTTCGAGCAGTGTCGTTAATTGCTCGAGCCTCACCTCGGACTCAGAATCATAGAAATTTGCCACTTCGTCAAGCATCTCTCTCAAACTGCCTGATCTCTCGCCAATGCCAACCATGTCGAGAGCGAGTTCAGGCACCCAGTTAGCCTTATCCAAAGCCTCCGTAAATCCCAGCCCTTCACGGATCATCGGCAATACCGCCTGACTCCGCCTACGCAGCTCAAGGTTGTTAATAGACTGCGATGATATTTCCCACGAATCAGGTACGGTTATACCGCCCGACAGGAGAGTCGACATCGAGCGTGCGAGCTGTGCCGTGCCCATGTTGCGGATCAATTGTCCGGCAATTGGGATACGCAATAAAAGCTTGTGCAGCAATAATTTACCGCTCGCCGTCCGCAGCCAAACGTACAACGCCAACCCGACGACGATCAGTAGCGGCAGCAGCCACAAAACATTGCCCGATATAAAATTTGAGACAGAAAGCACGACGACCGTAACGGTCGGCAACCCACGATTTGCGCTCAGACTTTTAAATAGATCAGACATTCGCGGGACAATGTAGAGCGAAAGAAACGCGACCATCATCGTTGCCGCCAAGAGCAAAAACGCGGGATAAGCCAATGCTCCACGCAGTTTTCGTGAAATACCGACGCTGCGTTTCAAATAGGTGACAAAACGGGCGAGTACATCGTCCAATGCTCCACTCCGCTCACCCGCTAGGATCGATGCGGTGTAAATGCGCGGAAACATACCCTGAGCTTCAAACGCCTCAGACAGCGGCACGCCGCTTTTGATCTTTTCCTCGACGTCAGCTAGCACGATCCGAAGATTGCCTGATGCCGATCGTGTTTTTAGAAGGTTGATCGACTGCAAGACGGGAATTCCGGCTCTTAAGAGAGCCGATAGTTGTTGGTTAAATAGTAAAAAATCACCCTGTTTTACCTTACCCTTTTTACTGCCGCCGGATAGCATCGCCGAGAGCCCTTCGTTTGCATTGGAAACCGCAAAAACGCGGAACCCTTCGCTTTCGAGGCGCGTCCGCGCTTCGCTGGCGGCTGTTGCCTCGACGATCCGTGTAACGATCTCTCCCGACGGTGTCCCGAGTCGGCAAATAAATTCGGTCATAATCTTAGCTAGCAGGGCGAAAACTCACCGAATTATATCACGCAAAAGAGCCACAAATGTTGCACGTAAAGAATCTAATTATTTCCCGGTGGCAAAAACAACTATTAGAGTAAATACATCATCCAAAAATTATCTTGCGGTAGATGTATTCATACAATAGAATTTAGTAGTTTCCTCGGGAGTATTATGGCTGTTTTGAAGTTTGTTAGCTTCAGCCGGATAAGCGGTTTGAAAAGATCACTTTTATTAGCCGCTGTTGTCTTTACAATAAGCGCGAACCTCTTTGCCCAAGACCCCACACCAACACCACCACTGCCAGACGATCCGAACGGCCCTGTACGTATCAAGACAGATCTCGTAACCTTAACGCTCACAGTTACAGACCTTTATGGCCGATATGTTTCCGGTCTGACAAAAGGTGCATTTACAGTCATCGATAACAACCAGGAGCAAGAAGTTACTTTCTTTAGCGATAGTGATGCTCCGGTTTCGGTCGGGGTTTTGTTTGATGTTTCGGGGTCGATGAGCGGCGAAAAGATATTAAAAGCGAAAAACGCGCTGTCGCGTTTCATCGCGACCAGCCATCCCTCGGATGAGTATTTTCTAATTGCCTTTAACAGCCGCGCACAGCTCTTGCTAGACCGGAGTCGGGACGGCGAAGCAGTGCTGCAGAAACTCACCCTTGTTAAACCTAAAGACAACACCGCTCTCTATGATGCCGTTTACCTAGGTGTCGAACGCGTCACCCGCGGCAGCCATAACAAACGAGCTTTGTTGATCATTAGCGACGGCCAAGATAATTCATCGCGTTATAATTTTGGTGAAGTGCGCCGGCTCCTGAGAGAATCGGATGTCGTCACGTACTCCGTCGGTATTATGAACGGCAATGATTCCTCAAGTTCAACCGGTATGCAGGGACAGGCTTTTCTCGATGAGATCAGCTCGGTCACCGGCGGCAAAGCTTTTTA
>DEQS01000095.1:49745-64871 GCA_002360555.1 Chloracidobacterium sp. UBA3360
GGTTACATCCCAAAAGACTTCCAGCCTGACGGAAAATGGCGTAAAGTAAAAGTTAAGGTCAAACCCCCGAGGGGTTTGCCGCGTCTAAGTGTTCGCGGTCGCGAAGGCTATTACGCATCGCCAAATCCTAATTATCGCTAGAGAGCAATCGAAAATGAAAAGAAGTCTATATCTGCTAACTTTATTGTTCGTGGGAGCACTTTTAGTGTCCGCGTGGTTCGCAAAACCGGTCGCAAATGCTGCGGGCGTTGACCCAACCGCAACCCCGACACCTGCTCCGGTACCGGCCGCGACCTCGGTCATCGCCCCAACTCCTAAACCGACCGAGACACCGGACGAGATCATTAAGATCGATACTGAGCTTGTTAATCTTAATGTACGCGTGGTTGACCGTAACAATCGCCCGATCAATAATTTACAGCAAAATGAATTTAAGATATTTGAGGACGGCGTCGATCAACAAATAGATTTCTTTTCAAAATCTGACGTTCCAACAAATTACGGAATGGTGATCGATAATTCCGGCTCGATGCGTCAATTGCTCGATAAGGTCATTGAGGCAGGTAAGATACTTGTCGATACTAATAGGCCTGCTGATGAGACGATGATCATTAGGTTTGTAAGCAAAGACAAGATCGAGATCCAACAACAATTCACGTCGAACAAAGCTGATTTAAATGATGCGCTTGAGAATATGTATATCGAGGGCGGACAGACGGCGATCATCGACGCTGTCTATCTTGCAGTCGAAAACATCGACGAATACGAAAAATCTCAAAAGCCAGAAGACCGGAAACGCCGTGCGTTGATCCTCGTCTCTGACGGTGAGGATCGGAATAGTTTTTACACCGAAAAGCAATTGTTCGAGCTGCTTCGTGAATCTGAGGTTCAGATCTATGTGATCGGATTTGTCAGCGAGCTGAGCAAAGAGGGCGGTTTTGTCAGCAAAAGCCCACAGGATAAAGCAAAAGCATTTCTTGAAAGGATAGCCGCACAAACCGGCGGAAAGACATATTTCCCGACGAGCGGAGCAGAGCTGCCAAATCTCGCTCGTGAGATATCGAACGAGTTGCGTACCCAATATTCGATCGGCTACATACCGTCAAACGATAAGCGGGATGGCACTTATCGCAATATCAAGGTGGTGGTAAACGACGGGCCAAAACAAGAAAAACGGATCGCAATAACTCGGGCGGGCCGTGTCGCTGATGGCGGAGCAACGCCACAAAAACTGCCTACAAAAAACTAATCATCGCCCATAACAAGTAATAAGCGTCCGCCGATATCTATCGACGGACGCTTTTGTTTTGCTTATTAACTGCGCTTATTCAGGAACTGAACCCGAGATCTTTTTGCGCGTGGTCTCACCCGTTCTGAGAACCGGAATACCTTCATCGACCTCATCGTGCGGACTTGGAATTATGTGGGTTGCCGTAACTGTTCCGATCCTTCGGGCGGCGGCCGCACCGGCATCGACGGCGGCTTTGACCGCACCGACCTCACCGCGAACGATCGCCGTCACGAGTCCAGCGTCGATACGCTCGTATCCGACGAGCTTAACGTTTGCGGCCTTGACCATCGCATCGGCGGCTTCGATCATCGCGACCAAGCCAAAACATTCGACCATTCCCAGAGCTTGCATATAATTCCCCGCTAACTATTTAGATTAATCGCGTTTCTTGCGTCGTGCAAGCAGAAAGATCGCGGTTGCCAAAACTACCATGCCCGCAAATATCGCCAGAAAAAATATACCAACAGCAGCGATCACGGCAATATCCTATTTCCAATAGACTGTTAGGAAAACCGCCGCTGCCACCGCGACCGTGATCAATACGGCAACTAAAAAGGTCAACCTAAAATCTCCGCCAGGCTCCCAAACATATTCGTTCGACCTGCGCTGGCTGACACGTGCCTTACGCCGTTCTTCAGCGGCACGCGAGAGTTTCTTTTCATCAGCGGCTTTAGTAACAGCTTTTGCGGTCACAGCTCCGTCGCCATTAGATGCCGCTTCGGCATTGGGTTCAACCACCAACTGATTGCCGCAGTTGTAACAAAACAGCGTATTTTCTCGGACGTCTACGCCGCATTTACTACATTCCTCTTTTTCAAGTACAACTTCTGCCATGGCCTAAACGTTTGCAAACACCTCTTTCTCTTCGCCCAGGTCACGGGCAGACGGAGTCAGGATCGTTTTCTTTGAAATATAGATCTTCTCACCGCTTTCGATCGCCTTTCGGACATCGTCCTCGCTGACAAAGTCGACGGTTTTGATCGGCACCGGTTTTTGAACAGCATTTTCCGGGGTGATCTCGTGTACAACTGTCTTTACCTCGGCAGCAGGTGCGGCTTTTGGCGGTTCCGGAGCTTGAGCCAATTTTTTACTTAAAAAACTATCGACCATTGCCGCTATATCTTCCCGTCTTGGGACCGTTCGGTTTATTGAAGCAGTGGCTTGGCTCGTAGGCTGCCGACTGCTGACAGCCGACTGCTTACTGCTAACCGGCTTTGTTTCAAACGCCACGCGTTTGATGTCCATCAAATGATGCGGCGAAATATTGTCTGACGTCACGTTGCCGCCCCAAGAGCCGCAGCCAAGCGTCATCGACGGAGCAAGATCAGTTGAGAATCCGATCGCTCCGTGAGTCGTCGGCGAATTAATGATCACCCGAGACGCAGGCATCAGTTCACCAAATCTGATCGCAGCCGCACGATCCTGAGTATGCATTCCGGATGTATGGCCCATGCCGCCAAATTGCAGAATTTCCTGACAGCGACTCGCTCCTTGTTCGGCACCGTCAGCCACAAAAAAAGCGAGCGTCGGAGAAAGCTTTTCGATCGACCAAGGGTAATCACGCCCGACGCCGCCGCAATCTGCGATCAAACACCGTGTGCCGTCCGGGATCGAAATACCCGCAAGATTTGCGATAAACGCCGCGGACTTGCCAACGATAGCAGCGTTTAATGTCCGTTGCGGCGTTAGCAAAACCTTTCCGACTGCGTCCGCCTCTGAACTATTTAGAAAATGTCCGCCCTGAGCCTTAAATTGTTCTCGCACTTGAACGGCAACGGGCGAATCAACCACCACCGATTGTTCCGACGCGCAGATCGTGCCGTTATCAAAACACGTGCTTGTCAAAATATCCGAAACGGCCTTTGCCACATTTGCCGACCGCTCGATAAAAACCGGTACATTTCCCGGCCCGACGCCAAATGCAGGCTTTCCGGATGAATACGCCGCTCTCACCAGCCCCGTGCCGCCCGTTGCGAGGATTACGGCGGTTTTCTTGTGCTTCATCAGGGCCTCGGTGCCCTCAATGGTCGAATTGGTCAGGCAAGTGATCGCATCTCCCGGCAAGCCCGCTTTAATAGCGGCTTCACGCATTACGCGAGTCGTTTCTGCGATGCATTTAGCGGCGGACGGATGCGGAGACAGGACGATCGTGTTGCGGGATTTGATCGCGATTATGATCTTGTAAATTGCAGTCGATGTGGGATTTGTCGAAGGGATAATGGCTGCCACAACACCCCGTGGGCTGGCGATCTCGACTATGCTTTCTGTATCGTTGACGACGCCGACGGTTTTTAGATCGCGAAAGTAATTCCAGACATCTTCGGCGGCAAAACGATTCTTTTCAAACTTGTCCTCGGCTTTGCCAAATCCGGTTTCTTCATTGGCCATCTTGCCGAGACGGGCAGCATCGGCAAGAGCCGCGCGTGACATCACGTCGCAGATCTCGTCGATCTTTGATTGGCTCAATTGCGCAACGGTCTTAAAGGCAAACGACGCGGCCTCAACCGCGTCGCGTGCTTCCTGTTGAGCAGCTAGATCCTTATCAGCCATATACCTATAAATTACAAATTTACAATTACGAATTACGATTGAGCGAGACTTACGCTATTCGTGATTTGAAATTCATAATTCGTAATTGCTACTTGGTCTTGGTCTTGTTTCCCTGCAGTGATCCGCCGGTCGATGTCTCGCCGCCCGAACCAAGCTGACGCCCGCCGCCCTGCAGAGCTTTTTCGTCAGGGCTCAGTCCGACTGCACCGCCCTTAGGCAAAACACGCTCGACCTCGCCGTGCGGACGCGGGATAACGTGAACGCTGATGAGTTCGCCGACACGTCGTGCGGCTGCGGCACCTGCGTCAGTCGCAGCCTTAACGGCACCGACATCACCACGCACAAAGATAGTCACATAACCGGCTCCGATATACTCTTTGCCGATCAGTTTCACATTCGCGGCTTTGACCATCGCATCGGCGGCCTCGACGGCACCGATAAATCCCTTGGTCTCAACCATTCCCAAAGCCTCTAAACTCATTGATTATTCCTCGCTAATTGGATTGCTTTACCGATATTATAATAACTGTGGCTTATTGCAAAAACGCATTACATCAAATTACAAAAACTTGAGTTAAATCAACGCTTAAAACGTGTTCAACTAGATTGACATACCTTCCAATTGAACGCTATATTTCAAGTCAAAGAACTACGGCGAATTAGTATTATAGGTCGCAGTCCACAGCAAACGCTAAAACATGTCTATGACCCTCGGTGAAAAGTTGCGGCAAGCCCGCGAGGATCGCGGTATATCTCTGAGCGAGGTGGCCGAGCAAACCCGCATCTCTCCGCTTTATCTGGAATCTATTGAAAACGACGATTACCGCAATCTCCCTGGCGGTATTTTTAACAAGGGATTTATCAAGACCTTTGCCAAATACGTCGGTGTCGACGAGCAAGAAGCAATGACCGACTACGGTCAGATCGTGTCTGCCTCAAGCGGCGAACTCGATGAAAAGGAGCTAAGACTCTACAAGCCTGAGGTCCTGACCGATGACACGTCGGGTTCGTCAATGATACCGACAATAATTGTTGCGGTGGTCATTTTGGCGTTGATGACCGCAGGAATACTTTTCCTGGTTAATTATTTGCGACAGCCCGCTGACCCGGTGGCGGCGAATTCTGCTGCAACTCCCGCAACCAATTCAAACGCGGTGCCGTCCGGCAGTAACACCTCGGCAACAGACCCAACCGCTCCGGCAATGGGATCTGCCAATTTTGAAATAAAGACAACAACCGCGCTTGTCAAGATAGTGGCGACAGTGGACAGTGAACCGGCAAAGCCGAGCAATCTGGCGGCGGGTTCATCGGTCACATTTACACCAAAAGAATCTTTGACACTAAACTATAGCCGCTGGAATTTTGACAAGGTCCAGTTGACCATCAACGGCAAGACGATCTCGCTGCCCAGTGCCCCGCTTGCTCCGGCTGACAGGGACCGAATTATCGTAACCATCAATAAGGACAACCTCGCTCAGATCTGGACGAGCGGCACTGTCTCGAGCGAGGTTCCACCGGCAACGACCGATGCTAACGCCAATGTGGCGGCACCACCAGCAGCGACAACGGCCCCGGTGCAGCAGCGTCCGACCCCGCTGCCGCCAAAACCGGCGAACGTTGCGGCAAATACGGCAGCAAACACTGCGGTAAAGCCGCCAGCGAATACCGCGAAACCGCCGACAATGACCGGCCCAAAACCGACGCCAAAGCCGCAATAGTCCTATTTCTAATTTAGCCAACGATGTCCGCGACCGTTTGCGGGCATTTTTGTTTTGCGGGATTTGTTGTTTATAATTGGATATGGAAATCGACAAAATTCAAGAAGGCCTAACATTTGACGACGTTCTGCTCGTCCCGGCCTACTCCGAGATACTTCCCGCCGAAGCGGACACACGCACCAAGTTTTCACGCAATATTGACCTCAATATCCCGCTCTGCTCGTCGGCGATGGATACCGTTACGGAGGCAAGCCTCGCGATCGCGCTTGCCCAACAGGGCGGCATCGGCGTAATTCACAAAAATTTTAGTGTCGAGCAGCAAGCCGAAGAGGTTGATAAGGTCAAACGCAGCGAATCCGGCATGATCGTCGACCCCGTGACGATCCACAAAGACAAACTTGTATCAGACGCCCTCGCCATCATGGCCCGCTTTAAGATCAGCGGCGTGCCGGTGACGGATGATAACGGCCTGCTTGTAGGTATTATTACTAACAGAGATCTACGGTTTGAAACGCGGTTCGATATTCCCGTTTCCGAAATAATGACGCCGCAGCCGCTTGTTACTGTGCCGGTCGGCACGACGCTTGATGAAGCCAAGGTCAAGCTGCAAAAACACCGCATCGAAAAGCTGCTCGTCGTCGATGACAACGGCCATCTCAAAGGCCTCATCACCGTCAAAGACATCCAAAAGGCGATCAACTTCCCTATTGCGGCTAAGGATGAGCTTGGCCGTCTGCGTTGTGCCGCAGCTATCGGTGCAACAGGCGATTTTCTCGAACGGGCCGAGGCATTGGTTAATTCACGCGTCGATGCTATCGTGATCGACACGGCACACGGCCATAGTTCGCGGGTGTTAAATGCGGTCAAGCAGGTCAAAGCAAAATTCCCTGATATCGAAATAGTTGCGGGAAACGTCGCGACCGCTGACGCTACAAAAGCACTGATCTCTGCCGGTGTTGACGCTGTTAAGATCGGAATCGGACCGGGTTCGATCTGTACGACGCGGGTTGTTACAGGAGCCGGAGTTCCACAAGTCTCCGCCATCGTCGAATGTGTCGCGGCTGCCAAAAATACAGGCGTTCCGATCATTGCAGACGGCGGAGTCAAATTTTCAGGCGATGTCGCCAAAGCCATCGCTGCTGGTGCCGACTCTGTGATGATCGGCTCGCTCTTTGCGGGAACGGAAGAGGCTCCGGGCGAGGTCATTTTGTTCCAAGGCCGCAACTTCAAAACCTATCGCGGCATGGGCTCGATCGGAGCGATGAAAAAAGGCTCAAGCGACCGCTACTCGCAAGAGGGCACCGTTGCCGACGCAAAATACATCCCCGAAGGCATCGAAGGCCGCGTCGCCTACAAAGGGACCGTCGCCGAAATGGTCACACAACTGGTCGGGGGCTTGCGCTCCGGCATGGGCTACACCGGCTGCAAAGACATCGGCGAACTACAGGCCAACGCCAAATTCGTCCGTATCACATCAGCAGGATTGCGTGAGTCGCACGTACATGACGTGATAATTACAAAAGAAGCTCCGAATTACAGGATCGAGTCTTAGGCCGACAGCTTAAAATACATGTCCAAATAACGGAGTTTTGTAAAATCATGCAAATACAAATCTGATATAATCCCGATTGGAGACATTATGATTACGATTAAGTTTACAGACACCGATACTGAGTTGGAGGCTCTTGGTTTTCTCCTCGGACGTTTTCCCGGCCGGGTGCTAAAAACGGGCGAGGTGCTTGTTCCTGACGCTGCATTGCAGGCACTCGCTCTCGAAGGTTATCAATTCAATGTGATCGGAACCACTGGATAGACAGGAGAACGTGATGAGCGCCATAAGAGACGAAGTTACTTCATTGTTGGATCGCTTGCCTGATGACGCTTCGATCGAGGACGTGCAATATCATTTGTACGTGGTGGAAAAGGTACGAAATGGGTTAAATGCGGCGAAAACGGAAGGCACCATATCCCAGCAACAGGCTGAGGAGAAGCTTGGAAAATGGCTCATCTCGTAATTTGGTCGCCCCGCGCAATTGATGATGTTGAAACGATCGCGGGTTATATTGCATTGGATTCTGAATCGTATGCCGCGTCGGTAGTTCGAACCATCCTGGAAAAAGCAAGAAGATTGTCTGATTTCCCCTCTATCGGCCGTGTCGTTCCGGAGTTTGGTGATGATGCAATTCGCGAGATTTTCGCATATAGTTACCGCATCATATATCGAGTCCACGCTCAGGAAATTACTATTGCAGCCGTGATCCATGGCAAACGCATTTTGGAAATGGCTGTTAACCCATAATTCGCTGAGAATCCGCAACCATGTGCATGCGCCGTCGCCAATATTTATTGCTGTGAGCGGTGCTTTTGCCGAGATCATCTAGGTATTGGCCGCGTTTTCGATATTACCATCCAGGTGTTGCTGCCGTTATGGGTTTCTGAGTATTTCTGGATTTTTCGTAACTCTTACCTGCTACAGTCGTTCCCTGCCGAATCGTATTATTCGCCAACCTACGGCTGTTCCAGCTTTGATCCGTCTGATCAGGCCGCTCTTACAGCTTCGCTTGCTCCAAATTCTTAGCCGATCGGCAAAATCAGCAAAATACCTCAAAGCCCGCAAAATACAACAAACCCCGCAAAACAGCATTTCAATTTACGATGGTCTGCGCCATTCTTTTGATAGACAGCAGGAGAAACAAAATGATCAATCAATGGGAGGATTTTGAAGCGGGGCCGACGCGGCCTGCTAGTGATCGTATTCATGTGACGCTGAGTCCGCGAAATGTAATATTGCTGAACGGAAATATTTACGATCAGATGGTAAAGCCTGAGGCGGTTGTGTTGATGTTTGATAAGCTGCACACCATGATCGGGCTGCGGCCGACGCACCTCGATAGGCCGGGTGCTTTCCCCGTCAGACAAAAAGGCCGTGGCCGTCATCGGCTGATTAGGGCGACGCCGTTTTGTAAGCATTACGGGATCAAGGTAGATCGGCATACCGCGTTTATTGAGCCGGAGGTCGATGCCGACGGGATACTAAAACTCGATCTGCGTAAGACGTTTGGTGTAAACCGAAAGGGTTAGCCGAGTTCGCCGGCGGCTTTGTCCCATTCGTTGTAGAGATCCTGGATGCGGTTTTCGAGGGCTTTGTGCTCGGCGGCGAGGGTGTTGAGGCGTTCGAAATCGGCGGCGATGTCGGGTAGGGACATCTGATGGGTGAGTTCGGCGGCCTCGGATTCGAGAGTTGGGATGAGCTTTTCGATCTCGGCGATGCGTTTTTCAAGTTGGGTGCGTTGGTTTTTTGAGAGGTTCGAAGATTGACTATCAGAAGACACACTCCCTGCGGCCCGCGTTTCCGCCTTTGCACCCACCCCTGAGGCAACACTGGATACACGTATTCCGTCCGTGGCGAGTTTCCAGTCGTGGAACTCGGTATAGTTGCCGTCGTAATCGAGCACGCGGCCGTCGGGTTCAAATGAGAGCATTTGATTCGCGATCTTGTCGAGGAAAAAACGGTCGTGGCTGACGGCGATGATCGTGCCGTCGTATTCCTCAAGCGCATTTTCGAGCGACTCACGCGAAGGGATATCGAGATGGTTGGTTGGCTCGTCGAGGATGAGCACGTTCTTTTGCGAATAGATCAACTTGGCGAGGGCGAGCCTTCCCTTTTCGCCTCCGGAGAGTGCCGAAACGGGTTTGAACACGTCTTCGCCCATGAACAGGAATTTTGCCAGAAAGCCCCTTAGCGTGTTGTTATCAGCAGTCGGAGCGACACGACGAAGCTCCTGGATCACCTCGTTTCGGGGTTCGAGTCCCTCGAGGTTCTGCGAATAGTAACCAATATTGACCTTTGTGCCCCAGTGGATCTTGCCGTCGAGCTCGCGGATATTGCCGAGGATGGTTTTGATCAGCGTTGTTTTACCCGTACCGTTGCCGCCGATGATGCCGAGGGCGTCACCGCGATGGAGCGAGAAATTGAGGTTGCTTGCCAGCACTTTTTCGCCGTAACCGATGGTCAGGTCTTCTGCGGTCAGAACATTATTCCCGGTCCGCTGAACCTGACGCAGGCCAAAATTGCCACCTGATTTTTCGCTCGTGACAGCCTCGATCCGCTCCATGCGGGCTAGCAACGTGCGACGCGATTTAGCCTGCTTGGTCTTTTGGCCTTCGAGGTTTTTACGGATGAATTCCTGTGTCTTGTTGATCAGCTGCTGCTGATTTTCGTATTCGCGGATCTGCTGTTCCCGGCGAAGCTCGCGTTCTTCGAGATATTTTGAATAGTTGCCTTTATAGGTAACGGCCTGGCCACGATCCATTTCGATCACGCGGGTTGTGGTGCGGTCGAGGAAATAGCGGTCGTGGCTAATGACGACGTAGGTCTTTTCGTACGTTTTTAGAAATTCTTCGAGCCATTCGACGGCGTTGACGTCGAGGTGATTGGTCGGCTCGTCGAGCAGCATCACATCGGCGTTCGAAAGCAGCAGCCGCACCATGCCGAGCCGATTTTTTTGGCCTCCGGAAAGCGTCCGCACGTCGTCGCCCCACGATTCCGCCGCAAAGCCCATCCCGAGCAAAACGGCCTCGGCCTTTGCCGCGTACGAAAATCCGTCAGCGTGTTCGAACTCTGTCTGAAGATCGGCGTAACGATTCAAAACCGCGTCGGAGTGATCCGTTTCCATCTGCTTTTCGAGTAACCGCATCTCGGCCTCGATATCGTGGATCTCTTTGAAAGCGGAAAGAGCGGCGGTGTGGACTGTCTCGGCTTCGCCAAAATCGACGTGTTGATCGAGCAACCCGAGCTTGAGGCCGTTCATCTTGATGACCTCGCCATCGTCAGCAGCCTCTTGGCCAATGATCAAACGAAAAACGGTCGTCTTACCCGCGCCATTACGCCCGACGAGGCCGACTTTTTCATTTGGGTTGACCTGAAACGAGACACCTTTCAGTATTTCGGTCCCGCCGTACCCTTTCCACACATCTTGCAGTCTAAATAGCATAAAAAAACAGTAGTCGGTTGTCAGCAGTCAGTTGTCAGTAGAGACTCCTCGTGACAATTAACTTGTTGACAACCGACTACTCTCAATCGATCATCGAGAAAAACTCGACTATTTGTTAGCCGGAGCGTTTGCCGCAGGTTTCGCCGGCGCGTTGGCAGCCGGTTTGTCTGCTGGTTTCGCGTCAGCCGGTTTGTTTGCCGGAGCCGCTGCGTTGGTGTTTGCCGCCGCGTTTGTATTAGCGGGAGCAGCCGTGTTGGCATTTGTCGCCGGAGCCGCGTTTGCTGCACCAGCCGGACGTGCACCGCTCAGCTCGTTAGGATTGTCAACTACCTTTTTAGCAAGGAAGTTTTCGATCTTGGCTTCGTTCATAGCAACTGCCTGATACGATGCCGCGAGAAGCTGTTTGCGGTTGTCAACAAGCGATTTCTGCACTTGCTCACGAACACCGGGACTCTCAAGCGTAACAGCCTCATCCTTATCGCTGCGTTCCTGCAGTTTGAGAATAAAGAATTTGCCCTGCGAACGCGTCGAGGTGATGCCACCGATCTGCGACTGAGGATTCATCAAACCTGCAACAGTCTGTTCAGGGAAAGCCTGTTTCAGATCATCCTCTGCCAAATAGCCAAGATCTCCGCCCTGAAATTTGCTCTGATCTTCGCTAAATTCACGAGCTACTGTCGCAAAATCCTGGCCCGCTTGAAGCTTTTTGACGATCTCGTTACCACGGAGTACAGCCGATGCCTCGTCGACAGTCTGGTCGCCCTCGCCGCTGTTAGCCGGATCGATGATGATCGCAGCCAACTTAACGCCTTTCTTTTTAACAAAAGCCTCTTTGTTGCCGTTATAAAACGCTTCGACCTCAGAATCTTTTGGGGGTTCGATCTTGCCCGTGATCTTGTCAACGAGTTTTTGGATCGCGATCGACTTTTTGACCTGATCCCGAAGAGCGGCTTCGGTCATGCCTTGCTCTTTCATGCTCTTTTCGATCTGCTCGGTGGTCTTGCCGCTCGCAGTCTTGTTCTTATTGATCTCGGCGGTGACATCATCCTCGGATGGTACTGTGCCCTCTTTCTCAGCCTTTTGGAACATTACTTCTTGCTCGACTAGCGTTTGCAGCACTTGTAGGCGTGCCCCGGCGAGTTCGAGCGGTGAGAGTTTGCTCTCCTGTCCCTGAGCCTGTGCTTTGACCGCACGGTCGACCTCTTGCATGGTGATGATCTTGCCGTTGACCTTGGCCGCGGTTTCGTTCGGGTCACCGCCTGCACCGGTATTGGCCGTCGGACCGCCGCACGCACTAAAAAATGCTGCACAAACTGCCACAGCCGCTGTTAACAAGAACCCTCTTTTATTAATTTGCACGATTGCTTTCACTCCTTTCAACTTATCCATTGTTTGTCTCGCCTTGACTAAGCCCAAGGCTGTTTGTTATAAATATCGTTTTGAGTTTTTCGTAAAACTCTTTGTAGTCCCCATCTAAATGGGAGGAAAATTATTATGGCAAAACGCTGCGACATATGCGGGAAAGGCCCGCAGTTTGGAAATAACGTTTCACACGCTAACAACAAGACACGACGTAGGTTCAATCCGAACCTGCAACCTGTCCGTGTTCAGCTACCGGCCGGCGGCAACGGACGAATGAAGGTCTGCACCCGCTGCATCAAGACCGGAAAAATTATCAAAGCCGCTTAAGTCTGTTTGAGACACGGCGTCTCGTTTAGGTTGCCAATCCCGATAATTCGGGGTTGGCTTTTCTTATTGACCAATAACTGCGATGCAATCGATCTCGACCTTTGCATCACGAGGCAGCCTCGCCGCCTGAACCGTCGCTCTCGCCGGTTTGTTATCGCTAAAAAACTGCGAATAAACCTCATTCATCTCGGCGAAATCATTCATATCCGCTAGAAAAACCGTTGTCTTTACAACGTCGTCGAGGCTCGTACCGGCTGCTTTCAAAACCTCGCTGAGATTCTTCAGAACCTGCTCGGTTTGCTCACTGACGACATCAGAAACAAAGTTGCCGGTCGCTGGGTCGATCGGTATTTGTCCTGAGCAAAAGACCATGCCGCCGGCCTTTATCGCCTGCGAGTACGGACCAATGGCTCCGGGTGCATTATCTGTCGAAACGATCTCTTTATTCATTACGTTCAGGCTCAAAAAGTCACTCTAAGCAAAAGGCGAATTCTAGCAAATTACTGGACAAAAAGAAAGTTGGTGGGCAGTATTTGTGTCGTCGTCATGTATTTACACGCTCAACCGAGATAACACCTTGGACCTGTTCGATCGCGGAAACAACCTTATCAAGGTGTTTCTTGTCAAAAACCTCGACTGTCACTTCGATCAAGCCGATGTCGTTTTTAGAAACATTAGCACGTGCATCGCGAATACCCGTCTTGATGTCGGCGATCGCGTTTGTAATGCCCGCGAGCATACCGGTTCGATTCTCGGTAGTAGCGAGTAGTTGGACGGATTGGATCTGCTCCTTGTCACTCTTAGCCCATTCGACCTCGACGATGCGTTCTTTGTTGACCATTAGCTGTGAGACGTTTTTACAGCGCTTGTTGTGGACCACGATCCCCTTGCCCAAGGAGATATAACCAACAATGTCCTCACCCCGCAGCGGGTTACAACAGTTTGCCCGAGCCGTAAGCATATTATCGACACCCTTGACGACGATCGCATCCTCGCCCATCCCGATAAATTTCTTGACCGCTTTCATGCCCGTCTTGAGACGGGTTTCTTTTTGATTGTCCGGGTCAAGTTCGCCAAATTTCTCCGGGCCGAGGAATTTCGCGACTACATTGCGGGGCAGCGTCTTGCCATAGCCAACCGAAGCAAAAAGGTCGTCCGGACGGCCCAGGCCGTATTCGTTGGCGATCCTCTTCATCTCGGTCTCGTTATTTACAAACTTTTTGACGGGTAGACGAAAACGCTCGGCTTCCTGCTGGAGCAATTTGCGGCCGATGTCGATCGATTCTGTCCTCTGTTCCTGAGATATCCAGTGCCGAATGCGGTTACGGGCACGGGACGTGATCGTAAAGTTGAGCCAGTCGCCCGACGGTTTTGAATTTTGCGTCGTAAGGATCTCGATCACATCGCCGTTATGTATCTCGCTCCGGAGCGGGACGATCCTGCCGTTGACCTTTGCCCCGGTGCAGGTATCCCCCACTGCAGAGTGAATAGCGTAGGCAAAATCGATCGGTGTCGAGCCGCGAGGTAGCTGGATGACTTTGCCCATCGGTGTAAACGCGTACACGTCCTTTGGATAGAGGTCGAGCTTTAGCGTTTCAATAAAATCTGCCGAATCTTCGGTTTGTTCAGTGTTTTCAACTAACGGTAAGAGCAGCTTTTCGACCGTGTTTCTAAGTTGATCGAGAGCCTCGTCTTCTTCCTGCTTGCCGAGATTGCTTTCCTTGTACTTCCAGTGGGCTGCAACGCCTTCCTCGGCAATTTGATGCATTTCCTCTGTACGGATCTGTACTTCGAACGGCTGCCCTCCGTCACCGATGACGGATGTATGCAGGGATTGGTATAGATTGTCCCTTGGGATGGCGATCCAGTCCTTAAAACGCTCAGGAACAGGCGTCCAGATGTCGTGAATGACGCTCATTGCAAGATAACAATACTTGCGGTCGTTTTCGGTGATGATGCGGGCAGCGATCAGGTCATAAACCTGTTCGATCATGATCTTTTGCTTTTTTAGCTTTTTCCAGAGCGAATAGAGTCGTTTGACCCGGCCCTCGATGCTTACGAACGGCACTTGGTGCTCGGTTAGCTGGTCGGCGATCGTTGTTTTGATGCTTTCGAGAGCAGCTTCAAGCTCCGGCCGCCGTGCATCGACCTCGATAGCGAGACGTTTGTAGTCGTCGGGGTAGAGATTCTGGAACGAAAGATCCTCAAGTTCGCTTCGCAGTTTACCCATACCGAGCCGGTGGGCGATCGGAGCGTAGATATCAAGCGTCTCCTGCGATATTCGTTCCCGCTTTTCGGGCTTAAGATACTGCATCGTCCGCATGTTGTGCAGACGGTCGGCGAGTTTTATCAGCACGACGCGAACATCGGTGATCATCGCGAGCACCATCTTGCGGACATTCTCGGCCTGCTGTTTTTCTTTTGAAAGATCGCTGATATTTGCGATCTTTGTTAAGCCGTCGACAAGAAGCGTGATCTCGTCGCCAAAGTAGGAGCGAATTGTTTCGATATCGACCAGCGTATCTTCGACAACATCGTGAAGCAGGCCGGTCGATACGCTAACCTCATCGAGCCGCATGTCGGCAAGTATCTCAGCAACCTCTAGCGGATGGACCAAATATGGCTCACCGGACGCTCTTGTTTGGCCGCGATGATGCAAGGCAGAAAAGAGGTACGCTCGGCGTATGAGGTCCGTATCGGCCCCGGGCCGATTCTCATTTACCTTAGCAATTACGTCCTCAATGCGGATCATAGAATTAAAAAAAGGCGGTGCCCAATCAATTGTAATTGAGCACCACCCTTACTGGAAAGAAAAAGTGACTTATTTTTTGTTCGCGTCGGCGTTGCTGTTTGCTTTTTCAGGTTTGCCGGCCTCTTCTTTAGC
>DEQS01000016.1:0-1432 GCA_002360555.1 Chloracidobacterium sp. UBA3360
GGGATCTTTGACAGGTCGATCGAATCGACCTCTATCATCCGCTGCTGTAGCATACTGATGCGCGCCTGTACCATCGATTGGCGATCTTTCGCAGCTTTATATTCGGCGTTTTCTTTTAGATCGCCAAACTCGCGCGCGTGTTGAATGTGCTTTGGCAACTCAAAATGCAACTCGTGCTCAAGCTTATCAAGCTCCGCCCGCAATTTTTTCTTAACTTCTTCCATAAAAACCTGACCTATTTTACGCCGTTCGACCTGCTTTCATAAAGCGTCGACTCGCCATGCTTTGCCTCTTTCGGCGCGGCAAACGAAATGCCGATGTCGCGTGCCGTGCGGACTAGCTGGCCGTCAACCTGCACGGTCTTGATGTTGGTGCAAGCCTCAGACAACGGCACGGTCACGACGGTCCCCGCCTGCAAAGCGACCATCTTGCCTGTCTCGCCGCTCGCAAGAGCCCGGACAGCACACGCCCCAAAGTTGGTCCCGAGCATGCGGTCAAAAGCATTGGGACTGCCCCCGCGTTGTAGATGGCCGAGCACGACGCATCGCGATTCTTTGCCCGTCAGTTCTTCGATTCGGCTAGTGATCGAAACGCCGATACCGCCAAGCCTCATCTCTTTCTGGTCCTGGTACAGCTCCGACTTACCAACCTCAAGAGCTCCTTCGGCAACGACGATATTTGTAAATCGAGAACCGCTTCGTTCTCGGGACTCGACCTTTCTCGCGATCGACTCGAGCGAAAACGGTATCTCCGGTATCAAAATTATATCCGCACTGCCGGCAAGCCCAGCATGCAGGGCGATCCAACCCGTATTGCGCCCCATCACCTCAAGGATCATCACGCGATCATGCGACGCGGCGGTCGTATGCAGCCGGTCGAGCGCCTCGGTCGCTATGTCGATCGCGGTCATAAAACCAAACGTCAGTTCGGTGGCGGCCAGATCGTTGTCGATCGTTTTTGGCACACCGATAACGGGAAAGCCACGTTTATGAAACTCCTCGGCGATAGCCAGCGTTCCTTCGCCGCCGATCACGACAAGGGCTTCGATACCGAGGATGTCAAGATTTGCCAGTGCCTCGCTGATCGGCATCTGGGTAAGATTTGGCTTACCATTTACCATTTTGACGAATGAACCGCGGTTTCGCGTCCCCAAAATAGTACCGCCTCTCGGCAGCAGCCCGCTCACGCTGCGTGTTGTCAATTTTACCGTGTGCGTCTCACCGAGTATGCCCTCAAAGCTGTCCTCGATACCGATACAGCTCATCCCAAATTCGCCGACGGCTGTCCGCACCACAGCTCGTATCGCTGCATTTAATCCCGGTGCGTCACCTCCCCCGGTCAGGATACCGATCTGCTTGTACATATAAAAAATCTAGTCCGTGAAGCAAAAGGTTATTTTACTCCACGGACTTACAAATTAGAAACGTGAATA
>DEQS01000016.1:1659-2204 GCA_002360555.1 Chloracidobacterium sp. UBA3360
CCCGCCTCGTTCGAATAATTTGCCGTCGCAAGCTCTTCGCGCAGCCGCATCCGGGCGTATTCGCTCTGGCTATTGATGTTTTCCGCCGTGAGTCCGTTCTTTGGATCACCCGCCGCAAACGAGCGAAATGCTTCAAAAATACGATCTGTTATCGCAAATTCATTTGGCACAAGCGAAACCTTAAAATTTTGCTTCTCCACGCGAAATGAATCGAGGCCAGCGATCTTTCCCGCCACGAGCTGCCGCGTAAAAAAGAACGCGGCTTCGTTTATCCGCCCTTTGACCGGAGAAAACGGCTGCGGAGCAACAACGATGTCAGGCTCAATGCCTCGCCCGCCGTACAACGTGCGGCCGTTCGCCGCCGTTACCGGGCTGCCCGCCGGTTTTGGCTTGACGTCAAGGTCGGCATTTTCGGGCGAGTCCTCGCCGTGAGTGTAGTAATCGTAGATCGAACCGCTCGAATAATCACGCTGCAGCGAGCGTCCAAAGGGTGTGTAATAACGTGCAGTCGTCAGCGTAACGCCCGTTCCATACGGCGTGCGAAA
>DEQS01000016.1:2270-15657 GCA_002360555.1 Chloracidobacterium sp. UBA3360
GCCGACCCGCCGTTGATCATTACGACCAACGGTATATTTTCGACCTTACCGCCGGTCGCCCGCAGTTCACGCCCGGCAGTTGCCTTGGCTCCCTTGACCGAAACGACGGTCTGTCCGCCATCAACAAATTTACTCGTTACTGCAATTGCCTGATCGAGTATGCCGCCCGGATTGCCGCGAAGGTCTAGGATCAGGCTCTTCATCCCTTGTTTTTTGAGCTCGTCCATCGCGATCGACAGCTCTTCGCCCGTCGTCTGCTGAAATCCGCCGGTCAGCCCGACATAGCCGATGTTGTTCGGCAGCATAAAATAATTGCGGATCGACGGCAGCGGCACACCGCCGCGCACAAGCTCAAAATCTATTGGCCCGTTCGAACCGACGCGTTCGACCTGTACCTTGACGCTCGTACCACGCGGCCCACGAACATTTTTCGAAACCTCTGCACTCGTCCATTCCTTAGCGTCTTTGCCCGCGACCGTCACAAACCTGTCGCCGTAGCGAAGCCCCGCCTTGTCCGCCGGTGTATTTGGCACGACCGACTGAACATAAACTCCATCGCGGTGCTGCAATATCGACACGCCAATGCCGTAAAACTGCGACGATTGCTCTTCGTCAAGCTTTCTCAGTTCGTCGCGTGAAAAGAACGACGAATGCGGATCGAGCGTCCACAGCATCGCCTGCATCGATTGGTCGGTGAGCTTTTCGTGGTTGACGGAACCCGCGTAATTTTGATCGACAACATCGAGTATCTCTTTGTAATCCGCGGTTACGCGTTCGTTGGTCACCGCCGTACCGGACGCGGACCGCGTGGGCAGCTTGCCGACGAGTCCGCCGACAACCGCTCCGATGACGATCACGACCACCGCTATCAATGCAAAATATCTATTCATAAACGCTAAAAACGAACACCTATTCAATATATCATAGACTCAGTAAGTTACATTTTCGTTGGCTTTAACCCGCGAGCCGCACCTAATTTAACGGCAAAATTTACTTTTCGGTGTCAAAAAATTACCATTAGCTTTTTGCAAAATGAAACCATCTGTTTCCATCGTCATCCCGGCATTTAACGAAAGCGAGCGAATCGTCGCCCCGCTTCGCACGATCCTCGAATTTGTCGAGGCGGGTGAGACCGCGTACGAGGTCATCGTCGTCGATGACGGTTCATCGGACGATACCTCCGAAGTCGCCCGCCGCATCTTTGCAGAACGCCCGGGCGTCGCGACCAACGTTATTAGATACGAAAAAAACCGCGGTAAAGGTTTCGCCGTAAATACCGGTTTGCAAGCCGCAACGGCTGATATCGCAGTTTTCACCGATGCCGATCTCTCAACGCCTATCACCGAGATGGACAAACTCGTCGACCCGATCAAATCAGGTGAATTCGACGTTACTTTCGGCTCTCGAGCCCTCGATCGAAGTTTGATCGGCTCGCGTCAGCCGTGGATTCGGGAACAAGGCGGCCGCGTTGTTAATCGGATCATCCGCATAATGTCCGGCCTCGATTTTGCCGATACGCAGTGCGGATTCAAAGCCTTTAACATGGACAAATTCCGCCCGTTGCTCGACGTGATGGCGATTGACCGTTTTGGTTTCGACATCGAGTTTCTTTACGTCGCAAGTTACCACGGCCTTCGTTTGGCGGAGATCCCAGTCCGCTGGAACGACGTCGCCGGATCAAAAGTCAGCCCCCTGCGCGACACTCGACGCATGATGGGCGAACTCGCCCAGATCCGCCGCAACTCGCGGCAAGGCGTTTACGACAGAATTCAAACAGGATAGACAGGATCAGATAGGTCTTCAATTTTTATCCTGCTTATCCTGTCCATCCTGTTAAAATTATTCTTATGTCAGCAAAGCTTAACGTCAACATCGACCACGTCGCCACTATCCGCGAGGCTCGCAAGACCATCGAACCGAGCATCGTCACCGCCGCCGTCATTTGCGAACAGGCTGGTGCCAACGGCATAACCGTCCACCTTCGCGGGGATCGCCGGCACATCCAAGACCGCGATATCGAATTGCTGCGCGATGTCGTTACGACGTATCTAAACGTCGAAATGGCCGCGACCGACGAGATGATCGGCATTGCCGAACGCACAAAGCCCGACGCCGTTTCGCTCGTGCCCGAGAGTGCGAACGAGATCACAACCGAAGGCGGTCTGGACGTTATCGGTAATTTCGAAACGGTAAAGAACGCGGTAGAAAGACTAAAAGCCGCCGGTGTTTTCGTCAGCATTTTTATCGACCCAAACATCAACCAGATCGACGCCGCAAGTCGTGTCGGTGCCCAACAGATCGAATTATGCACGGCTGACTATGCGGAACTCACGCTTTCCGCCCGTGCCGCCCACGGCGAAGGTGCTCAAAAAGCCGCATCCGAAGTAAACCGCATTCGCGAAGCCTGCGTTCACGCCAAATCCCTTGGCCTGATCGTCGCCGCCGGCCACGGCCTGACCTATCGCAACGTCCCGGCCCTCGCCGCGATCCCCGAGATCACCGAATTTAACATCGGCCACAACATCATCTCGCGTGCGGTATTTGTCGGATTAAACCAGGCGGTAAAAGAGATGATCGACGCCATCTCATAGCGACGGGGTTCTTGCTCGTTCGCATCGCACAAGTTAGAATCACACTAGCAACCACCTCTCCAACAATTTATGACCTACACCAAAATGTTACTCGCAGTGGCGATCGCCGTTGCTGCACAAATTACAACTGCGTCCGCACAGAGCCCAACCCCTTCGACCGGCGTTCCAAAGACTGACGATTTTTCATTTCTCCTGAATACGATTGAGGATAAATGCGTTTCCGGCAACTGCGTCAACGGCAAAGGCAAGAAAGCGTACAGCAATGGCGACAATTACGAAGGTGATTTTGTTAACGGCAAACATCACGGCCAAGGCACCTATCGAACGAAAGAGGGCCAAGTTTATGTCGGGCAATTCGCCAAAGGTGCGTATAACGGCCGAGGCAAGATCACCTTTCCAAACGGCGAAACGTACGAAGGTGGGTGGCTGCAGAATCAACGCAGCGGGAAAGGAAAGGCCATTTACAAAGACGGCGAGGTCTACGAGGGCGATTGGCTCGCGGACAAACGAAACGGCGTCGGACGCTGTGCATATGCGAACGGCGACATTTACAACGGTGATTGGGTCAATAACGACCGTGAGGGTAAGGCGACCTACTATTTCAAGGACGGCAGCTACTACATCGGCCTCTGGAAAAACAATTTACAGCACGGCGAGGGACGATACTTCAACAAATCTACTGGAAACACGATCAACGGAATTTGGAAAGACGGCGTTGCTCCCTATGCACTAGCACCAAAGCCGACCCCAACACCAAGCCCAACCACCGGCCAGATGACATTTGAGGGCGGAGCAAATTATGACGGACCAGTCGAGCAGGCCAAGCCAATTAGCTCTACAACGACAAAGTGCATCTCGGGTAATTGCCTGAATGGCGTTGGGAAATACATCTTCCCCACCGGAGTAATTTACGAAGGTTCATTCGTAAATGGAAGTGCAAACGGCAAGGGAAAGGTGACCTATAAGGATGGCGGATCGTACGTCGGTGATCTAATTAACGGCAAGATGGAAGGCAGAGGCATCTTTCTGTATGCAAACGGAAATACTTATGACGGCGGTTGGCTGAATAACGTTAAATCCGGTCAAGGAACTCAAACCTTAAAAGCGAGCGGCGAGTTCTATGTCGGTCAGTTTGCGGGCGACAAACGTAACGGCAAGGGCAAAGCAACATACAAAAATGGCGACATCTACGATGGCGATTGGGTAAACGGCATGCGCGAAGGTCAGGCGACATACACGTTCCGAAACGGCAGCTATTACATCGGCGGTTTCAAAAACGATAAGCAGGACGGTCCGGGAAAGCAATTTAACAAACTCACCGGTAGAATGACCGAGGGAACATGGAAAGACGGTGCATTTGTTAACACGCCCGGCGTGACAAAGGTCACCGCGACCGATGCCGCGCCAAAATCTCCCGTCGTCGAAACTATGTCTCAATTACGAGAGACCCTGAACGGCAAGTACGACTATCTGGACCGAAAGCCTCTCACGTACATCTTAACGAACAAGAAAACGAACGCGGTACTGCGATACAAGATCGAATTCATCAATGACGGCGGAAAGATGGCGTTCAAATGGAAAGAAAGCACCAAAAACGAACAATCCGAAAAGCTGGTCATCACCGACGAAGCGTTGAGATCGGCGACCAAATACGTCAACTTCTACGCCAGCAAAACCACGATCGCGCCCGACAAAGAGATCGCGTTCATCCTTAGCCAGAAACTCCATAAAGATCTAAAAGACAAAGAAGAGATACGGCTAGATCTGGGCAGCGGCGAGAAACGCTTTACTTTCCTTATGAGCTTATCCGCGTCGAGCGGAACGTACACCGACAAAAGGATAAAGGTGCTTCACTACCAAGCCGACGACGGGTCCAAGGTACAGATCCTAGACGATCCGATCTGCCCGCTCATCATTAAGATCGAAACGTCGGAGTACACGTTAACTCTGGTTTGATACTGATAAAAAGTTCGACGCCTTTGCCATAGACAAAGGCGTCGTCAATATATCGACCAACCATCTGCTCGATCCTATTTCGCCGCCGGTGCTCCCGTCACGGTAAATTTCATATCCTGCGACGTTTGCGATAGCTTTCGGTCGTTGGCGTTAAATGCTTCGACCTTTGCGGTGTAGTTTCCCGGAGCCAAAGGCTTATCAAGGCTGGCCGAAGTGCCGTCCACACGTTTGTTGATGTAATCGTAGTTGGTTTCCGCTCCGCTGGAGCTGTCGGCGTGGATACTGTATTTGTAATATGCCGCATCCGGATACGCGTCCCACTTGACTTCGATCCCCGCAGCCGCGACCTTCGAACCGGCTTTTGGATTTACGAGTTTCAGATCATTTTTAAAGAGGTGCGTGTCGGGTGCAAAATAGGTTTTGCCGTCCTCGATATTGTATTTTGCGGCCGAGATAAAACCTGCTGTCGCAAAGACATAATACGGCGTCTCAAAAACCTGCACGGTCAGCCCTTCATACATGCCGGGCGGAACGTCCTTGATCAGGTATTCACCCGCGTCGTCGGTTTTGGTGGTAAATGTCTCCCCGCTACAGCCGTTCAAATACTGGCTAAACTTTGCGCAAAGCTTTACCTGCACACCGACCGCAGGCTTTTCGTTATAAAACGCCTTGCCCTGAACATTTGCTTTACCCGCAGCAGGCTTTTCCTTTTCCACGCCCGTACCCGAAGGAATAGTGCCGTCTTTGTTAGGCTGCACAGCCTCTTTATTCGCCTTGGCAGTTCCACCGTTGCCATCAGCCTGATTCCCCTTCGATCCGCAGCCGCCCGCGATCAACGAAACCATCACAAGTGCCACACACATTAACTTAAATACTATCGACATAGATCGTTTTCTCCCTGAAACTAAAAAGATAGGCGAATAAACCGTCTCGCCGGTAATTCTAAGAATTATAGGTTTGAACGGAAAAAACGCAAACTCTTGCACGGGCAGAACGATTGAATCAGGTAGTCAAAGAGATGATCGAAACAATTGGTAGCTAGATTGAATATCCACACCAACAGACAACCTTTTTTCCTCTTCGAAACTCTGTTACATTGATTAATATTCAGTTTGGAGAAAAAAATGAAAATCGTGCGATGGTGCTCACTATTCGTCGTTCTGGCTTGTCCCGCTTTATCGTTCACTCAAAAAAATGCTGCCCCTACAGCTGAAGAGGTGAAAGAAAAACAGCGAAAGGTTACGGCGATCGTCGATCAATTAGCTACCGAGATCCCAAATTTTCGTCTCGGTGCCAATCGCGCATATCTTTACGCAATTTCAGGGCGTCATATTTGCAAAACCGATCCGACTCGGGCTGCTGAACTGATGCAGAGTTCCATCGCTGAATTGACTAGTGCTCAATTGCAAGCAGAGACGGAGCGAAAGAGTAATCAACCGAACGAATTGCTCACCAGCCAAACAACCCGCCCGCGTGTTCTCAACACAATAGCCATTTGTGACGCGGAATATGCATTGCAAAGTCTTTATAAAACCCGCCCAATAGCAGTTGAAAGGGCAATGTCTGGCGGGGCATTGAAAACAACGAAGATCACTAATAGCAATGGAAATAACTTATCTATCGCCCAAAACGAGACCAGTCTTGAACTAGCAATAATGAGACTGGCTGCTGACCAGAACCCCGAACGGGCCATTGCGTTGCTGAAAGAATCACTAAAGCGGGATCTTTCGTCTGAAACGTTTACTTTGTTACAGAAATTACATGCAAAGGATCCAGACGAAGCTATGCCACTCACTAACGAAGTGGTCGAAAAACTTACTCAAAAAGGCCTTTTAATCAATGGGCAGCCGAATGCCCAGTACATTTCATTGGCTATCCGGCTCTTAGCAGAATTTTCGCGAACAAAAGGCCCAACTGAAAAGTCAATAAAACTCGAACTGTCACAAATGCGTGCCCTTGCCGAAAAACTGTTCACTGCCTATTTTGATCAGAGTAATAATAATGGGTATTTTCAACCTTCGACACTTATTCAATTTGCCGAAAAACTTTCCCCTGGCTATATCCCGCGACTAAAGGCTCAGGAAAAGTCTAACCTTGCTCGTTCCGGCCGCCAGCCCGGTAACCCGGCACTTGGCGCTCTACTAAGCAGCAATCCGACTGCCGAAAAATTGATCTCTGAAGCGAAGAATTATCCGTTGGAATCGCGTAGACAACTCTATTCAACGGCAGCAAATAAACTTGCCGATTCTGGGGATCTTAACGCTGCGAACGCTCTGTTAAATGAAAATTTCTCCGATGACGCTCTCACTAACGCTCAAGAAAGCCTTAACTATTTCTATGCCCACCGTCTGATGTTGCAGGGCAAATATCCCGAGGCCGAGAGAATAATGGGTGATTTTCCTGAGAGCAATCGAAATGCCGCCCTTATTAATTTGGCTATTGTTGTGTTTGAGAAGGACAAAGTTGAAAACAAATCAGCGGCCACATTGATTTTGGATAAAGTTCGGATGCAAATGGCTGAAAAACCTGCAAACCAAAACGAAATGTCTCAACTCATGCGGCTTATTTCTGCCTATGCAAAGATAGACACACCGCAGGCATTTCGTATGACGGAGGCTTTGGCGCCAATGATGAACGAACTTACCGAAGCCTCCGTTTTAGTCAGAAGTTTTCAGGGTGGGTATGATTTACAGCAAGGGGAATTTTTGATAGGAAATGGAATGCCGTTCAACTTCTACCCTGAAATGTCGGTCTTACGGATCTTGGCAGATAGCGATCTTGATCGAACAACCAAACTTCTTGACGGATTTTCTCGGGCTGATATTCGCGTCTCACTAAAACTACAACTCGCGGAAAATATTTCCAGTCAGCGATAAACGGTCCTTATTCGTCCAAAAGGACCACTTTGGCGATAACCGACGACGAAAATCTCGATCAATTTAGCTAAATTGCCACCGCGGTCCATGTGGTCCACCTGGTCTGGACTGGGCCACAATTTGCTCTACTTCAACACCGCTTTTAACGCCTGTCCGGTGAAGGATTTTTTCACTTTGGCGACCTCTTCGGGTGTGCCGGTTGCGACGATACGGCCGCCGCCGGAGCCGCCTTCGGGGCCGAGGTCGATGATGTGGTCGGCGGATTTGATGACATCGAGGTTGTGTTCGATGACGATGACGGTGTTGCCGGTGTCGACGAGCTTTTGCAGGACGTCGAGCAGTTTGTGAACGTCGGCGAAATGGAGGCCGGTCGTCGGTTCGTCGAGGATGTAGATGGTTTTGCCGGTCGCGCGTTTGGAGAGCTCTTTGGCAAGTTTGATGCGCTGGGCCTCGCCACCGGAGAGCGTCGTGGACGACTGGCCGATCTTGATGTAACCGAGGCCGACATCGAGCAGCGTTTCGAGGACCTTTCTGATCGACGGGATGTTTTCAAGCAGCGGCAGAGCGTCTTCGATGGTGGTGTCGAGCATGTCCGCGATCGAGAGGCCTTTGAATTTGACCGCGAGCGTTTCGCGGTTGTAACGGTGGCCGCGGCACACGTCGCACGTCAAATAAACGTCGGGCAGAAAATTCATCTCAATGCGTTTCATGCCGCCGCCTTCGCAAGCCTCGCAACGGCCGCCTTTGACGTTGAACGAAAACCTGCCGGATTTGTAGCCGCGAGTGCGTGATTCGGGGAGCATAGCGTACAGCTCTCGGAGCGGCGTGAAAAGGCCGGTGAACGTCGCCGGATTAGACCGCGGCGTGCGGCCGATCGGTTTTTGGTCGATCTCAATGATCTTGTCCACGAGATCGAGTCCCTCAATACTGTCGTGGGCAAGCGGTTCGACTGCGGATTTATAAACGTGACGATAAAGAGCGGGGTAAAGGATCTCTTCGACCAGCGTGGATTTGCCTGAACCCGAAACGCCCGTGACGACAGTCAGCAAACCAAGCGGAAACTCGGCGTCGATATTTTTGAGATTGTACGCCCGGGCACCGTTGACCTTAATTCGTTTGCCGTTGGCGAGCCGCCGCACATCGGGGATGTCGATCTTTAACTTGCCGCTAAGATATTGCCCGGTCAGCGATTCCTTATTCTTGGCGATCTCCTTCGGACTGCCAAACGCGATCACTTCGCCGCCGTGCGTTCCCGCAAGCGGGCCAAGATCGATGACGTAATCTGCACGCTCGATCGTCTCGGCGTCGTGCTCGACCACGAGTACCGAATTACCCAGATCGCGAAGCATATGCAGCGTTTCAAGCAGCCGCTCGTTGTCACGCGGATGCAACCCAATTGACGGCTCGTCCAAAACATACAGCACACCACGCAACTGTGATCCGATCTGCGTCGCAAGCCGTATCCGCTGCCCCTCGCCGCCCGAGAGCGACGCCGACGAACGATCCAGCGTCAGATAACCAAGCCCCACAGCATCCAGAAAACGAGTGCGATCCCGGATCTCTTTGAGTACGAGCCCGGCGATCTTTTCGTCGCGGGCGGAGAGCTTGATCGCGTCGATCTTTTTCACCGCGTCGGAGATCGGTAAACTCGTGTAGTCGCCAATGCCGATACCGTTGACACGAACAGCGAGGCTCTCCGGCTGCAAACGCTGGCCGTCGCAGCCCGGACACGTGATAGGGGCGATCAGTTCCTCAAGCGCGGCTTTGATCTTTTCGGACGGCGGATTTTCTATCCGCTCGCTCATCGCCCGCATCGCACCGCGCCAGTCGCGTTCAAATTTATAATCGCCATGACGAAACGTCATCCGCCGCTTTGTTCCGTGGAAAAAAGCGTCCCGTATCTCCTGCGGCAGATCTTTGAACGGCAATTTTAATAGATCGGCGGCACTCGCCTCCATCACGTCGGCCTTTTTCCGCCCGCGTTTTTTTGGTGCGATCCAACTCTTGGCCTTTGCAATAAGACCCTCTTTCGGTGGTTCAAGTTTGTCGCCACCCGTAAATTTCTCGATGATCGCGACCAGAGCACCGCGCAAAAAGGTCGCCCCGGCTTTGTCGGCTCCGTTAAGAAAATCGATCTTGTCGGCGGCAACACTCTCGTCGGGGACGATCTTTCGGGCGTCGATCTCCATCACGGTGCCGATCCCCTGGCAGCGTTTGCACGCGCCAAATGCCGAGTTGAATGAGAACGAACGCGGCTCGAGCGTCGGGATATTGATGCCGCAATTTACGCACGCCATCTTTTCGGAATAGAGCTTTTCGTCGCCGTCGATGATCGAAATGAGCACCGCACCGCCGGTGAGTTTGAGAGCGGTTTTGACCGATTCGCTCAGACGCTCGCGAACGCCGTCTTTCATCAACAGCCGATCCACGACTACCTCGATAGTATGATTTTTACGTTTGTCGAGGATGATCTCTTCGTCAAGCTGCCGTAGATCGCCGTCGATGCGTGCCCGCAAAAAGCCGTCTTTGTGCAGCTTTTCGAGTTCTTTTTTGAATTCCCCTTTTCGCCCGCGAACAACCGGTGCAAGTATCATCACACGTTCGCCGTCCGGCAGCTCAGATATCCCGGCGACGATCTGATCAACCGACTGCCGCGTGATCGGCTCGCCACACTGCTGACAATGAGGCTGCCCGATGGACGAAAACAGCAGCCGGAAAAAATCGTAGATCTCAGTAACCGTACCGACGGTCGAACGCGGTGAACGCGAAACAGTTTTCTGTTCAATAGAGATCGCAGGCGAGAGCCCCTCGACCGAATCAACATCAGGTTTTTCTAATTGATCGAGAAACTGACGGGCGTAGGCAGATAACGATTCGACATACCGCCGCTGCCCCTCGGCGTAGATCGTATCAAATGCGAGCGAAGATTTGCCGCTGCCCGACAGGCCCGTGATCACGACAAACTTGTCCCGCGGGATATCGACATCGATATTTTTGAGGTTGTGCTGGCGTGCTCCGCGCACGGTTATCTGCTTGATACTCATCTAGGTGGCAATTTCGCGCTAAAGTCGAAACGAGTATTTTAGCAAATGCCGCGAGCGACCGAAAGGCAGCAGCTAAGCGGCCGGTTGCGGCTGTTTTTCGGAGGTGAACCAGTTGGTAATTTCACCGGTTGAAAGGTCGATGGAATAAAAGGTTTTTTTATCAGGAGTGAGTCGCAGGTCAAACGCTAATGCCCGATTGTCGCCACGCCACCAAGGCCCTTTTACGAAAAGCATATTCCGAAGATCGGCGTCGCCATTCGGAAGTTTGCATTCGCGGGTCATCTGGCCGCTGGCGACATCGTAAAGCATCAGCTTGTTTTCCGCATCGGCTTCAAACACATTCACGTCGGCGTTCGGGTGCGAGTTTGAAAGGACCGCGAGCACCTTTTGATCGGGAGATAAAACCCCGCGATATGCCGCTCGTCCCGCCGTCGCTTTTGGGATATTCAGGACAATTTTGCTCTGTTCCTGCTTATGTATAACGTTATTAAAATCAACGAATTCGATCACGAATGCGGAAGTATCCGATCTGCCGACGACGTAAAACCCGTTCTTGTCTGCGGCGAGGGCGATATGATCGAACGAGTTGATCTGCTTTAGTTTCACTTCTCCTATCCCGCTCGAGTGGGCGTTTATCACAAAAACTTTCTTGTCTTCGCGGGACATGACAACGTAAACGTTGTTCGACGACCAACCATGCAGAGAATGTTCGACCGGTTCAAGGTCGTAGCGGCTGTCTTTGCCCATATTGGCCTTCGTGTAGACAACAGCTACGTGGGCCTTCGTGATCTTGCCGGCCTCATCCTTGTCGGTCACGACCTGAGCGTATCTGCTGATATTGTTTCCGCCTGCGAGGTAGAGCTTTTTACCAAAATCTACTTCCATCTTCGGGGCATCGCTCGCCTCGACCGGCTCGGCGTTCGGTTTATTCAGAGCTAAGTAAACTTTCTCACCTTCGTTGGCGGTGTCATTCTTAGCTAGAAAAATGCCCTTGCTGTCGGCTTGCCAGCCGCCGAACATTATTAGCTGCGGATCAACTTTCGCGTTAGTGGTTCCCGGAGCTCGTTTCTTGCAAGACGTAGCTGCGAAGATCACAATCGAACAAACAAATACTGACAGAAGAAACTTTAGTCGATGCATACTAATTGGTAGATGTTAACCTAGTTTTTCGTTCACGAAAGTAAAGATAGCGGTCGCTATACTGACGACAATAAACGTCGCGATGGCTCGCCAGACGGCGTCCGATTCGGTAAATTGCCAGATCGCGAGGATACATAAAACGGTACAGACGACCAACGAGATACTGATCACAAGAAACGCTATCCAGCGAACCAGACTTGGGTTCACCACGCCGCGGCTTCGCGTTTTTACCTCGACAATTACATCGTTTTCGTCTGTGTTCATAGCTCGATCACAACAGATTCCACACCGCCACCAGACCGACTATCGAAATGACGATCCATAGTATGACACCCTCAAACAAAGCCCAATAGCCAAATTTACTCAGCGTTTCACGCGACAGGCTCGCCCCGATCAGAAAGAGCGTCACTGTCATACCGGCCTTTGCCAGATTGACGAGCGAATCGTAAATGCTTGGTTGGACCCAAACGGGCAAGTATGTTCGCAATGCCGTCGCCGCGAGGAATAGGAAGATAAACCAAGGGATGACGGACATTCGGCTTTTGGATTTAGGATTTGGGTTTTCGACCGTCCCTTCTCCGACTTGGGACGTAGGTCGGTAAATATAAGCAAACAGCAGAGCAACCGGTGCGATCCACAGTGCACGTGCGAGTTTGACCGTCGTTGCAATTGCCAGCGCATCCGCACCATATGTGCCCGCCGCTCCGACGACGGAACTGGTGTCGTGAATAGCGATCGCCGCCCACACGCCAAACTGATTTTGCGAAAGGTTAAGTGCGTGGCCGATTACCGGGAACAAAAACAACGCGACCGAATTGAGCACAAACACCGTGCCCAAAGACACTGACATCTCATCAGCCTCAGCATTTATCGCTGGGCCGACTGCTCCGATCGCCGAACCGCCGCAGATCGCCGTTCCCGAAGAGATCAGCGTCGATGTCCGGCTCGCAACACCGAGCAGTTTGCCGACAAAATATCCGAGTATCAGCGTCCCGAATATCGTCGCTATTGTAAACAATATCCCCTGCTTCCCGGCGCGATACACCGAGCCTAGGTCCATACCAAACCCAAGCAGCACGACCGAAGCTTGCAGCAGATATTTTGTAAATTTACCCTCAAGTTGCGGAAACGGATTGCCGACAGTGAACGCAAGTGCCAGCCCCAAAGCAAGAGCGACCGGCGGCGAGCCCCATGGGCTGAGGCAAAAGATAATCAAGACGATGAAAACGGCCTTTTTCAAATTTTGCCCTTATTTTGCCTTCCCCTGGTTCGCAACCGCGTCCTGCGCGGCTTTGATCGCTTCGGCGTCACCGAGGTAATAGCTTTTGATCGGTTTGAGATCGGTGTCTAATTCGTAAACAAGCGGCACGCCGGTCGGGATGTTGAGATTAACGATCTCGTCGTCGGGGATATTATCGAGATATTTGACGAGAGCACGGAGCGAATTGCCGTGAGCCGCGATGATCAAACGCTTGCCGTCGCGTATCTTTGGCATTATCTCACTTTCAAAATACGGCACGACACGATCAACGGTATCTTTCAAGCATTCTGTTTTAGGGAAATTCGCGATCGATGCGTAACGCGGATCGTTGCCCAAATAACGCTCATCCGTATCCTCCATCTCCGGCGGTGGTATGTCATAGCTGCGCCGCCAGATCAGTACCTGTTCATCACCATATTTCGCCGCGGTCTCAGCCTTATTCAACCCCTGCAACCCGCCGTAATGCCGCTCGTTTAGCAGCCAGGTCTTCGTAACCGGCAGCCACATACGGTCAAGCTC
>DEQS01000016.1:15928-23072 GCA_002360555.1 Chloracidobacterium sp. UBA3360
ACATCCTTCCATCCGGTAAAGCGGTTCTCTTTATTCCACTGGCTCTCGCCGTGGCGGATCAATACTAATTTATGCATATATCTATCTTAAATTTGTAATCTCAAATCTCAAATTTGAGATCGCAGAATCGTCTTTACTTCACCAACCAAATAAATCGAACCTGTCACTAAAATGATCCCGTCATCCGGCGTGACCTCATTCGCGATATCGACGGCACTTTTTACATTGTCAGTCGCAAATGTTCTTTCTTTCGACATATCCGTCGGCATTTGCTCAAGTAACTCTTGGTAAGAGAGCGAACGTGAATTTAACGGTTCTGTGACAATGATTCGCTCTGCAATAGGAGCGAGGGTTGCAAAAATTTCCGTGACATTCTTGTCATTCATCGCACCAAAAACAAGGGTGATCGGCCGTGTTTCAAATCCCCGAATATATTCCGCTAGAGCATTTGCGCCGCCAATGTTATGTGCCCCGTCAAATAAATATTTCCCTTGGTATTCTAGGCGACCGGGATGGCGAGCATTTTGCAATCCAGTGACTTTGTTCTCATCAGTGATCGGAAAATATTCTTTGAGTATCTCGACGACAAGACTCGCAGCCTTAGCGTTCTCGATCTGATGATGCCCGTTGAGACCCAAAGGCGGAAGCACGACCGGTAGGGAGTGTGCCTCTGTCAATATTGGCTCGACACCAAATTTCGTACATCGCTCAAGAACGACCTTAATCGCTTCGCGAGATTGTTCACCGACTACAACCTTCGATCCGGCACGAATTATCGCAGCTTTCTCAGCCGCGATCTCTTCGATAGTATCGCCAAGATATTCCTGATGATCGAGATCAATTCGCGTGATCGCGGCGATCTCGGCATTCGCCGCTGTCGTCGCATCAAGACGTCCGCCGAGACCCGTTTCAAGTATTGCTAATTCGACCTTTGCTTCGCCAAACGCGACCAAGGCTATCGCCGTCATCTGTTCAAAAAATGTCGGTCTGTATTCGAGTTCGCCGTTGGCTAACAGGCTTTCTGCAGTTTCCCGCACGAGTGTCGCGTGGCGGGCAAATTCGTCCTCGCTAATGTCGATGCCGTTGATCTTTACGCGTTCGGTGATCGAGATGAGATGGGGCGATGTGTAGAGTCCGGTTTTGACGCCAGCGTCCAAACAGATCGAATTCAAAAAAGCACACACCGATCCCTTGCCGTTCGTCCCGGCGACCTGAACTTTTAGATATTTTTCGTGTGGTTTGCCGAGCGCGTCGATCAGCGTGCGGATATTTTCAAGCCCCAGCTTCATCGCCGAGACTTCGTTGCCAAGCGAGTAGAGATATTTGGTGGATGCGGCAAAGTCCATGCCCTTTCGCTTAGGCGGCGACCTGTTTGTTCATCATAAAATCGAGCATTCTGATGATGGTGTCCCGCATTTCGCGGCGGTCGACGACAATATCGACCATGCCGTGTTCGAGTAGAAATTCGCTGCGTTGAAAGCCTTTTGGCAGTTTTTGGCGGATGGTTTGTTCGATCACGCGAGGGCCGGCGAATCCGATGAGTGCTTTTGGTTCGGCGAGAATTACGTCGCCGAGCATCGCAAAACTCGCCGTTACGCCGCCGGTCGTCGGATCTGTCAGCACAGATATGAACGGCAGACGTGCTTCGTGCAGCCGCGACAGAGCCGCTGAGATCTTGCCCATTTGCATCAGCGAAAGCGTTCCCTCTTGCATACGGGCACCGCCGGACGCAGCAAATATCACCAGAGCACCACGGTTCTCAAGCGCCGCTTCGGCAAGCCGCGTGATCTTTTCACCGACCGCCGAGCCCATCGAACCGCCGATGAACGCCATGTCCATTGCCCCGGCATAGACAAGGTGCCCGCCGGCCATCCCCTTGCCGGAGATGATGGCTTCAGGCAGACCGGACGCTGACTTTGCCTGTTCAATGCGGTCTTTGTAGGGTTTTGAATCGGTAAATGCGAGCGGGTCGCCCGACATAACCTCTTCGTCAAGCTTTTCGTACCGGCCGTCGTCAAACAGATCTCGCAAACGCCCCTCAGCCGTGTAGCGAAAATGATAGCCGCAATGCGTGCAGACATCATGCGAATCGTTGAGCTCACGCTTGTAAAGGGCGCTCTCACACTCGGGGCATTTTACAAAGATCCCCTCAGTGCGGACGGTTTGTTCCTCGTCCGATTCCTGCTCATCGATCTTTGGCTTGTCTCTGCGAAACCACGACATAATAAGTAACTTAACTAAAAATTAAGGTTAGCACACGGTCAACTGTCGTGAAAGTTGATAGGTCTCTTGGCGGTTCATTTGCGTACTTAGCGGCTTTGCGTGCGACATTCTTATTTCACGCAAAGACGCTAAGGAAGATTAGTTAGATCTCAGCGTTTTATTTGAGGACATCGAGCATCTGCGAATGGATCAGGCCGTTGCTCGCGACCATCGGGGGCGTGTAGATGCTAAATTTTGAGTTGTCGTAACCGCTGACCTGACCACCTGCCTCTTCGATCAGCAAGATGCCGGCAGCCATATCCCACGGATTCAGCCCCTCTTCCCACATACCGTCAAACCGCCCGCACGCCACATAGGCGAGATCGATCGCCGCCGAACCGTCCCGCCTGACGCCCCGAGATTTTATTAGAAATTGGGTCAGATGACGGGCAAAATCTTCGCGGCGTTTGAAATCGTACGGAAAGCCGGTGACGATCAGCGAATCGCCCAATTCCTCAGCCGCCGACACACGGATCGGCTTGTTATTAAGGCTCGCCCCCCGCCCGCGTTCGGCGGCAAACATCTCATTACGCGTCGGGTCAAACGTAACACCGATCTTGATCTCACCCTCATGCTCAAGCGCCAGCGTCACGCAAAAACACGGATACCCATGAGCATAATTCGTCGTACCGTCGAGCGGGTCGATGATCCATTTCCAAGTGTTCTCGCCCCCGATAATGACCGCCTCTCCCGATTCCTCCGCAAGTATCGAGTGCTTTGGATAATAAGATTTGATGCGTTCTATGATGAGAGCCTCAGACGCAAGATCGGCCTCGGTCACGAGATTAATATCACCTTTTTTATTAACAACGATACCTCGATCAAATTTTTCGAGCAGTAGCTGCCCTGCCTCCCGGGCGGTTTCGATTGCAAAATTGAGCATAAATATGTTTGCCCACGAAATTCACTAAAGACACCAAAACCTCAGATCAACTGAGCCTTGCTTTCGTGTATTTCGTTTGTTTCGTGGGCCATCCTTACTTCTTCATTCTCCGCTCGGCGACCATTAGAAATTCTCTCACCTGCTCATCCCAAAACACCCAATCATGACCGCCCGGATGTTCACGATATTCGTGCGGGATCTTTTTGTCGTTGAGCAATTTGAGAAAATCACGGTTATTTGCGATCAGAAAGTCTTCCGTGCCACACGATAGGTAAACATACGGGAGGGCTTTTTGCTGATCGGGTGTCACTTCACGCACAAGCCGGAAAATATCATTGGCTTTTCGCGATTCACTTACCTCGTCAGGCCCAAAAGCCAAATCCATCGATTTTGCGATCGCACCTGCATTCTTTTCCGTCCACCCCGCCGCTCCGAGTGCTCCGCTAAAGCCCCCGACGAGGGAAAACTTGTCAGGATACTTCAACCCAAACTTGATCGCGCCAAAACCGCCCATCGAAAGCCCCGCTATGATCCGATGTTCGCGGTCAGCGAGCGTGCGAAATTTTTTGTCGATCTCTGGTATCAGCTCCTGCACGATATAGCTTTCGTACTTGTCGTTTGGCGTCGAGACGCTGTCCGTGTACCAACCGTTATCGCCTTCGGGAGTCACGACAATAAATTGATGGTCCGACGAATATTGCATGAGTTTCGTCTTGTCAGTCCAATTGCTGTAATGCCCGGTGAGGCCGTGAAGTAGATAAACGACCGGGAATCGGGCAGCCCCATCTGACAAGTATTTGGGAGGTACGATCACGCGATATGGCATATCGCGGGCCATTAACGCACTCTTGAGTTTTTCCTCGCTAAAGCCCTTACCTTCTACCTTTACCGTCGCCTGTCCGAGAGCTGTAACGCCCGTCAAAAGTATAGTGAGCCAAATTATGCCCAAATATCTGCGTCTATTAGCGTTCATCTGCGGTTAACTCCTCCTGAGATTTACCCAAACAGCTTTCCAAACCAGCCGCTGTCCTCGTCTTTGTCGGCGATCTGTGTCAGCTCACCCGCGTCAAGCCAGACGCCCGAGCATTTGTCGCAGACGTCGATCTCGATGTTGTTAAAATCTGTCTCGATCAGCATGCCGTCACATTTCGGGCATTTGATACCTAGGCGTTTTGCGTCGTCATCTTGAATTTTCGCTTTGAGATTTGCGATCAGCTCTTGTTCTTTGCGGTGAAAATACTCGTTTTCGAGCGCTTGGCCGCGATCTTCCATATCGATTGGCATAAATAAAATAGCTCCTAAATATTAAGTTTCGGTTTTATGAATTGAACGCACGCGTTGCCGTGCTTTTTTTGACCGGCGGGTCGGATTCCGCCGTTTTAGATTTGATTCCGCCCAGTCGGACACCTGTTTTAGCGGGTGCCACTCAAAACTCTCAAGCGGCAACACCTCACTCGACGCGTCCCTGAGCTTGAGTGTACTAAAGGCGACGAATAAAATTGTCGCGTTAAACAGCGCCCCAAACAACACAACCAGCCAACCCGGTGCAAGCCCGACGGTCGCTCGCTGAAAAAACAGATCCCAAAATATCTTTCGGTCTGCCTCAGTCGCAACGGGGATCGGCGAAGGATGAATGTATATTTTTAATGTCCAAGACAGCGACAGCAGGACAAAGATCCACAGATAATTTGACCGCAAACGGCGCCCAACGGCCTCCCATTCACTGATCGTAAAGTGCGGCGTGATCAGATCCGCGGCGATATGCTCGGCCCAATCTTTATCAGGCGGGACCGTGCGGTGCGACAACATCGGGGCAAAATATCCCGTCTCGAGTACCCGTACGCGGTTTGCCCAAACCTCGTAATAACGATACCGCCGAGCCTCCATGAACAAAAAGATCGATACGAGCAGCGTGTTGATCGGGATCGCAAAATGCGGATTGTCAGGTGAGCTAAAAACGAATGAGAGCGTCGCACCCGCCGTGATCACGGCCCAGTTGGTCGTCGCGTCGAGCCGACCGCGCCATACATTCGACCGCTGCACCTCACCTCGGTAAAAATGCGCCATGGCCATGTTAAATTCGGCCGGTAGCAGCTTTTGGGCGATATTGACCGGGGTCGTGCGCGGCTTTTCGGCACGCTTATGTACTTCCTCCGCAAACGCGCGGAACGACTGCGGCACATTCGTAATATGAATGTCCTGATCGACAGGTTGTGAACCGGGGCGAACCTCGTCGTTCATAGCGTTTCAGGCGGTTTAGCTTTCGAGGGGACGAAAAAACTTACGTACTTTAGGTTTAACATTTTAGGTGTTCGGATGCAAGATTATGGCCTTTCGGCTAAACTCGAAAGCAATGATGGATCAAGACGAAAGCTGGATGTGGCGGGCAATTCATGTCGCCCGCGAAGCCGAAATGCTCGGCGAGGTGCCCATCGGTGCCGTCATCATCGACGCCGACGGCAAAATACTCGCGGCCACCTCCAACCGCACCATAAAGAACAACGATCCGACCGCCCACGCCGAGATCCTCGCGCTTCGTACTGCCGCGATCCGCACAGGCAATTACCGTCTGACGGGAACGACCATTTACACCACGATCGAACCCTGCGCCATGTGTGCCGGGGCTCTCGTCAACGCCCGTGTCGCCCGCGTCGTCTATGGAGCCGCAGACGAACGATTCGGCGCTGTCGAAACCCATTTCCGCGTCTGCGACAGCCCCACCCTCAATCACCGCATGGAGATCACCTCCGGCGTCCTCGCCGACAAATGCCGCTCGCTCATGCAAAATTTCTTTCAGGCAAGACGCAAAAAGGCAGAACCGCCTGCGTGAGCGGCTAGGATCTTTTCCTACCCAACTTGAAAACACCCGCCCGAAACCGTTAGAATCATACGTTCGCGGAGAGGTGCGAGAGTGGTTGAATCGGGCAGTCTCGAAAATTGTTGTACCTTTGCGGGTACCGTGGGTTCGAATCCCACCCTCTCCGCCATTTGTTATTTGAAGTTGTAAAGCAGTAACGTCCCACTCTTAATTCCTAACCATCACAGGAGAAAAGTTCGTTATGCCTTTAACAAAAAGATTGTCGGCCGAATTTATCGGCACGCTTTGGCTAGTTCTCGGCGGATGCGGCAGTGCGGTTTTGGCCGCAGCGTATCCTAATCTCGGCATCGGTTTCGCGGGTGTTTCGCTCGCATTTGGTCTAACCGTGCTAACGATGGCATTTGCTATCGGCCATATTTCGGGCTGTCATTTGAATCCTGCCGTGACCTTTGGGTTGTGGGCGGGCAAGAGATTTCCGGCAAACGAGATATTGCCTTATGTGATCGCACAAGTGCTCGGAGCGATCAGCGGAGCGGGCCTGCTGTATGTCATCGCCAGCGGCAAAGCGGGATTTTCGCTCGCGGGCGGCTTTGCGTCGAATGGCTTTGACGCACATTCACCCGGCGGATATTCGGCCCTCGCGGGTTTTGTCGCCGAGGTGGTGATGACGTTCTTTTTCCTGATCGTCATCCTCGGAGCCACGCATAAGCTGGCACCAAAGGGCTTTGCCCCGATCGCGATCGGCCTGTGTCTGACGCTGATCCATTTGATAACGATCCCGGTGACCAACACCTCGGTCAACCCGGCACGCAGCACCGGCCCTGCCATTTTCGTCGGCGGATGGGCGATATCGCAGCTCTGGCTTTTCTGGGTCGCACCGATCTTAGGTGCATTGCTAGCGGGCGTGGTCTATAGTTGGATGGTCGGCGATGACGAAAAGTCCGAACCGGCCGCTGAAAAAGAAGAGGCTGCTGACGAAGCCGCAGAATAAGACTCGTGCTCGGAGTCCCGCCTTTAGGCGGCTTCTTCGGCTGATTAGGTCGGATGCCGGCTAAAGCCGGTAGTCCAAACTTTGACAATTTAACAAACCGGAAGGGTGCAGGAGTGGTTGAACTGGCTACATTGGAAATGTAGTGAACCTCAAAAGGGTTCCGTGGGTTCGAATCCCACCCTTTCCGCCA
>DEQS01000025.1:0-4689 GCA_002360555.1 Chloracidobacterium sp. UBA3360
GCTCTTCCGATCTGCTGGCTTCGGACGCATTCTTCCCATTTCGCGACAACGTGGACGAAGCCGCAAGCTTTGGCGTGTCGGCTATCATCCAGCCCGGCGGATCGATCAAAGACGACGAATCGATCGCCGCCGCAAACGAACATGGCATAGCGATGGCATTCACAGGTATCCGCCACTTTAAGCACTGATGCAGCGGCCCGCGTGTAAACAAGGGCTTACCTCTAAAGTTGGATGTTACGCCCTTACTCACGTGCGGGCTTCCGCAATTTCCTCGCACTTTTTTCTTGACAACATCTGGTAGTAGTGTTAAAACTATACCCAATTAGGACGACTGAAGGAGCGCTCGAAAGGTTTTATCTTACTGAAGAAACCCTAGGGCTTTTGTGCTTTTAATTCAATAAATTTCTAGGAGAAATACAATGAAAAGACTTATTTCAGTTACATTACTTACTGCTGCCTCGCTGTGGATGTCGGCATGCGGCGGCCCGGCTGCAAATAATGCACCGGCAAACAATTCAAACGCCAATACGGCAAAACCGACCGCAGCAGCACCGACGGTTGATGCGCTGCTCGCAATGGAAAAAGCGGCAAATGAGGCTTGGATCAAAGGTGACACCAAGCATTTCGAAGGCATGCTCGATGATAAATTTGTTTCATACGAGGGCGGAACCCGCATGACCAAAGCCGAGATGATCAAAATGCTTGGCAGCGCTAAATGCGAGGTCAAAGAGGGCTGGAAGCTCGAGGAACCGCAGCTGGCAAAGATCAATGACGATACCTATGCCATGACATATAAAACCACAATGGACGGCAACTGCACGATGGACGGAAAATCGATGAAGATGCCGAGCCCAACGCGCGCATCGTCCGTCTGGATCCGCAGCGGCGATACTTGGAAAGGTGTTTTCCACGCCGAGACCCCGATCATCGATCCCAAAGCCGCTCCCGCAGCTCCGGCGGCTCCGCCCGCAAAGGAAGAGCCTAAGAAAGGCGAAGCTAAAAAGGAAGAGCCTAAAAAGGATGATAAGGCCGCGGCTAATAGCAATAGCAATGCCGCTCCTGCAGCACCGGCAAAACCGACGCCTTCGGCAAACACCGAAGCTCTGACCAAAGCTCACAACGCGGGTTGGGAAGCATTTAAGGCAAGAGATGCCAAGTATTTCGAAGCAAACCTCGCGTCGGGCTTTGCGTTTGTAGATCCTATCGGCGGCTATCACGGTTCAAAAGCGGACGCCATCAAAACATGGACCGAGACTATGAAATGCGAAGGCATTACCAAAGTCTCGTTCACCGATACCTTTTCGACAGCAATTTCGCCTACGGTCGAGATGCTGACCGGCAAAGGAACGGCAGACGGCAAATGTGACGGCCAGGCAAACGGCCCACTTTTCCAAACCGCGATCTATGTGAAAGAAGGCGATGCGTGGAAACTCGCATTTATGTTCGAAGCAATGCCAATGCCGGGAGCATAAATGCAACAACGCGTTAACGCTACTAAAGCCGCGATCTGTTAACTCAGGCCGCGGCTTTTTTCATGGTAAAAATGTATTGATCTCGATGCCTTTTCCGTCAGTCGAAACGGAGATCATTCCCCGCTCACCTGTAGTTATTACATTCGCACCGGTAGCTTTCCAACGCTCGACGACCTCCGGATGCGGATGGCCGAATGGCGATGTTCGCCCGACCGAAATGACGGCATATTTGGCTTTTACTGCATCAACAAAGCGCTGGGTCGACGATGTCCGGCTGCCATGATGCGGCACTTTTATCAGATCAGCGGTGAGCGTGCCGCCGCTGTTGAGAATTTCCGTTTCCGCCTGACTCTCGATGTCGCCGGTGAGCAGGAAAACGCGATTGCCGTATGTTATCCGCAGAACGATAGAATGATTATTATCCGAAACCGCATTCCCATCATCAGATGTCGGCGGATAGACCACCTCGACGATCACATCGCCAAAATTTAGGCGATCTCCACGAGCAACGATCTCGATGGGTACTCCTCTCCGTTTTAATATTTCAGCGAGCTCTAGCATGTCAGGGTCGTCATTCGGGATTCGGGCAAATAATGCAGTGCCGATTCTGAAATTTTTGGCAACATCAGTCAGCCCCTGAATATGATCTGCGTCCGCGTGCGTTGCCAGAATTGCGTCGATATGCGAATACCCTTTTGCCCAAAGCACTTCGGACACGACCGATTCGCCGATGCCGCGTGTGTCCCGCTCAAAAGGCTCGGCTTCGTCGTCATTCTTTCGATAATCAAAACGCCCGCCGCCATCGACTAGCAGCGTCTTGCCATCCGGAAACGTTATCAGGGCCGCGTCACCTTGCCCGACATCTAGAAAATCAATGTGCAATCGCCCATCGGACCGCGCAACGCTAAACGGATGAAAGACGATGATCGCGATCAGAACTGCTACCGATCCAATGACCGGAAAAAGAAAACGCCGGGTCAAGAATCGCGATCCCGCTTTTAGATCAAATGGCTTCCAGCGTACTATTGCGATCGCAAGCAAAATCAACGGCACGAAATGGATCCCGTGTACAACCCTTCCGACTTCTGTATATGCCGGCAGCCGAAAGCTCGCCCAATCCATCATCGCAAACAGTCGCGGCACCGACAGCATCAGCCAATTCATAGCCTCAGCAACCGCAAAGAACGGCGCAGCGAGAAGCGTCGAAAAATGGCCGATCAACGCACCGGTCACAGCCGCAAAACTCTCAATTGCGATAAATACGCTGACCCACAAATTAAGCAAAACAGATGTCACCGAGACACGGTGAAAATAGATCACTGATAGCGGCAGCATGCAGATCTGAACGATCAGAGAGATCAAGAGCCCGTCAAAAACAAATCTAAACAACTTTTGTACCCTGTCACCGACACGTCCAGCGAAATATGGCGATTTGACGATATGGGCCGACCAGATCTGCCGTTTTGATTCGACGCTCCAACGAGCATTGTTCCAATAGATCGTTTCGCAAATTCGCCGCATCCAATTGGGGACATTTGGCGGAAACGGCGTCGCGGCATTTGGCGACCAACTACCGATTGCTCGTAAATGCTCTATCAATGGATACGCAATCGCGACGATCGCGGCCACGCTAACAAATGTTAACTGAAACGACGGATCGAAAAACTCCGTCGGCCGCCATGCAAGCAATATTAGTCCGCACAGGCCCAGCGAATTCAGCAGGGTTCCGCGTCGGTAGATCGCGTAGCCAAACAGCACGACCGTAAACATTATCGCCGCTCTCACGACCGGAACATCGGCCCCGACTGCGAGCGTATAGCCCCACAAGATCGTCGTCGTAACACCAAATTGCAGCCAGCGGTTTCGCGTGAACCATCTCAGGAAAACTAAAAGCAGCCCGCCAATAAAGGTAATATGCAGTCCGGAAATGACAAGAATATGAAACGTCCCGCCGTCGCGAAATAGATCGGCAGTGTCTTTGTCGAGAAAGTATTTATCGCCGAGCAAACTCGCGATCATCACGCCCGCAGCAGGTTTGCTGAGGCCATTTCTCAGGTCGTCGATTAAGGCCGCTCGCTGGTCATAAACCCACGCGAGCGGCAAAAAGACGCTCTCATCGGCGATGTGTTCAACGAGCAGACTGCTTTTTAACGAACAAGTCGCTTCGATGCCTAGACGGTCGAGCATCTCGCGTTTAGGCAGAACGCCGGGGTTGAGATATTCGTCTTCGCGTTCCAAATTGCATGCCGCACGAATTCGCGAGCCGTATTTCAGATTTGAGATTTCGGATTCGAGAATTGAAATTTCAGATCCGCTTTGCGGAAGAAAGATCCGGACATTGCCCGAAACGATGCGATCGTGGCCGCGATATCGGATAGCTTTGGATTTGAGTGTCAGGAACGAACCATCAGCAGAGGGCTCTGGGCGTCCAAGCAAGACACCTTCGATCTCGACAGGTGAACCGGAGCGGATAGTGCCGTTGTCATAAAGCGCTTTTACACGCGAGTCAGTGTTTTGTTTCACCTCACACTGAAACAAAGCTGCCCCGGCTGAGGCGAAGGCGAGTGAAACAAGAATGGTTGCGATCGGTTTTGTTCTGAATATGAGGGCGAGGATGAAAAAAGCGATTGTTGCGATCAACGCAGCAACAAAACTAGCCGCGACGAACTTTGCAAACAAAATACCGACCGCAAAACATACGGCGAGCCAGAGCATCGGGTGACGGTTAAATGATGGTCTGGTGGAGTCGCTTTCCATCGGCGGGCGTTAGTCGGCGCGTAAAATTGGTCGCAGCTCTGCAAAGCGGGGTTCACTGACACCGCGAATCAGCATCAGGTGCTCGACGCGGCGAAACGGGCCGTTGGCAGTGCGAAATTCGACGATCGCCTCAGCGGTTTTACGTCCAATGTGGGGCAGGCGTTCGAGGTCATCGACGGTAGCGGTGTTGATGTTAATTGTGGAGGCGGGGGCTTGAGCAATGGGACGCCCGTATTCGATCCGCGAGGAACACGCCAGCCCAACTACTGTCATAAACAGCACGGGAATTGATTTCGCAAATATTGTCTTCTTATTCGCGTTCATTCGCGTTATTCGCGGGCAAACTTGTTATGTTCAACCACCCGCTACCGCTCCCGGTTCTGACTCCTGTCACGCGTCTCTTGGTTCTTGTCTCCCGTCTCTACTCTTCCCCAAGCGCGCCTTCATTGATGTCCTGCAG
>DEQS01000025.1:4778-18004 GCA_002360555.1 Chloracidobacterium sp. UBA3360
CCTTCGCGGACCATGGCGTCGAGGATGGCGGCGGCACGGCCGTAGCCGATACGCAAATGGCGTTGGAGCAGGCTGGTCGAGCCGCGTTTTGCCTGGACGACGCATTTGAGAGCGTCGTGAAACAACGGGTCGCGGCGTCCGGGCAGATCGCCGCCGTCATCGAGCTCTTCGGGTGAGACGGTGATCGTCTGGTCGTATTCGGGCTTGCCCTGTTTTTTGATAAATTCGACAACCTTGCCGATCTCGGCTTCGTTGACGTAGGCTCCGTGAACGCGTATCACTTGCGAATTGCCCGGCGGCAAAAACAGCATATCGCCGTTACCCAACAGGCTCTCGGCGCCGTTGCCGTCAATGATTGTGCGGGAATCTACCTTGCTTGAGACGCGGAAAGAGATACGCGAAGGGAAATTTGCTTTGATCAGGCCCGTGATGACATCGACGCTCGGACGCTGGGTCGCAAGCACCAGATGGATGCCGACGGCACGAGCCATCTGGGCGAGCCGCGTGATCGATTCCTCGACCTCTTTGCCACTGACCATCATCAGATCGGCGAGCTCGTCGATGATGATTACGATGTACGGCAAGATGCGATGCGGATCGCCGTTGTCGTCCCATTGCTCCAGCTCGTTGCGGCGTTTTGCCTCGACGTTATAACCGGCGATGTTTCGCACGCCGTAACCCGCGAGGTCCTTGTAACGGCGTTCCATCTCGGTGACTGCCCATTTGAGCGAAACGGCAGCACGTTTTGGGTCGGTGATGATCGGCGTCGCGAGATGCGGGATGTCGGCGTACAGCCCGAGCTCAAGCCGCTTTGGGTCGACCATGATAAATTTCACTTCGTCGGGCCGTGCTTTATAAAGGATCGACATCACGAGCGTGTTGACGCCGACCGATTTACCGGCACCGGTTGCACCCGCGATCAGCAAATGCGGCATCTTGGCGAGATCGGCGACGTAATTTACACCATCGATCGTCTTACCAAGTGCGAGCGTTAACAGCGACGGCGATTCTTTGCCAAACTTTGGCGATTCGATCACGTCACGCAAAAATATCGTCTCGCGTTTTGAATTTGGCACCTCGATACCGACGTAGGCTTTGCCGGGAATGCGGTCGATGCGGATCGATTCGGCTTTGAGCGCGAGGCAAAGGTCATCGACGAGGCCCGTTACACGCGAATATTTCACACCCGCGTCGGGTTTGAATTCGTAGGTCGTTACGACCGGGCCTTTCGAAATATTGACCACGCGGCCGCCGACGTTAAACTCGCCGGTCTTTACGGCAAGCTCTTTGGCGATGGCGAGCAACTCCTTCTCGTCCTGCTCGATCTTTGCCGCCGGCGGCGTGAGCATGTCGGTCGTGGGCAGCTTGTAGTTATCAAAATTCTGCTGCGTGGCGAATGGAGCTTCGTCAGACGCCTCTTCCTCAATGATCTCCGGCGTTTCGTCAACGATCCGGGTTTTTCGAGTTTTTGGCACTGCCTCATCAAATTCGGTCAGCGGGTCATCGACCTTGACGGTCTCATAAGGATTGTCTTCGCTGCCGCCGTCGATCGTCGGGATCGACGGCTCGTCGTCAAACAGCGGTTCACTGCGTCCGACCGCGGCTGCCGCCGCCATCGCCTCAATATCACCAACCGAGATCGTTGGCGGTAGCGATTCGGCGATCTCGCGTTTTTCACGGCGTTTGTCGGCACGCATTTTTGCAGCGTCGATCTCAGGCGTACGCTCAGCACGGCGTTTGTCACGCCATTCGTCGATGCGGATGCGTAAGTTTTCCCAGGCGACATCAAAATGGCCGAGAAATCCGCCGAGCGTAAAGTTTGTAATGAGCAGAAACGAGCTAATAAATACGGCAAACAGCAAAATGCCGGCTCCGATGTGGCTGATAAAATACGCGGTTCCCTGAGCGACGGCTTCGCCGACGATCGCCCCATAGCCGCCAAAAAGCGTCGTCAGCCCCGCAAGCGAAATAACAAAAAAGATAAATCCAGCTACACGCAAAAATCGCGGCACGAGCGTATTTGCCTGAAACACCCGCCAAGCGATCAGCCCTATCAACAATGGAAAAATGTACGCCGTCCAGCCAAATGTGTTGAACAAAGCCGCCGCAATATTCGCACCAACCGGCCCGACCCAATTATGATTCGAAGTCGCCCCGCTGCCGGTCGAAAACCAAGAACGATCCGCCGGGCTGCTTGTCACCAGCGACAACAGCACCAGCAAACCCAACGCCGCGACGATGATCGCCACGACATCATTCCAAATTGAATGCTTCGGAGCCTTGCCGCTTTTCTTTTTGAGCAAAGTGGTGCCGTCCGCGAGACAAAAATTTATGTCGTCGTCCTTATAGACCTCGTTGCATGTTGGGCAGGTTTTCATTACTAGTGTCAGTGGCACTTCGTGTCCGTAGCCCGCACGTAAGTAAGGGCCACTTCAGCATACATTCTACTCAATCAAACGATGGAAGTTCACCGCCCTGTCCGTTTACGACATATTCAACAGCATCTTGTATGTGCTTTTCAGTCCACAAATAACGCGTGCTACCGTGTCGGGCCCAAGGCTTTGTTTCTTCACTAATCCGATTTGCGGCTCTTAGAGCTTTTGTCGAATATGCTTTAAAACTATCCATCATCCGCTCGACCTTTCCGCCATTATTCACGACCAAATGAGCGTGATTTGTCCGAACATTCAAGGCGAACAAATTATATCCTCGCACTACACATACTTCGCGAATCGCGTCTGCAACAATTTCACGCTCGACTGCACCGAGTTTGACCGGCGATCCCGCAAGATGGTCAGCATCAATCTGATTCAGAGTTGAGCTAGGCTTGATCTTTGCTTCACCAAAAATATTTGAGCCGCGTCTGCCTACTGAACCTCGTTCGTCGCCGTGGAGCCAAGTCCCATAACATCGAAACGTGATCAAATATGCCAGGGCGACTGAACGTTCTTGGAATTCGATGTAATCACGTTTCATCGATACTAAGCTTGCCCTTACTTACGTGCGGGCTACGGACACGGCTATGCCGCTCCTTTCTTATACATCAAATATTCCTGAATAAACTCATCTATCTCACCATCCAGCACCGCGTCGACATCTGACGTCTCGTGCTTGGTCCGCGTGTCTTTGACCAGCCGGTACGGGTGCAGGACGTAGTTGCGGATCTGCGAACCGAAAGAGATGTCCTGTTTGGTCGCTTCGAGCTCGGCGGCACCGGCTAGGCGTTTTTCGAGTTCGAGTTCGTATAGTTTAGACCGCAGGACGTTCATCGCGACCGTTTTATTTTGCAGCTGCGACCGCTGATTCTGACAAGTTACCACAATATTGGTCGGAATATGCGTAATTCTTACGGCCGAATCGGTCACATTTACATGCTGACCGCCCGCTCCCGACGAGCGGTAAGTGTCGATACGCAGGTCTTTGTCCTCGATATTGACCTCGATCGTCTCGTCGATCTCGGGCGAGACGAACATCGACGCGAACGAAGTTTCGCGACTGCCGCCGGAGTTGAACGGCGAAATACGAACAAGGCGATGCACGCCAGCCTCGGCCGCAAGTAGCCCGTAAGCGTAATCGCCCTCGATGCGAAAAGTGGCGGATTTCAGACCGGCTTCGCTTCCCGATTGCTCGTCGAGTATCTCTGCCTTAAACCCGCGTTTCTCAGCCCAACGCAGATACATCCGCAGCAGCATCTGGGCAAAATCCTGTGCGTCGGTGCCGCCCGCACCAGACTGGATCGAGCAGATCGCGTTGTTGGCGTCGGTCTCGCCCGACAGCAGCGACTGGACCTCAGCCGCAGCGACCTGTTTGTCGAGCGTGTTGATGAGCTTTTGCAGTTCAATCGCCGAATCCGGATCCTCAGCGGCAAATTCGAAAAGCACCTCGGCATCCGAAACGCCCGTCTCAAACGTTTTTTGCTGATTTAAGGCTCGCTCGATCCGACTGCGCATCTGCACGACCTTTTGCGCCGATTCCTGATCGTCCCAAAAACCGGGTGCCGAAATGAGTTTTTCCGAATCGTCCAGCTCTAACTGCTTGGCAGGTGCGTCAAAGATACCTCCCAAGTTGGGTAACTTTTTCTTTGATCGTGTCGAATTTTGTTTGTAGTTCTGTGAGTTCCATTCAGGATATTTTACCGCAGAGACGCGGAGACGCGGAGTGGATAAGACGTTTTTAACCACAGATAAACACAGATGGCACAGATAAGAAAAAGCCTTGTGATTATTACGCTTCCTCTCTGTGTCTATCCGTGTTCATCTGTGGTGAAAATTCTTTTCCTGTAGGTCACAATTCCAAATATTAGCAACCCGATCGTCACGACCGTACACAGCCACGCGAACCAGTCTCCATATTTTACATAAAATGTCTGCGAGCCGTCGGATTTTGAGACGGACCAGACGCGGGTGGCTTCTTGGTACGTCGGAGCGGCGTCGAGGACTTGACCGTTTTCGGTGATGTAGGCGGTGACGCCGACATTGGTTACGCGTAAAACGGGGCGGTTTGTTTCGACGGCGCGGAAAACTGCATTTGCGAGATGCTGACGCAGCACAGGCGTCGGGCCGAGATAGCCGTCGTTGGTCATTTCGATCAGCACGTCGGCTCCGTTGCGAACATATTCCCGGGAAAGCTGGCCAAAGTGCGATTCGAAACAGATCATCACGCCGGCCTTGGCATCACCGACCGGCAAGATGTCGTATTCACGGCCGTAAGAAAAATTGCCAACAAAGCCCGGGACGACCCGGTCAAGCGGCGACGGAACGGCCTCGCCAAACGGCAGCAGAAATATCTTGTCGTACTGCGCCGCTTCACGCCCGTCAGGCCCGACCATCACGGCCGAGTTAAAATACTTGCCATTCGTCGCGTCCGGCTCAGCGGAGTTGAACAAAACGCTCACATTATTACGCCGCGCAAAATCCCCGATAAACTGCTGAAACTCGCGGTCGTCGTTGTACATAAAGTTCATCGGCGACTCGGGCAAGACGACTATTTTCGGACTGCGGGTATATTTCTCGATGATATACTGCCGATCGTTTTCATCGGTAACTGCATCGATGATCCCCAGATCTTGTTGCACATACCTTTCCAAATTTTCTCTAAAAGCTGACCGTGAAATCTCAAGCTGTCTATCACGTAACTCGACCAAATTCCTGCTATCAAGACCACTCATGGGAACGTTTGGCTGAACCGCTGTAACGAATGCCTCTCCCGTAGAAAATTTACCAAACGACCACGATGGCATTGTCCCATTGAACCAAACAAACATCGATAGTCCTGCTGACAACGCGAGCGACATGGTGAGACGGGCTCTGGAAATCTTGAGACGTTCAAGTTCTTCGCCATAATCATGCAGATAGGAAAGAAGCTGGACGATAGCGATAATTGGAAAGATGTAAGTGACAAGTGTAACTACAGCTATTATGTACGAGGCTGTATTGCGTGATCCCTCGTCTGACTGCGTAGCTGATAGGAATTTTTTTCTCGACGAAACCGCGATTCCGACAAGCGAATTAACGATCAGTAGAGTGAAGCCGACTAGATAAATGCCACCGACCTGAGCATCGAGTCGATTTTTTTCGACAAACCACGAGAACGCCTGCGAGTACCCGATCGCGTTCCAGTTATTCCCGGATAACCAATAACGCAGAAATTCGGTAAATACCCAAACGAACGGCGCGGCTAGGAATGCCCACGATCCGAACCTGCGGATCAGTACGGCGAGCATTGCGGCAAAAATGGCGGGAAATATGCCTACAGCCAAAGACACGACCAGCATCAAGAAATATGCCAGCGGCCAGGGGAACGCGGCGTAGTGGATCGGTGCGTAGGTCAGCCACCAGCATGTGCCGAAAAAGAACGCGGTGCCAAAGATCCACCCGATCGTAAAGCACGCCGCAACGCTGTCCTTTTGCCGCTCGACCGCCCACATCAGCGGCACGAGTGCGAACCAGGCGAAAAACCAGAATTCGAAATCTGGAAACGCGAGTATCAGCAGCCCCGCCGCGACAAGTGCGAGCACAGCGTTTTGCCACGCGGGTAATATCTTTTTGACCAAGCTAAACGCCATGCGGATATTCTAACAGGGTTTGCTCTTATCTGACTTCGCGTTTCCTTTGCGGCCTCAGCGTCTTTGCGTGAAACCAGCCCTTTTCTCACGCAAAGCCGCTAAGTTCGCAAAGGACCGCAAATTAACCAAATTGACCGCATAATCGGTCAAAACGACAAATTACGTCATTGTTTTGTGACAGATTCTGTCAGTTGACATAAATTCGATCAGTGCTCAGGTCATAATGCCCGAAAGCGTTGATACTGGCTGCGACGAAACCATTCAGAATGAATGAGATCACGCCATTATTGCTGAAAGTCAATAAAATACTGTTTAAAAGAGGAAAGTCCGGCCTGTTAAGACCGGACTCTAAAGGAAGGACAACTGGAGGAACGCTCGGAAGGTGTAAGAGCACAGTGGCGTACCGCGCTCAGAGTAGTGGTGGCGGCGGGGTCTTGATCAAACTGCGTCAAGCTAGCCACTGCTCTAGTAAGCACGTAGCGTGCCACAACATGAGTCCCAAGCCCAAAGTCTCAAGTCCAAAGTCAAAGAAAAAAGAAAAAGCCTGTATTTAACAGGCTAATTCTATGAAAATAAATTTGGAATAGCGTTTGGGTTAGACGTAAAGGTATGTAAAGCGGGTGTCGGCACTGACGTTTTGCGCTATTTTGAGCAGCGTTCTGACAGTCTTTGTAACGCTGCGGCGTCGGCGTTCTCTTTATCGATCTCTGTGGCGGATGCGGCGTAGTTCTTTGCCTGCAGACAATCGCCTTTTTCGACGTAGATCTTGCCGAGCTCGACGTGAGCGTCGATCAGCTTGTTATCCCAAAAGATCGAGGTCTTGAACTGACTGATCGCCTGATCTTTGTCACCGCGACGGAGGCTGATCTTGCCCAGCAGCAGATAGCTTTCGGCGGACATCGGTTCGCTGGCTAGCACACGGCGGAGCGTTGCCATCGCGTCGTCGTCCTGGCCGGCCTTCAGTTGTGTGCGTGCCTGTGCGAGCAAAGTGTCGGTCTCGTTGAGCTGCGGTTGCACCGTCGTTGAGGAGCGGCGGCTGAGGACGACGGCGACGAAATCTTTGCGAGCGGGCTGTTCGACCCGCAGGCTGATGTCGCCAAGCTGTTTGTTCTTTTGCCAATCGCTCTCGAGCTTGGCGTAGCGGTTGTTGGCGGTCAGCAATTCGATCGCCTTTGCGGTCATTTTTTCGGCGTTTGGGTCTTTTAGATTTTCGAGTGCTTTAGCGAGCAGATAATACGCCTCGCCGTCACGCGGATTGAGGACGATCGCCGAACGAAACTGATCTGCCGCCTCGGTCATGCTGCCCATCAAAAATAGAGCGACCGCGTAGTTAAAGCGGATATTTACGTTATCGGGCGACGAATCAACCGCCTTTTTCAAAAATCCGATACCGTCAGTAAGCTGTGCGGCGGCCTTTGCCGGGTTTTTCTTTTCAGCACGCGAGCCTTGCACCGAGATCGCTCCAAGAGCGTTATAAACGGTCGTCAGTCTCAAATCGTCGGCCAGCGGCTGCAGTGTAGCAAGGGCTGATTCGAAATTGCCCTGCTGCAAAAACAACAGGCCGATATAAAACGACGCCTCGGCAAAACTCTCGTCGCTGCATTGCGGCGGCTTTTTGTCAGCCTTGGCCTTGTCGCGGCATTTTTGGTTGGTGCTGATGACACGCTCGAACGAGTTAATCGCGTCAATTCCCTTTCGCTGGCTAAGATAAAGATGCCCCAGCTCAAGCTCGGCCTCGGCATACATGCCGTCCGGCGTCGCTTCGGAATAGAGCCGCGATGCGTTCTTAAAGAAATTTTCGCGTGACGCAGGAGTTGTTGTCAGCAGGCCTTTGATATATGCCTCAAACGCACGTGCCGGCACTTTGTTGGCAGCCTCGATAAGCTGATTTTGCGAAAACGGCAGTGATTTGTCGCGTTGGTACAGGATCTGATACGCGATCTGGCCCTGTATCGTCTGCAGATTGCCTAGTGCGTCGTTAACACTGATATCGCGTGTGATGAGTTTGCCATCGATGACCTCGCTCATAAAGCGGCCTTCGCTGACGCGGATGATCTTAGCCGTGACGTTGATCGTCGCCGCCGTATCCGCTCCGGCCGGAATGATGTTATAGCGTCCGGCGATGAGCAGCGTCGCCTGTGATTCGCGGGCGAGTTTGAGAGATGTTGCAAGGCTCGGCAGTGTTGTTAGAGGAATACGGAGGCGTTGCTGGATCAGCTTGCGCTCTTCGTTGGTAATTACGTTTAGCGTGGGGACTTTTAACAGATCAGACAGCGAATCGGCAAAACTCTCGCCCACCCAGTTAAATTCGGCTTTGCCAGAAGTGTTTTCAAAGGGCAGCACTAGCACGACATCTGCACCGGTTTGCGGAGCCTGAGCCAAGCCGCTCATGGCAAATAGCGTTGCAACGATAAAAATATAAAAGGCCCTTTTCAACATATCGTCCCCTAAAATAAAAATTCGCCCGTGTTGCGAGCGAATCTATACCAACTGTTTATGATGCGAGTTTACCAATAAAAGATGGTATCCGGTACGGGATTTGAACCCGTGTTGCCGCCGTGAAAGGGCGGTGTCCTAACCCCTAGACGAACCGGACACAAACGTTTCGCCTGCCCGCAAGCGAACGATAAGAATATCGGACGACATTTATGTTGTCAAATTTGAACTTGAAACGGTTTTCCTACAAAATCTTAATCACTCTGCAATGTTTCTATTATCTCACCCAACTACTGAAGAGATCGCCACATTCCTTCGTGGATGCGAGGCTGATTCGTTTTCCTACGCCGAAGTTGGTGCGTCCAGAGATGAACCGCCTCCCGGCTATCACATCGACCACAATCGGGTCCTGCTTGGATATGAAAGCGACACGTGGGAACGCGCCCAACAAGCCATCCGCAATTGGAAGATGTTCGAGGTCGACGGGATCGAGCTTTGTTTTCCCGACGCTCCTATCGAGGAAGGACGAAATGTTGCCCCTCTCGCAAAACATCTTGGTTTCTATTCCCTAAACGCGTGCCGGATCGTATATGTCATTGACGAAGCCGACCGCTTCGGCTTCGCATATGGAACCTTGAGTCAGCATGCGGAAAAGGGCGAGGAGCGTTTTACCGTCGAGTTTTGCCAAGAGAGCCGTGAGGTCTGGTACGAGGTCGTCGCTTTCTCGCGGCCGGCCAGCTTGCTGGTTAAGCTTGGTTATCCTTATTCACGGTATCGGCAGAAACAGTTTTCATCCGGGTCCAAGGCGGCGATACTCAGGGCAGTCGGCAATGACACGTGATAAAGTGAACACATACGCCTTATGAAAAGAGTCTTTTTGATAGATGCGATGTCGCACATTTTCCGTGCTTTTTTTGCCCCGATGGGGATGAAGCAGGAGCCGATGCACAACAGCAAGGGCCAGGTCACACAGGCCGTGTTTGTTTTTACGAACATGCTCCGCAAGCTGCTCAATGACGAAAAACCCGACTATATCGCGGCCGTTTGGGACACGGCGGCACCGACGTTTCGGCACGATTCGTTTGCCGATTACAAAGCGAATCGCGAAGCGATGCCGGACGATCTGGCATCGCAGTTGCCGTATATCGCACGCGTATGTGAGGCGTTTAACATCCCGATCCTAAAGATGGACGGCTATGAGGCCGATGACATTATCGGCACGTTTTCCAAAGAGTGCATCAAACGAGAGATGCAGGCCGTGATCGTTTCAAACGACAAAGATCTGTGCCAGCTAGTCCGCGATCCTTATGTGATCGCGATGCGGCAAAATTCAAACAATTTCAAACGCAAAGTACCCGTGCCGCCCATCGAGTGGTGCGACGAAGCGTGGGTCAAAAATAAATTTGGCGTGCCGCCCGACAAGATCATCGACCTGCTTGGCCTGATGGGCGACGCGGTCGATAACATCCCCGGTGCTCCGGGCATCGGCGAAAAAGGTGCCCTGAAATTGGTGCTCGAATACGGCTCGGCGCTCGGTGCGATGGAGCGTGCCGACGAGATCTCGCATAAAACGTATCGCGAAAGCCTGCAAAACAATCAGGCGATCATTAAGCAGTCGCTCGAGCTTGCCACCGTGCATTGCGAAGTGCCGATGGAGATCGACATCGACGCGTTAAAGGCCGGCGTGCCGGACAGGCAAAAGGCCTATGAGCTGTTTCGCGAACTAGAATTTAAGACGCTGACCAATGAATTTGCCGGTGCGGGCATGGTGTCGATGGACGCAGAACCGAGCCCGACGGGCGGGCTGTTTGACGCCCAGCCAAGCGCATCAGCATCTTCGGTCGCGACCAACTATACGGTAATCAAAGACCGCGACGGCCTCGACAAACTCGTCCGCCGCTTGTTCGAAGCCGACCGCTGGAGCTATCTCGTCAACGACTCGAACACCAACGAAAAAGCTAGCTGCTACGGCAAAGAAGCTCCGCTGGGTATTGGCATCGGGCTTGGCAACAGCGAGGCTTTTTATATTGATCTCGAAAATTTTGACGGCGGCATCGACGCCGCAAAAGGCCCGCTCAAAGACATCCTGACCAACACTTTTCTCGAAAAGTCAGCATACGACGAAAAGCGAAATCTCGGCCCGCTGCTCGCACTCGGCATCCGGCCCGAGGCGGTCAAGGATGACATTTTGATCGCCGCTTACCTGCTCGAATCGACGCGTTCGACGTATCCGATACCGTTCCTCGCTCAGATCTACGCCGACACGGACGCAGCGTTTGCCGTGCCCGAGGGCTGGGACGAGGCGGCGTTTCGCACTGCGGAGAATGCAGATTTTATCGCACGTCTCGCGCCGACCCTGCGGGAAAAAATCCGCGAAAATGGCATGGAAAAGGTCTATGCCGAGATCGAGCTGCCGCTAATTCCAATACTTGCGGACATCGAACTAGCGGGTATGAAGGTCGATGGCGAGAGCCTGACGACGTTTGCGGATTTTATCCGCAAAGAGCTGCAAACGCTGCAAGACAAGATTTTCGCGATCGCGGGCCGTGAGTTTAATATCGGCTCGCCAAAGCAGGTAGGCGAGATATTTGGCGAGCTAAATATCGACACCGGACGCAAGACCGCGACCGGACAGGTCTCGACGAGCCACGACGTGCTGGTTGAGCTAGCCGAAAATTACGAGATCGCTCAACACATCATTGATTATCGAGAGCTTGATAAACTACGTGCAACATACGCCGATGCTCTGCCAAAAATGATCGCCGGCGATGGACGTATTCACGGTGCTTTAAATCAAGCCGTAGCTGCGACCGGACGGCTTAGTTCGACAGAGCCGAACCTGCAAAACATCCCGGTCCGCACCGAGCTCGGCCAGCGTATTCGAAAAGCCTTTATCCCAGAAAAGGGCAACAAGCTGATCTCAGCCGACTATTCGCAGCTCGAACTGCGCATCCTCGCTCACATCACGCAGGACGCAAATATGCTCGAGGCGTTCAAAAATAACGAGGACATTCACTCGCAAACGGCAAAGCTTGTGTTCGGTGCAAAGGACGAAAAAGAGCTAAAAGAAAAACGCCGTCTCGCAAAGATCGTTAATTTCGGCATCGCCTACGCGGTCGAGGCTTTTGGCCTGTCGCAGCGTGTCGGCATCAGCCGCACCGAGGCAAAACAGGTCATCGCCGATTATTTCGCGACCTACAAAGGCATTCGCGAATACATGGACCGCACCCCCGAACAAGCTCGACAGCAGGGCTACATCGCCTCGCTGTTTGGCCGCCGCCGTTATTTTGCTTCGATAAATGACCGCAACTTCGCCGTCCGCTCGCGTGCAGAACGCGAAGCGATAAACATGCCCATTCAGGGCACCGCCAGCGACATCGTCAAGATCGCGATGATCCGCGTTGCCGACGCCCTAAAACGCGAAAAGCTCGAAACCAAGATGATAATGCAGGTCCACGACGAGCTGCTTTTCGAGGCCCCCGAAAGCGAGATCGCCGCCGCAACCGCCCTCATAAAACGCGAAATGGAAGCCGCCGCAACCCTCGACGTCCCCGTAACAGTCGAGATCGGCGTCGGCGACAATTGGATGAACGCGAAATAACCGCTAAACCATTTGGTTAAGTGCTTTCGAAAGCCCGCGAACCCCCGCTTTGATCTCGCGTTCATTAAACGCTGTATAGCCGAGCAATAGCCCGCCGCGGGTTGGTTTCGCTGAATAGCGCGAGACCGGAGCGGCAAAGACGCCATTGTCCTTAGCCGTCTGTGACACTTGTTTATCATCGACACCATCCGGCAGCCAGCCGATCAGATGCATTCCGGCGTCGGCAGATGATACATCGAGCCGCTCGCCGAGAACCTTTTTCGATTCCTCAACCAACACATTTTGCCGTTCGCGGTAGAGCGTTCGCATCTTGCGCATGTGCCGCTCAAAATGGCCCTCGGCGATAAATTCGGCCAGCACCATCTGATCGGTCAACGGACCGTGAAGATCGGTCAGCGCCCTCGCCGCTGCAAAGACATCGACGAGATCACGCGGCACGACAATGCAGCCCAAACGCAGGCCCGGAAAAACGGTCTTGCTAAACGTCCCCAAATACAAAACCCGCGAACCGCGATCCAAGCCCTGCAGAGCGGGCAGCGGACGAGTGGTGTATCGAAATTCGCTATCGTAATCATCTTCGACGATCCAGGCGTCATTGGCATTCGCCCATTCGAGCAGATTTAGCCGCCGCTCCAAGGTCATTGTCATCCCCAACGGAAACTGACGTGACGGAGTGACATACACAAGTTTTGCCGCCGGCGACATCGCCTTTGCCCGGTCGAGATCAAATCCTTGCGGATCTACCGGAACATTCACGACCGACGCTCCGCTCGATTCGAAAACATCCCTTGCACCGAGATGACATGGGTCTTCGAGCCAAACGGTCTCGTTTTGGGACGTCAATATTCGGGCGATCAGATATAACGCCTGTTGCGTACCTGCCGTGATCAAAACCTGTTCATCTTCGCACTCGACACCGCGCGTTGACCTGAGGTGTTCGGCTACCGCGGTTCGCAGCGGCCCGTAACCCGAAGCGGCTCCGTAACCGCTTAGGGTGGCCGACGAGTATTTTAATTTGCGTTGGACGATCTTTGACCATATGTCGAACGGAAACTCGCGCATCGCGGGTAAACTATGCTGAAAAGCCGCGATCGTCGACGGCGAATGATGGTCGGCAATGCTCTC
>DEQS01000059.1:0-9545 GCA_002360555.1 Chloracidobacterium sp. UBA3360
TTGAACGACAGGCCGAGCACGCCGATGCGTTTGCCGTTGAGATCGCCGACAAGCTTTTCGATCTTGTCGATCATCGCGTCTCGCTGGCGTTCGTTAGCCTCGATAACAGCGTCAACGATCCGCGTCTCGACACCAAACTGATCCGCCACGGTGGTGAGAGCTCGGGTGTCTTTTGGAAAGCACGAGCCGCCGTAACCCGGGCCGGGATGCAAGAACTTGCGCCCTATGCGGTTATCCATGCCCATTCCGCGGGCGACATCGTGCACGTCACAGCCTATAGCGTCACAAAGATTAGCGATCTCGTTGATAAACGTGATCTTGGTCGCAAGAAATGCATTTGCTGCATATTTGATAAGTTCCGCAGCCTCAAGCGACGTTATTACGATCGGCGTTTCGATCAAATAGAGCGGCCGGTATAGCTCTTTCATCACGTCGATAGCACGTGTGTCGTTGCTGCCTATCACGACGCGGTCGGGACGCATAAAATCAGTGATCGCCGCTCCTTCGCGTAAAAATTCGGGGTTCGACGCGACTCCAAACTCAGTATCGAAGTTGAGATTAGCGGTTACAAACTCATGCAGCCATTTGCCCGTGCCGACAGGGACGGTGGATTTTGTGACCAACACCTTGTAACCGTTCATTGCCTCGGCAACATCTTTGGCGGCTTGGCGATAGTAGCTCATGTCGGGCGTACCGTCCGGCTGAGGCGGCGTTCCAACAGCCAAAAAGACGACAAGCGCGTTTTCGACCGCATGTTTTATATCCGTGGTGAAATGGAGCCGGTTGGCGGCAACATTCTTTTCAACGATCTTATCCAGGCCTGGCTCGTAGATCGGAATAATACCCTTGTTAAGATTATCGACCTTTTGATGGTCGACATCGACACACGTGACATCAACGCCAAACTCTGCGAAGCATGCACCGGTAACTAAGCCAACATATCCGGTACCGATTACTGCGATGTGCATAATGGTTCAATAAAGTAGCAAAAGTAAATAAAGTGTCAATAGGAAGAAAAATGGACAAAATTATGCGGGTCACGTCAGACAACATGACCCGCATAATTGTGAGCTGAAATAGGTGATTAGCGAGTTGGGCTGGCAACGCTCGTGCCGCCGCCGAGACCATCATTCTCGCGTGTTGCAAGGAAGATGCCAATTCCGGCAGCACCTGCTGCGGCGAGGATCAACCAAGGATAACCTGCGAATGCCGGAGGTGTACCCGAACCCGGACGCATGCAAGGCTTGCAACCCGTCTGTACGAGGTTGCCTGCGGTTGCCGACGTTCCGGCGGAAACCTGCTTGTCGTTAGCACCTTCACGCATCGTTGCCGAGCCTGAGGTGGTGTCAATGTGGCTGTGCGAACATTCGGCTTCGACGAGGAAATTATCGGCCTGAGCAGAATCGCCCATAAAGGTGGCATTCTTGGTCGTGACGGTTGACGCGACACCGGCTGGTGTTGAAACGCGAACCTTGCCCGAATCAAGCATTGCGATGATGCTGCTGTCGGTGAAGTTCAAGGTCATGGTAGTGTCTTCCTGAACTTCGACCCGGCCAAGCTTGCCAAGGCTGACAACTGCACTAGAGCCTTTAGCGGTCGAGATCGACGATCCTGATGTGATCGTCGAATTCGAGACCGCAGTCTGACCGTTAACGGTTACCTGGCCTGTTACGGTGATCTCAGCACCTGCGACCAGCGGTCCGGCCAATGCGATCATCGATGAAACACATAAAAGTGTAGCAAGCGTGGTTAAAGTGACGAATTTACGAGCAATGTTTTTGCCTAGCATCTGTTTAATCTCCTCCTGAAAATCGATCCTATTTCAAATATATAACTGTTTGAGACCCTATATTAATTGGCCAACACGTCCTTAATACCGGAGCTGTATTGTTGTCTCAAAAATCAACTCTCTCAATCTTTTACACGAAATAATGCTCCGTGTCAATAAATCCGGGCTGTCAATCGCGTCAATCGAGAGAAAATTATTTCCCATGGCTTAGTACTGCCTAACCTAGGATTTGATTCATATTTATAGCACAGTTCTATAGTTAATCAAAGGCAAAATAAGAAAAAGATAATATTTATTACAATCGTTACAATTCCTATTTTTGCGCCCGCATAAAATTGCATCCAATTTGGTGAAAAAACTCAATTGCCCGATCAATAAATTTTTGTTCTAATTCCCTCAGTTGAAAATATATTTTCGGAGATATTATCGATATGAAAGTCAGAGGGTTTTTGCTGTTTACAATATTATTATTAATAGTCGGTATCGCCGCCTCTTGCTCGAGCGGGCCAAAGGAAAAGCGGATAAAGATCGGCTTTGCGATGGACACGCTCAAGGAAGAGCGTTGGCAGCGTGATAAAGATGCGTTTGAGGCACACTGCAAACATCTCAATGCTGATTGCGTCGTGACGGTCGCAGATAATAAAGCCGACAAACAGGCAAACGACGTAGATAACCTATTGACGCAGGGCATAGATGTACTCGTGATCGCTCCGCACGATGCGACACAGGCCGCATCGATGGTGGATAAGGCAAAGGCTCAAAATGTACCTGTCATTAGTTATGACCGGCTTATTAATTCCGACAAGATCGACGCATACATCTCGCATCAGGTCCCGGTCATCGGCAAGAAGATATCCGAGTACGCCTTAGCAAAAGTACCAAAAGGCAAATATGTAATGGTCTATGGTGCATCGACTGACAACAACGCGGTAATTATGAAAAAAGCCGAGCTTGAGGTTTTACAACCCGCGATCGATAAGGGCGATATCAAGATAGTCGCGGATAATTTCATAACCGATTGGAAACCCGAAGAGGCGCTGAAGATGGCCGAAAACGCCTTGACGCAAAACAATGACGATATCCAGGCGTTTGTTGTATCGAATGACGGCATGGCCGGCGGCGTGATCTCGGCTCTTGCAAAACGCGGGCTTGCCGGAAAGGTGCTGGTAACCGGGCAGGATGCCGGACTCGAAGCCCTACAAAATATCGCCGAGGGCAAACAGTCAATGACCGTATATAAGCCGATCATCCCGCTTGCAAATGCGGCCGTCGAGGCTGCGGTCAAGCTTGCGAAAAAAGAAAAGCTGGAAACCAAGCCGTTCATGAATGACGTGCTCAAGAAAGAAGTGCCTTCGATCTTGCTCGAGGTGACAACGGTCGATAAAGCAAATCTGATGGGCACCGTTATTAAGGACGGCTTTGCGAAATACGAAGACGTCTATAAAAACGTACCTGAGGCAGATCGTCCTAAAAAGCCGACGAGCTAACCTTGATATATGGCGAACGTCGTCTTAGCCGCCGATCTCGGCGGGACAAACTTGCGGATCGCGGCCGTCGATAGTGGCGGCAAGATCCTGCATCTGACAAAACGCCCGGTGCCAAAAAGCGTTTCGCCGGAACAGCTTATCGAGTTGGTCCGAGAAATGGGAGCAGAATGTGGTTCGTTTGATGCCGTTGCGTTTTCGGCTCCGGCTCCCGCCGCAAAAGAATTTGACGGCGTACTTACAAAACTCCCAAATCTGCCATCGCTTGTCGGGATGAACTTGAAAGCTGCTCTCGACAACATGTTTCACTTGCCGGTAACGATAGAAAATGATGCGACTGCGGCCGGTATCGGCGAGGATTGGATCGGGGCTTCGCAGGATGTCAGCACGTCAGTTTGCGTCACGCTCGGCACGGGCATCGGCGGCGGGATAATTATTAATGGTGAGCCGCTCCGTGGACTTGACGGCACGGGCGGTGAGGTCGGCCATATTTGCGTCGAACCCGACGGCCGTCCTTGCGGGTGTGGCAGCCACGGATGCATCGAGCAATACGCATCGGGCACTGCCATCGAGCGAATGGCGTCAGAGGCCGGTATGAATGTAACGACCGCCGCTCAGGTTTATGAGGCGTGGAGCACCGGCGACAAACAGGCCAAGGCCGTTTTTAATACCATGGGCCGTTATCTGGGCATTATGCTCGCCGGTCTTGCAAATACGTTGAACCCGGAAATGTTCGTCATATGCGGCGGCGTCACACAGGGCTGGGATGCTTTTGCACCCCGCGTCGAAGCCGAGATCCTCGGCAGAGCCTATCCCGCCGCTGCCGCTCGAGCCAAACTCGTTCGCGGCACGCTCGGCGACAACGCCGGCCTGCTCGGTGCTGCACGCTCTGCCTTTCAACGCCAATAACACTGAAAGACTCACCCGTTTTATACTTGCACAAAAGCCAATGTTCAAGTAAGATAATCGTTTGCTGAGATGCGCGGGAATCGTGTCAAGTGGGTTTCGCACCCACTTTTTCTTTTGGGTTGAAAGTGATGGATAAGCATCTCGTTATTGAGCGTGTTGGGAATATCGCGGCCAAGGTTGCCGCGGAAACGGGCGTCGAATTGGTCCACGTCGAGATCGCGGGCATAAAGCACGACATGGTCGTGCGGGTTTATATTGATAAGACTGAGGGCGTTACGATCGACGATTGTTCGCGGTTTTCTAAGGCGGCCGAGGAGATACTCGACGCTGAAGACATCGTCCCGACAAAATACGTTTTGGAAGTTTCGAGTCCCGGCATCGAACGCGAGCTTTATTCGCTGGCGGATTTTGTAAAATTTACCGGCAAATTGGCCAAGGTCAAAACAGCTGCGGCGATCGGCGGGCAAAAGATATTTATCGGAGAGATCGTCGAGGCAGGCGACGAACAGATCGTGATCGACGACAGAACGCAAGGCAAGGTGACGTTCAAATATGAGGATGTATCGAAAGCGAATTTAAGAATTGATCTTGCGAAAGAATTTAGCCGTTAAGACGGCATAGAGTAAAGAGTTATGACATCATCCATCGGACAGAGTATAGACCTTTTATGTAGTGAGCAGTCGCTCGACCGCGATATGATCATCGAGGCGATGAAGGAAGCCGTCAAGGCGGCCGCTCGCAAGCAGTTTAAGGACAAGACGGGCGACAGCATCCAGGTCGAGTGGAACCAAGAAGAAGGCGAGATCGAGGTCTCGGCTGAAAAGACGGTTGTCGAAACGGTCGAGGACCCGCTGACCGAACTTACCTTGGAAGAGGCTCAGGAGCTCGCCGGTGACGAGATCGAGATCGGCGATATGCTGTTATTGCCGCTCAACCGCGAGGAAATGGGCCGTATCGCTGCACAGACAGCAAAGCAGATCCTTGTGCAAAAGGTTCGCGAGGCTATCCGCGAAAAGGTTTACGAAGAATACATCGACCGCAAGGGCGAGCTGATCAACGGTACAGTCAAACGCTTTGAGCGTGGCGATATGATCGTCGATCTTGGCAATAATCTTGAGGCGGTCGTGCCTCGCAACGAACAGTCACGCGGTGAGATGTGGAATCAGGGCGAACGTATCCGCGTTGTAATCGCTGATGTTTCGCGTGAGCAGAAAGGCCAGCAGATCAAGGGGTCGCGTGCTTCGTCCGAGTTGTTGAAACGGCTCTTTGAGATGGAGGTGCCTGAGATCTACGACGAAACTGTCGTTATTAAATCGTGCGTCCGCGAACCGGGCGACCGTGCAAAGATCGCCGTTACATCTAACGAAAAGGATGTCGATCCGGTCGGAGCTTGCGTCGGTATGAAAGGCTCGCGTGTACAGGCGATCATCAAGGAATTACGCGGCGAAAAGATCGATATTATTGAGTGGAGCGAGGAACCGTCGGTTTTTGCGGCAAACGCTCTGTCACCGGCGAAAGTATCGCAGGTACGCATTACCGATATCGATAACCGCCTGATGGAAGTTATCGTTGGTGAGGATCAGTTGAGCCTCGCGATCGGCAAGAAAGGGCAGAACGTCCGTCTAGCAACCCGCCTTGTTGGTTGGGAGATCAAGATCGTCAGCGAAGAGCTGATCAAGCGTGAGATAACCCAGCAGATGGGTAAAATGATGGCTTCGGGCGAGGCAGTGCCGATCACCGCTCTTGAGGGCGTGACCGCACCTCAGGCAGAGACGCTGGCCGAAAAGGGCATCAAGGATGTCGAGGCTTTGGCCGCTGCGTCGGTCGATGATCTTGTCGATTTCCTTGACGTCAGTATGGATCAGGCCGAGTCGATCAAAGCTGCAGCCGCTGCGATAGTCAGAGCCCGCAACGTCGAAATGGGCGTCGAAGAACCTGTTGAAGAAGCGGCAGAAGTAGTTGTAGAAGCTGCCGGGACGGAAGTTGCTGAAGAAGCTCCGGTCGAAGCGGCCGCCGAAGAAACGGTCGAAGAGACCGTTGCGGAAGAGGCTCCTGCCGCAGAAGTAGAGCCTGAGGCTGAAGCAGTCGTGGAAGAAGTTGTCGAAGAGGTTTCAACAGAAGAGACAGAAACTCCTGCAGCCGACGATGACGCTGATACGGCAAAAGAGGCTTAGGTCCGAGTGGTAATTGCTGCCGCATTTATTGCCGGTGGTGGGTGAACGAACAGAGTTATTAAATATGGCGATCGGTAAAAGTATTCGAATATACGACCTTGCTAAAGAGGTCAAGCAGGACACAAAACGTGTGATGGAAGACCTGCGCCGTGAGGGCGTCGATGTCAGCGTTGCGTCCAACTCCGTCCCGTATGAGGTCGCCGAAAAGGTTCGCGGTAAATATTTTCCTAAGACCGAGGTCGCACCAAAACGCGCGATCAAGATCATTAAGAAAGCCGCCAAGACGGAAGACGCCCCTGTCGCCGAGACCGACATTTCTGTCGCACCGGACGCTCCTGAGGTTGAGGCAACTCCTGCCGCAGCCGAACCTGCTGCCAAGCCAGTCGAGGTTGTCGAGGCACCTGCTCCGCCGGTTGAGGCCGAGGATGTGAAGGCCGGCACACCGTCAAGTGTAAAGAAATTAACAAAGAAACCGGCTGCCGAACCAGTGGCTGAGGTCGCGGAAGAAGCTCCGGCTGAACCAAAACGTGTCGCAAAGCCAAAAGCCGATGTGGCGGAAGAGGCTGCTCCAGTCGAAGCCGTCGAGGCGGAGGCCGAAACGCCGCCTGCCGCCAAGGTTGAGGTAACCGCTCCGGTGGCTCCTGTTTCCAAAACAGGAACGACTGTAAAAGTTTTAACGCTTACCAAAGATGCGATCGACAAGGGCATCAAGGCCGGCGACAAGCTCGTAAAAGATGCTCCGACACAGACTGGCCGGCTTATTGCCGAACCGTCGCGTGGACGTCCCGGTGACGGGCCGCGGGGACTTCGCGGAACTCCGGGCGAGAATGCCGCTCCACAGATGACCTATATCCCGCCGGCGGACAATCGCCGCCGTCCGGGCCGTGGCGGAGGACGTAAGGGAGCCGACAAGACCGGCAGATTTGCCGAACGCGATCTTGATGCGCCGCAGAAACGCACGATCGAGGAACGTATTCTCGAACAGGTCGGGGCGGTCGATAACGACGGATTAAAAGTTATCCGCCTCGTTGAGGGTGCGACGGTTCGCGAGTTTGCAGAGGCTCTGGGTATTACCCCGCGTGACATCGTGCAGCTGCTTATCAAACGCGGCGTTTTCGCCACGCTTAATCAGCCGATCGGCGAAAAAATGGCGACCGAGATGGCGTTTGATTACGGATTTGACCTCAGCTTTGTACCGTTCGAAGAAATGGTCATCGAAGAGGAGTTCGAAGAGCTGATCGCCGCCGACGCCGACGATGTCGAGCTGACGCGTGCCCCTGTGATAACCGTCATGGGACACGTCGATCACGGTAAGACCAGCTTGCTCGACGCTATTCGCTCAGAAAATGTCGCCGAAGGCGAGGCCGGCGGTATCACGCAGCACATCGGTGCATACAGCGTGATGGTGCCAAATGCCGACAACCCTGACGAGCCGCGTCGCGTTGTTTTCCTTGATACTCCGGGCCACGAAGCGTTTACTATGATGCGTGCCCGCGGAGCCAAAGCGACGGATATCGTTATTCTTGTTGTGGCAGCCGATGACGGCGTCATGCCGCAGACCATCGAAGCAGTCGAACATTCAAAAGCCGCCGGTGTGCCGATTATCGTTGCGATCAATAAAGTTGATAAACCCGGAGCTAACGTCGATAACGTCAAAAATGGTTTGGCGGCACTTGGGCTTCAGCCGACCGATTGGGGCGGTGAGACGGAGATGGTCGAGGTTTCGGCTAAGAACCGTCAAAATCTCGATACATTATTAGAAACAGTCTTGCTCCAAGCCGATATTCTCGACCTCAAGGCCAGCCCGACGCGTCGTGCGTCCGGCGTGGTGCTCGAAGCCAAACTTGATAAAGGGCGCGGTGCTGTCGCGACCGCTCTCGTTCAACAGGGAACGCTGAAAGTCGGCGATCCATTTATCGTTGGACAGTTTTCGGGCAAGGTTCGAGCGATGTTCTCCGACCGTGGTGAGGCAGTTTTAGAAGCATTGCCTGCGACACCGGTCGAGATCCTTGGATTACAGGGTGTTCCGCAAGCCGGTGATACTTTCCAGGTCGTCGCCGACGTTGACCGTGCTCAAACAATTGCCGGACAGCGTCAGATGCATGTCCGTCAGGCCGCGATGCTCAAAACCACCAAGCGTGGTATCGAATCGCTCGGTTTGGCAGAAATCAAAGAATTGCTTGTCATCCTCAAGGCCGACGTTCAAGGTTCGGTCGAGGTGCTCAAAGGTACGCTCGAAAAACTTTCGACCGAAAAGGTCAAGGTTCGCGTCATTCGTGCCGGTGTCGGCGCTATTGCTGAGTCGGACGTGCTGTTAGCATCGGCGACACAGGCGGACGATGCTTCGACAGCGGTTGTGATCATCGGATTTAATGTGCGGCCCGAGGCCCGCGTTTCCGACATCGCCAAGCACGAGGATGTTGATATCCGTCTGCACTCGATCATTTACAAGGTTGAGGAAGAGATCACGGCCGCGATGATCGGTATGCTCGACGCGATCGAGAAAGAAACGATCCTTGGTAAGGCTTTGGTTCAGGAGACGTTCAAAGTGTCGAAACTTGGCACGATCGCCGGCTGCCGCGTTACCGAGGGGCTTATTCGCCGACAGGCAAAAGCGAGGCTTTTGCGTGACAGCGTTGTCATCTGGGAAGGCGACATCTCGACGCTCAAACGTTTCAAGGACGATGTCAACGAGGTCAAAAACGGATTTGAATGCGGTATCAGCCTCGTCAATTTTAACGACATCAAGATCGATGACGAGATCGAGGCGTTTGTGATAGAGAAATTCGCCGCAACGGAATTGTAAGATATGCGACGCCCGGAACGCTTCGCAGAAGCATTGAAAGAAGAGATCGCGGAGGTCGTCGGTTTTGAACTGGACGACCCGAGGCTAGAGACGACGACCGTTACCGAGGTCGTCGTTTCGGAAGATCTGAGAGACGCGAAAGTGTTCGTTCTCGTTCACGGTAGTGACGAGGATATTAACAAGGCGTTAAAAGCGCTGGGCAGCGCATCGACCTTTGTTCGGCAGCAGGTGGCGATGAATCTATCGCTCCGTTATGCGCCGCATTTACATTTTGTCCGCGATACCGCCGAAGAAAATGCTTCGCGTATCAACGCCATCTTGAGCGATCTGACGCTCAAGGGCGAAATAAAAGAGGAAAGTAGTGATAAGTGATGAGTGATGAG
>DEQS01000059.1:9639-13329 GCA_002360555.1 Chloracidobacterium sp. UBA3360
TCATCACTCATCACTTATCACTTATCACTTACACAAATAGTGTTAAGCCAAGTAGTAGAGTTAATTGAAACCAAACATACGTTTGGAATTACGACCCACATCAAGCCCGACGGCGATGGCGTCGGCTCGTCTTTGGGATTGTGCTGGCTGCTACGCAGTCTGGGCAAAGAGGCTGAGGTCATTGTTTGCGGCGAAGTGCCACCGGCTTACCGCAGTTTGCCCGGTGCAGATGAAATTCTCGACGTTAGGTCGGTCAACGGTAAATACGACGCCATATTTGTCATCGAATGCTCCGACGTTGATCGCCCCGGCATTGACGGCCTTGATAAGCAGTTCACGGTCAATATAGACCACCACGCCACCAGCGAACATTTCGGCACGATCAACTGGATAGATTCGACCGCATCGGCTGTCGGCGAGATGATCTACAATCTCTGCAAAGCCATTGGCGGCCGCATTACCAAAGAGATCGCCGAGTGCGTCTATATGGCGCTCGTCACCGACACCGGGTCATTTCATTTCCCAAACACCTCCGACCGCACGCTAAAGGTCGCTTCCGAGTTGATCAAAGCTGGTGCGCGGCCCGCAAAAATTGGCGAGGCCGTTTATAACAATTATCCTTGGTCGCGTATCGAGCTGATGCGACAGGTGCTCGGCACCGTCAAGCGTGACGAGAGCGGACGCATCGCTTCTCTAAGACAAACACTCGAAATGCAGGATTCTGCCGGGGCGATCGACGGCGATAACAACGGTTTTGTAAATATCCCGCTCGCCGCAAAAGATGTGCTTGCGGTCGTCTATATGCGTGAGGTTGCCAAAGGCAAATACCGCTGCAGCCTTCGCTCTAAGGGTGATATCAATGTAGCCAAGGTCGCTGAGAAATTTGGCGGCGGCGGACATAAGAATGCTTCGGGACTTGGCATCGAAGGGGCCTGGGACGAAAAAGAAGCCGAGATCGTCGCAGCACTTCGCGAAGCGGTTGAATTAAATTCTTAGGCAAAAGCCCACACGAAGTAAGGGTGTATCCCCCATCATGATAGTAACGCCCTTACTTCGTGCGGGCCTTCGCTAAGGTTGCGAACGCGGAAACTTCTAAATGGCTGAAAAACGTTATAAATGGCGGCGTGACGATTACCGCGAAAAGACCAAGGGCCTGTTAATGCTCAACACCGGCGACGGTAAGGGCAAAACGACGGCCGCTCTCGGACTGATGGTTCGGGCTGCGGGCCGCGAATTGAAATGCGCGATGATCCAGTTCATGAAAGCCAAAGGCGACCGCTATGGCGAACATGAGTCATTAGAAAAACTAGGCATCGAAGTCCACACCATGGGCGACGGCTTTACCTGGGACACCAACGACAAAACCCAAGATATCAAAACTAGCGAGGAAACATGGGCACTCTGCGTCGATAAAATGCGCAATGGAGATTACGATATGCTCGTATTCGATGAATTGCTCTATGTTCTAAGCTATGGCTTTCTCGACATCGACGCTGTCATTACCGAGATTCGCTCCATTCGAGAAAAACAGCCGCATCTGCACCTCGTTTTGACGGGCCGCAATGTCGATAACGCTTTGGAGAAGATGATCGAAGAAGCGGATCTTGTGACAGAAATGCGTGAGATCAAGCACCCCTTTAACGCAGGAATATTTGCCCAGCAGGGAATTGAGTTTTAGCTTGGAGTCCCGCCTTTAGGCGGCATCCAGATCAGGTAGGAGCCGTCTGAAGGCGGGACTCCAAGTGCCTATGAAAACACCCGTCGAAAAACGAAAACCATCGGGCATCGTCGATTACATCGCGTTGGCACTGACGACGTGGGGTGTCGGCTATTTGCCGTTGATGCCCGGTACGTTTGGCTCGATGGTCGGGGTAGCTATCTACGTTGGGGTTGTTTGGTTTGACGTTTTTGCGGGCCTTCGGTTTTTCACGGCAGGATACACTCCGGAACAGATCAGTGCCCTCGTCTGGGCGTCCAACTCGATCTTGCTCGTCATTCTCATTATCGTCGGCATTTGGGCATCGGGCAGGACGATCCCGATACTAGGAAACTCAGACCCCAGCGAAGCAGTCGTCGATGAGGTGATGGGACAGCTTGTAACGCTGCTTTTTATTCCGGCCGGAGCGAGCTGGATATATATACTAGCTGGGTTTGGCCTGTTTCGTCTTTTCGACATCTGGAAACCATATCCGATAGATAGTTTGCAGGATCTGCCCGGCGGTGTGGGCGTTTGTGCCGATGACCTAGTGGCCGGCGTTTACGCCGGTATGTGCCTCTCGATCGCGTATGCCGTTACAATATTGATATGAACTATCACGTTTTACCCGGCGATGCAGTCGCGGGTGTTTTCAAAGAAGCGAAGATCGCCGGCGAGTTGATCGTCTGCCGCGAGGTGTTTGTCACGGGGCCGATCGATGCTGAGAATATTGATGAATTTTGGGATGAGCGTGCAAAATTTATACTTGCCGAGTATGGCGAAGACGAGATCGTCTATCACGAAACCGTCGCTGACGAACTGGCAAAACTTGGCGATCTGACTGAGGACGACGAGGTCTATTTGTGGTTCGAATACGAGCTGTTTTGCAGCGTAAATATGTGGTTTTGCCTGTGGATGTTGAGCGAAACGGGAGCAACAATTTATCGGGTCGAGCCGATAGGATTGGAAATAGACAATCGTTGGGACGGCTTTGGCAAATTTGAATCCGACGATCTCAAAGCCTGTTTTGAAATGAGGACAAAACTCAGCGACGAAGACATCGCTCTCGGTTCTTCACTTTGGCAGGCCTATCGCCTTAAAGATTTTGTGCAGTTGAAAGAGCTGGCCAAGAATACGACAGACGCATTTCCGTATCTCGGAGAGGTAGTCGCGGCGGCGATCAATCAGGACGACGAGCCGCTTAAAGTCGTGCGTGCGATCACATCGGGCGGCGAAACGGATTTTGGCAAGATCTTTGGCGAGTTCAAAAAACGCGCCGGCGTTTATGGTTACGGTGACCTACAGGTTCAGCGGATCATTGATGCTTTAGCCTAGCAACCAACGAAGACTTACGTATTTTCAAAATCCTCTTCGGGCCGCTCAGGCTTTTTCGGGACCACTATTTCAGGATCGCCCTGGAATATCCAACCTCGTCGCCAAAAGTAAACGAGCAAAATGATCGTGATCAGAGCCATACCGCCGAGCGTCATAAAATACCCACGTTCCGTCTTTAGCTCCGGCATGTTTTCAAAATTCATTCCATAAATACCGGCGATCAGCGACAGAGGTAATATGATAGCGGACAAAACAGCGAGAGTTTTCATCACGTCGTTGGTGCGATTGCCAACTACCGCAAAATGGATGTCAAAGAGTCCGGCAACGAGGTCGCGATAACCTTCGGAAAGGTCGGAGATGCGGAGCAGATGGTCATGTACGTCACGGAAAAAGGGCAGGATCTCGGTAGGGATCTGCGGAAATTCACCGTGCGACATTCGATATAAGACCTCGAGTTGACGTGAAGATATGCGCTTCAGACGGGCAACACTTCGGCGGACATCCATTACCTCAGCGAGCACCGAATTGCTGCTGCGTTTCATATCAAAAACGCGATCCTCTAGATCATTGATGGCCTCGTCAAAATCGTCGACGATCGGCATATACAGATCGACGAGTTCGTCGAGGATATGATGCAGCAGATACGCAGCACCGCGTTT
>DEQS01000094.1 GCA_002360555.1 Chloracidobacterium sp. UBA3360
GTGCCGATGTAGATCCACGACCCGGCTGTCATCTGCCCGTACATCATCAGACCATCGCGTTCGTACTGGTCAAACTGCTCCTGCGTCGCCCAATGCGGGACGATGTTTGAATTTGCCAGCAATACACGCGGAGCGTCAGTGTGAGATTTGAAAACACCCACGGGCTTGCCCGATTGCACCAACAGTGTCTCGTCCTCGTTCAACTCACGCAGGCATTTCAATATCGCGTCAAACGATTCCCAATTCCTCGCCGCCTTACCACGCCCGCCATAGACGATCAGATTGTCAGGGTCAAACGCCACATCCGGATCAAGATTATTCTGTATCATCCGGTACGCGGCTTCGATCAGCCAGTTTTTACATGACAACTCGGTGCCGGTCGGTGCTTTTATTATTCTGTTCATAGGTATTTGAGATTATGATAGCGTCAATTCGTTTTTCGCGAAAACGTGGTATTATTTTCGGCAGTTCAACGTAAGGAATTAGGTATGAAAATAACAAAATATTTGACCGCAGTTTTTGCAATTGCAACGCTTACCGCTATTTCGGGATTTTCACAAACGACAAATAAGCCTTTAGATCCGAACTATGACGCGGCTTTGGCTGCGAAGCTTGGTGCCGACGAGCGTGGAATGCGTCAATACGTGATGTGTTTCCTAAAGACCGGCCCGCTTAAGGTTGACGACAAAGCAAAAGTAGCCGAGCTGATGAAAGGGCATTTTGGGATGATCAATCGTCTTGCCGAGGCGGGCAAGTTGATCATTGCCGGGCCGTTTTTGGAAGGCGGTGAGTATCGCGGCATTTATGTTTTTGATGTGAAGACGATCGATGAGGCAAAAGCGCTGACCGAAACTGACCCTTCGATCAAAGAAGGCTATTTCAAGGTAGAGTTTATCAAATGGTATGGATCTGCGGCATTGATGGAAGTCAACGGAACTCACAAAAAGATAGCCAAGGCCAACCCGTAAATGCAGCACGCAGATTCGATAATTCATAATGCCGGACAGCTCGTGACCTGTGCGCCCGGTGGGAAACCAAAGCGCGGGACTGAGATGCTCGATGTTGGGATAATCGCCGATGGAGCAGTTGCTATCAATGATGGCAATTTCGTTGGTGTCGGCACGTCTGCGGATATCCTGCTCGAATTTCAAAGCGACGAGATCATCGATGTCGAGGGGCGGGTTGTCTGCCCGGGTTTTGTCGATCCGCATACGCACATAGTTTTTGCCGGCGACCGGCTGAATGAATTTGAGCTAAAGATAAAGGGAGCGGCCTATCTTGAGATACTGGCGAACGGCGGAGGGATAATATCGACCGTTCGACAGACTAGGGAAGCGTCGGTCGAAACATTGGTCGACCAAAGCCTTGCCCGACTTGATAAGATGCTCGCGTTCGGCACGACGACTTGTGAGATCAAAACCGGCTACGGGCTCGATACTGCGAACGAGCTCAAGATGCTTGAGGTCATTGCCGAGCTTGACCGTGTGCACCCGATCGCCGTTGTGCCAACGTTTCTAGCTGCTCACGCAGTCCCGCCTGAGTTTAAGGAAAGTCCTGACAATTACGTTGATCTGATCTGTGACACGATGTTGTCGGCGGCGTGGAAATGGTTTGTCGCATCGGATTTTCACGGCCGCGTGCCGTTCTTTTGTGATGTATTTTGCGAAAACGGGGCGTTTTCGGTTGACCAATCGCGGCGAATACTTGAGACGGCAAAGGGCATTGGTTTTAAGATCAAGGCGCATGTCGATCAATTTACTAATCTGGGCGGAGCTAAGCTCGCGATGGATTTGGGAGGAACATCGATAGATCATTTGGACGCAATAGGCGACGATGAGATCGATCTGCTTGCTAAAAGCGACACCATTGGCATGGTTATACCGACGGAAAATTTCAACGCCGGCAAAACAAAGTATGCCAACGCCCGAAAATTGATCGACACGGGGTGTGCGGTAGCGCTTTCGACCGATTACAATCCTGGCTCTGCTCCGTGCCCGTCGCAGCCAATGGCAATGGCGATATCGTGCCGATACCAAAAACTGCTGCCGTCTGAGGCGTTAAATGCCGCGACGATAAATGCGGCATACGCGGTCGGGCTTGGTGAAACTGTTGGTTCGATCGAGGTTGGAAAACGAGCAGATCTGGCTATCTTCGAAGCCCAGGATTATCGGCAAATAGCCTACGAATTTGGCGGTGACCTAATCGCGGCCGTCTATTGCGGCGGTGTCGCTGTCTGAATCTTCACTCGATTTTGTGCTAATCTCTGATTGTTTATGGCCTCTGAGATCATCATCGACGGCGAAAGCCTGACGTTTGAACAAGTTATTGCAGTCGCGTACGGCAAACCCGGCGGGCCGCGTGTCGTCATTTCCGATTCCGCTAAAACTGCGGTCGACCGCTCATCGGCAGCGGTACAGACGCTGCTAGACCGCGGCGAGATCGCGTATGGGATCACAACCGGATTTGGTGCTTTCAAAGACAAAATAATCAGCCGTGAAGAGGTCGAGCAGCTACAGCGAAACATCGTCGTCAGCCACGCCGTCGGAGTCGGCGATCCGTTTGATGTGCCTACGACGCGGGCGATCATGCTTATTCGTGCGAATACGCTGGCACGTGGATTTTCCGGCATTCGGCTATCAACTCTCGACCTCATTCTCGAATTCTTAAATCGCGGTATTCATCCAGTTATTCCCGAAAAGGGAAGCCTCGGTGCCAGCGGCGACCTTGCCCCGCTTGCTCATTTTGCGTGTGTAATGATCGGCGAGGGCGAGGCGGAATATGACGGCGAAATTTTGCGAGGGGCGGATGCACTTGAAAAATCAGGGCTGTCCCCGGTGACGCTTGCGGCAAAAGAGGGGTTGGCTCTTACCAATGGCACAACTGTAATGACGGCAGTCGGGCTGATTGAAACGGTAAAGGCACGAACGCTCTCTGAACTAGCAGACGTGAGCGGCTGCCTTAGTCTCGAGGCTTTGCACGGTACGACATCGGCTTTTGACGAACGCATCCACGCCGTCCGCCCGCATCCGCGACAGATCGAGTGTGCCGCAAATTTACGTGAGATTCTCGCTGACAGCCAGTTTGTCCGTGATTTTGATCCGTCAAATGTTCAAGATGCCTACACGCTTCGCTGTATGCCGCAGGTTCACGGTGCTTGTCGCGATGCGGTGTTATATGCAGAATGGCTGCTCAAATTAGAGTTAAACGCTGTCACGGACAACCCGCTGATCTTTGTCGATGGTGACAATATAGATGTGATCAGCGGCGGTAATTTTCATGGGGAACCGCTGGCGTTAGCCTTTGATTATCTGACGATCGCATTGACGGAGCTTGGAAATATTTCGGAACGACGTATCATGCGTCTGACCGATGAGGCGTCAAATGCTCATATTCTGCCGCCGTTCCTGACCGAATGCGGCGGGTTGAATTCGGGCTTTATGATCCTGCAATATACGGCTGCCGCCCTTTGTACTGAGAACAAGATCCTTGCACATCCCGCGAGCGTCGATACTATACCAAGCTCGGCAAATGTCGAGGATCACGTATCGATGGGAGCGACGGGGGCGTTAAAGCTACGACTGGTGGCCGAGAATCTTGAAACGATATTATCGCTAGAGTTGATGTGTGCCGCACAGGGCGTCGATTTTCGCAAGAAAGTGCTCGGGGCCGACAAGAAACTTGGCAACGGCACGCGAGATATTTACAATCGTATCCGTGCGGTGGTGCCTTTTATCGAAAAGGACGAATACCTAAAGGACCACATCGAATCCGTTCGTGCCATCGTTGCCAATATCTAAATATTTATGCTCAAAATACCGCGATCTGTTCTTTGTTGTTACGTGCTAGCGTTTGCATTGGTAAGTTGCGGCTCGGCGTCACAGCAGATTAGCAAAACAAATACCAATATGCCTGAAAGCGAACAAAAACAGGATTTCTATAAGAATCTGCCAAAAGGTTTTGCTTTTCCGACCAATGACGCAGAAAGCCTTTTGCTACGAGAATACGGCTCGGTCTATGTCGCTCGCGGCGGTGCGACACCGCCAAATCACATCGTATTTAGGGACGAAGCGGACGTTGCGGCGTTCCAAAATGGACTGCAAAGATCGTCTGAAAATATCGGCGGGACAAATGTTGAACTACAAGCCGCAGCGATGAATGCGCTGCTCGAAGCTCGTGCAGAAGCACAAATGAATCGGCTTTCTATTTCTCCGCGCGGAGCGGATTCAGCCAGACGTGGTTACCAACAAACCGTCACTCTTTGGGCAAGCCGCGTAAATCCGGGTTTTACCTATTGGGTTGGCAGGGGTCGCGTAAGTCAGGCGGAGGCTCGTCGTATTAAAGCACTTACGCCGTTTGAGCAGGTACCCGAAATACTGAGACTGGAGCAGGATCTGATCTTTTTTGCCAAATCGCTCGATAAATCCATCATCTACTCCGTCGCACCTCCGGGCACGTCGCAGCATCTGTCGATGCTAGCTCTCGATGTAAAAGAATTTGAAAGTGCTAGAGTCCGAGAGATATTGGCAAAACACGGCTGGTATCAGACGGTCACGTCCGACCTGCCGCATTTTACTTATCTTGGGGTAGAGGAAAGGGAATTACCGAAACTTGGGTTGAAACAAGTAACCAACAGCGGGCGTGTATTCTGGGTTCCTGATATTTGAAATGTGAAATGGTACACCCGGCAAGATTCGAACTTGCGACCCTCTGATTCGAAGTCAGATACTCTATCCAGCTGAGCTACGGGTGCGTAAACTAAAATTGATTTTATGAGGTGGGAGCCTCATTTGCAAATAAGGGACTAGCTGCCCTGCAATGTTCGGATGTGCTTGATGATCGCCTTGACCTGATCAGCAGTCAGCTTATCTTTGAATGCCGGCATTCCGTCATCAGGAAACCCTTCGTTGATGTAACCCACAAATTTCTCATCTGCTTTTTCTTTCATTTTCGCAGTCGTTATGTCGTCAGGGTCGATCGATTTACCCTCGATGGTCACCTTACCGCCCTTGCCGCTGTCTTTGTGACAGATCATGCAGTTCTTGGCGTAAAGTTCCTTACCTAGATCGGCCTCGGCAACAGGAGCCGGGTTGAGAGTTGGGGCGGGTGCTGCAGCGTTTTGATTTGCTTTTGGTGCGGTGTTGTTTGCAACCGGGGTGTTAGCAGCCTGTCCACAGGCGGCGATAAATATCGCGGCAGTTGCGGCGATGAGGGCAAGTTTTAGATATTTCATTCGACGAGTCTCCAAAAAATTTGAATTAAGCCAGCGAAAAGTTTAACTTATGTTCAGTTCAACACAAAATATCTCGTCAAGACAACCATTATGAAAAGACTTTTATTCGTCGCGGCCGCAGTCATTCTCCTCTCGATCACTTCGTCAGCCCAAGGCAACGTAACAAAATTGACTCTCGCCGGGCTCAAGGCTGAGGTCACCGTCACCCGTGACGGACGCGGTATTCCGTATATCGGAGCCAAAAACGACGCCGATCTGTATTTTGCCCAAGGCTACATTACCGCCAGCGACCGTCTGTGGCAGATGGATCTGATGCGGCGTGTTGCGAGAGGCGAGACGGCTGAGCTGTTTGGACAACAGGCTCTCGACGGCGACAAACGCTGGAGGCGATTTGGTTTTGCGGCATTGACAGAGACAGCAGCGCAGAACCTCACTCCCGAGACGCGAGTTGCTATGGACGCTTATGCAAGCGGCGTGAATGCTTACATCGCAACGCTGGATGACAATTCGAAACCCGTCGAAATGAAGATCCTCCAGTACAAGCCGCGTCCGTGGACGGTGGCCGATTCGCTTGTGATCGGAGCTGTCCTTGCCGACGCTCTCAGCAACACTTGGCAGATGGACCTATTGCGGCAACAACTTTCAGTGGTTCCAAAAGACAAGTTAAACGACCTGACAAACCCGGTGACGCCGAGCGATGTTGTGCTTTTTGGCAAAGACACAAAACCAGTGGCAGCGGCAGTTGGCAGTCAGCAGGTTTCATCCGCATTGTTAGCTTTCGCTGAAAAAGACGAGCAGCTTCGTAAAGATTCGCTCGAGATGGTCGGGCTTTATGCTGAGGATCTGGCGGCGAGTAATAACTGGGTCATCAGCGGCAAACGGACGGCGGACGGCAAGGCTATGCTTGCGAACGATCCGCATTTGTCGCCTACGGCTCCCGGCGTTTGGTATCTTGCCTCGATCCACGGCCCAAGTGTTCATGCGGCGGGCGTATCGATTCCCGGAATGCCTGCCATCATCATCGGTCATAACGAGAACATCGCGTGGGGTATGACGAACGTCGGCCCGGATGTACAGGACATTTATCTCGAGACGATCGAGGGCGAACTGGCAAGCGGCACGGCAAAAGTTCGCACGCCGACGGGCGTCGAGACCCTAAAGACTCGAAAGGAAAAGATCAATGTTCGCGGCAATCTGCTTAAGCCGGAGATGTCGCCGGTCGATCTAGATGTGTACGAAACCCGCAACGGCCCCATCGTGATGACCGAGGGAGGCAAAAGCTACTCGTTAAAATGGACGGCGCTCGATCCTAAGAACCTCGATCTTGGCACCTTTTTCAAGCTTAACCGTGCGGGGAATTGGCAGGAGTTTCAGAACGCTCTAAAAGGCTATGGAGGCTCAACGCAAAATTTTGTCTACGCCGATGTGAGAGGGAATATCGGTTGGTACGCGGCCGGCCAGATACCGATTCGCCGCAAGGGCGATGGCTCGCTGCCGTATGACGGTGCAACGACGGACGGTGATTGGACGGGCATGATCCCGTTCGACGAGCTGCCGCATCTGTACAATCCGCCGTCCGGTTTTATCGTGACGGCCAACCAGCGGATCGCCGGCACCGACTATAAATATCAGCAAATGTCTCGCGTTTATGTCTCGGATCGCGCTCGTCGGATTTACGATCTCATCTCCGCCAAAAAGCAGGGAATGACCATGAACGATTCCCGTGATATCCAGCATGACGTCTATAATTGGCCGCTGGCAGCATTTGCAAAGTCAGTAGTTGCGGACGGCTCTGCCTCGGCTGAGTCGATCGCGGTGCTAAAAGATTGGGACGGTAACATGACGCCCGACAGCCGCGGAGCGGTTTTGGCTAACGAGATCCGTACCTGCATTGCTAATAAGATCGCTGACGACAATAAAGCGGTCCCGGCCGGGTTCATCCTCCAGCGGGTATTTGACCTGGCGATCCGCGAACAGTCCGCCCGTTGGCTCCCTGCGGCCTACAAAACATACGGCGAGCTTTACAAAGCCTGTGATGCCAGTGCACGGACAACTCTCGCGGCTAACAAAACATACGGCAGCGATCCGGCCGGATGGGTTTGGGGCAAGACTTTTATGTCGCGGTTTGCTCATCAACTTGCCGCCGCTCCCCTTATCGGCGGCCAATTTGCGACGCCAAATGTTGCGATCTCAGGCAGCCGTAACACGCCAAACGTCGGTTCCAGCGTCTCAATGCGTCTGATCGCGTCACCCGGCAACTGGGACGCCACCCGCCATGTCATCCCCCTAGGCGAGTCCGGTGACCCAAAATCACCGCATTACAAAGACCAATTCGAATCCTGGCGCACCGGCACACCGTCGATCTTCCCATTCTCCAAAGCCGCCATAACCGCCGCCGCAAAAGAAACGTGGGTTCTGAGCCCGAAGTAGATGGAACAGAAAAGGCTTCGCGATATGCGAAGCCTTTTTTCTAGTTTGCAATGCTATATACAAGATCTTTTCGAGCTTGCTATTGGGCATTTATATGCCCGCCTTTGTTCCGGGGTTCCTTGGTAAGATATTGATTCCACCATTTCCTTTCCATCCTCAGTATTAGTCGATATTCGAGTACCGTCCTCAATACTGTAATAAGAAGTACGGTAGGGATGTGAGCCACTTTTGTCTTGACGATACCGGTCTTTGGCCCAATTTAGTTTTTCTATTGGAATCGCGTTCTTAAGATAGACGGTGAATTGAATTATGTGATCGGGAGGTAAACTATATTCCCCACCAAACCACTCAGGCCCCCGACATGGAACGCCGGAATAATCGATTTCAATGTTGCCATCTGGAGTCTGGTAAATAGATCCCCCAACCTTTGTCGAAGGAGGGCCAAATAGCTTATCCACATCTTCCCGTGTAGACACAAAGGCCTTTATTCCTTTCCACCCACTTTCGATTGGGCTACCTTGCGCGGGAGTTTGCACCGCTAAAAAGATCGCCATCCACGTTAGGATAGGAATCACGCCTGCGATTGTGCGATATGTCTTCATTTTTAGGATGTTAGCATAGGCGGGGTGGTGTTGGGCGGGGTTTTTGGGGATCGGAGCGGCGGATGGATCGCAGTGCCTGAGCCCGCTTCTTTTAAGTAGTAACTTCATGGATGACCCCAACTCTTGCTCAGCCCAGCAAGAATTTCACTTTTTACACCACTTTGGTATTTCCCGCCCGTCTTCGATTATGGGTATAGATGTATATGACGGCAATGTTTCATCCGCAAGCAGGTAAATGTTAAGTGAGCCACAGACAGTCTTGCGACTGCCCACTAATTCAAAATACTGTTTAAGAAGATTTTCAAATCCGGCTTTTACTTTTCTTATGACAGCGTCTTTAACCATCTGATTTACATTTTCGCGGATTTTACATGTCAGCTTAGCTTCTTGCTGTTTAAAGGAGCTGAAATATGCTAGATCAGTTACGTCAATCTCCAAAAAATCTGGACGCTTCCAGTTGAATCTGGCATATGCTACGACACGCTTTGCCCCTATTTTCTCCATTTCGGTCATCCACTTTTCCTTAGCGCCGGTTCCCCTTTCACCCGATACAAGCCTGCGCCTAATATCAGACGTGGAATCTAAATCCGCGATTATCATCTGAACATGTCGCTCTTGTTCGGGGGCTAAACTACTTTGGCAAATGACTTCGGTCTGATGGATCAAGCCAAGTACGGTTACAGAAATAACTATTGAAATAGTTCGTAAGAATGGGTTCATCGTAAGAATGGGGTCCGGCCTGCGATTGTGCGATATGTCTTCATTTTTAGGATATTAGCATAGGCGGGGGTGGTGTTGGGCGGGGTTTTTTTCTTTAACTCGCCGAGCGGAAAAGCTATGCTTTTCCGAGAGGTCTAAAAAATCTCATGCGGCTACGCCGCCGATCTGATGTTCAAAATATCCCGAACAACACCTGCTTACTATTTCACCTCTGTGGCACATCACCGCCTACCGATCTTCCAAACGGATAGGCTGAAACAGGTTCTCTGTAATGCATTCGACGAGGTTCGGAGAAACCATCAGATATTGATCCTGGCATATGTCATTATGCTCGACCACGTTCACCTACTTATATATTCCGAGAAAGAAATGAGTGAAGCGTTGCGTCTCATCAACGGAGTATCTGCGCGGCGGGTCATTCAATATTTGAAAGAAAACGGATTTGAGAATTCTCTATTAAAGCTTCGCGGCGAAGTTCGCGAGCGCAATCATAAACACTCCGTTTGGCAGCATCATCCCGACTCGCTTGAGATATTCGGCGAGGACACGTTTCGGCAAAAGGCGGATTACATTCATATGAATCCCGTTAGAGCAGGGTTCGTTGATGATCCTTTGAAATATCGCTTTTCGAGTGCTCGTCTATGGGCGGATCGTAGCGAAAATGAGCCTCTATTGACTGATCATTTGAAAATAGATTGGAGATAAGATGGCGGCGTAGCCGCAAGGTGGTTTAGGGGCTTGCCGGAAAAGCACAGCTTTTCCGCTCGGCGAGAGGATAGCTTTTCCGCTCGGCAGAGGATCGCTTTTCCGCTCGGCGAGAAGGATAAAATGGGACGGCACATGGCCGTCCTTTTAGCTTTATTGACAGGCTATGGTGTTGGTGGTTTTGGTTTAGACTTCGGGGCTTCTTCGATGTGGGCGGCGGAGTTCCATGCGGCGATGGCGCCGGGTTCGGAAGCACAGAAGTTTGGGACCATGTGGCTGATGGTGCTTTTTAGAGCGACGAAGTCATTCAGCTTGGCGTTGATCTCGGCGTTTTTGGCGACGCGGCCGCCGACGGCGGAGTCTTGCTGGCCAAAGGATGCTTCGAAGGCGTCGCAGGCGTCGGTCACGAGTGACCACCAGTGCGAGGGTGCACC
>DEQS01000055.1 GCA_002360555.1 Chloracidobacterium sp. UBA3360
TTTGTCGCAAATGTCGCTTCGTACAAATCGACCGACGGCGGCAAAACATTTACCGGTTTCAAAGGTGCCCCGGGCGGAGACGATTATCACCGCATCTGGATCAACCCCGAGCAGCCCGACATTATGCTCTTTGCGACCGATCAAGGGGCGACGATCACCGTGAACGGCGGCGATAGCTGGTCGAGTTGGTACAACCAGCCGACGGCTCAGTTTTATCACGTCATAACCGACAATGATTATCCGTACCGCGTCTGCGGCGGGCAGCAGGAAAGCGGCTCGGCGTGCGTTTCGTCAAGAGGGCGAACAGGGGCGATCGGTGCATGGGATTGGGAAACCGTTGGCGTCGAGGAATATGGTTATGTCGCTCCTGATCCGCTCGATCCGAATATTATCTACGGCGGCAAGCTTACGCGTTTTGACCGAAGAACCCGGCAAGTCCAAAACATCATGCCCGAAGCGATCCGCAGCGGTAAATATCGATATTTACGAACGGCACCGGTGATATTTTCGCCAGTGGATAAACGAACGCTTTATTTCGCGGGAAATGTACTGTTCAAAACGACCACCGGCGGGCAAAGCTGGGATGTCATTTCGCCCGACCTTTCGCGTGAAAAATGGGATGTGCCCGACAATGTAGGCATTTATAAGACGCCAGAGATGTCCACGATGCCGCGTCGCGGGGTTATTTATACCGTCGCTCCGTCGTATAAAGACATAAATACTATCTGGGCAGGAACGGACGACGGCCTGATCCACATCACAAAAAACGGTGGCAAAACGTGGGTAAACGTGACGCCGCCGGGGCTCAAGTCTTGGGCAAAAGTGTCGCTCATCGACGCCGGGCGTTTTGACGCCAATACTGCATACGCGGCGATCAATACGTTTCGGCTCGACGACCTGCGTCCGCATATTTACCGGACGCACGACGGTGGGAAAACTTGGAAAGAGATCGTTAACGGCATTCCAAATGGCGGTATCGTCAATGCTGTACGCGAAGATCCTGAACGCCGCGGGTTGTTATTCTGCGGCACCGAACAGGCTGTATATTACTCGATCGACGATGGCGAAAACTGGCAGCCGCTCCGGCTCAATATGCCCGCAACCTCGATCCGAGATCTGGTCATAAAAGACGATGATCTCGTTGTTGGAACCCACGGGCGTTCGTTTTGGGTACTCGATGACATTACGCCGCTCCGGCAGATCGGCTCTGAGACGCAAGGGCAACCCGCTCGGCTGTTCACGCCGCAGCTTGCGACCCGCGTCAAGCGCAGCCTCCACACCGAAACACCGTTCCCACCTGAGGAACCCGCCGGGCAAAATTCGCCGGACGGAGCGATCATCAATTACTATTTAAGGTCACCGTCAAAAACGCCGATCGTGCTTGAGATAACCGATGTGCTTGGCAATCTCGTGCGGCGTTTTACGAGCGAGGACAAGCCGCTCGACGTAAATCTCAAGCGAGTAAATCCACCAGAATATTGGATACGCCCGTTCCAGCCGTTAAAGAACGAAGCCGGCATGCAGCGTTTCGTCTGGGACCTGATGTACGCAAATCCGCCGTCGGACAACTACGACCTGCCGATCTCAGCGATCGTGAGGGACACGCCATGGACGCCGCAAGGGCCGGCCGTTATGCCGGGGCTGTATATGGTCAAGCTGACGGTCGACGGCAAATCGTTTAACCAGACGCTCAAGGTGCGGATGGACCCGCGTGTAAAGACCACGCCGCTGGGTATCAAACAGCAGTTTGACCTGTCAATGCAAGCCTACAAAGGCATTCAACGTGTTGCTGATATGACTGCGTCGGTAAAGAAATTCTCAGCCGACATAGCCAAACTCCGCACACTCGCCCTGATGACGGACGCTCAAAAAGCACGGCTCGATATGATCGAATCCAAGATCAAACTGCTCAACGACGGTACGCCTCAAAAGCCTGGAACACCTGTTGCCGTCAGCGATTTTCCGCTCGGCCGTCTCGGCGGGGCATTTACGCAGTTGCTTGACCTACTCCAGGACGCAGATGTCGCCCCGAGCACCCAAGCTGTCGCCGCAAGCAAAGATCTGCAAGCTGCGCTCGCCAAAGCCGAGATCGCTTGGAAAGAGATCACAGATATGATGGCTCCGAAATAACAGGGTGAGAACCAAAAATTATGAGCTTTGAAATATGACTGATCTTCTAAGCCGTTTCAGGCCATCGTCGCAAGGATGTCCGCGATGTCCTTTTCCGTTGTGTCCGGATTGATAAAGCAAAACCGGGAGACGGTTTCCCCACCAGCCCTCGTCTTGGTTGGAGCTACCAACGCGAAACCAGACTTATGGTTGTCGTATGTCCACGCTCTGTAGTCTTCGGGTGACCATCCCAATCTGCGAAACAAAACGCACGAAAGGCTGGGCTCGCGTACGAGTTCCGTATAGTCGGTTTCGGAGATCAACCTTCCCGCGATCTGCGCCAACTCGATCCCGCGTTCGATAGCCGTTTCGTACCTGTCCGTACCGTGCATTGCCAATGAGAACCAAAGCGGAAGTCCTCGCACCCGCCGTGTGAGTTGTATCTGATAGTCCGAGGGATTAAACCCGCGAGCCCCTTCGTCGCTGAAAATATCCAGATACGAACCTTCTTGCCCGTGAGCTTTTTTTGCGAGATTGGGGTCGCGGTAAATGACCGCACCACAATCATATGGCGAAAAAAGCCACTTGTGCGGGTCAATCGTGACACTGTCGGCTTTTTCGATTCCGTTAAATAGATGCCGCACCGAACGGACCGCTAACGCACCGCCTCCGTATGCGGCGTCTACATGAAACCAGATTTTTTCGGCCTCGCATACCGCGGCAATGCCGGCAAGATCGTCGATAATGCCGGCGTTGGTGGTTCCGCCCGTCGCAATTACAGCAAAGATACGTTGGCGGTCATCCGGCGTCATATTAGCGATGGTTTCGGCAAGTATGCCACCCTCAAATCGATCCTCTGTTTCAACTAGAAGCACGTCGGCATCGATCACCTTTGCCATAGCCTTGATCGACGAATGGGCCCCGTTCGACGTGATCACGATGCCCCGCTGGTTAGCCCGCCTGTCGTCCTGGCTGCGCCAATATTCCCGGGCGGTGACCATTGCCGAAAGATTTGCTTCGGTGCCGCCGCTTGTAAAAACACCGAACGTCCCCTCCGGCATCCCTGTTAGCGAAACGAGCCATTCCATTGCCTGATTTTCTGCGAAAATACACCCTGCCCCCTCAAGCCAAAATGCTCCGTGCACACTCGTTGCCGACGTAACTAGATCGAACATTACGGCAGCCCGTGTCGGCGATGCGGGAACGAACGCAAGGTGCCGCGGATGGTCGATCGAGACGCTCGCTTTGACCAGAACGTCGCGAAAAAGAGCGAACGCCTTTTCGCCGCCGATGCCCGCAGGCGTGACAGTCTCACCGACCAGAGCCTTTAGCTCTTCGGCGGTTTTGGGAAAACCGAGCTTCGGGTCCGTATCGGATATTCGGGCAATGGCATATTTAATGACGTCCAACGACATTTCCACGAGATCGAGATCTACATTGTGCATATTTCAAGTTCGAGACAACGAGCCGTTAAGCTCATGGTAATTGTTTGATCTAAAAGATCGCAACAAGCGCATCTTGGTGCGGTCAACAGGCATCGTCGCCTTTGGGATGAGGATATCGGTCAGACTGATCTTCGTCGTTGTGGGCATTCAGACAGACAAAATCCTTTTCGATCAATATCTTGATTTCGGTTTGTTCGTCCGCCATAAAGGTTCCGGCAAGGCTAACCTCGTCCGTGTTGACCCAATGATCAGCCTCTGAGGGAGGGACGCTGACCCTGATCGTTCCGTCAGTAAACGAGGCCGTAAACCTATTTTCGGTCGCCGTTTCAAGCAAGTAACCAAATTCTTTTTCTTTTAGGCCAAACTGCACCTTGTCACCAATAGTTCCCGTTCGACCAAAAGTTTCTACTTCGGAGCGGCCTAAACGAAAACGAAGAGAGTTTCCTCTAATTCTGAGTTTCATGATCTAGTTCTCAACAACGATGTCTAGTATTAGAATTTAGCATTAAGTCCGTTTTTCGAATATGATTTGAGTCACTTACTCCGGCACCTTTGGATGAAGTAGAGCGATGAACATATATTTGAGACTACAGTGGTTATGATCGAAGGTTTTGTTTTGGCCGGCGGCCAAAGCCGGCGAATGGGTCAGAGTAAACCAACCTTGCTGCTAGGCGGCAAAACACTCCTTGACCGTGCGGCCGGAGAGTTGTATCGGATAGCTGACCCTGTATTCGCGGTCGGCAACTTTACAACCGATGTCACCTCTTTGCCAATAATAGAGGACGAACTCGTCGCGGCAAACGCGAGGGGTGCCATAATTGGACTTTATACAGCTCTATTTCACGCAAAAACCGAATGGGCGGCCATACTCGCTTGCGATCTCCCGTTTGTAAATGGGGAATTGCTGACCAGAATGATGTCAGTGGTCGAGCAATTCGCAGACTCGCAGGACATTAGTGCTGACGCTGTTTTCGCAGAGCAGCCCGATGGACGCATCCAACCGCTTTGTGGACTTTTCCGTCCCCGCATTTGTTTACCCGAGGTCCTGAAAATGATAAATGAGGGCAATTGGAGGCTGCAAGATCTAGCAACCCGACTAAATACCCGGATCCTAAGATCCGCCGAGTACGAAGATCTACCGGGAGCGAACCATTTTTTCTTAAATGTGAACAATCCTGACGATTACCTAACCGCCATTGAATATGAAAACACATATCCAACTAAGGACCAGGTTAACTGAGCCAAAAGAAAAATATTTGGTGGAAATTTAAGTGGGATAAAAATAGGGACATTCACAAATGCCCCTAACTTATCCAAAAACTGGTGCCGTCTACAAGATTTGAACTTGTGACCTATCGCGTGTGAAGCGAGTGCTCTACCACTGAGCTAAGACGGCGGGATAGTGAATAGTGAATAACTAATAGTGAACAGTGCGGAATTTCTTTAACTGTTCACTATTCACTGTTGGTTGTTCACTAAATAGATGGATCATCCGCCTTGGCGGGGCGATTTTCGTCGGTTGCTTTGATCGAACTGAGGCTCGAATCGGTGTAATAATGCCGCGTTCCGGTTGCGGTTACTCCGTCGGCAACTTGCGGGTCAGCGACTATGGAATAGAAACCGGGTTTAGTTGCGGACGCCGGTTCCACGGTCATTGTGAAGATATAGCCGTTCACGACCGGGCTTTCACCTTTAAATTTTTCATCGAGGCTAACCTTTGCGATCAGCTCGTCAAATGTGGCAAAGCTGCCCTTGTTTCGCGACGCGTATTGGGCCTGAAACTTGCGGATATTGTCGATCGATTGGGCCGCAGCGGTTTCGTTGCCGGAGCGGATGACCGCCTGCCACGCGATCGTGCCGACGCCGATGAGCAGGCCGATGATCGCGATAACGATCATTAATTCGATAAGGTTAAATCCGCGTTGGTCCTTAAAACGTGATCTGTAATTCTTCATATAATTGCTTACACCTTTCCCGTTTTCAACACGAAAAGATATTGATTAAGTTTCAAAAGTTTAGATGGTTTTGCGGCGAAATTCAATTCCCGTTCCGAGTCCCGCCTTTAGGCGGCACCTTACCTACAGGGAAAGCCGCCTAAAGGCGGGATTCCAAACTTTGCAACTTTTTTGTACGTCGGTGGTTTGTTATCGGGTAGAATAAATTTGCGGTGCGAAACGCCGCGTATTGCTTTAATGAGAGATTGGATAGGCACAGAAGCTGAAAACGCGGGTAAGGATATCGTCCTAGGGACTGACGTTTCGGGCAAGATCGCCGGGCTGCAGGCCGCCGTCGAGAGCGTCATCAAGGGCAAGTCTGAGACGGTCAAATTTGCCTTGATAGCGGTATTGGCTAAAGGCCATTTGCTGATCGAGGACGTGCCCGGTATCGGCAAAACGACGCTTGCAAACGCTTTGGCGCGCGCTCTTGAGATGTCGTTTCACCGTATCCAGTTCACCTCAGACCTACTGCCGTCCGATATGCTGGGATTGTCGGTCTTTAACCAAAAGAGCGGTGATTTTGAATGGAAGGCTGGACCGATCTTTTCGAATATCGTGCTCGCCGACGAGATCAACCGTGCGACCCCAAAAACACAATCCGCCCTGCTCGAAGCAATGGCCGAGGAACAGGTCACCGTCGAAGGCGTGACGCGGCGTTTGCCGAGACCGTTTATGGTTGTGGCCACGCAAAATCCGTCAGAGCACCACGGCACATATCCGCTGCCCGAATCACAGCTTGACCGTTTTATGCTGCGGCTCCACATCGGCTATCCGGCCCTCAATGACGAACGCAGCATACTCCGCGACCGCGAATCCGCCGACCCGCTCAATGCCGTCGAGGCCGTAATGTCGCAGGCCGAACTGCTTGAGATACAAGCACTTGTGGCCGACGTGCGGTTTGACGGCGCGCTTCTCGATTATCTGCTACAGATCGTCGATCTGACACGTAAACACGAAATGCTCGAGCTTGGCATCAGCCCTCGCGGATCGCTCGCACTGTTTCGTTCGGCACAAGCACTCGCGTTTATCGAGGGCCGCGATTACTGCATCGCTGACGACATCAAACGCCTAGTAATGCCGTGTTTCGCCCATCGCCTGATCGTCGCTTCGCGCGGGGCAAATCTCCGTCATCGAACCCGAGAGGCCGAGCAGATATTACAAGACATCTTGCAACAAGTCACTGTGCCTATCTAAGAATTTGCCCACGAAACACACGAAAGACACTAAAAAAAGAGTTCTTTTACTTTCGTGTTTTTCGTGTATTTCGTGGGCAGACCTTCTTAAATGAATCTTCGACTAGCCAGCCAGCTTTTTAGCTTTCGCGATCTGCGAAATGCCGCTCTTGGCGGCGCGGTCGTGCTTGGCGGGCTCGCTCTCGCCGGAGTGACTCTTTACGCTCATCAGACCGGCAACATCCGTCTCGCCGGGATAGCCGCCGGGGCTTCGCTTGTTTTTGTCCTAATAATTTTGGTGTTCGTCGTGCCGCCGCTTGTCAGAAATGCGGGCCGCGAAGCGTCGCAGATGAATCTGCCGTTCGAATTTACGACCGGCGGCGCGATCATGCTGGTGCTGATATTGATCGTCGGTTTTTCGGCGTGGAACACGGGCAATAATCTGCTGTTTATCGTGCTGTCGTTCCTCATCGCGACGATGATCGTCGGTTTTTTTGCGGGCAGTATTTGCCTGAAAAAACTCGATATCAAGATGCGGTTTCCCGATACGATCTTTGCGGGAGAGCCGACGCAGATACTCGTCAGCATCACGAATCGCAAGCGGCTGTTCCCCGCGTTTTCGGTCGTTGCAGAGGTTCGCGGCAAGGAACGCGAACGTTCGATCGCTGCGGATGATCTCGATGCTATCCTGCCCGCATGGGTTGCGAAGCGACTTGGGCAAGCTCCGGTCATCAGGCGGACGCTCAGCCATTTTGTCTACATCGGCCGCAAAGAGACCGTCGAGGTCAAGACCGCCCATATTTTCCCGCATCGGGGAAAACTCACGATCAGGGATTTTGAGCTTTCGACCAAGTTCCCTTTTGGCTTTTTTCGCCACCGGCGGCGGCTGCCGGCAAAGGCTGCGGAGCTGATAGTTTTTCCAAAGATCGAGATATTCGCTCCCGATCTGGACCAAACGCCGATGAACGCAGGTGAGCATTCCGTCGGTCGCCGCGGCGTTGGGCAAGATCTGCTAGCGCTCAGAAATTACCAACCGCAAGACGACCTGCGCCGCATCGACTGGAAAGCTACCGCCCGCGCGATGCAACTCACGGTACGCGAATACGCCGACGAGGACGAAAAACGCGTCACCGTCATCTTTGACACGCGAATCACAAAAGATACAGCAAAGGAGCTGCCGGTGCGTGAAAAGATCGCCGCTGAGCAAGGCGGCAAAACCGTCGTTAGCTCCGAGCAATTTGAGGCCGGAGCAAGCGTTGCGGCGTCGATCATTGCACATTTTGCGGCTGAAAATGCTGCATTTCAGCTTGTTATTGACAATGACGCCGGTGAAATGGAAACCGGCCGCTCGCACCTTTACGAATCGCTCAAACGGCTCGCTCTCGCCGAGCCAAAATTTACTTCCACAGAACCTCACGCCGATCTTGAGCGTATCCTAACTGAAACGGATGACTGCTATTACTTTTTGGTCACAACCGGCGGACCAATTGGTGTGTCATCCGGCATCATGCAGCAATTGAAAAAACTAACTTTTTAAGGTTATTCTTGTCATATTTCCCGGCTTTGCGGTGTATCTACTGTGAAGAGCATTTTGATGCTGATAATGAACGAGAGTACTGACATATTTGTGGACATAATGTCCGAGCAAACAGCGGCGACGGCAGCGACAGGTAAGATCGAGTTTGAAGAGGCGTTCGCGCTTCATCACCGAACCGTCTTTCGCGCCGCCCGTTCGGTCGTTCAGGACGCCGCCGTTGCCGAAGATGTCGTGCAGGAAACCTATCTCAGGCTCTACAAAAATCTCGATTCCATCACCACCGAAGAAATGCTCCGCCCCTGGCTCATCAGGGTGGCGATAAATGTTGCAAAGAATACTGTTCGCGGGAATATTAGGGCGAACACGAGAGACGATAATTACGTCAAAGAATCAGGCACAACGCACGCCCCGTCGGTCGAGACCGAGTATGAAGAATCGGCAGGCGTTAGTGAGATACACAGAGCGTTAAACCGGGTAAAAGAGCCGCTCAGGAGCTGCTTGATATTGAAACAACAGGGGCTTTCTTACAAAGAGATCGCCACCAGCCTCGACCTTAACGAGTCGAGCATAGGCACATTTGTAGCACGTGCCAGACAAGAATTTGCCCGTTTTTACGGCAAACCGGGCAAGGAAACGATATGAACGCAAACTGTTTTGACATAGGGATGATCCAGGCCTTTTTGGATGGCGAGCTTACCCACGACGAATCGACGCGGGTCTCAAGCCACGTCGCGATATGCGATACGTGTGCTGTGATGCTCGCCGAGGCTGAGGAAGAATCGGCACTCGTATTCCCGGCGCTCGAACGCGAATTTAACACGCTCGTCCCGACGCAGCGTCTGTGGAACAAGATCAACGATTCGATCGAGACCGAGCGCGGAAATCAGTCGATCTGGCACAAAGCGTGGGCATTTTTAGCCGTAGCCCTCGCAAACCCGACATTCGCCGCCGCCGCAAGCATTTTGATCGTGATCGGCATATCGGCCGCAGTTTTGCTTAATCGCACCACGGAACAGCAGTCAGTTGCCGAGGTTGTGACACCGAAGATCGCCGTTTCAACCTCCGCTCCGATTGCACCAACCGGCGACGTTGTTGTTGAACCTAAATCGACCGCTCCATTTACTGTCGAGCGTGCCTCGACCCGTTATGATGACCGCCGGGTAACGGCCTCGCCCGCAGTTGATAGATTTTCGGCAAGCACAAACAACGCTAGCTATATGCCCGGCGAAGAGAGTTATGTAAAGACGATATCAAGCCTGTCAAAGACGGTCGAGACACAGAAAGCCGACACGCTCCGTCCGTCCGAACGAATCGCTTACGAACGCGATATGGCGGTCGTAGATGACGCCATCGCCAAAATGCGTCGCGAGGTCAAGAAAAATCC
>DEQS01000046.1 GCA_002360555.1 Chloracidobacterium sp. UBA3360
TACTCGTTTCGGATCATATCTCATTCGGATATCGACATACTGATTGTCACTCATTCCCTGAACAAGATTCATGATCTGAACATCCATGGTTGCCTCAAGATAATCGGTCCCAAGTGCCAAAACGCGAAGCTTGAATCGTCCGGCTGAAATACCTGTAAATGTGAACTGTCCGGCTTGTGAGGTTCTTTGTCGGTCTAGCGTTGAATTTACTTCGTTTAATAGCTCGACATAGATATTAGGAACAGGCCGGTTGTTTGGAGCCCAAACTTGTCCGTTAATGGTGTTAAGAGGCAGTTCGTTGGCTGGAGGAGTTTTCACTTTGGCATAGTTGGGAGCAGAAAGACCCAATAACATAACAACAATTGAAATTCCGATTTTTGCAGATAGCTTAAACATTTCTATAAATCCTCAACTTCCTAATAAATGGCCCATCTTTTCCTTTTTTGTTTGTAAATAGTGGGCCGCGGGCTGTTCTGATTCGACCTCGATCGGGACGCGCTCGACGATGCGTAGGCCGGCACGTTCGAGGGCGGCCAGTTTGTCCGGGTTGTTTGAAATGACCCTGACCTTGCACAGTCCCAGGTCAAAGAGTATTTCGGCGCACTGTTGATAATCACGAAGGTCGCTGGCAAAGCCAAGCTCTTCGTTCGCCTCGATAGTATCTGCACCTTCGTCCTGCAGGGCGTAGGCGCGGATCTTGTTGATGATGCCAATACCACGGCCCTCTTGCTGCTGGTAGACAATGGCTCCGCGTCCCTCGGCGTCGATCATTTCCATTGTTTTATGGAGCTGCGGCCCGCAGTCGCACTTGATCGAACCAAATACGTCACCCGTCAGGCATTGGGAATGGATGCGGACGAGTGTCGGCACTTCGCCGTTCATCTCGCCTTTATACAGCACCACAAATTCTTCGCTGCTCGTCAGCGACTTGTAACCGGCGATCTTAAAATCACCGCGTTTTGTGGGGAGATTGGCGGTTGCTACGCGTTCGACCGTTACTGCACGGCTTGACCACGAGCAATCGCTGCCGGTTTCCGGCGTGTTGGTATTCTCTAACATCTTTGCACCTATAAAGAAATAATACTCCGATTTTACGAATTAGTGTAGAACTAAATCGTGCCTGAGGTTTGTATTCGCGAAACGCGAATTGGTTGTGAATTATCAAAAATGTAATTCGTTGATCAGGTAAGTCCGGATTCAAGGGTTGCGTCGCTGAGAGCGTCGCCGGTGACATGGAGTTTTTCGTCAGAGTATTGGAGTTGATACAGCCGCCAATATAGGCCGCGCTGGCTGAGTAGCTCGTTGTGAGTACCCATTTCACGCAGTTCGCCGTGATGCAGCACGATGATGCGGTCGCATTTTTGTATGGTCGAGAGCCTGTGGGCGACGACGAGCGATGTGCGGTCGGTCATGACGCGTTCTACGGCTTGTTGGATAAGCTGCTCGGTCTCAGTATCGATGGAGCTGGTGGCCTCGTCGAGGATGAGGATAGTTGGGTCAAAAGCCAACGCACGGGCAAACGAGATGAGCTGTTTTTGTCCGACCGACAGGCCGGCACCGCGTTCGCGGATCTCAGATTCATAACCGCCGTCGAGTTTTTGGACAAAGGCGTCAGCGTGTACCTCTTGGGCCGCCCACTCGACGCGATCGCGGGTGATGCCGTTGTTGCCAAGCCTGATGTTGTTTTCTATCGAGCCGCTAAATAGGAATACGTCCTGCAAAACGACGGCAAAGTTTGACCGAAGGTCGTGCAGCGACCAATCACGGACGTCAACGCCATCTACCAAGATCCGCCCTTTCTGCACATCGTAAAAGCGCATTATCAGATTGGTGATGGTCGTTTTGCCCGAACCGGTATGGCCGACTAGGGCGACGCTTTCGCCAAGATCTACTTTGAACGATACGTCTTTCAGCACCCAGTCTTCGTCGTTGTAGGCGAACCAGACATTTTCAAACTCGATCTGGCCGGTGGCTTTTCCGGTCTTTTTCGGCTCGGCGGGGGTAGTGATCTCGATATCGCGATCGAGCAAGATAAAGATACGGTGCGACGCGACGATGGCGGCCTGGAGAACGTTGAACTTATCCGACAGGTCGCGGATCGGCTGAAAAAGCTGGAGCGAATATTGGATAAACGCCGCGAGAACACCGACGCTTAGAGCCGCTCCGGCGGCCGTAAACCCGCCAAGCGTCTCATAACCAAATGCAAATATTACGACCGCGATGCCGACCGCCCCGATGAAATCGACCAGCGGATAAAAGATCGCGTAGTAAAATATGGTCTCGATATTGGCGTTGCGATAGTCATCGTTAATATCCCGAAACCGCGAAAGGGCCTTATTCTCAGCATTGAAAAGCTGGACGGTCTGGGCACCCGAGATATATTCCTGTAGAAAAGCGTTGAGCCGTGCATTTCGCGTACGAACGCGGTCAAAGCCGTTGCGGGCGTGTTTGCGAAACCAGTTCGTCGCCGTAAAGAGCAGCGGCACGGTCACAAGCGAGACGAGTGCTAATTTCCAATCAAGCCAAAACATTATCCCGATGATCGCAAAGATGACGACCAGATCGCCGAGCACATCGATCACGCCAGAGGTGAAGAGTTCGTTAAGGGCATCGACGTCCGACGTGAGCCGCGTCATCGTTCGGCCGACCGGATAGTGGTCGTAATACGCGACCTCTTGTTTTTGCAGCTTGGTAAAAAGCTCTGTCCGCAGGTCAAACATTACCCGCTGGCCGACATTATTAAGCAAGATCTCCTGTGCGTAAGAAAACAGAAACCTAAAGAGGAACACGCCAAAAAATGCGAGGGCAAAGAGCCAGATACCATCAACGCGTTTCGGCGTGATAAAATCATCCACCGCCATCTTGGTAAAATACGGCTGCGTGCTGATGAGAATATTGGTCAGCAGCGTGAGGACTATCGCCGCCGCCGCGTATCGCCAATAGGGTTTGATATACCGCACGAGCCGACGGGCGACACGGAAATCGTAGGTCTTTCCGATCGCTTCTTCTTCGTGATATTTGCGGGCTTCTTCGGACATTGGCTAATACTTGATTTTAGTGACACGGGGGCTTGAACCAAAACGGCGGAGTCAGATTCACTCGAAGAAAGTTCTGACGGTTACAGAATTGTTAAATTTTTGCCGGCGTAGCAACTTAGAGATTTGCGCATTCGTATGGTGTTTATGCAATATGTAAGTTGTTCCTAAGGGGTGTTTTATGTCTGATTTGATCGTACTAGGCGACGGAACTGTAAATCCGTACCACACTACCGAGCACTATCTTAGGCGGGTATTGGTCGGTGATCGTGAAAGTGTCAGAAACCGTTTGATTGCGGCGATGGAGCGGCTCGGTTACGACATTCTGGATGATGAGGAAAGCGTTGTTCGCGGGCGCCGTCAAGCGCGCGGCTGGGGAACGGCATATTCGTCGGCGGACGTCCTAGATTATCCGATGACGCTGATGGTCAAGCTTAAACCGCAGGGCGAGCACGCGACCCGCGCAACCTTTGACTATGTGGTCAAGCATCCCTCGCTGTCTAAGGGAGAAAAAGAAATACTCACCCGCGAAGCCGAGGCGATCTCAGCACTCGCGACCGTTCGGGCGATCGATAAAATGTGCTCGGCCTGCGG
>DEQS01000035.1 GCA_002360555.1 Chloracidobacterium sp. UBA3360
GAGAGCTTTCTTGGCGCCGGCATCATCCTGTTTTTTCTTAAACGCGACCTCGGCTGTCGCTATCGCGGTATCAAAGACCTTGGTGTCGATCGGGTCGCCGCTCTGTTTCCATTTCGACGGTGCACCCGTATTTGCTGGCGGCGTCTGATTTTCGGTCGTGTGAGAAATGGCCGTTTGCGACTTTTCGGTATTTCCAGGCTTTGCCGAGTTCGTGTCCTGAGCGACCGGCTTTGCGGCGTTGTTGCAGCCAACGATGAATATTGCGGAGGCGACTAAAACTAATAATTTTTTCATAATTTAGTATAACCAACTATTTCTTATCAATATAGGGCCGGGCCTGGACGATGTAAATCTTGCCGTTCAGAATACCCCATTCGATGTCCTGTTCTTTTTTGCCGCCAAAAGCTGTGCGGATGTTGATCGCGGCTTTTGCAAGTGCACGGGCTTGCAGGTCGGTCAGCACGCGTTTTTTTGCCCCTGCACATTTATCAACGGTTACCTTGAGGTCGCCGTTTGCGTCGAACGCTAGTGCATTTTCCTGTTGCGACAGGGTCATAACGACCACCGAATTTGATTTTGGGTTAAACAATATCTGCTCCGGAATACCCGTATTATCAACCACCTTTGAATTATGCCCGCAGACGGCACTGATGTAGACGCTGTTTTTGCTCCGGTCGTCAAACGGGTCTTTGGTGATCATCACGCCGCCCTTTTCCATATCGACGCCGAGCTGGACGAGAGCCGACATATAGACGTCGGACTGGCTGACGTAATTGCGGACGCGAGCCTCGTAAGCCTCAAATTTCCAGAGCGATGCCCAGACCTTTTTGACGGCTTCGACAAGCTTGTCCTCGGCGATGACGTTTGGCACGCTAGAATATAGCCCCGCACCGCTAAAATTGGGTAGGTCTTCGCTATTTGAGGAGCTGCGGACAAAGACCGGTTTGCCGCCAAGCTGGGTTTTCCATTTGTCGATGAGAGCCGTTTTTAGCCCGTCATCAAACTTGCCCTTTTGTATGAGCCCACGAAACTCCTCAAGCTTTTGCCGCCGAAACTTAGGGTTATGGACAAAATCATTGTTATCCATAAGGTCCTCAATGATCTTGTCAAAACCGTTCTCTTTCATGAACTTGTCGTACCAATGAAAGGGAACAGAGAACCCGTCAGGAACCGTAATGCCAGTTAGCTTTTTGTTGAGCATTTCGCCTAGATTCGCAGATTTTGCTCCGTATTTTATGCTGTCCGCCTTTCGCATTTCGCGTAGCCCCGCGAGCTTTGTCGTCTTTAGATCGGCCGGGGGAATTTGCTGATCGGGCGAGACAAATTTTTCTTTGATATCGTCTTGCGACGCACGGTCAAAGCTGTAATCCGTCAGATTGGCATTGAGCTTCATCACGAACGTATCGTAACTGCGAAACAGCTTGTCGGCGTCTTTGATATACACATTTGGGATGTTCCATCCCTTCGCAAGGATGTTGACGTGCGAAAGTGGTGAAGATGGCTTTGCGATGATAATGCCGCGAACGGGCGGCAGGTTAAGCGGCAATTCTTTTAAGATCAGGATCTCGTTATCACCGATCTCGACCGTGTCGTCTAGCTTGTCGATGATGTGAACGCGGCCGATGGCGGTGCCGGTGTTTAGAGCGAGATATGCCTGATTACGGTTTAGCTCGTCCTGCAAAATGCGGTCGATGCCGATGTTTGCGGATACATCTTCTTGCCGGATCGAGTTTGGTTTATATGTCGTTTTTTGAAAGAACGAGGCGTTGATCGTTGCGTTAGCCGTTTTTATGATCTCGGCAGATGCGAGATCGCCTTCCCACAGTTCCCAAGTAAATTTTTCGACCGGAGCCTGCCACGCGATCGTGCCGACGATAAAGCGGCGGTCGAGATCGACATAGATCCCTTTAAATACGTCGGTGCCGCGAGGTACCAGATATGTCGCGAGTAGAAAATCTTTGTGAAAGCGATATTTTTGCGAATTGACGTAATAGATCTTGTTGTTTGAACGCCGGTCGATAATAAACATCACATGCGGCATCGAGTACGGCGTTCCCGCATGATAAACCCGGGCGATCGAATCAAAAGCGTTGCGCGACTCGATCTCCGGCAGCGAGTTTTTGGACGAGTCGGGCTTTTTGTCCATTGCTCCCTTAGGCTCGCGGGTCGGCGAAGGTTTTCGGGCCATCTGACCAAATGCCTGGAGCGAGACGGCCAAAATACAGAATATTACCGCAGGAAACATGTTGCTCTTGAATCTAATCATAAATGAACCTTACAAAGAGAATGATAAGCTATTTGCTTTAGCTCCACGCCCAAAATTATCCCCTACCAGCCATGAAATTCGTCCTGAATTCACGGGCTTCTTTCTGGCCTAAATTTGTATGCCCAAGATCCCTGATTAGGCCATCCGTTAGCCCGTAGATCCAGCCGTGGATCATCAGCTTTTGGCCGCGATTCCAGGCATCCCGCACGATGGTGGTCTCGCAAACATTTAATACCTGTCGGGCTACATTGAGTTCGCAAAGCCGGTCGATCTTTTGCGGCATCTCCTCGATAGCGTTCAGTTCTGAAGCATAGAGGTACGCTGTTTCGCGAATATTTCTCAGCCAGTTGTCTATTAGGCCGTGACTGTCAGTTTCGAGGGCGGCCTGTACTCCGCCACAACCGTAGTGGCCGCATACGATGATGTGTTCGATCTTGAGCACCTCGACCGCAAACTGTATGACCGAAAGACAGTTGATATCGGTGTGAACGACCAGGTTTGCAACGTTACGGTGAACAAAGATCTCGCCCGGCGACATACCAACGATGCGGCTTGCCTCAACGCGGCTGTCCGAACATCCGATCCAAAGAAAATCCGGCGTTTGCTGTGCTGCGAGATCGACAAAGAAATTCGGGTCTTCGATCGTTTTCCGCTCGGACCAACGCCGATTATTCTCGATCAGCCGGGCTATACGTTCCATAAGAATCTATCTTACCCGTTACCGCCATTAGCGTAAAACAGCCTCGATAGCGTTACACGCGGCCCTCGTGCCATTTTCGGAATCTATGATTCGTTTTAGCGGCAAAGCGTTTGCGCTATATTTTTCATCCGAGAGGATTGTGGACAATGCTTTGGCCGCACTTTCGGCATTGTAACTGTCGCGGCCGATGATCTCGGCGACATTGGCACGGCGACAGCGGGCGGCGTTATCCGGCTGATCGTGACTAAACGGAACGATAAGATGCGGTACTCCGGCACGCAAGACTTGGCCCGTGGTGCCGACTCCCGCTTGATGAACAACACACGCCGCCCGCGGGAAAACGAGCGAATACGGAGCAAACTCAAACCCGACGATGTTGTCATCAAGCCCCTTTGGCGGAGCGTTGTCCTTGCCGTACAGCAGTACAGCCCTGCGTCCGAGCAGCTTTGCCGCCTTGGCACTCTCGTCAAAAAAATCGCGTGCATCCATCACCGCCGCTGAGCCAAGTGTGAAAACTATCGGCGGTTCGCCGTCGTCGAGAAACGCGGCAAGCTCCGGCTGCAACTGAAGCGTTTCGCTTTCATCGTAAAAACAAAAGCCGGTTTGGATCGTCTGCGCGGGCCAATCCGGTTGCGGCTTTCCGATCGCCTCGGAAAACACCGCCAGATGCCGAAGCGGCGAAAATTTATCGGTAAATATCGGATCGTGGTCGGGGTCTAACCCGAGTTCGCGTCGCAGAGTCTTATACGGCTCGTACCAGCCGCTGACCGTCCAACGCATTACGCGAAACAGTTCGCGGTGAAACAGGGCGGGCAGAGGCCGCAGGTATTCGAGCCAGGTCGCCTGCGGATAAACGTTGGGGTCATGCGACGAAAACATGCACATCGGTGAAAGGGTCGTGGTGATCCATTTCACCCCCGTTTTCTCGGCGATCGATGCGGCCGTGTAAACGATCTCACCATTCAAAAATACGTCGGCACCATCGACCGCAGCCAGCATATCGTCGTACATGTCTCGGATGGCCGGCAGGATGATCTCGCGGATGACCATCTCGGGGCCGGTGCGGGCGTCCATTGTTTTGCGGATGAGTTCGGCGTCGGTCGGATCGAGATCAGGGCGAAGCGGGGCAAACTCGAGCCCGTTTTCGATGATCTTTTCGCTGTAGCCTTGCCAGGTATTGACGACGACGCTGTGGCCGCGTTTTTTGAGTTCGAGCCCGAGGGCCATCATCGGATGCAGATCGCCGAGGCTGCCCATTGTCGAGAGGACGATGCGTGACATATTTATCGGAATTCAGGATTCGGGTTCTTCCGCTTCGGATTCTTTGGCTCGACGCTCGTCGATACGAGTTTTTACCTGCATTCGGATGCTCAGAAAAAACGCGGCGGCACCGATCACGGCGGTGACAAACATCGCGTCATACAGCCCTCGCCAATAGAAAAACGCGGCGATTCCGGCAAAGGCGACGGCGAGCAATTGAAATGTGCGTTCCCAGTTCATCGGACGGCCACGTCGGTAAACCCTTCGCCGCGAAAATACGCTCCGACCGCGCGAAACATCCGCCGAAAGCTGCGGAATACTTTTGGTAAAAACCAGAAAAAGAACATAACGAAGAAAACTAGCACGATAGCAATTGCAATCGGGGCAAAGACCGCGAGGATCACGCCGACGATCACGAGGCCGTCTTCGAAAAATGATAGTGCCCAGTTTGAGATCGGCTCGGGCGACAGATTGGCGCCAACACGCGCCGCCGCCTTGGTGCCGTGCGAAGCGAGAGCAAGCCCGCCGCCGACGAGTGCCGCCGGGATGTAAATGCTTGAATCAAGCTGATTTGTCGCTGCATACGCAACGACCGCTCCGGCAGGCACGCGGATAAATGTATGGACGACATCCCAGACGCTGTCGACGTAAGGGAATTTATCGGCAAAAAATTCGATCACATACAGCCCGCCGGCAATGCCGATGATCCACCAATTATCCAGCGAATCGAGCCCACCCGGCAGCTTGGTCGCACCAAATTTTTGCAGTAGCCCGAGGATCGTGACCGTGGCGTAAAGGTTAATACCAGACGTCCACGCCGACCCTAATGCGAGCGAAAGAGTTGAAAACCATTCCATAAGTATTCCTAGCTCCTGCCGAACAGCTTAGCACAGAATTTCGTCATTTCCTGAGGGTCAGAACCGTGAGCGATAGCGACCGGGTTCCCAGCGTTCATCAGCGCCGAGCCTGAAATTCTGATACCGGCGATAACGGAATGAAAGGCTCGTCTCCGGGACGATAATCTGCATCAGTGACGAGGAACGTCAGGACGGCCGTTTTTCTACAAAATACACTCTCAAATATTGCAAGATAATGGCTAACGGACAGATTCACGGCTGCGGGTAAATAAAACCTCTAAAAATACCAAAAAACCAGTACGAAGCGCCGTCCGCCCGGATCGATGATCTGGTCCGGAAAGGGGCAGTCCACTCCTCTCCACCGCGGCACCTTATCGCCGATAATATTCCATATCCGTTGTCGTCAATTTCACTCTTCGTTATGTCTCAATTTTTTGTATTGCAACAGATCGAGTGGCAAGGTAATCTGAAAATATCGAATTTTGTATTAGATTTCTCATTGATCGGTGGGGAATCTCCCCCGTCATCATTTATGAGAATTAAGACAGCCCACCTCGTCTTTCTTTTAGTTTGTTTAGTCGCTTTAGCGCCTGAGATAGCGGCGCAGAAGAAAAAGCCGCGCGTAAAGCCGGTTACTGCAACGGTAACAGTCTCGGCTTCGAAGATGACGCCTGCCGAACGGCGTCAGGATGCTTTCTTTAATGCGTGGGTGACCCTCGATCAGGAATATTTTGATAAGTCGTTTAGCGGTCTGGATTGGAACGCGATACGCAAAGAATATCAGCCGAGGGTAAGAGCGGCCCGCTCCGACATTGAGTTTCATCGCATACTGGAAGAGATGATCGGCCGGTTAGGCAAGTCGCATCTCGAGATCATTACCCCCGAATATTTCGAAACGATCGAAAAGGCAAAGGTTAGGGCAAGGCTTTACGATAAACAACTCAAGGCAAAAAAGCAGGTGGACGAAGATGAAACAGAGCCCACTGAGGACGAGGGCGATCTCTTTGGCGATTCCGGCAACATACGATACGGCATCGGCGTTGAGCTTAAGATGCTTGGTGACCAGATCGTCATAACGCGTGTGGAAGATCAGTCAGGGGCGACGATCGCCGGTCTCAAGCCAGGCTACGTTATCGAAAAGATCAACGGCGTTTCGTTAAGCGAGACGATCGCCTCCGCACGCCTTGCCGGCAGTTCGGCGTCGGACATTAAATTTTTGCTGCCATTGCAGATCGTTGAGTCTTTCCTGAACGGCGATGCTGATACGTCAGTCATTCTTACCTGTCTGGACGAGACAGACAAGCCGAGGGAATTTACCGCCCCGAGGCTAAAACTTGCGGGCGAGACGATCTCGCTGAGCAAGAATCTTCCGGACCAATTTCTACGCTATGAGTCTTTTTCACTGAGTCCAACCATCGGCTATATCAAATTCAACGCTTTTGCGATGCCGGTGATACCAAAGTTTTGCGATTCGCTTACCGTGTTTCGGGACAAATCAGCGATCATTGTTGATCTTCGCGGCAATATCGGCGGCGTTATCGCGTCGATGATCGGGCTGTCAGGAATGTTGACCGATAAAGAATTAAATTTTGGCAGTTTCGTCACCCGAACCGGCAGCCAATCTGTTCTCGTCGGGTCGAAAAACAAGAATTTTAAGGGCAGGATCGTCCTGCTTGTTGACGGACAGTCGATGTCAGCATCCGAAATGTTTGCGACCGGCCTGCGGAGCAACAATCGTGTGGTTGTCGTGGGTGATCGTACGGGCGGCAAGTCGTTGCCCGCGATCTGGAAACGGCTCTCGACCGGTGCGGTCATGATGTATCCGATCGCGGATTTCATCACTATTAAAGGCAAATCGCTCGAAGGAGTGGGCGTCGAACCCGACTATGTCGTCTCGCTAGACCGTAAATCGTTGTTACAAGCAGTCGATACCCAACTGAACAAAGCAATTGCGATAGCCGCCGAAGAATCGGCGTTCAATAAGCCGGCCGAGCCAAAAGTAATTCAACCCGTGACCGCGCTATCGACCGGAGCTATTTTGCCGCCGCCTAAGGCAATTGCGACCCCGACCCCAAAGCCCACACCGGGGCCGAGCGAGCCAAGAGCTCTAAAATTGGTCAACGATTTTGCCGCTGCTGTTGGTGGTGTGAGTGCAGTAAAACAAATTACTTCGTATGAGGCCCGCGGCAATATCGAAACGGGTAACGGAGAGAATACCCTCGAATTGTACTCAGCGCGGCAATCTCCGGACAAATATGTAACGGTGATCAAATCGCCCGCAGTAGGAGAGATTCGTGAGGTGATCAACGGCAAGGCGTCATTTCTGCAGTCGGATTTTGGCTCTGAGCAAAAGCTATACGTTGGCCAGGATCTGACGCGTGTACATCTGCTTTCACCCTTTTTTAACGGGCTTGATCTCGAATATCTGAGGGGCCTCAAATACGAAGGCGAGTATGAGGTCGAGGGCCGCATTCGCCGCATACTATCGGCGACTAGTCCGGAGGGCTACTATGTGGGGCTATCGTTTGATGATAAGACGAGGTTGCTTGCGACGTTTTCGCTTCCGGGTGTGATGTATACATTGAGCGACTATCGCAAGGTCGATGGAGTTTTGTTGCCCTTCCATATCGATACCGAACGCGTTATGAAAACCACTCTTAGTTCGATAACGATCAACCCAAAACTAGATCCGAGCACTTTCGAGAAAAAAGAGAATTGCTTTGACAAGGCAAATTAACTCGTGAAGCTCTAAGTGAGCAAAATCAGCAAAATACGTCATTTCACGCAAAATCCGCATAATACGTCGATCCCCGCAAAATAGGGTTTCAAAAATCTGAGAAAAAATTCAGAATATGAAAACTGGAGGACGAAATGGGCATGCGTTGGGAAACTTTTGAGGGGCAGCAGTATCGGACGACGGCGAGGAAAGAGCCGAGGGTGACGTTGGGATATAAGGGCACGTTTTATCTAAATGGGATCGCGTTTGAGGCATTGGGGGCTCCGGCGGCGGTGGAGATGTTGTATGACGGCAACCGCAGAGTGATCGGGCTAAAGCCTGCCGACATCAAAAAGCGCAATGCGTTTGTCATAAAGCATCACGGTACAAAGGGCAATTATAAGCGGATCTCGGCGGCGGCTTTTTGCACGCACTATCGCATCAGGACACCCGAAACGATACTGTTTGATGGCGTTGATCTGGACAGCGACGGTGTGATGCTGCTGGATCTAGAGAAGACGATCAAAGTGGGACGCGGGAGCCGGTGAAAGGCGAAACGCCTTTCAAATGCAAAATGTAGAATGCAAAATTCAAAATTCGGCGGAAAGAGAGAACCACCCCGTCCGCGAAACGCGGCCACCCCTCCTTCGTAAGGAGGGGGGTAAGATGGCGTCACTCATCACTTGTCACTCGTCACTTACGGCTTGTCCCTCGTCACTTTCCTCGTCCTTTTTGAATCCAAATTTTTCGAGTCTATACTGCAACGTTCGAAACGTCAGCCCGAGCAGCTTTGCCGATTTTGTGATGTTGTTGTCGGTGCGTTCCATGGCTTGCATTATTAGGCTGCGTTCGACGTCTTCGAAATTTACGCCTTCGGTTGGGAGGGCGAAGAGGTCGCCTGATGCAGCAGCAGAGGCTGTGGTTCGGCCGCCGGATTGGGTCATTTCGGGCGGGAGGTCTTCGAGTGTGACGCGGTCGTCTTCGCAGAGCAATATTGAGCGTTCGAGCGCGGATTCGAGCTGGCGGACGTTGCCGGGATAGGCGTATTCGTCGAGCAGCTTGCGGGCGTCAGGTGCAAATGTGATCTTGCGGTTTGTGCCTTTGGTGTGTTTGGCGACGAAATAATCGATGAGCACAGGGATATCCGTTCGCCGCTCACGCAAAGCGGGCAGCTCGATCGACAGCACGTTGAGCCGGTAATAGAGGTCCTCGCGAAAACGCTGTTCGCCTACCATGTGGAGCAGGTCGCGGTTTGTCGCGGTCACGACGCGGACATCGACGTTTAGCTCGCGAACTCCGCCGACGCGGCGGATCTGTTTTTCCTGCAACGCCCGCAATATCTTTGCCTGCAGGGCGATATCAAGCTCGCCGATCTCGTCGAGAAAAAGTGTCCCACCGTCGGCGATCTCGAAGAGGCCTTTTTTGTCGGAAACGGCTCCGGTAAATGAGCCTTTTTCGTGGCCGAAAAGTTCGGATTCGAGCAGATTTTCGTTGATCGCGGCGCAGTTGACGGCTTGGAACACCTCGTTAGAACGCAGGCTGTTTTTGTGGATCGCTCGTGCGATCAGCTCCTTGCCGGTGCCGCTTTCGCCGCGGATCAGGACGGTCGAGCTGGACTTGGCGATCTTGAGGATCAGCTTTTTGACCTTGTCCATCTCGGGCGAAACCGAGACGATCTCGGCATCGAGCATTGTCAGTTTTTTCAGAGCACGAGAAACTGTCTCAAGCAGCTTTTCGCTATCGTATGGTTTTTGTAGATATTCGAATGCCCCGAGCCGCAAAGCGTCAACGGCCGAATCGATCGTGCCGTGAGCCGTCAGCAGGATAACGATGATCGATTTGTCAAAATCGGTCAGGGCCTTGAGCAATTCGAGGCCGCTCATGCCGGTCATCTTAAGGTCGGTCAGGACGAGATCAAAATGCCGGTCAGCGACAAATTTCATCGCCGCTTCGCCGGAGCTCGCGGTCGTCACGTCATAGCCCTCGCCCGACAGGATCGTCTCTAAAATTTCTCGTTGATTCTTTTCATCATCAACTACAAGTATTGATTTACGTGCCATAAACTTGATCGGATCAAAAACATTTTTTGCCACGAATTACACGAATAGCACGAATTATTTCTTCTTATTCCGATTCGTGTCATTCGTGTCATTCGTGGCTAACTTTCCGCTTTAGGTAATTTTACCGTAAATTTCGTACCTTCGCCCTCGGTTGATTCCACCTCGATCTTGCCGTTGTGGATATCGACTATTTTTTGCACGATGGCGAGGCCGAGACCGGTGCCGGTTTCTTTTGTCGAAAAGTACGGCTCGAATATCTTTGAGAGGCTTTCGGGCGAGATGCCGTTGCCCGTATCCGTTATCTCAAAGCGGACAAATTCGCCGCCTTCGTCGGGCAATATCTTGATGCCGAGATGACCGCCGTTGGATTCCATTGCCTGGACGCCGTTGATCAATAAGTTATTAAATACCGACCTGAGAAATTCAGGGTCGCCCATGATCTGCGGCACATTTTCGTGCTCGACGACGGCGATGGTGATGTTTTTTTCCTCAGCTTGCGGCTCGACGATGCGTAGTGATTCTTCGATGGCCTTGCGGGCGTCGAGCGGGACAAGCTGGGCGGTCGCCGGACGCGAATAGTTTAGGAAATCGGTTATCTGTTGATTGATGCGGGCGACCTCGGTCTTTAATTGCGAGGTCAGCTTTTCAAATGTCTCGCGCCGCTCAGGTTCCTCGGGGGCAAATTTTGCCCGCAAATGGTCGAGCGTCAGGTTGATGTAATTGAGCGGGTTTCGTATTTCGTGGGCGATGGCTGAGCCGAGCCGTCCGACGACGGCCGATTTTTCGGCTTGTTGTAGTTGCGCTTCGAGGTCCCGCTTCTTTTCGAGCTCGGCGGTCATTTCGTTAAAATTAGTCGCGAGATTTCCGAGCTCGTCGTTTCGCGAATCAGGCACGCGAACGCACAGATCGCCGTCTGCAACGCGGCGGGCTGCATTTGACAGATCGGCTATCGGCCGCGAAAACCGCCAGACGAGCAGAAACGTGATCAGTGACGATACGAGCAGAACACCGAGCGTGTATATCAACGGACGAGCGGCACGCAAGGCAGCCGCGCTCTTATCATTTTTGAGCAGCACCATCACATACCAGCGGCCCTTGCTCGTTTCTATCGGAACAGCGTGAGCCTCGTCATCGGTAAATTTGTTAGCGTCGGTGCGCTGATTGGGGAACTGGGCCAGATCGGTGCCGAGACGTGTTCCTTCCATCAGCGGCGGCAATTCTTTGAGTTCGGCCAGTCGCTTATAAACGACCGTACCATCAGCTTCGCTCGACGGCAGGTAATTCGGATTGAGGCTGTCGGAGATCCGCCAGTCGTTATCCACAATAATTACGTCTTTAATAAGGCCTGCCGCTTCCTGATCGAAAAAGGTCTGGCCGTTGCGGTCGATCAGATCCTGCATATATTCGCCGGTGGTAAGTCCATTAGATCCAAGAGCGATGCCCGCGACGAGAGCCCGCGACTGTGCCTCAAGGCGGATATTGTTTTCGCCCTGCGTCACTAGATTGAGGTAGTACTGAAAACTCAACGTTGCCATCAGCAACACGGCGAGTATCAGCAGTAGCCGTCCGCGGAATGTATTAAAGAATCTCATAGATGCCAACAAAATTACTTATGAGAAAATGCTTGCACTCTTCGTCGGTTGAATGTTATATTCAACCTTAGTTTTTAAGCAACCGCCGGAAACGGCTTATTTTCCGGTATAGCGAGATCTCTGAGCTCCACCTGGTTTCTACAACAATCTTACGTATTCTGAGGTAAAGCATGAAGTTAATGTTCCCCAAATTGTCCCGTGTCAGTTCTTTTTTTGTGCTCGTCGTTGTTGCAATGCTGCTTACAGGCAGCGTTCAGGCACAGACGAAAAAGGCCGCAGCCACCAAAAAGGCCGTAGCTAAGAAGCCTGCAACGACTGCAAAAGATGCCAAGAAAGATCGAGACAAAGCCAAAGCGACCGCCAAGGCCAAACAGGACAAAAAGGAAAAATTAACAGCCAAGACCAAAGACACTAAGAACGACAAAGCTAAGAAAGACCCCAAAAAAGCCGCCGAATCAAAAGCCGCTCTTGCCGAGCGTCGCCGCAAAGAAGCAGAACGCCGTGCCGCGATCATTGCCGAGCAACGCCGCCGCGAGCAGGCCCGCCGCGAGGCGATAGCCCGCAAAGCCGCATTTGAAAACGGACTCCGTATTGAGACTGTCGCAAACATTTCTAAAGATAATACCGAGGGCGAGGACCTCAACATCCGCAACGCTGCGATCAACGCACTTGGCGGACACGCCGGTTCGGTCGTTGTGATGGAAGCCCAGACCGGTAAGGTCTTGACCATCGTCAATCAGGATTGGGCCGTCCGTAGCACCATCCGCCCGTGTTCGACGATCAAACTCGTGACTGGTGTTGCTGCTCTTAACGAAGGCGTTATCAGTAAAGAGGACGGTTCGGTCAGAAATGTCTCGACCCGCCGCAAGCTCGATGACGCTCTGGCCTTTTCCGACAACGCATATTTTCAGCGTGCCGGCGTCCAGATGGGTAATGCCAAGCTGGTCGAATACGGCCAGAAACTTGGGCTCGGCCAGCAGACAGGTGTCAATCTCGAGGGCGAGGCGACCGGACGTTTGCCGTTTAGCAACAGCAACGCACGGATCTATTCGCACGGCGACGATACTGAGGTTTCGACGATACAGCTTGCCGTAATGGCCGCTGCGATCACCAATGGCGGCCACCGGGTGCTGCCGCGTATTCCGCGTGGCGGTGTCGCGAATGCAAAATTTCAGACCTTTTATAAGGCAAACGTCGATGTGCCCAGCCCAAGCGTCCGCCGCGTCATACCCGGTATGATGGGCGCCGCCGAATACGGCACCGCCCGCCGCAATATGAATCAGACGCTTGGCGTTGCCGGCAAGACCGGTTCGTGCATCGACAAAGGCTCGTGGGTCGGGCTCTTTGCTTCGGTCGCTCCGATCGAACAGCCAAAATACGCCGTCGCCGTCATCACACGCGGCCAACGCGAACGCGGCCGCTTTGCGGCGGCAATCGCCGCTCAGGTCTATAACGCACTGGCCGCAAACATCGTCAGGACCGACCGCAATCTAGCCCAGACAGAGTTTAAGATCGCTCCGCGAAACGTTGCCGTTACTAAGGTTGACGCACGGCTTGCCGAGTTGGCTGACGATGACGAGGCGGATGAAACTGATGTAACGACGGCCCCGGTCGGTGACCGCAACGTGATCATCGTGCCGAGTGCTCCGCCGCAGAAAAAATTGGTCACAAAGACCGCTGATTCCAAACCCGTATTCCCTCCGGTTGTTATAACCTACGACAAGGACCAAAAGGAAAAGAAACGCAAGCCCTAAGCAAGTCACAATTTATGCCCGAAACGATGCGGATTTTGTAACGAAATTCGCATTTCGGCTTGACTTGCATAGCAAACTTACGGATTATTTACCTTTTCAAAAGTTTTCTTTTGAGCAATAGTTTTTATATAAAGCCATCAAAAGGTACGCGCAAAATATAGCAACTATTTTGCCGGGCAGGACATCTGATTTCACGCGAAACCAAAGATACATTCTTTGGAACCGCAACTGAAAATTTATTTTGGAATTACGCATTAGGCGGAGGAAGTATTTCGATGAAAACGATTTTTAGATCAACAAATTTGCTGCTCATATTAGCCGCAATTATCGCATTTGGAGCTGTGGCCGGTATGGCTCAGGACCCATGCACGGACGCTGACGGGCAGACGAAAATGCAGGATGAGTTTGACCTTCTATACGCGGACAAAAAGGACTTAAATGTTCGCCAAAGGGCTATAGATTCAGGGAAGGCATTTCTAGAAAAGTACGGCAATTGTGAACCGGCAAAAGTACGGGCCGATTGGCTAAAGGCTCAAATCCCGAAGATGGAAACTAATCTTCGGATCGCACGTGAATTGGCGGCGGAGAACGCTCTCGTCGGCCGTTTTGATACGGCGATGAAGGCAAAAAACTTTGACGAGGTCTATGTTACCGGTAAAGAGGTGCTTGCGAAGTATCCTGAAAAATACCGTGCTGCTGAGATCGTGCTTGGTTCGATCGGTTTTGACGAAGCCTATAAGGGCAACAACAAATACAACGATGATGCGCTCCGCTTTGCTAAGGCATCGATCGCGGATCTTGAGTCAGGCAAAACCTTCACCACCTTTGGCGTCAATCCTTATATCTATAAGACCAAAGAAGACGCTCTCGGTTACATGAACCTGACCATCGGTTACATCACCAGCGTTTCGCAGAAAAATCAGCTTGGTTCGCTGCCGTATCTTTATAAGACTACGCAGGGAACATCAGAGGCGAGCAAGAACCCGATCGCTTTTGAGCTAATAGGTAATTACTATTTCGCCGAGCTTAATAAGATCGTGGAACAGATCGCGGCGTTGAGTGCCAGCCAGAATAAGCCTGGGATCACGCCCGAAGAGCTGCAAAAGATCGTTGACGATATCAAGGGCAAGGTTGCTATGTCAAACGGAACCTCGGAGCGTGCGATGGATGCATTTGCCCGGGCGTATACACACGGTCAGGCACCGGCCTACAAGGCAAAGATGAAAAAGAACGTCGAGGATGCCTATAATGTCCGCTTTGGCAAAAAGGACGGCGTCGATCCCTGGATCGCGACGGCCGTGGCCAAGCCGTTCATAAACCCGACGACTCCGATAGAGCCGATCAAGGACCCGGAACCGGTCGCTCCTGTCACACAGACAACGACCCCACCTGTGACTGCACCGGCCACAACCGGCAAACCGGCTACATCGGCTCCGGCAAAGCCGGCTGCGACGCCAGCCAAAAAGCCTAGTGCCTCAGTCAAAAAGCCGGTCGCAAAGAAAAAGACGGTTTAATTAGGTTACGTTGATCTAAAAATTGGCCGGGTGCGTGTAAAAACGCATCCGGCCTTTTTTTTTGCTAAAATTACGGTCGATGACGCCAAAGCTCGCAAAACTCGAGGCTCTGATAGGCCACCGCTTTGCTGACGCAAATCTGCTCGAGCGTGCCCTGACACACCGCTCGTGGGCGTATGAAAACTTACAGGGCGAGTCGGATGAGGCTATTCGCGATGCACAAAACGAGTCGATGGAGTTTGTCGGCGATTCGGTGCTCGGGCTGATCATCGCCGAGCGGCTGTATCAAAATAATCCGAAATCGAGCGAGGGCGACCTGACTCTTATGAAACATCACCTCGTCAGTACGACGACACTTGCACGGATCGCCGACAATTTGAGCCTTGGCGATTATGTCCGTGTCGGTCGAGGCGAAGAAAAAACCGGCGGGCGCAAGAAACAGGCGCTGCTCGCAAATACGCTTGAGGCGGTCATTGCTGCTGTTTTTCTGGATGGCGGCTACAGTGCGGCTCGTGTGTTTCTCGGCCGAATATTTGCCGACGAGATCCGCAGTGCGACGCCGAAAAATTCGCTTGATTACAAGACGATGCTCCAAGAGGTGCTCCAGGCAGAAAAGCTGACGGCGCCTATCTACAACGTCGTCAAAACCGACGGCCCGCCGCACGACCGGACGTTCCTCGTCGAGGCAGTCTGGGCAACCGGCAAGGCCCGCGGGACAGGCACCTCGATCAAAGCGGCCGAGATGATGGCCGCGGCCGAGGCTCTTAATATGCTCGGGCCGCAAAAAGAAACTAAGACGAAACGCGTAGGCAAAAATTAACGTATCATTTAGCTACTGTATGAGTGACGAAAACAAAGAAACAAAGGCCGCAACCGAACCAAAACCTACGGGTCCGCCAAAATCGGTCTTTCGCGAATATTTCGAATCGTTCGTCGTGACACTTGTCATGGCGATTTTTGGCATGACCTTTATTTTGCAGGCGGTGACCGTGCCGACCGGGTCGATGCAAAACACGATACTCGTCGGCGATTATCTGCTGGTCAATAAGTTTATCTTTACGCCCGGCGGCCAAAGCCTGCCCTTTTTGCCGCAGCGTGAGATACAACGCGGCGACATCGTCGTTTTCAAATATCCGGGTAACAAATTGCATCCCGAGATGGACCGGGCCCACGGTTCATCGGCGATCGCGTATCAGGTCAATTACGTAAAACGCGTGATCGGGTTACCGGGCGAAAAGGTCGAGTTTCGCGACAATCAGGTCTTTATCAACGACGTACTTTTGCCCGAGCACCGCGTCATCGGCGACGCTCCGGACAGCCAATCGGCACTGACCGCGACCGAGTTCGAAGAGCGGCGTCCTGAGGATAAATGGGACGTTTATTACTCAAAGAACACGATGGACATTATCAAAGGCGGCGGCCATGTCACACGCCGCGGGTACGAATTTGGCGTCGCGGGCAAAACGATGATCGTTCCGCCAAACAGCTTTTTCTGCATGGGCGACAGCCGCGACGCCAGCGAAGACGGCCGCGTCTGGGGATTTGTCCCGCGTGAGCTGATCGTCGGCCGGGCGATGTTCGTCTATTGGTCCTGCGACCGCGGAGCGTCAGACGGCAGCATGCTCTCATGCATCACCCACCCGCGTCTGAGCCGCATCGGGAAATTTGTCAAATAGTATCGTAATTTCCATTTCTCTTAATTAATAATTACCCAATTATTAATTAATAATTAAGCATCTATGAAATTGAGCATTAGCGGCGAAGTTGGTGAGGCAATAAGAAGTGGCTCGCCAGTCGTCGCGCTCGAATCAACCGTCATCGCCCACGGCCTGCCGTACCCGCAAAACATCGAAACTGCTATGCAATGCGAGGCCGCCGTTCGTGCGGGCGGAGCTGTTCCTGCGACGATCGCTGTGTTTGGCGGTGAGTTTTGCGTTGGACTAAATCAAGACCAGATCGAGCAGCTAGCGACCCGTAAAGACATCCGCAAGATCTCACGCCGCGACCTGCCTATCGCCGTAGCAAATAAACTGGACTGTGCAACGACGGTTGCGACCACAGCTTTTATCGCCCACATGGCGGGGATCAAGGTTTTTGCAACCGGCGGTATCGGCGGCGTGCATCGTGGTTTCGACGCGGACATTTCGGCCGACCTGCCCGAGCTCGCACAGACGCCGATCACGGTCGTTTGCTCAGGAGCAAAGATCGTACTCGATTTAATGCGTACCCGCGAATGGCTCGAAACCAACGGCATCACCGTCCTCGGTTGGCAATGCGATGAACTACCGGCGTTTTATTCCCGCGTCAGCGGATTGGAGTTAGATCAGCGGGTCGATAGTGCCGACGAGGTTGCGGCGATCGCCGCCGCCCGCGACGAACTTAGGTTAAAAAACTCTATCCTTGTTACTGTTCCTGTTCCAGCGGAATTTGAGATCGACCGAGCAGAATTAGAATCGATCCTCGCTGATGCTCTAAAGCTCGGCGACGAAAAGGGAATAAACGGCAAAGAGATCACGCCTTTTTTACTGTCGCAGATGTCCAAACGTAGCGGCGGCCGTACTCTAGCCGCAAATATTGCACTTCTCGAAAATAACGCCCGCGTCGCAGCTCAGATCGCGTCTGCTTTGTCAGAACCGCCTGCGTGAGCGGGCGGTTCTGACTATTTCTTTTCCATCTTTACTTTCAAAGCATCCAGCCGTTTCTGAGCCTCAACGGCTTCATTAGTACCCGGAAATTTCGTGACGATCTCTTTCCAAGACGCGCCGTCGTAGTGAAATTGCTTTGCGGCGGAATTAAATAAAAATATTATGCCGAGCCGACGGTAACGGTCGAGCATGTTGAAATTGAGATAATAACTGTGCAAAGGAGCTCCGGACGCGGCCATTTCGTCGCGTTTTAGCTGGGTAGAGGCTGATTTGGTCAGTTTTGCAGCCGCCTCTTCGAGGATGTCGCCGTAGAGTAATAAGATCGCGGGGCGAAACTTTGACGTTGGATAAAGCTCAAAAAACTGGCCCGCGATCTCGATCTGGTCAAAAGCGTCGATCGCCTGTACGAGTTTTGCAAGACGCTCTTCGTCGCCCGCTCGAAACTTGCCAAACACGGCATCTGCCTGGACCCAACCAAAGTTTGAGGGCGGTGCCGTCACCTTGTAAAACTTAACGCCGTCAGCCTCGGCGACACCGAGGATCTGCACCTTACGGCCGCGCTGCATACGATGGACCACCTCGGAAAACAGGCTCGGGGTTTTGCGGAGGATAGAGAGCGTTTCGTCGACGACAACTGCCGTTTGGCCGACCTCCGTAGATCTGGCCGCTGTCGTTTTTGGTTTAATAGGAGCGGGACGCTTTTGTGCAAAGATGTGTCCAGTCGCGACGAGGACGATAAGCAGAATTGTGGAAACGGGGAATTTCATACAGTCTCCCTTAACTTTTTATTTTTTCTTCGCGGCCCGATCGATCCGGTCCTGCACGCCCGCGTGGTGAAAATGACAGATCGCTATCGCCAGTGCGTCGGCCGCGTCGTGCGGTTTTGGCACCTCTTTTAGCCCGAGCAGTATTTTAACCATCTGCCCGACCTGCTGCTTTTCGGCGTTGCCGTAACCGACGACCGTCTGTTTTATCAATCGCGGAGCATATTCGGCGATCGCGAGGCCGCGCTGCTCGGCGAGCAATAGCATCAGACCGCGAACCTGTCCTAGCTTTAACGCAACGCCCACATTCACCGCATAAAACGTATCCTCGACCGACAGGACATCCGGCGAATGCGTCGCCATCACATCGGCCACACCGTCGTAAATATTGAGCAGACGCTTTGAAAAAGGCTGCTTGGTGTTCGATTTAACCGTGCCAAAATCCACAAGCGCGTATTTCGAGCCGCTCCCGTCGACCACGCCCCAACCGAGCGTTTCACTGCCTGGATCGATCCCTAAAACGCGCATGTGTGTTTCAAATACTTCCTAAAATTTAAGCAAAGATACTCCACCCCATCGGTCGAATGCAAGCGGCGAGAAGAAAAGGAAGGTTCTCCACAGATGAACACAGATGACACAGATAAATCAGGGAAGCAATATCTGTGTCCATCCGTGTTAATCTGTGGACACTTTCTTCTTTGGCGTCTATCTCTTATCATCTGATTTTAACAATGGACACTGCCGCTACTAATGTAATGCGATCGGTTCGGGCTTTGCTCGAGGGGGCGGTGGACTATGCGGGGCTGTTTCCGCCGGCCGGGCTGTCGATGCCTGAGGCAGTGATCAACTACGCGATGTATCGCACGAGCAACTACAACTGGATACTCGGGCGATTTGTCGTGACGGCGGCACGGCTCGATGAGTTTTACGAATGTGCACGCGATTTTATATCGCGTGACGCGGGCAACGCTTGGCGGGTTAGCGTCGTGGTCGGCGATGAAGTGGTCAACACGATCAACCAGATCAAAGATATGGCATCACGCTAGACCGGACCT
>DEQS01000030.1:0-14438 GCA_002360555.1 Chloracidobacterium sp. UBA3360
TATGTCAACAGTTAAAGAATTAAAAGAACAGATCGTAGGTGACTACAAAACACACGGATCGGACACGGGTTCGTCGCAGGTGCAGATCGCTCTGCTCACGCAGCGGATCAACGAATTAACAGATCATTTTAAGATCCATAAAAAGGATAATAACTCCCGTAGAGGCTTGCTCATATTAGTCTCGCGTCGTAGAAAACTCCTTGATTATCTCAAACGCCGCAACATCGGTGAGTATCACGAGATCATCAAGAAACTCGGCTTACGCCGGTAAAGTTACGAGTTCCGTGTTCCAAGTTCCGAGTTAATGGAATTGTCTTTTACTTGGAACGCGGCACTTTGAACTCGAAACTAAGATTAGGCTTCTTCGAGCCTTTAATTAAAAGATAGATCCATTCGAAGAAATTACCTGCGGCGGCTGAACGTGACAGCTGGAAATGCCAAAGGATGAATTGGGATCTTCGTCAAAATCAATAGTTTTTCAGAGACGAAAGGGCTTCACGGAGTTGCTCTTTCGTCTTTGTTTTTAAGGAATACAAATGACAAAAAAATATTTGAGTGAGTCGATCAAGTTAGGAACAAAAGAACTGATCGTTGAAACAGGCAAGGTTGCCAAACAGGCCGACGGTTCGGTCGTTATACGTTACGGAGACACGATGCTGCTGGTTGCAGCCGTCAGTGCCCGTACAGCCAGGGAAGGACTAGATTTTTTCCCGCTCACGGTCGAGTATCGTGAAAACTCTTTTGCTGCGGGGCGCATACCGGGAAACTATTTCCGCCGCGAAGGCCGTCCGGGCGAAAAAGAGATCCTTACCTGCCGCCTGATCGACCGTCCGATCCGTCCGCTGTTTGCTGACGGGTACCGATTTGAAACACAGATCGTGGCTTCGGTAATCTCATCGGACGCTGAGAACGACCCCGATGTGATCGCTATCACGGGTGCGTCGTGTGCACTCTATCTGTCGGACATCCCGTTCAATGACCCGATCGCCGGTATTCGTATCGGTTTGATCGAGGGCAAATACATTATTAATCCGACGTTTGAAGAACGCCGCGAATCGCAGCTAAACCTCATCGTCGCCGGTACCGAAGAAGCCATCTGCATGGTCGAATGCGAGGCCGAAGAGGTCGAAGAAACGGTCATGGTCGAGGCCCTGATGCTCGCACACCGCGAGATCAAACGTCTCTGTCTGTGGCAGAAAGAACTCGGCAAGGCTCTTAATATCACCAAGCGTGAATTCACGGTGCCGGAGCTCGATGCTCATATCGTTGCCGACGTTGAAAAGACCTGGACGGACAAACTCCGCAAGGCTCTGGATTCGACCGGCCGCGAAAAGATCGAGGTTTATGCCGGACTCGACGCTCTTAAGAAAGAGGTTGTCGAAAGTTATCCTGAAGATGATCCGGGTGCACGTGCGACCGCTGGCAAGGCTTTTGGGCAACTCAAGGAAAAGATCTTTCGCGAGGACATGCTTACGAATAAGCGTCGTCCGGACGGTCGTAAATTCTCGGAGATCCGCCCGATCACGGCGGAGGTCGGCTGGCTGCCGCGCGTACACGGTTCGTCACTATTTACACGCGGCGAGACGCAGGCGATCGTTACCACCACGCTCGGCACGAAGATGGACGGACAGTTCATGGATGACCTCGAGAAAGGTACGATCGACCGGCGCTTTATGCTGCACTACAATTTCCCGCCGTATTCGGTTGGTGAAACCGGCAGGTTTGGCAGTACCTCGCGTCGCGAGACCGGCCACGGTAATCTCGCACGCCGTGCTATCCAATCGGTCCTGCCTGACGAAGAGGAATTTCCGTACACGATACGTATCGTTTCGGACATCACCGAATCAAACGGTTCGTCGTCGATGGCATCTGTCTGCGGCGGCATCCTGAGCCTCATGGACGCTGGTGTGCCGATCAAGAAAGCGGTAGCCGGTGTTGCAATGGGTCTCGTAATGGAAGGCAATCGCTACGCGATCCTGTCTGACATTGCCGGAGCCGAGGACCACTACGGCGACATGGACTTTAAGGTCACCGGAACCGAGGACGGCATTACCGCTCTCCAGATGGATATCAAGATCGGCGGCATTAACGCCATGATCCTCCAGGAAGCTCTCGAACAGGCCAAGAAAGGCCGTATGCATATCCTTGAGATCATGGACAAAGCGATCTCAGAGCCGCGTGAGGACATCTCGCAGTACGCTCCGCGTATCATCACCATCAAGATTCACCCGGACAAGATCCGCGACGTTATCGGTAAGGGCGGTTCGGTGATCCGCTCGATCACTGAAGAGACAGGTGCTAAGATCGACATCTCCGACGACGGTACCGTGCTGATCGCGACGCCTGACGGCGATGCTGCCGAGGCCGCTATCGCTCGCATCAGAGCCCTCACAGCCGAAGCAGAGATCGGCGAGACGTATATGGGTACTGTTTCGCGTATCGTTGATTTTGGTGCGTTTGTTGAGATCCTGCCGGGACTTGACGGCCTGCTGCATATTTCGGAGATCTCGGACCGTCGCGTCAAGGACGTTCGTGACGAGCTTAAAGAAGGCCAGCAGATTCTCGTCAAATGCATTGGCAAAGAGGGCAACAAGGTCAAGCTTTCGAGAAAGGCGATAATTGCTGAGGAAAAAGGTAAAGGGGAGCCTGAAGGCGACGAGTAAACATCGCCGAAAAGGCGAACATAATTCGGGAAACAGACACCGGTTATCACTATATTGTGATAGCCGGTTTTTTATTGCCGGGATTGAAAATAAAAGTTGAAAAAAGATCGATATTTTCTGGAATAGACGTTCTATTGAGCATTTTTTCCCTCTGAATTAGCGAAATTTGTGTATTTTTGGCTAAAAAAGGCAAAAATAAAGAAAAAAACACGTGCATTTACATTTGTTTTTTGCTATATTTGCCGGACTGCCCCAAAAATCAATTCAACAGTGAGTGCCACCGAACTGTGAAAACGAATTCGTTTTCGCCGTAATACCGTTTAGTCAGGTAATTAGACATGAAAAACTTTAACTATAGAGTAGTACTCTCGGCCATTGTGATGGTCTCGATTTTGGCGGGCTTTTCGCAGGTATCAGCCGGGCCGGTTCGTTTTGATCAGGTTGTACAGGTCGTAAATGCAAAACCGGGAAAGGCAACGACCGGTACGTTCTCGCGTCTTGCAGTCGCGGGCGACTATAGCTCGATCCTCATCAATGATGATGATGACGACAAAAAGAAAAAGCAGGACGGCCGCGTCATCACCGAAACCAAGACTGAGATAGTCGAGGACGAGGCTTGTGACTGCGAACCACCCGTGGTTGGAGGTGGTTTTCCGAAATGGTGGCTGCTCGGTCTAGCTGCGATCCCAATTGCGTTCATTTTGATCAAACGCAAAAAAGATACGCCGACGCCAACGCAGACGGTGCCAAATTTCACACCGACCCCGACTCCGACCGTAACGCCGACCGTGACACCAACAGTTACGCCGACGCCGGATAAGACGCCGCCGATGACGCCGACCCCGACTCCGCCGGAGCCGGTACCGGAGCCGGTGACGATCCTGCTCTTTGGAACAGGCCTGGCATCGATTGGTCTCGCAGCTCGCCGTAAGTTCGGCAAAAAGGGCGAGAGCGGAGATGAAAAAGAAGAAGAATAGAGTTATTATGAGCGGAGCGTCGCCGGAATTATCCGGTGACGCCTCAGCTCTATATCTCTGATACAAAGATATAAGGGCGGGAGATTTATCCGCCCAACCATGAGGACATTAAGATGCGAGCTATTAGATACAATTTTCTATTCGTGATCGGGCTGATGATGACGCTTGGACTGACGACGGCGTTTGCCAATAGCGACGATAATAAGAATAAAGCCCCTAAAAATATGGGGACGCTGTCGATCAAGACAACGCCGGTCTCATATCCGATCAAGGTCGATGGCCAATATATCGGCATGAGCGGAGTTGGAACAGGTGCGGAATTTTACCTCACGCCCGGATTTCACACGGTCGAGGTCGCCGGGCCAAACGGCACGTCGTTCACAAAAGAGATCGAGATCAAGCGTGAGCAAAAACATTGTGTATGTCTTCGGCTGAATGAAATAGTCACATCTAAGGCATGTCCTTACAGATTTAGCCTCGATGGGCCGGACCGGATCACTGAGGGTGACACCGTTACCTTCGCTGCGATCAACTCGGGGACCGCTCCGATCCCTATCAAATATGCGTGGCGTGTAGCCAACGGCCGTATCGAGAGCGGGCTTGGAACTTCGTCGATCACGGTCAACTCAAAAGGATTAGGCGGGAAGACCATAGATGTCGAGCTGGATGTCAATGACGATGTCTATGACAACCGCTGCCGTCAGGTAATCTCGGTTCCGACGTTTGTCGAGCCGATCAAAGAGCCGCCACCGATCACCAAGGTTGGATGCGATCAGTTCGAGGCAAAATCGGCCGATGATGACAAGGCTCGTTTCGACAACTGTGCCATCCAGGTACAGAATACGCCGGACGCAAAGCTCTATATCATCATCTATCCCGGAACGGACCGAGCGAGCGTTACGCGTAATACATATGACCGCCTTTCACGACGAACGCTCGATTATCTCGTCAAGACCCGTGGTGTTGACCCAAGGAACATTCAGATACTAAAGGGAAGTCCCCGAACCAAGACATCGTACGAGATCTGGATCGTACCGGCCGGTGCAGAACCACCTGTCGTACAGTAAGCGACAGGAAACTGACTAAACAAGAAAGGGACGGGCTTTATGGCTCGTCCTTTTTGCTTTATCCTTTGTTGGTTGTTCGTTATTCGTTGTAAAATCAAGGTTTCAACTAGGAACTTTGAACTTGAAACTCGGAACTAACATTCATGTCTGCACCAAACATCGAAACCATCGTCTCTCTTTCAAAACGCCGCGGATTTGTCTTTCCGGCTTCCGACATCTATGGCGGGCTTGGCTCGTCGTGGGATTATGGGCAGCTTGGGGTTGAGCTTGCCAATAATATTAAGAAAAGCTGGTGGAACTGGGTCGTTTACGAACGCGATGATATAGAGGGAATCGATTCGTCGATAATCCAAAACCGCAACGTATGGAAATACAGTGGCCACGAAGACACTTTTAGCGACCCGCTCGTCGATTGCCGCGGCTGCAACTCGCGGCTGCGGCTCGACAAACTCGATGTCGATCCCGCAGACAACAAGTCAAAGTGTTCAAACTGCGACTCTAAAAATCTTACCGACCCGAAAGATTTTAATTTGATGTTCCGCACGACGGTCGGAGCGGCTTCGGCGGATGACGATCCGACCGCACTTGCGTATCTGCGGCCCGAAACGGCGCAGGGCATCTTTATTAACTTTAAGAATGTGCTCGATACTTCGCGGCGTAAGCTGCCGTTTGGCATTGCGCAGATCGGGAAGGCGTTTCGTAATGAAGTGACCCCGGGTAATTTTATCTTCCGAACTCGAGAATTTGAGCAGATGGAGGTCGAGTATTTCTGCCGCCCCGAAGACGCTCCGCGTGTTCATCAGGAATGGATCGATGCATATAGCGGATGGCTTGGAACGCTTGGTATTTCGAGCGAGAACGTAATTCATTACGAACAGACAGCAAAGGAACTTGCCCATTACAGCGACCGCACCGTCGATTTTCTATATCGATTCTTCCCCGAACGCGAAGAGGAAGACAAGCAGTTTGACGAGCTGCTCGGGATCGCCAACCGAACAGATTATGATCTGCGTGTTCACTCGAAAAAGCCCGAGGATGCGGACGGAAAACGCATTAACCCGGATACGACCGAGGACCTGTCATATTTTGACCCGCAAACGAACGAGCGGTTTTATCCGTATTGCATCGAGCCCTCGATCGGCGTAAATCGCACTCTCCTCGCCGTGATGATGGACGCATACACGGAGAAAGTGAATGACAAAGGTGAGGTCCGCGTCATTCTAAAACTAAAGCCTGAACTCGCACCGATAAAGGTCGCCGTTCTGCCGCTTGCGAAAAATAACGAGGGTATCGTCTCCTTAGCCAAAAACCTCAAACACGACCTGCAACCGTCGACGCGTGCCGTTTACGACGATACTGGCGGCATCGGAAAGCTCTACGCTCGCCAAGACGAGATCGGTACACCGTTTTGCGTAACCGTCGATCACGAATCGCTTGAGGACAATGCGGTTACCGTCCGCGACCGGGACACTTGGGAACAAGAGCGTGTGAATATCGACAATTTAGCCGAATATTTGAGCTCCCGATTACAATAACGCCTCGTATGAAAAAGCTTATAGAATGCGTCCCAAATTTTAGCGAAGGCCGCGATATGGCGGTGATGAAGCAGATCACTGACGAGATCGAGCGGGTCGATGGCGTTAAATTGCTCGATGTCGATCCGGGCTATTCGACAAATCGGACTGTCGTGACATTTGTCGGGACTCCTGATGAAGTAGTCGAAGCCGCATTTCAAGCCGTCAAAAAAGCACAAGAAGTCATCGATATGCGCCGCCACAAGGGTGATCATCCGCGATTTGGAGCGACGGACGTTTGCCCTCTTATTCCGATCTCGGGCGTGACGATGGATGAGTGTGCTGAATACGCCCGAAAACTCGGAGAGCGAATTGGCAGCGAACTAAGCATTCCCGTTTATCTCTACGAAAATGCGGCGACAGAAGAAAAGCGTCGCAATCTCGCCAATTGCCGCGAAGGCGAGTATGAAGGGTTAAAGGACAAGATCTCGTCCGCTGATTGGAAACCGGATTTTGGGCCTAGTGAATTCAACGAAAGCGTTGCTCGATCCGGAGCGGTCGCGGTCGGAGCGAGAGATTTCCTGATCGCGGTCAATTTTAATCTCAATACAACCTCTACCCGGCGAGCGAATGCGATAGCGTTCGACGTTCGCGAAAAAGGCCGGACAAAACGTGAGGGCAATCCGATCACCGGCAAGATCGTCACCGACGAATCAGGCGAGCCCGTTATGCTGCCGGGGACGCTAAAAGGCACTAAGGCCATCGGGTGGTTTATAGCCGAATACGGCATTGCACAGGTTTCGATGAATATCACCAACCTGACCCAGACGCCGCTGCACATTGCGTTCGAAGAGGTTCGTGAAAAGGCAAGGAATCGTGGTTTACGTGTCACTGGACTTGAGATAGTCGGTTTAGTACCGAAAAAGGCGATCATCGATGCGGGCAAATATTATCTCGCCAAACAAGGCCGTTCGCTCGGAATTACCGAAGCCGAGACGATCAAGATCGCAATAAAATCGATGGGTCTAGACGATCTCAAACCGTTCATTCCAGAAGAAAAGATCATCGAATACGTCATCGCGGCCGAATACAAGACCGACAGTCTGGTCGATCTGACGTGTCGTGGTTTTGCCGACGAGACCGCATCCGAATCACCCGCTCCGGGCGGCGGCTCGATCTCGGCTTATTTGGGAGCGCTCGGTGCCGCACTAGCGACGATGGTCGCAAATCTGTCTTCGCATAAAGCCGGTTGGGATGACCGCTGGCAAGAGTTTTCCGATTGGGCGGTCAAAGGCCAGCAGATCAAGGATGACCTGCTGTTTTTGGTTGACGAAGATACCAACTCATTTAACAAGGTGATGGAGGCGTTCGGACTGCCAAAAGTAACCGACGAAGAAAAGGCCGCCCGTACGGCAGCAATCCAAGAGGCGACGAAGTACGCGACTGAGATCCCCCTCCGGACAATGGAACGAACTTTTGACGCCTTTGAGATCATCAGGGCGATGGTCGAGGACGGCAACCCAAACTCCGTTACCGACGCCGGGGTTGGAGCCCTTTGTGCACGTTCCGCGATAGTCGGAGCATATATGAACGTCCGAATTAACGCCGCAGGCCTAAAAGATCGTGATTTCGCTGATAAAATACTTACCAGAGGTGCCGAGATCGAACGCAAAGCAATCGAGTTAGAGGCCGAGATCATGGTAATTGTTAATGCAAAGATCGACGCATAGCGGCCATTGGGTATAAATGCCTATCCAGCTTTCCAAATGAACCAAACCGGCGTATTAAATTCTAAATTGCTTCGCTTTGGATTATCTGTGGCGGCAGTGTTGATGGCCGCGATCGGCCTGATCGAATTGCGGGAAAAGGTCAATTCGACGACCGTTGCGCTGGCGTTTTTGATCATCGTTTTGTCTGCCGCTACTTTTTTTGGCCGTAACCCTGCATTGCTGGCTTCGTTTGTGGCAATGCTCTGTTTTAATTATTTTTTCCTGCCGCCGGTTCACACATGGACGATCTCGGATCCGCAAAATTTGGTCGCGTGGGCGGCCTTTACGATTACGGCGCTCGTCGCCGGTGAGCTTTCGGCTTATGCAAATCGCCGGGCACGCGAAGCAGAGCAATTGTACGAGGAATTACAAAACGCTTTTGCGGCGGCGACCGAGGCCGAGGCTTTGAAGCAGAGCGAGAAGCTAAAATCGGCATTGCTCGACGCCGTGACACACGATCTGCGAACACCGCTGACCTCGATCAAGGCCTCTGTCACAACCCTGCTCGACAGCGAAGGTGGCCACCGCACGATCGAACTCAACAGCGAAGGCCGTGCCGAGTTCCTCGCTATCATTAACGAAGAGACAGACCGCCTCAACGGCTTTATCGAAGGCATGGTCCAACTAGCTCGCATTGAGGCAGGGTCTGTTAACTCAAGCGGCAAGCTGGCAAATGTCGAAGAGATCATTACCATTGCTCTCGAACGAGCCGAAACCGTTGTCGCAAATCACCACTTAGTTCTTAACCTTCAAAAGGAATTGCCGCTTATCCGCGTCGATGCCCGTGCAATCGCCGAAGTGGTCTATAATCTCGTCGAAAACGCCGCGAAATACTCGCCGCCTGAAACGACCATCACGATCACTGCCGCATCACACGGCAATGCCGTTTTGATCTCGGTGATGGACGAAGGTAAAGGGATCGCCGTTGAGTCTCGTGAGAAAGTGTTTGAAAAATTTGTCCGGCTCGATGGCGACCGCACCGACGGACTTGGGCTTGGGCTCGCGATCGCACGGGGCATTGTCGAAGCTCAAAATGGTAAGGTCGAGATCAAGTCAGGCGACAATAATGCCGGTACGAAAGTGACGTTGACGCTGCCAATAGGAGAGGAATGAGCGAACCACAGAAAGTTTTGGTGGTTGACGATGAGCCGCAGATAACTCGTGTATTGCGGCACAGCCTGACCGCGCATCGCTATGATGTGAGGACGGCGGCTGACGGATTATCGGCGCTTGATACCTTTCGTGACTGGCATCCTGACCTGATAATCACGGATCTGCAAATGCCTGAGATGGATGGAATTGAGCTTTGCCGGGAAGTGCGAAAGACCTCGACCTTGCCGATAATCATCCTGTCCGTAAAAGGCGAAGAGAGGACCAAGGTCGCTGCACTCGACGCCGGAGCGGACGACTATGTTACCAAACCGTTTGGTATCGACGAACTGCTTGCGCGTGTTCGCGCCGCACTTCGCCGCTCGCCGGATGTCCATGAAGACTCAGAATCGGTACTCGAAGACGGTGATTTTCGCATCGATCCATCCACACGAGCAGTGGCCGTAAATGGTGAGTCGATCCATCTCACACCAAAGGAGTTTGACCTGCTCGTTTTCCTATTTCGCAACCGCAACAAGGTGATGACCCATCGCTCGATCCTCACGGCGATCTGGGGAGGCAATTTTACTGAGCAGACGGAATACCTTCGCGTGTTCGTGGGCCAACTCCGTAAGAAAGTTGAAAGCGATCCTTCGCAACCCAAATATATCCGCACCGAACCTTGGGTCGGATATCGTTTTCTCACCCAACCAGAGTCGTAAAAATCTTTACGAACTTTTTATAAAACCCTTAGTCATCCCTTATTCCGCCGTCGCTAATCTTTAATTGTCGGTTGCTCTAGTGCACGACAAGGAGATCACGCAATGAAAAGCGATATCGGAACAAACGCACAGATCGTAGGAAATACATCGCTATCGGGAATGAAACGGCGACGAGCAAAGTCGAATACCCGGCTGCGGCCGTTGGTCTTTTCGATACTCGCGATGTTTGGTGTGTTTGGCGGCGTCTCGTCGCTGTTTGTCGGTATCGTTTGCGTCATTATTCACGGTGCGATCTCGCACGATGTGGTCTTTAACCAGGTTGGCACGGGTTTGTTGATCGTTGCCATCCCGATGATATTAATAGGCTCGATCTTTTTGGATGAGATCGAAGGAAAGAAATGAAAAAGCAATTATTCTTGGTGGCGATCCTGCTTGGGACGTCCGTTTTTGTCAGCGCTCAGCAGACCATTTTTAATGTTCCCACGACCGATGTCCTCGATAAAGGCAAGGTCTATTTCGAACTCGACGCTTCGTTCAAGACGAATAACCAGATCGCTCTGAATCGATTTTCCAGTTTTGTTCCGCGGGTTGTTGTCGGTGTTGGCGGCAATGTCGAGGTTGGATTAAACGTCACGGGAAATATTCAACCGGGCGGCGATTCGACAACATTTGTGCCGACCGTAAAGTGGAAATTTTACGAGAACAAGAAAAAGAACACTGCCTTGATCGCCGGAACCAATTTTTACATCCCAGTGCGCAACCGCACTTACAATATAGGGACTTACTCATATATTGCAGTTAGCAAAACGATAAACAAAACGCGATTGACCGCTGGTGGTTACGTCGCGAGCAAGAACGTATTCGCTGCTAACGCCGTGCGTGCAGGCGGACAGTTTGGCATAGAGCAGACGGTCAACAGTAAATTAACCGTTGCCGCTGACTGGATCACGGGAAGACATGCGAGCGGATATTTTACCCCGGGTTTGATCTACAAGCCGATCCCGAGCGTTACGACATATTGGGGTTATTCGATCGGCAACAGCCAGGCACGAAAAGGCAATCATTATTTCTTGTTCGAATTTGGCTACAACTTTAACTAGGAGACACCATGACCGATCTGATCTTTATTGGCGGAGTAGTTGGATTTTTTCTTATCGCGATAGGCTATGTTGCCGCGTGTGAGAGTCTGCGAAAAGGAGCAAAAAAATGAACTGGGAAAGCATCTTGGCGGCACTTTGTGCGGTTTTAATGTTGATCTATTTGGTTTACGCGCTCTTGCGCCCTGAGAAATTCTAAAAACCATGACTTATAACGGACTATTACAAATTCTATTTTTTCTCGTGGTCCTCACGCTTTTGGCAAAGCCAATGGGCGTGTTTCTGCTGAGGGTTTATACCGGGGAAAAGACGTTTCTGGACTTTCTATTTAAGCCGATTGAACGGCTTATCTATAAGGTCGCGCGGGTCGATGCGACGCAGGAGATGAACTGGAAACAATACGGCATCGCAATGCTGATATTTAGCCTCGTCTCGTCGCTTGCGTTGTACGCGATGCAGCGTTTTCAGTTTTATCTGCCGTTAAACCCACAATCGTTTTCCGGACCCAGCGAGCATTCGTCATTTAACACGGCTGTTTCGTTTGTGACGAACACAAATTGGCAAGGCTATGTCGGCGAAACGACGATGAGCTATTTGACCCAAATGGCTGGTCTTGCCGTGCAGAATTTCAAATCCGCAGCCGTGGGAATGGCTCTTGCGATCGTTTTTATTCGCGGCATATCCCGGTTTGAAACCGAAAAGCTTGGCAATTTTTGGGTAGACCTGACGCGCGGAACTCTATATATTTTGCTCCCGCTGTCGTTTCTTGCAGCGGTATTTTTTGTATCACAGGGCGTTGTTCAAAATTTCAAACCGTATGACACGGCGAAGTTGACTGATATTCAAACCGTCCAAGTGGATAAGAAAGACGCGGATGGCAATGTCGTCAAAGATGAAAAGGGCGAAAACGTAAAAGAAGATCAGATCGTCGATACGCAGACGATTGCCCAAGGCCCGGTCGCGTCGCAGCTTGCGATCAAGATGCTGGGCACGAACGGCGGCGGCTTTTTTAATGCAAACTCCGCCCATCCGTTTGAAAACCCGACGCCACTATCGAATTTTGTTCAGATGCTGTTGATCCTGCTTATCCCCGCTGGGTTTACCTACACGCTCGGGCGGATGGTCAAATCGCAAAGCCACGGCTGGGCGGTTTATGCGGCGATGATGATACTGCTTGTCGCAGGGGTTTTGACTCTTTACTATGCGGAATCGCGTGGAAATCCACTTTATCCGGCAGCCGTCGATCAAGCGGCGGTTGGCGGCAATTTTGAGGGTAAGGAAACGAGGTTTGGCGTTGCAAACTCGGCATTATTTGCGACGGTCACGACAGATGCTTCGTGCGGAGCGGTCAACTCGATGCACGACAGCTTTACCCCAATAGGCGGCCTCGTTCCGATGGTAAATATTTTGCTTGGCGAAGTCATTTTTGGCGGCGTCGGAGCCGGCCTGTACGGGATCCTCATAATGGTGATCCTTACGGTTTTTATTGCCGGTTTGATGGTCGGGCGGACGCCGGAATACCTCGGTAAAAAGATCGAAGCGTACGATGTGCAGATGGCCATGCTTTATATCCTGATCTTCCCGCTCATTATTTTGGGCTTTACGGCGATCTCAGCTATCTCGCCGGACTTTGGCCTAACGTCGCTAAATAATCAGGGAGCGCATGGTTTGTCGGAGATCTTTTACGCCTTTACTTCTGCGACTGGCAATAACGGTTCGGCGTTCGCGGGTATCAACGCAAATACACTTTGGTACAACACTACGCTCGGTGTCGCGATGCTCGTCGGCAGATTCATGATGATAATCCCGATGCTCGCGATAGCCGGAAATCTCGCACAAAAGAAATCCGTACCGGCGAGTCTTGGCACATTTCCGGTCAACACCGCGCTCTTTAGCATTTTGCTTATTAGCGTGATCTTGATAGTCGGAGCTTTAACGTTCTTTCCGATATTGAGCCTTTCTCCGATCCTAGAGCATCTTCAGATGGTGAACGGACAGACATTTTAGTTATATGAAAAACGCAATTTCAATTTGGGACAGCAAGATAATCAAACAGGCATTGGCCGGATCGGTGCGAAAGCTCGATCCGCTCAAGATGCTAAAAAATCCGGTGATGTTTGTGGTCGAGGTCGGTGCGTTATTCTTGAGCATCAAACTCCTGTTGAGCATCTTTAGCCCTTCGGCACAGAGCAGCTTTGGATTTGAGATCCAGATCACGCTTTGGCTTTGGTTCACTGTTCTCTTTGCTAATTTTGCCGAGGCGATGGCTGAGGGACGCGGAAAGGCGCAGGCCGATACGCTGCGTAAATCAAAGACCGAGACCAGTGCAACGTTGGTCAAGGCAGACGGAACAAAACGAACGGTCGCGGCACCAGAATTACGCAAAGGCGATGTCGTTTACGTCGAGGCAGGTGAGTTTATTCCCGGTGACGGAGAGGTTGTCGAGGGCGTTGCGTCGGTGGACGAATCTGCGATAACGGGCGAATCCGCTCCGGTCATTCGTGAATCCGGAGGCGACCGTTCGGCGGTGACCGGCGGAACTCGAGTTTTGTCCGACTGGATCAAAGTGAAGATCACATCGAATCCGGGCGAGACGTTTATTGACCGCATGATCGCTTTGGTTGAAGGAGCATCGCGGCAAAAAACGCCGAACGAGATCGCTCTGCATATACTCTTGGCCGGGCTGACCATCGTCTTTTTACTTGCCGTGGTTACGCTACAGCCGTTTGCAATGTATTCAAACGCTACGCAGACGATCTTTGTACTTATCTCGCTGCTGGTTTGTTTGATCCCGACGACGATCGGGGGATTGCTTTCTGCCATCGGCATCGCTGGCATGGACCGGCTGATACAGCATAACGTGCTGGCGATGTCCGGCCGTGCGGTCGAGGCGGCGGGTGATGTGAATACGCTGCTGCTCGATAAAACCGGAACGATCACGCTGGGCAATCGTCAGGCGAGCGAATTTATTCCGCTAACAGGCGTTGAGGCAAAGGATTTTGCGAACGCCGCACAGCTTTCGTCGCTTGCGGATGAGACGCCTGAGGGTAGGTCGATAGTCAGTTTAGCCGACTCAGCTTTTGGATTGGACAGTGAAAATGCAGCCAAATTATTTGGCGATCATGCGGAGTTCATTCCATTTACCGCACAAACCAGAATGTCGGGTGTGAATCTCGATGGCCGCGAGATCCGCAAAGGTGCGGTCGATGCGATCGAAAAATATGTAGCGAGCGGCGGTCAGCAATCGCCCGCAGAGCTGCGTGAGGTGGTCGAGCGGATAGCAAAAGCAGGCGGCACGCCACTCGTGGTCGCCGACAATCACAAACCTCTCGGCGTGATTTATCTAAAGGATATTGTTAAAGGTGGGATGGTGGAGCGGTTTACGCAGCTTCGCAAAATGGGGATCAAAACCATCATGATCACGGGTGACAACCCTTTGACAGCCGCGTCCATTGCAAATGAAGCGGGCGTCGACGATTTTCTTGCCGAAGCAACACCCGAAGACAAGATGGCTCTTATCAAACGCGAACAGGCCGAGGG
>DEQS01000030.1:14565-29579 GCA_002360555.1 Chloracidobacterium sp. UBA3360
GATCTCGACAGCGATCCGACAAAATTGATCGAGGTCGTTGAGATCGGAAAGCAGCTTTTGATGACACGCGGAGCATTGACGACGTTTTCGATCGCCAATGATGTCGCCAAGTATTTTGCGATTATCCCAGCAATGTTTGCCGCGACTTTTCCGGTGTTAAATGCCCTAAATATCATGGGCCTCAAAACGCCACAGTCGGCAATTTTATCCGCTGTTATTTTTAATGCATTGGTAATTATCGCGTTGATCCCGCTCGCCCTGCGAGGGGTCAAATACCGACCGATTTCGGCATCGAGCCTTTTGCAGCGAAATCTATTGATCTACGGACTCGGCGGCCTCGTCGCACCGTTCATAGGTATAAAGCTGATCGATATCATAATCACAGCGTTGGGATTAGCCTAAAGAAATATATGAAAGACTTATTTACATCCATATTAATGTTGGTCGTTTTGACCGTTGCTCTTGGCATTGTCTATCCGTTCGCGGTTTGGGGCGTCAGCCAGCTCGCTTTCTCACATAAGGCGAACGGTTCGCTAATCGTCAGAGATGGGAATGTTGTCGGTTCGGAACTCATCGGCCAGACGTTTACATCACCCGGATATTTTCACTCGCGGCCATCCGCTGCGGGCAATGGATACGATGCGGGGGGATCGAGCGGGTCTAATCTTGGGCCGACCAGTAAAAAACTGATCGACCGAATCGGTGTTGATGCCGAAACGATGCAGGCTGAAAATCCTAATGCGAAAGTTCCGGCTGATCTTGTGACAACAAGTGCGTCTGGCCTCGATCCGCATATCTCGCCGGAGGCAGCAGAGTTTCAGATTGTTCGCGTCGCCAAAGAAAGAAATATGGCCGAAAGCGAAGTCCGGCAGATGGTTCAGAAATTTACCGAGGGCCGGCAGCTTGGTTTTTTTGGCGAACCGCGCGTAAATGTGCTTATGTTAAACCTTGCCCTTGATAGGAAGTAGTCTGAGGCGCAAAACGGGAAGTATATGTTCGTTGACACCGAAATAACAGAAATGCCAAACCGCGATGCAGCGGTACGGCCTTCGCCGGAGTCTCTTTTGCAGAAACTGCATGAGAATGAACGGGCAAAGCTGCGCGTTTATATCGGTGCGGCGGCAGGTGTCGGTAAAACATACCGAATGCTTGAGGATGCTCACCAACTGAAAGATCAGGGAATTGATGTCGTTATTGCGGTCGTTGAAACGCACGGCCGCGTCGAGACCGAAGAACAGATCAAAGATCTCGAGATCATTCCCCCTGCGAAGATAGAATATCGCGGCAACACGTTTGACGAAATGGACCTCGCTGCAGTCATTGCGAGGAAACCGGCGGTTGCGATCGTTGACGAGCTCGCACACACAAACATCGAAGGAGCAAAAAACGAAAAGCGTTATCAAGACGTCAAAGAGCTGCTGGAGCATGGAATTTCGGTAATCACCGCCGTCAATATCCAACACATCGAATCTCTAAATGACGTTGTAACAACGACCACAGGAGTTCAGGTTCGCGAAACGGTGCCCGACTGCTTCTTTAAGAATGCGGACGAAGTGATCGATGTTGATATTTCGATCGACACTTTGCGGACGCGTCTGCGACAGGGAAAGATCTACTCGGTCGAAAAGATCGAACAGGCACTAAATAATTTCTTTCGCAAAGGAAATCTCGCGACGCTACGCGAACTGGCTCTGCGTCACGTCGCCCAACAGCAATCGATACAGGACACCGAATATCGCGAGCGTGAGGGACTCGATCACGCGGTGATCCCTGAAAAAGTAATGGTGTGTATGGCCTCGCGTGGAAGTGCAAAAAAGATATTGCGTACGGGAGCACGCATCGCGGGACGGTTTGCAAATGAGGACTGGGCGGCGGTTTATGTCGAGACGCCGGACGAAGAGATGGGCAGGATCACGCCCGAATCACACGCGTCACTTCAGGAAAACATAAAATTTGCGGAAACTCTCGGTGCAAAGGTGGTTTGTCTTAAGGCTCGTAATGTCGCGGACGCTCTGCTCGGATACGCCCGCCATAACGGCATCACGCATGTCATCTTTGGCCAATCGGCCCGAACCCGCTGGGATATTTTCTGGCGCGGTTCGGTCATCAACCGGTTTCTCGCAGAGGTTCGCGACGCAGCGGTTCATGTAATACCTATCAACAAACGCGACGAAGAGTGATCGATCGTCTTTTGATTCGCCATCGGTTCTATTGCACAATGGATTTTCTTTCCGATGAGCGAAAAGCCAGAAAAAATCGTTAAGTTAGGTGAGACGGTCCGATCGAATGGCGGCAGGGCAATGCTTGTTGGCGGGTGTGTCCGCGACGAGATAATGGGCATTGCCCATAAGGACTGGGATGTCGAGGTTTATGGCGTCGATCCGACTAAGCTGCGGGAAATACTCGATCGCATCGATGACGTAAATGTTGTCGGCGAAGCATTTGCTGTGTACAAGATCGGTGATGATCTGGATGTTTCGATACCCCGACGCGAGCGGAAAGTATCCGGTGGGCATCGCGGGTTTGTCGTCGAAGGCGATCCGGGTATGTCGTTCGAAGAGGCGTGTTCGCGGCGTGATTTTACCGTCAATGCGATCCTCAAAGACATCCTGACCGGTGAGATCGTCGATCCGTTTGATGGGCAAGGTGACATTGGCCGTAAATTGCTGCGTATGGTCTCGCGAGAGACCTTTTCCGAAGATAGTTTGCGAGTCCTGCGTGCGGCACAGTTTGCGGCGAGGTTTGAGTTTGATATTGAGCCGGAGACGATCGAGGTTTGCAGGGCGATCGATGTAACTGATCTGCCTAAAGAGCGTATCTGGGGCGAATTTGAAAAGCTTCTGCTAAAACCCCAACGTCCTTCTATTGGGTTGAAATGGTTGTACGATCTCGAAGTAGTTGATCAGCTTTTCCCTGAGATGGCGTCGCTCGTCGGTGTGCCGCAGGAACCTGATTGGCATCCTGAGGGAGACGTCGATGTACATACGCTGATGGTTGTCGATGAGGCTCGCAAGCTGATAGACGAACTCGATCACCCGCGACAAGTTGCCGTCATGCTCGGGGCATTGGCCCACGATTTTGGCAAGCCGCCAACGACTGAATTCATTGACGGCAAGATCCGTTCACGCGGCCATGACGAAGCCGGTGTCGAACCAACGCTGACGTTTTTGGACACTCTTGGCATTCATACGTTGCAAGGCTTTGACGTTCGCGATCAGATCGTGCAGTTAGTCCGCTACCACCTAAAACCCGGCGAATATTACGGAGCGAAAACACCCGTAGGCGACGGAGCCTTTCGGCGGCTTGCAAGAAAGGTTGAGCCTGATCTGCTTTATCGCGTGGCAAAGGCCGACAGCCTTGGCCGTAATCCTGATTGGCTGCCAAAGGAAAAATGGTTCGACTCAAAGGCTCAGGAATGGTTCATCGCCAAGGTTCGAGAACTGCAGGTTGAGAAAAAGGCACCTGATCCGATCTTGATGGGACGGCATTTGATCGAGCTCGGGTTAGCTCCTGGGCCGCAATTCAAACAGATTCTCGATGCGGTTTATGAGATGCAACTGGACGGCAAAATAAATGGCCTCGACGAAGCTATCGCCGAGGCCAAGGGCCATATTTAGCTGTATTTAACTTTGCTTTCCTTCGAGAAAAGCTTTCAGCCGACGTGATCGAGACGGATGTCGGAGCTTTCTGAGGGCTTTAGCTTCGATCTGACGGATACGTTCGCGGGTGACGGCAAAATGCTGGCCGACCTCTTCAAGCGTGTGTTCCGAGCCTGTGTTGCCAAGGCCGAAACGCATCTTGATGACCTTTTCCTCACGCGGTGTAAGTGTTGCAAGAACCTCGTCGGTGATCTCACGCAGGTTCGAGAACGTCACGCTCTCGGCCGGATTTAATATCGATTTGTCCTCGATAAAATCGCCGAGATGCGAATCTTCCTCTTCTCCGATGGGCGTCTCCAATGAGATCGGCTCTTGGGCAATTTTCAAGACCTTTCTCACTTTTGAGACCGGAATGTCCATCCGCTTTGCGATCTCTTCACTCGACGGTTCACGTCCGAGTTCTTGAACAAGCAGACGCGAAGTGCGGATGAGTTTGTTGATCGTCTCGATCATGTGGACCGGGATGCGGATCGTGCGGGCCTGATCGGCGATGGCACGCGTGATCGCCTGGCGGATCCACCACGTCGCGTACGTCGAGAATTTATATCCGCGACGCCACTCAAATTTATCGACGGCCTTCATCAAACCGATGTTGCCTTCTTGAATCAGATCGAGGAATTGCAGGCCGCGATTGGTGTACTTTTTAGCGATCGAAACGACCAATCGTAGGTTGGCCTCGACCAATTCGCGTTTGGCTTTATTGGTATCGACCTCGCCGGTGCTGATGGTCTGATACGAACGCTTGATCTCGATGGTCGGGAGATGGTATTTCTCCTCGATCTCGGCGAGAGCCGCACGAGCGTCGGCAATCTTAGCCGTAAGCTCTTTCTTTTCAGCGGTTGGCGGTTTCTTTTCGAGTTTTTCCTGAGCCTTTGCGATCGCACGCTCGGATTTGCGGATGTCCTCGACAACCTTACGGATCGCGGCGATCAGCACCTGACGCGAGCGTTCGGTCAGGTTTAGATGCTTGATCTCCTGTGCGATCTCGAGCCGCAGACGGGCTGTTTTACGTTTGAGCGTAAGCAGCTTTTTCGATTTTTTGCCGTCGGCCTTGGCCTGTTCGGCGATGAGCTGGTTCCAGGTCTTGAGTGCGACGGCAAAATGCCCGCGGATGCTTTCCATCCCCTCGAGCGTCCAGCGCATATACTCTTCAGCCTTGTCTTCCTCAAGCGAGATCTCGGCCTGTTCGCTAAAGACGACAGTCTCGCGAATGCTGGCCTTTCCGGCGATCAGGTCGTCGCAGATCTTGAGAAGACGCTCGACGGCTATTGGCGAACGCGAGATGGATTTGTGCGTTTTGATCTGGCCGCGCTCGATGCGTTTTGCGATGACGACCTCGCCCTCTCGGTTAAGCAGAGGCACGACTCCCATCTCACGCAAATAGAGCCGGACAGGATCGTTGGATTTGTCGAGAACACCGGCGGAAAGGTCGAGATCTAGATCTTCTTCCTCTTCCTCGGCAGCCTCTTCCTCGTCGTCGAGGGCCATGCTGGAGGCGCGTTCGAGCAGCTGTGCGTCGGTCTCGGCAACCGAGACATTTGCGCCCTCGAGGCGTTCGAGAACGTCCTCGATCTCGTCCGCGTTCAACATGTTTTCAGGCAGCTCGCGATGGAGCTGGTCAAGGCTCAAGCCTTTCTTTCGGCGACCGAGAGCCACCAATCGGTCAACTAGGTCTTGTTTTTCGTCGTAATCAGGCATATTCAGTGATAAGTGTTATTCGATTATGTATAGGTGTAAATCGTTGTTCGTAATATATTTATAAACGATTTACGGCCCAAAAATGTTTCATTTCGGGGCGTCAAGTCTAAACCGAAAAGTATATCACAATTCGACGATACGCTGCTGCAGATCGCGGCGGATTTTTTCGAGCTCGAGCTGTTCGTAGGTGAGCTGATTAAACCGCTCGGCGTCGCCGGATTGCTCGGCGAGCGTTGCCTCGCGGCTGATCTCCATGATGCGGTTGGCGATCGCCATATTTCGCAGGGCAAAAACGCAATTCTCGGCTTCGTGGAGCACGGTGTCCATCACGTCTTCTTTTGCCCGCCGCGGCGTGCCGGTCAGCAGGCTGTGGGCAAGATCGACGGCATCCTCGTCATCGCCGATGTGTTCGAGCAGGGTTTCCGGCGTGATCTCGCGTTTTGAGGCGTGGATGTCATTAAATGCCGCGAACAGCTCGGCGGTCGAGAGGTTTTCGTAATCGCTCGGCTCAAGCTGCGGCAATATCGCGTCGCGCAGATCGCGGTCGAAAACAAGCAGTTCGAGCAGCTGACGTTCGGCGATTGTGATCTTTGCGCGGGCGGCCCGCGAGACTTTTTGCGTTATGTTGGTCGCAGTGGAATTATGAGCGGGACCGAGCGAAGACCACAGTTCGCGACGCAATCCGGCGTCCTCGATGTGAAAATAGGTCATCCCTTGGTCAAAGCTCTCGCGCTTTTGGATGTTGTTGCGGATCGCGGCGATGACGGGCAGAAAATCTTCGATCGCTTCGGCCTTTTGCTTGGCGTTGTTCATGTTGCGATCTTTGACCGCCGCCTCAAGGGCGAACCGCAGGAACGCCGTAGCTTTTCCGCGGGCCTCGTTATAGGCGTCAGTGCCATTTTCGCGGATAAAATCGTCGGGATCCTTGCCGTCGGGCAGCACGAGAACCTTGATGTCAAACTCTTGCGGCAGCAGATGCTCGATGGCACGGCGGGCCGCCTTGATACCCGCCGAGTCGCCGTCGTAATTGATGACCACCTTTTTCGCAAAACGCGAAAGCAACTTTGACTGCTCGGGCGTAAAGGCCGTGCCGAGGCTTGCGGCGACGTTTGTAATGCCAAACTGCGCGAGGGCGATGAGGTCGAGATAGCCCTCGACGAGGATGGCAAATTTCTTTTTGCGGATCTCGTCGCGAGCCTGGAACAGGCCGTAGAGATGCTCGCCTTTGGTGTAAGCAGGCGTCTCGGGCGAATTGAGATATTTAGGCTGATCGTCCGGGTCGAGCGAACGGGCCCCAAACGCCACCGGACGGCCGTTGACGTCCAGTACGGGGAACATTATCCGGCCGCGAAAACGATCGAAAGTCCTTTCTTTTTCTTCGTTTACAGACACAAGGCCGGACTGGATGATAAGCGTGTCGTCGGCACCAAAATCACGCAGAACACCGAGCAGGCCGTCCCAAGAATCAGGCGAATATCCGATGCGAAACTGTTGTTGTATCTCGGTCGAAATGCCGCGGGTCTCAAGATACTCTCTCGCTTGTTTTGCCTTTTTGCTTTTGCCTTGCAGCTCCGTTTCCCAGTATTCGAGGGCGACCTGATTTAGCTCGATGACCTGTTCGGCGATCTGTTTTTTCTCTTCGCGTTGTTTTTTGCCGCGTTCGTATGAGACATCATCGACCGGCTCGGGCAGCATCACGCCGCTGATCTCGGCGACACGCTTGACCGCCTCGGGGAAATTGAGCCCCTCCATTTCCATCAGAAAGTTATACGCCGTCCCACCTTTGCCGCAGCCAAAACACTTATAAAACCCCTTGCTCGGATTGACCGAAAACGAAGGCGTTTTTTCCTGATGAAACGGACAGCACGCCATCCAATTTTGCCCCTTTTTCTTCAGATCCTGAGCATACGGCTGTATTATCCGCACCAGATCGGCACGGTTTTTCAGATCGTCGATGAAATATTGGGGGTAGAGCATTTACCTTCTAGGTTGTTACCTGCGGTTTTTCGTTTCCTCTATTAAAGCATAAAACCGGCGAATCGCCCGTCGTAGCATGGCTGTATGACGGCAATTTCGTTGACACGCCAATCATCGGGTGCAATACTTTGACTACAATACCCCATTGCGTAAGGAGTTAGGCGATGAAGAGAATCTCTCATAAGCGTAAACCATTCCTTTTATTACTTCTGTTGGCTTTTGTGGGACTTTCTGCCTCCTCCTCGGCCGGTGCGGACGCCTCGGGAGGCAGCGTTTCAACGGATTGTTTTCGCTCGCGGGCCACGGGTGATTGGGCCACGCCGAACACTTGGGAATCCTCGACCAATTGCACATTTTCAGATGCGATAACTGCAACGCTAGTACCCACGAGCGCGGCAGGGTCGGTTGGTATTCAAACAGGGCATACGGTCACGGTTATCGACGCACAGTCCGCAAGTAACCTGACCATATCCGGTACGCTTAATCACAGCGCGGCGTCAATGCTCACCATTATTGGAACATGGACGAACAACGGCGCTTTCTCGCCGGTACCCCCGGGCGGGTGCGGCGGCACCGTTATCTTCGCGGGCGGCACGGACCAGTCGATCGCCGGCAGCGCGGCGACGCAGACGTTCTGCAAATTCACGCTGAGCAAAAGTGGTGGAACGCTCACCATCGGAGGGAGTGTCACGACGGTAAGCATCAATGGCGGGACGCTGCTAACGTCGGGAACTTTTAACACTACGGGCAAAACAGTTCAGGCTTTTGGTAATTGGACGAACGACGGTGGTACATACGTCGGTGGCGTAACTCTCATTCCAGGTAGTCCCGGAGTCGATGCATTCATAAACGGGTCGGCGACCACGCAGACGTTTACAGAGTTGAGGATCATCGTCGGCATCCGGAGGTGCGGCGGCAGCTTGACGACGCTGAATGTGGGTAATTTTGATACCGGCAGCGGTACTTTTATAGCGTCGCCGCTGTTGAATATCAATATTTCTGGGAATTTCATCGCTAGCGGAGTGTTTACTGCTGACACGAGTACAGTTGCATTCAACGGCACAAACCAGAGCATTATGGGTTCTGGGTTTATCCAGCTCACATTCAATAACCTGACGATCAATAATACAAGCCTCACTCTGGATGGAGCTAGTCTCACCGTCACCGGTTTACTTAATCTGGAGAATGGTCTCGCGACCATCCTCGGAGCCAGCCGAACACTGACTGTCGCTGGGACGGCCACCCGGACCAATGGCTACGTGCGGGATAAACTGAATCTAAGAGTATCGGCAATCGGTAGCTACCTCTTTCCCGTTGGAACCGCGAACGGCTATTCACCAGTCACAATGAATGCTACGACTTTGACCACGAATCCGACCACGCTTACGCTAAACCCGTTGCAGGGCCGTGATACAAGCCCCGCAATGCCCCTCGACGCGCTCAACCGCCGATGGACTATTTCCGGAGGCGCCGGAATAACATCGGATCTTACTTTCGGATACATGGCGACCGACCTTCCCACGGGCAATAACGAGGCGGGCTACACCGTGATAAGGACATCGGGGACATTCTTAAAGTATCCGGTTGACTGCAGCGGTTCTCCTGCCGTGGGGACGGCATGCGTCGACCCATCAACGCACACGGCGAGGGTGGTCGGCGTAGATCCCGTGGGAACCTGGACTGTCGGGGCGGCGAGTTCACCAACGTCGGCTGGAGTGTCGGTTTCAGGCCGTGTCTTCGGTTTGGAGGGTAGAGGCGCGACCAACGCGTCCGTGACAATGACCGACCCGATAGGCATGAAGCGTACGGCCATAACTAACCGGCTCGGCCAATTCACTTTTGAGGATGTCCCGGCTGGCGTCACCTATACTGTGATGGTTACCTCGCGGCGTTTCAGTTATGCCGCCCGGATCGTTACAACAAATGACAACGTCTCGAACCTGGATTTTACGCCCACCGATCCGTAGCAGATCAATGACTTAATAATCCTACTGGCCTATTGTTTCAACTCCGCAATTGTAGCGCCGTGGCCACCTTGTTCGGATGGGGCGAAGGCGAACTTTTCGACGTGTGGGTGGCCTTTTAGGACGTGGTGGACGTAGTTTTTTAGGGCGCCGGTGCCAAAGCCGTGGATGATGCGGACACGGGGCAGGCTGGACATATAGGCTTCGTCGAGAAAGCGGTCGATCTCGTATTCGGCGTCGGCGGTGGTTTTACCGATGAGGTTTAGCTCGGCGTCGGTGTCGCGGCCGTCGATGTCCCGCCCGATTGCGGAGTGCGGATTGCGGAGTGCGGATTTCTGAGCCCCGGTCGCTACCGCTCCAGGTTCTGACCCTGCGGGCTGCAGATCCGTGAGGTTTTCTCGCAGGTGGATGCTGCCGACGAGGACTTGGGCGATGTCACCGTCGATGCGTTCGACGGTGCCGATGTTACCGAAACTTGTTATTACTTTGCTCCCGACGGAGAGAACCACCCCGTCAGCCGAAGCGGCTGCCACCCCTCCTTCGTAAGGAGGGGGGTTTCGGAGCCGAGTCGCTATCGCTCCCGGTTCTGACTTTTTCCCAACCTTGGACACCATGACCCGGTTTAGTTCGGCTTTGCGGGAGAGGCGTTCTTTGTCTAGTTTGTTTTTTAGGGCCTTGTCCGTGAGCGTTTGCATGAACGCCTTGGACTGGCGGTCAAATTCGTCGATGGCGTTGGCCAGTTCGCCTTCGAACTCTTTTTGACGGGCCTTTTCTTTTTTTACTGCCTCGACTTCGAGTGAGCCGTATTTTAGGGCGACGGCTTCACGTTCTTCTTCGAGAGCCAGGCGGAGGTCGGTCGCGATCTTGGTTTCGGTTTGGAGTTTTTTGAGATAGTTTTCGGCCTCTTGGGCAGAAATGTCGAGATTTTCGCGGGCGTTTTCGATGACAGTTTGGTCTATGCCAAAACGGCGGGCGATCTCTATGCCGGACGATGCTCCGGCAAGGCCGATAAGCAGCTTATACGTCGGCTGGAGCGTTTTTTCGTCAAACTCGACCGAGGCGTTGATTACGCTTTCGTCATTTGCGGCGTACATTTTCAGGCCGCGATAGTGGGTCGAAGCGATGACCTGGGCACCCTTTTTACGAAAATGATCTACGATCGCGACGCCGAGGGCCGAGCCTTCTTCGGGGTCGGTGCCGGTTCCGACTTCGTCAAGGAGGACGAGTGACGGTGGCGTGCATTGGCCGATCATGCCGGCGATGTTAGACATATGCGACGAAAAAGTTGAGAGGTTTGCACTCAAAGATTGGTGGTCGCCGATGTCGGCGAGCACAGATCGGTAGAAAGGGATTTTTGCATCCTCAGCCGGAACGGGCAGGCCGGAGATCGCCATGAGGCTGAGCAGGCCGGCGGTTTTGAGCACGACGGTTTTTCCACCTGCGTTGGCACCGGAGATGATCATGACGGCGTTGTGTTTTGTGAGGGTGAAACTGGATGGGACGATGCCGGAAGAGAGAACCACCCCGTCAGCCGAAGCGGCTGCCACCCCTCCTTCGTAAGGAGGGGAGCTTTTGCGGAGATTTTCTTCCAACAGAGGATGTCTCGCATCCGTGAGGTCGAGGGTGTTGTCGTCGGTTATTTCGGGGACGACGGCGGTGAATTTGCGGGCGAATTCTACTTTGGCTTTTATGAAATCCAGTTCGGCGACGGCTGCGACGGCGGTTTCTATGGCGGGAAGCTGTTCGCGGAGCAGTTCGGTTAGGGCAAAGAGGATGCGGGCGACTTCGCGTTCTTCTTTGCCTTTGAGGTTTTGGAGTTCGTTGTTTGCGTCGATGGATTCGAGCGGTTCGACGAAAACGGTCGAGCCGCTTGAAGAAAAGCCGTGGGCGACGCCCGCGACCTTGCCGCGAAAATCGGTTTTGACGGGAATCACAAATCTGTCGTTTCTTACCGTAACGATCTCGTCCTGGATGGCGGTTCCGGCAGAACGCATCGCGGATTCGAGGGATTTTGTGAGGCGTGCTTTTTGAGCGTTGATCTCACGCCGCAGTTTTGCGAGCTCGGGCGAGGCGTCGTCATTTATCTCTCCGCCGGGGAGCAGCTTTTTGCTGATCTGCTCGGTCACCGCCAGCAGCGACGGCGGTATTTGCTCGACGGTCTGCCAGAGGATCGGTGCACTTTCTTTTTCAGGCTGGATGGCCGCACGGACAAACAGAGCCTGCGTACAAACGCGGGCGAGGTCGAGCATGACGATTGGCTCAAGTGCGGCGTTTTGGATCTTGAGAATTGCGCCAGCGTCCGACGGATCGTCCAGCCCGCTAAATGACCAATTGACCTGTTTTTCGTTTAGCTCGATCGTCTCGGTGACTGTTGCCAACGCGTTGTCGAGTTCGCGGCGGCTCTCGATCGGACGCAGACGGGCAAACCGCTCAACGCCCATCGGCGTCTGGGCGTGGCGGCTGACAAGCTCAAGCAGCTTGCTGTATTCCAATGTATCGAGTGAAAAACTCATATTGCTTTGGTCCGGTCCGGACCAAGTGGACCAAGATGGACCAGGGTGGACCAAAATTAGCTAGTCTAATACTTTGATGCCTTTCCAAAATGCAACGTAACCCGCGATATTACTAGCGTCGGGCTTTGCCTCGGGGTAGAACCAAGCCGCATCTTTATTTGTGTCACCATTTACAGAAACGTCGTAGTAGCTGGCAGTCCCTTTCCAACTGCAGACGGTATGCGTTTCGGACGGCGAAAAATATTCGCATTTTATGGCGGTAGGAGGAAAATAGTGATTGCCCTCAACGATAATTGTGTCGTCGCTCTCGGCGATCGTTGTGTTGTTCCAGATTGCTTTCATAATTTATAAAAATCTTTCTCGGACGTCAGGCGTCGGCAACATACACGCGTCTTGGCGTCCGAAAAGGCGGTAGCGGTATTTTGCGAACAGCTTATACGCCCAGTCGCGTATGAACGCCGGGACGATAATGAATGCATAGCCGAGCGACCAGATGCCGCCTAATCCTTTTGCAACTCGAAGTCCGGCGGTCGAGTGCATATACGCTTTGTCGTTCTCGATCAGGATTATTGAGTCGATGTCTTCGCCAATGTTAAATTTCGCACGCAGATCTTCGCCGGCCTCCGATTGCAGCGGCGTGAACTTAAACTTTTTGTCCGCATCGTGGCGGATAATAAAGTTGACGGCGCCGTTGCAAAAGTTGCAGACACCGTCAAAAAGTACGATCGAACTCATATAAAAATTCTACCGCAATTATCGGATAGAAATGAGCCGACAAACGGAATAAACTCAAAAACATGGAAACTGAGGTCTTATGGCGGGCGGTCGAGGCGAGGGACGCGAGATTTGACGGAGCGTTTGTTTTCGGCGTGAAAACGACGGGGATTTTTTGCCGGCCTTCGTGTTCGGCGAGAAAGCCCAAGCGTGAAAATGTACTCTTTTTCAATGAGACGGCTGAGGCCGAGGCGTGCGGCTACCGGTCGTGTCTGCGTTGCCGGCCGACAAATGCGGCGGAGGCGGATCCGCAAGTAATGATGGTGGTTGCAGCTTGCCGCGAGATCGAGGAAATGCCCGAGGCGACGCTCGAGGAGCTTGCGGGAACTGCGGGTTTGAGCACATATCATTTTCAGCGAACTTTCAAAGAAATAGTCGGTTTGAGTCCAAAAAAATATTCGGAGGCAATAAAAATGGAACGATTCAAAGAGGGAATACGCGACGGCAGCGACGTTGTAACCGCAATGTACGATGCAGGTTACGGTTCGAGCAGCCGTTTGTACGAAAAGGCGGCGGAAAATCTGGGGATGACCCCGGCGATCTATAAAAAGGGCGGAAAAGGGATGAACATCAACTACATTATTACGGATTGCGAGCTTGGGAAACTGCTGGTGGCGAGGACGTCGAGGGGCATTTGCAGCGTTACGTTTGGGGATAGTGATAATGAGCTGCGCGAGGGATTGGACAGTGAATTTCCGAACGCAGAGATCGCAGAAAACGACCACGATCTAAAAGCTGCGGTCGATGCGATCATCAAATATCTCGCCGGAAAAAATAAGCGGCTTGTGTTGCCGCTCGATCTGCAAGCGACGGCGTTTCAGATGCAGGTTTGGGATTTTCTGCGGAAGATACCGTACGGCGAGACGCGTTCGTATAGTGAGGTGGCAGCGGAAATGGGCGATAAGAAAAAAGTCCGTGCCGTGGCCCAGGCGTGTGCAAAAAATCGCGTTGCATTGCTTATTCCATGTCACCGCGTTATCGCAAGCGACGGCAAACTCAGCGGTTATCGTTGGGGCATCGAACGCAAAAAGAAACTGCTAGCGGCCGAGGCCGGTTAATCCAATATTTACACTCTGTAAAATTTTGTAAAGTTTCCTGTCTGCTCTTGGAGATGGGAAACTTTTCTTATATCCTCTGCGTAAAGACATTTTCACAGTAATACAAGTTTATTTTCAAAATTAAAGATATGAGATCAAAGCTATTTATGCTTGTCTTGGCGGCTATCTGCCTGTTTTGTGGCGCCGAGACTCAAGGGCAGAGTTATGCGATCACCAACGCCAAGATCGTGACGGTTTCGGGGGCAACGATCGACAAGGGAACGATCGTCATCCGCAACGGCCTGATCGACGCTGTTGGTGCAAATGTGACGCCGCCGGCGGACGCACAGGTTTTTGACGCGACTGGTTTGACCGTTTATCCGGGGTTTATTGATACGTTGACAAGTCTCGGATTGCCATCAGCACCCGCACGGCAACAAGGCCCGGGGGGCGGCGGAGGTGGAGCGGCCGCAGCAGCAGCGGCTGCCGCAGCGGCACAGCCAACCTCAAACTCAAATTATCCGTCTGGCTTGCGGCCTGAGGATGCGGCCTTTGATGAGGTTCGTGCGGGTGAAGCTCAATTCGAAGCGGTCCGTAATGCGGGTATCACGACCGCTTTGACGATCGGACGAACCGGCATTTTTAATGGCCAATCGACAGTTATTAACCTCGCGGGTGATTCAGTCTCGGGGATGGTCATCAAGCCCCAGTTTGCCGAGCATATCTCGTTCGCGACGCTGCCGGGACAGTATCCGGGATCGCTGCTGGGCACGTTTTCGGCTCTGCGGCAGATGTTCTACGACGCACAGCGTTTGCAGGACATGCAGAAAGCGTATGCCGCAAACCCAAAAGGAATGAGGCGTCCCGATGCAGACAGATCGCTTGAGGCATTGTATCCGGCGATAAACCGCCAAATGCCGGTCGTATTTAACGCGAACACAGAGATCGAGATCATCAGGGCACTCGACCTGATAAAAGAATTCAAACTTAACGGCATCATCGCCGGCGGACAGGAATCGTGGAAGGTAGCTGACCGTCTTAAGGCTCAGAATGTCGCGGTTCTGCTCTCGCTCAATTTTCCCAAACGGACAACTGCGGCGAATCCTGAGGCAGACCCGGAGAGTATGCAAACCTTGCGTCTTCGTGCCGAAACACCAAAAGGTGCGGGCAAACTCGCGGCTGCGGGTGTGAAATTTGCGTTTCAATCCGGCGGTGCAACTGCCATCGCTGACTTTTTTACAAATGCAGGTAAAGCGGTCGAGGGCGGACTTAATCGTGACGCGGCTATCCGTGCTATGACGCTCGGAGCGGCGGAGATACTTGGTGTCAGCGACCGAACCGGTTCGATCGAGACGGGCAAGATCGCCAATCTCGCGATCGTTAAAGGGGATA
>DEQS01000081.1:0-42624 GCA_002360555.1 Chloracidobacterium sp. UBA3360
CCGAGCCACAAGCTGCGCAATAGCGTTGCGGTATAGACCGAGCTTTTTCGTCCGTTTGCTAACACAACGACAGCCTTAACATCCGTCCGGCCCGTTTCGGTCACATCGATCTGCAGCGGTTTGGTGTACCGCGTACTTTTTTCATCGGGCGTCGAGCCGGCGGTCGTGTAATAAACACGCGCTCCGGCGAGCGGCGTCGATAGATCAAGGTTTGCCTTTTCACCTGTCGCGAGCACTTTGTTCACGAGTCCCGCTGGTGGCGGAATGCGGTAATTTACATTTTGCTTATCAAGCCGTGCCAGGTTTGCCGGCATACGCCGAAGAAAATCTTCGTAATCTTTATTTGCCGGCTGCGACCACAAAACCTCCGACATCGCCAGCATTCGCGGGAACGCCATATATTCGACCGCTGCGGGTGTTTTCAGGTATTCGGTCCAGATATTGGCCTGCGCTCCGATGATGTATTTTGCCTCGGCGGGCGAAAGCTCTTTTGGCACGGGGTCAAAGCTGTAAACCTTTTCAAGAGTGACGTATCCGCCGATATTCAGCGGCTCGGTCGCGGGGTCGCCCTGGTTGTAGTCAAAGTAGCTGTAATCGGTCGGCGTCATTATCACGTCGTGCTTTGCCTTGGCCGCCTCGATGCCGCCTTTGGTGCCGCGCCAAGACATTACGGTCGCGTTTGGAGCTAAGCCGCCCTCGAGTATCTCGTCCCAGCCGATGATCTTCTTTCCCTTTGAGTTAATAAATTTTTCGATCCGACGTACGAAATAGCTCTGCACCTCGTGCTCGTCTTTTAGGTTTTCGCGTTTCATCAGATCCTGCACAAACGGCGATTCTTTCCACATCGTTTTGAGCACTTCGTCGCCGCCGATGTGTATATACGGCGAATCGGGAAAGAGCTTGATCGTCTCGTCGAGCACGTCTTCGAGAAATTTGAACGTCTCATCCGTCGGGCAAAAAACCTCATTAAAAATGCCCCACGTTTTCTGTACGTTGTATTTGTGATCGGCCTTACAGCCGTATTGCGGATAAGCCGCCAGCGCCGCCGACGCGTGCCCCGGCAGCTCGATCTCAGGGATGACGGTGATGTAACGCGCCTGGGCATAAGCGACGACTTCGCGGATCTGATCCTGCGTATAAAACCCCTCGACCGGCACGCCGTCACCCTTAAATGTCGTTGTGTAAGGCCCAAGATGCGACTCCGGCCGTTTCGAACCGATCTCGGTCAGCCGCGGATATTTCTTGATCTCTATCCGCCATCCCTGATCGTCTGTCAAATGCCAGTGAAACGTATTGAACTTATACTGCGACATCAGATCGATGTATTTTTTGACAAACTCCACCGACATAAAATGACGGGACACGTCGAGGTGCATACCGCGAAATTGAAATCGACCCGCGTCAGCACTGACAAAAGCAGGAATCTTAATGGAGTCGGTGGCTTTCGGCGGAAGAAGTTGACGGATTGTCTGCAAAGCGTAAAAAATGCCTTCTTCATAACCTGATATTTCTATCCGATCTTTGGTTACAGAGATCGTATGGAGACTGTTCGGCTTTCCGGGCAATTTCGTTTCTTGAATTGCGTAGTTTGGCCCAGAAAAAGATATGTAGTTCGTAAACTTCTGTTTAGAAACCACCCTAAGCCGAAATCCGACGGTCTGCTGCAAAATGTCGTTTAAAAGGTTAGCCATCTTTTGACCGACCACACCTTTCGTGACGATATTTGTTTCACGATTCAAAACAAAATCGCCATCGCGACGTTCCAGCGAGTGTGGTTTTGGAATGATATTGATCTCGTCACTCTGAGCAAACGAAAAAGAAGCAAGCAAAAGACAAAACGCGGCGGCGAAAATATATTTGATCATAATGACTGGAACGCAGGCGCCCTCGCCTGCAAACGCCGGTTCCTCCGGCGTGACGGTTGTTACGTATCGTTCAACTCGATCACTCACCATGTTCGTCAGCGTCCTCAGAAGGACGCTTTGCAGGCGAAGGCACCTGCGTTCCCGGCCAACGGCGTTCCCAGCTATTTGAGATACGCACTGCTATACGGCCATTTCTCCGGGGAATCGCAAAGCCGAGCCTTCACCGGATTATTTTCAATATAGTTTATCGTACTAGCAAAATGCTTGTGATCGCGAATGTAGCGGTCAAAGTATTCCTTTGCCCAAAACTGGCCATTGCGGCCGAGTATTTTGTTGGCTTGGTGAGCCGTGTAGGATTTGATCGAATGCATTATGTCGGCCACCGCAAATTGAGCTATCGGCGTGAGCAGGATGTGGCCGTGATTTGGCATTATGACCCAAGAGATCAGGTTGTATCGCTCACCGTCCCATTTCAAAAGAGTGTCTTGAAGCAGCGTTGCCACGCGATGGTCCCGCAGATGCCCGGCACCGTAATTTTGATCCAAATAGTGCTCGATCCGTCGCCTGTGATGGGCGCCCGAAATTTCGTTGCTTTCGAGCTCGTCTCGCCATTTATCCAATACCTCCTGTGGCATCGAATCAGCAAGACGAAATGTGATGAACTGAGTAAAGCCTTCGGCATCAAAATGGGGTAAAAATCCGCGACTATGCCAATAGCGTGGGTCTTTGTTCATCGCAAATATTGTACATCAATGCCGGAACCGCAGGCGCTTTCGCCTACAAACGCCGGTTCCTCCAGCGTGATGTCCTTTGGTTATTTTAAGGTGAATATTCCCGCGTTCGTCAGCGTCCTAAGAAGGACGCTTTGCAGGCGAGGGCGCCTGCGTTCCCGGCTAAAGCAGATCCAAAAACTGATTCAATTCTTTTGGCAGGTCCTGGACAAATTCGAGCCGCTCTTTGGTTTTTGGATGCGTAAACGACAGCCGTTCGGCGTGGAGGAAAAATCTCGGCATTGAGGCGATGGCGTTGCGGGTGTTGGTGTCGGCGACCGTGTTGTCGCGGCCCTCGTTATAGATCTCGTCGCCGACAACCGGGTGATTGATAAACGCAGTGTGGACGCGTATCTGGTGGGTGCGGCCGGTTTTGATCTCGACATCGAGCAGGGTAAACTTGGCGTAACGTGTTCGCACTTTCCACAGGCTGATCGCCGAGCGGCCATGCGTCGCGACCTTCATCCTGAGGCGGTTGTGTTTGTTGCGGCCGATCGGCGCGTCGATCTTGCCCATATTCTGATCGGGCGAACCGTGCACCAGTGCGACGTACGATTTATAGACCTCTCGAGAGCGAAACTGCTCAGACAAGGCCTCATGTATCTCGTCATTTTTTGCAACGACGATCAGCCCGGATGTGTCTTTGTCTAGCCGGTGGACGATGCCGATTCGCAATTCCGAACGGTCATCTTTCACCTCGGTCTGCTCAAATTCAAAATGATAAGCGATCGCATTTGCCAGCGTGCCGGACTGCACACCCGCACCGGGATGGACGACCATGCCGGCGGGTTTATTGATGACGGCGAGGTATTCGTCTTCGAAAACGATGTCGAGCGGTATGTTTTCCGGCTCAAACCGAGCGGCCTGTGCCTCGACCAGATCGACCTCGATCTCGTCATTTGCGTGGAGCTTGTACGATGGCTTTACAGGCTTTTCGTTAACAAGCACGTCCTCATTTTCGATCAGCCGCTGCAAACGCGAACGCGACCAACCCTCGATGGCATCGGCAAGATAAGCATCGAGACGCATGCCGGCGTCTTCGGCTGTGGTTAAAAATGTTTCGGTTGATTCGGACAATTTAATATTTGGATACTAATTAGTAATTACTAATTTGATAATTATTAATTAGCTCTCGGATGGTTCTTGCGTTTGTACGCGGCGAGAGGCGATTCTCAGTCGCCAAACCAAAAAGACGATCGACGTTATCGCTACGATCAGGCTGACGCCTTGCGAGGTAGAGAGCCCGGTCGCGGAGGTAAATCCATAGAGGTCGCCGCGCGGATCGTCGCGGATAAACTCTATCGAAAATCGCAGTATCGAATAGATTGCGCCGTAAATGATGAGGATCTGGCCGTCAAATTTTTTATGCCGGTGCAGATACACGAGCAGCCCAAATATGATGAACATCGCAAACGACTCGTACAATTGCGTCGGGTGCAGATGAGCGTCGAGGCCGTCGGCGGTGTAGATCGGCACACCCGTATATTCGTGCCCGAGCGTCGTAAAATGCACGCCCCACGGTAGATCGGTCGGTTTCCCCCAACAGCAGCCCGCCGCAAAACAGCCCTGTCGGCCAAACGCCGAACCGAGTGCGACACCCGGAGCAAACGCATCGGCGACTTTCCAAAACGGCAGTTTATAGAGCGGCACTAAGATCGCGACCGCCAGAAATCCACCGATCAAGCCGCCATAAAACACCCCGCCCGAACGCAAGAAATCGAGCGTAAATATCTGCACATCCGGCTCGACCAAGATCATCAACAGCTTTGACCCAACCAAACCGCCGATCAGCGTCCATAGGCCGAGATCGTAGATGCGTTCGCGCGGTATGCCGTCACGGGCACCAAGCCGCGACGCCGCAAACAACGCAAGCAACATCCCCACCGCCATAAAAATGCCGTAGGTGGTGATGGGAAATGTGCCTATACGGAAAAGTTCAGGATACATGATTGTAAGAAGCTAGAAGTAAGTAGCCAGAAATCAGAAGGAAGAATTTAGCTCACCGTATCTATCTGTCACTCCTTATTTTGTGCATATAACTGCCAAGCATTTTGCTAATTTCTTCGAGCATATATTTTAGGTCGGTCGTTTGACCATACCCTAAATCTGTGACAAGTATCAGGTAATAGCGACACTCTTCCAGCGACCCTTGAGAAATACTATAAAACCTGAGTTTGTCCGGTTTGGTTGCCTTTCCAAATCCTTCGGCAAAATTTGCCGGAATTGAAACCGCCGCTCTTCTGAGTTGCGACAATAAGCCGTAAAGCTCATGCTTGGGGAAATTCTCAGTTAGACGATAAACCTCAAGCACGAATTGATGTGACTTCTTCCAGATCTCAACATCTTCAAAACTTCTCGCCGGCAACATCACACCTCCGTATTCTGATTTCTGCTTTCTTCCTTCTGGCTACCGGCTTCTGTCTTCTGGCTTCTTTTAGAACGAAACATATCGATCAGCAGCAGCACCGCACCAACACATATCGCCGCATCAGCGACATTAAATGTTGGGTAATGCCACGAGCCGAACTGCACATCAATAAAATCTACGACAAACCCGAGCCGCATGCGGTCGGTGACATTGCCGACAATGCCCGCGAGCAATAATGCCAATGCCCCGAGAATACGGTCATCGCTTCGCGGTGTTCGCCAAAAGAAAAATAAAACGAGTGCCGCCGCGACAAAAGCGATCGCTGAGAGTCCCCAGCGTCCGGCATCGCCGTGTTCGTCAAGCATCGAAAACGCGACGCCCGTATTCTGCGCATAAGCAAAATTGAGCAGCCCGTCGATCACCGTCTTGTCGCCGCCCGTACGCAGCGTACGCGTCGCCCACGCCTTACTGGTCTGATCGACCATAAAGACGCCGCCCGCGATCGCGAGATAGCCCAGTTTCCAAAAAAAGTCGCGTTTAGTCATTTACGGTTTTTTCGCCTCTGCCGGTGCTGGTTTCGGCTCGGCGTAAAACGATTTGTTTATGATCTTCCACTCGCCGTTGATCTTGAGCAGCGACATATAATCGACAAATTTTACGCTCGGATAATCGAGTATGATCTTTGCGACGGCGGCATTTCCGGCGATATCGACGCTCTCGATCCAGCGTTTGCGCTGTGCTTCATCGGCCGGCGGTTTGCCCGTAAATCCAGCAATGTAATCGGCAAATGACCGCGTTGTGTATTTACCTTCGCGGATAAAAACCAGATTGCCCTCGGTGTGAAAGGCCTTTTTCATATACTCGCCGTCACCCGTCGCATGGCCTTTTAGATAGTTTTCGAGCGGTATGCGGACGGCATCTTTATCTGCAGCTTGGGCAAAGAGGTTTCCTGATACGGCAAACATTAGAAATGCGAATCCGACGGCAAACTTGTACTTCATAATTATCGAAACTCCTAAAATATTTTTGATCGCAACTCAGTCGATATTACGTTCGCCCGCGACAAAGTGTTCGCTATTCAGTATACGGAAAAATAGCCTTTGGGGCTTTATAACGGCTCCACCAATCAGCGTAGCAAACATCCGTACAGCCAATGGCGTAATGGACGACCTTCCACTTTCCGCCGGTTTTTTTGAGCAGCGCAAAGAAATTATTGTCGAACATGTCAGCGTCCTTTGCCTCTTGATACGGCGTTCCGCGATAGTTTGGCTGGCCGCCGTCAGGGCTCTGAGGATCGCCGCCGATAAACGCCCAATTGCCCAAAACCTTAAAATCATTGGCAACAAACACTATCTGCTGCTTCAATTCCTTTTCGACAGGCAGCCGGAGCGCATCGAGAATTGCCTTTCGCTCGGGCGAGCCTTTTTCCGGCGTATAAACACCTTGAGCAAGTGTCGAGCCAATGAGAACAAGCATCGCAACCAATAACAAACAAGATCTATTTAACACATCTCCCTCCTAACCGATCTCGTCGAGAGCATCGGCGCAACGCTCGCAGACGGTCGGGTATTTTGCAAATTCGCCGACACGCGTCGAATAATTCCAACACCGTTCACATTTCTCGCCGTCAGCCTTTTCGATCCCGACAGCAAACCCATCACCCTCATGCACCTCGACCTGCGACACGATAAATATGTAACGCAGTTGCTCATAGTAATCGAGCAACAGCCGTGTTGTCGCGGCGTCGGTCGTCAGAACAACTTTTGCCTCAAGCGACGAGCCGATCTGCTTGTCGTTACGAGCGATTTCAAGTGCTTTTAGCACTTCGTCGCGGATCTCAAAAATACGTTCCCACTTTGCCGCAAGTCCTGAGTTATCAACCTCCGCGACCTTAGGAAACTCTGCTAGATGTACAGACGCCAGTTGTTGGCCCGGCATATTTTCCCACGCCTCGTCTGACGTAAAAGCGAGGATCGGCGACATCAACCTACAAAGCGTATCCGTGATCTGATAAAGGGCCGTCTGTGCCGAGCGTCTCGCTTCGGATTTCGGTGCGAGTATATAGAGCCGGTCTTTTATGATGTCAAAATAGCGTGCTGACAGTGTGACCGTGCAGAAATTGTAGATCGCATTGTACGCAGCCTGAAAATCATAGGCTTCGTACGCCGCGAGCACCTTTTCGGTCACCTCGTTTAGCCCCGCGATCGCCCAGACATCGATCTCCTCCATGTGGTTGACCGACACGGAATCTTTTACAGGGTCAAAGCCATCGAGATTGCCAAGTGCGTATCGCAAAGTGTTGCGAAATTTTCGATAAGCATCGACCACGCGGCTCAGGATCTCTTCGGAGCAACGAACGTCTTCGGTATAATCAACCGCCGCCGCCCATAGCCGCAGCACATCGGCGCCTGATTTGTCGATGATCTCATTTGGCGCGGTCACGTTGCCGATGGATTTGCTCTGTTTTCGGCCCTCGCCATCGACGACCCAACCGTGCGTGATAATTTGTTTGTAAGGCGCCTGATCGTGTGCCGCAATGCCGCAGCTCAAGCTGGAATTAAACCAACCGCGATACTGATCGCCGCCCTCAAGATAGACGTCCGCCGGGAAATGCAACGTCTCGCCACGAGTCTCAAGCACCGCAACGCAGCTCGAACCCGAATCAAACCAAACATCGAGAATATCGGTCTCTTTTCTAAAATCAGAGCTATCGCATTTCAGGCATTTATAGCCCTCGGGCAGGAGCTCGTGCTCGGGTCGCGCGTACCAGGCATCTGCCGTTTCAACAGCAAAAATATCAGCGACATGATCAATTATCTTAGGATCGGCTACAGCCTCTTCGCAGGATTGGCAATAAAAGACCGGGATCGGAACGCCCCAGAAACGCTGACGCGAAACGCACCAGTCGGGCCGCCCTTTGAACATATTGCCCATCCGGCCCTCACCCCAACCGGGATGCCATTTGACCTTGGCGATCTCATCGAGCGCACGGTTTCGCAAAGATGCTCCGTCCACAGCCTCGTCCATCGAAACAAACCATTGCGGTGTCGCCCGAAAGATGACCGGATTTTTGCATCGCCAGCAATGCGGATAGCGGTGTGCGTAAGTTTCGCTGTGAACCATGGCTCCAGTCTCGCGTAGGAAGGTCACGATCTTTGAGTTAGCGGTAAAGACATCCTCGCCCGCAAAATGCTCGATTTCGGGCGTGAATCTACCCGCCGCATCAACCGGTGCATAGATCTCAAGACCGTACTTTTTCGAGATGGCAAAATCGTCCGCACCATGCCCCGGAGCGGTGTGAACACAACCCGTGCCTGATTTCGCCGCTGATTTATTTTCAAATCTGACATCGAGCTCAACTTCGGCGTCAGCCTCGCCAAGCGTGACGTGATCGCCGTTCATTATCAGCGACGTACGATCAAGCCAGGCGTGTTTAGCCTCCATCCGGTCGAGCTTAGAACCTTTGAACCTAGCGATCTCCTCGTACTCGGCAAAGCCGCACGTTTCTGAAAATGCTTTCGCGAGTTCCGAAGCAACGATAAAAACCTCGGCATCCGAAACCTCGATCGCCGAATAATCAAAATCCGGGTGGACCGTGATGCCGAGGTTTGCAGGCAGGGTCCACGGCGTGGTCGTCCAGATGACAACAAATACATTTTTACCCGCAAGAGCACCATCGATCTGGGCCGGATCCGTCTTGAGCGGAAATTTTACATAGACAGACGGCGACGTGTGCTCGCGATACTCGACCTCAGCCTCGGCGAGCGCCGTCTGGTCGTGGATGCACCAATAGACGGGACGGAGGCCTTTGTAGACAAACCCGCGTTCGAGAAACTTACCAAAAAGCCGCGCGGTCGATGATTCGTACTCCGCCGACATCGTCAGATACGGCGTCGCCCATTCGCCAAGAATTCCCAGTCGCTGAAAGTCGCGCGTCTGGCCGTTCATCGCCGTCGAGGCGTGTTCGCGGCAGATACGTCGAAACGACGCGACAGGTATGTCGTTCTTATTCTTCCCTTTATCCGCCAGCTTCTTTTCGACAATGGTCTCGATCGGCAGCCCGTGACAGTCGTATCCCGGCACATACGGCGCCTCAAAACCCATCATCGAACGCGTCTTGACGACAAAATCTTTGAGGATTTTATTGAGCGCGGTGCCGATATGAATGTCCGCGTTGGCATACGGCGGGCCGTCGTGGAGGACAAATTTCTGCCGCCCCTCACGAGCCTTTAATACTTGTTCGTAAAGCCCCATCTCCTGCCATTTTTTCAAACGCGCAGGCTCCATCTGCCCAAGATTCGCCTTTTGCGAAAAATCCGTCCGGGGCAGGTTCACTGTTTTCTTAAGATCTAATTCTTCAGCCATAAAAATTGAAAGTTTAACATTTGCGGATTCAAAAATCCCTAATTAAAAAAGCCCCAAGCCTTTTTGTGCGGCTTGGGACTATCGGAGTCTTGGCTCTACTGTTTAGCTCGAATTCTTATTAGGTTCAGTAGAAGATGTTGCTTCCGTTTCTAATTTACTAACGTCTGGTTCAACCTCTCTAATTTCTTTCTCTAAAAAAAAGAACCATCGAAATAAATACGCAAGCGTACCTAAACTTGCGCTGTCTTCTGCTAGAGAGCCTGGGAAATTACGCTGTACCTCATTTCTACGGGCAATGAACATGCCGATGCTAATTCTCAAAACTAATAAAATCAGAAACAAATCAGACCATAGAAGCACATTTCTTATAGAAAATGGTGTGTAGGAACATCCCTCATTCCAAGGGTAGCAGGCATATTTGAAAACAAAAATTCCCCAACTCAGTATCGAGAAGAATACTAGTAGCGACGCTCGTGCGGAACTTGTCAAAAACTGCGGCGGATCACGTTTTATTTTCGGAACATGATAATCTTCCCACCCCCAAAACGATGGGTTTGTTGAAATATTCTGTTTTAGTTTTTTGAAATAACTTCCGATACTCCGAACAATTATTTCCTCATTCTGTTGTGTAAAAGCAAATGGTGCAGTAATTAACGGAAGTATGAGTAAAACTAACGCAAAAATACTATTGAAAATGCGAGCCCCTTCCTGTCTACTCAGGTCCTGATTGTAAACTGATACTAATCCTGTAACGATGACGCCCAAGATAATTGCATAGTAATTAATTATCTTATTTGCAGAATCCAGCCGAGTTCTTTGTTCAGCACGAAGAGCTACATATTCTTGTATATGTAGTTCCAGCAAATCCGAATCTTCTATTTTTGGCGGTACGGGTGTTTTCATTTGGAAATACGCTACTTTAATAAGCAAGAACCAGGCCCGCTATTGTTTCACTACTGTTTGGACGAGCGATTGTATCAAAATCTCCGATTCCGTCCCTAAAATCGTTCTTTAGAAGCAGACGAATTTTCTTCTCAAGGATTTCGTATGACGGCGTATAGGTTCCCAAGTTCAACTCTGATATTACCTTTACATTGAATTCTTCTTGTCCAGGTAATCTATCAACAAAAAACATTGGGAGATTCTTCGCTACCGCTTCACTAATTGATAACCCCCCTGCCTTGCCAACAAAGAAATCAGCGGCAGTATATAGATCACTTACGCTGTCCTGAAACGAAATAATTTTGACTGCTTTGTTTCCGGAAAATAGATTTTCCATTATGGCGTGAAATTTCTTATTCTTACCGGTTAATACAAGAAATTGGAGTGGCAGTCCCGAACGCTCTAATTCAATAAGCAAGTTAACATTTCGAATCGCATTTATCCCGTCACCACCAAAACTGACTAGAACAGTCTTCCTTTCCGTGATGAATCCATATTCCTTCAACAAATTATTCTGATTCTTAGATCGAGCAAATAAGGAATCAATCGGAATGCCCGTTGTAACAATCCGTCTACGAAACGATTGCAATTGTCGGCCGTTAAGAGCTCTTTCATATTTGGCAGGTGTAAAAATTAGGTCTACTCCTTCTGTGACATGACCAGAATGTAATATGAAATCAGTCGCCACACTGAAGAACTTGCAACCAAATTCTTTTTTTAAGGCTTCACCCAAAGGCAAGGCCATCGCATGGGTAGCGATAAAAACATCAGGGGGATTACTCCTTAACTCAGCAATTATGGGGTTAACGCCGTATTTTCGAATAATTTCGCCAAACAACAGGCTCTTTGAACATGTTATGGATCGCTTATATAGTCTGCTGTAACCTTTGTGGAAATGAGTCGAGGTATAGCTCCACCCATTCTTTGCAACTAGTCGCAGTACCGTTGGAAAATAATCAAAAACATCAATCACCCGAAGATTGTTTGAGCGATCTGCTTTTCGTAACGCATGAGAGAGATTTACCGCTGCCTTCACATGACCAAACCCCTGAGAGGCACCCGCAATCATTATATTCTTCATCGGATTGAATCTTTTCGATTTAATTTCTTAAGATACCGAATATGATACTCCAAGAAATCCATAAAAAACGAGAGAATTTCTAATAATAGTTCCAACGGCTACGGCAAGTATAAGGTTTAAATGTTTCATGTTCGTAACCGCAGATGCGTAAATTGCACTTCGCATCGGCATAAGAGGAATAGACATAAAACCAAGAAAGGCCCAAATTCCGTATCGGTTCAACAAAAACCGCACTGCCCTAACTATAACAATTCTAAGTTTTCTGAGCAGAACAAGATTTACGACCCGCTTTAGCAAAATAATTCTAATTTTAGAGACTAAATAAAAGAACTTCGTGTGTTTTAAACCCTTTCCTGAAAGAAAAACAACATATGCCCCAGTACTTTTTCCAGCCGCACACCAAATTAGAACCTCAGGCCTTGTCAGCTCAGGGAAAACAAACATCGGAGCTTCTGATGGAAGTGGAGAAAAAATTGCAGTCGCCAATGAGTACAGAAATATTGATCCATAGTCAAAGAATCGAATTTCAGATATCCAATAGATGTCCATTTATTTGATTTGACAACGCCATGTGAACTTACCTAGTTGCGAAACTACTCCTCTTCGACCGTACACAACAGCGGATATTCGCGAGCCTTGGCGAGGTTCATCGCCTTTTCGGATTTCATTGTCGCGATCTCATACGGATAGATACCGGCGATACCGACGCCCTCGTTATGGACCTTTAGCATGATCGCAAAAGCTTCGGCGTCGGAGCGCGAAAAGACGTATTGCAGAACAAAGACGACAAATTCCATCGTCGTGAAATCGTCGTTGTGGAGCAGCACCTTAAAAAGCTTTGGCTTTTCGAGCTTGGTCTTTCGCTCCGGCAGCACGTCAACGCCGCCATCCTCAATGTCCGGAAAATCAGGCATAAATAAAAGTATAGACTTCCCCGGCTGTTTTTGTTAAATTTCTCTTGCGCTGTTTACTTAGTATGCAATCAAACGAATTTTGCGTCGCCGTGATCTGAAATACGGCAGCGATTGGTCGTTTTGTTTGGTACCGGAAAATGAAAAAGGATAAACCCACAACCGATAAGTTGTCAGGATCGGGTAGTGCCCGCGGGGCAAAGGCCGCACGAGCGCTGGATCCGCGTAGTCTCGACACGCTGTTTGCGAGCGTCGGGCAAAAACTGCGCGAAGGCCACTCGGCGGCGGCGGAAAAGATACTCGTTGAAACTATCGCGGGGTTTAATCACACGCCGGATAATTTTGCCAACCTCAAACGGCTGCTCGCATTTACGCTCGAGACGACCGGACGTTACAAAGAATCGCTTGAGGCCGTTCGCCCGTTTGAGGACGAGGCTGAGCTTGCCAAGCTATCGACCGAGACGCAAGTTCGCGTCACGACCCAGCTCGCCATCGCCTACAACAACCTGACCGACCAGCCAAAGGCCGTCACGCTCCTCAAAGAAACGCTCAAAAAGGCGGAGGAAAACGATCTGCGGCACCTGAGCGGCAATATCGATATCGCTCTGGCACGCGTTTATCGCAAATTGAGTGAATACCCGATCAGCCGCGACTTTGCCCTGAAAGCGCTCGATCATTTTCGCGAAAATGCCAACTGGCTCGGCATGGCCGAGGCCTATCGTGAGATCGCCAACACATATCACCAAGAGGGTAACAGCGAAAAATCTATCGAAAATTTTGAGCTGGGCATCAAGATCATCGGCAGCAATTCGGCCCCGTTCATGCTCGGTAAGCTCTACACCGATATGTCCGGTGCGTATTGGTTTCTCCGCCGGCCGCAGGACGGCGTTGCGTGTCTTGAAAAATCGATCGAGTTTTTTGACCAGACCGAGCACGCCCTAAACTCCGTGATCGCCTATAACAATCTCGGCATCCACCTGCTGCAGGTCGGCGAGTGGGCCAAGGCCGAGGAAATGATCCGGCGTGCTCTCGACATCGCCCTCAAAGAAGATCACGTCCATGTCGCCGGTATTTACGACAGCCTAGGCGAGCTAAATATATTGCGCGGCGACCTTGCCGAGGCGGAAAAGTTTCTCAATATGGCGGTCGATTTTGCCAAGCGGCGAAAGCATCAGTGGTACACGGTACAGTCTATGCGAAGCCTCGCCCGCTGCTACCTCGCTCAGGGACAACTCGACAAAGCGGTTGATAAGGCACAGGAAACCATAAGCTTTTCCGGCGAGATCGGCGACAAACATTACGCCAACATGGCCGGACTCGTGCTTGCCGAAAGCTACGTCAGACAACACAAACCCGAAGAAGCCGAAGAAGCTCTGCAGGTGATCGAAGATACTGACCCGTCATCCGATTTCTTTGTGCTCGGCAACATCCAGCGTATTCGCGGCCTATCGGCGATCGAAAGCGGAGGCGACGACGAACTCGCCGTGCATCATTTCAGCCGAGGACTGACCATATTTGAGGCCGCTGAGGATATCTACCACACCGCTCTGATGCATCTGCTTTTAGGGCAGTACCTTGATGCCGACCACGCTCCTCGTGCTAAAAAACACCTCACAACCGCAGCCGATATCTTCAAGAAGCTCGGTGCGACTGCCCTTTTAGATGATGCGAGCGTCGAGATGAAACATCTCGTTTCGCGTTCGGTCAAAGGCGACAAAACTAAGTCTGTCAGACGTACTAATTCCGTCGTTTCTCAGCTTTTGACCGTGCGTCTGGCTGAGGCGACAGCTTCTCGCGAGCTGCTTTTCCGCGAGCTGGTCGCTGTTCTCACGCAGGAAAGTAACGCTAAAAAGATCGTCATCGCCCAGTTTAACGATCAAAAGCGGCTTTACCCATTTATCACGCACGGCTTTTCGCCGCAGGAGAGCAATGAGCTGGTCACCAAGCTGCACGACTCGCAAGAGAAGGGCGAGGAAAAGGCCTTTATGCGTGCAAAAAATATTGCGGTGATGCATTTGCGAGGCTCAGCGTCACCGGCCGCTATGCTCGTGATCGACCCGCGTCTCGGAGCGGTCCTAAATGACGACAGCTCTTTGCAGCCGCTGCTCCGCGTTGTCGAACTTGGCATGGATGTGATCGCCCTCCGCGAAAAAGACAAATCGCAGCCAGCCGAGCAATCTTTGAGCCCGTACACCTCAAACAGCCTGATGCCCGGATTTATCCACTCATCACCGGCGATGACCGGCCTTGTGGAGGAAGTCTATAAGATCCGCTCGTCCGACGTGACGGTGCTTGTCACCGGCGAATCCGGTACCGGTAAAGAGCTCGTCTCGCGGGCGATCCACACGCTGTCGAACCGTAAAAATAAGGTTTTTGTTCCGTTTAACTGTACGGCCGTGCCAAAAGAATTAGCGGAGGGGCATCTCTTTGGTTACAAAAAGGGTGCATTTACCGGAGCCGTTGCCGATTCGCCCGGAGTTATCCGCACCGCGGACGGCGGCACGTTGTTTCTCGACGAGATCGGCGATCTGCCGATCGACGTTCAGCCAAAATTGCTGCGATTTTTGCAAGAGGGCGAGATACAGCCGCTCGGCGACAAACAGCCGCTAAAGGTCGATGTCCGCATCATCGCCGCGACCAATATGCCGCTTGAGGAAAAGGTTGCGGACGGCACGTTTCGCGAAGATCTGTATTACCGGCTAAACGTTATCCGTCTGCGCGTGCCGCCGTTACGCGAACGCCGCTCCGAAATACCGCCGATCGTGCAGTATTACGTGAACCACTACTCCGAGAGGTTCGGGAAACACGACATCACCTTTACGCCGCAGGTCATCGATATGCTGATGGTTTGTAATTGGGAGGGAAATGTCCGCCAGCTCTGCAACGAGATACAGCGCGTCGTCGCCCGTGCGGTCGATAACGAGGTCATCACGCCGGACCATCTGTCGCCCGATCTAAAACGCAGCGCCCAGCCGCTCACGACATTTGATACCGGGTCGAACGTCCGGCCGATCGCGTCATACGACAGCTCGATCTCGCCATTTACCAATCTCACACAAGGCGGCACGCTCGAAGAAGCTGTCTCCGACCTCGAAATGCAGCTCATCCGCTCGGCCCTGGCCCGCCACAACTGGAACATCTCACGCGTCGCCAACGAACTAGGCCTCACCCGCCGCGGGCTGTATCTAAAGCTTTCGCGTTACGGTATCGAAAAAGCGGCTTAGAGCTCCTGACATTTGCCGGTCTTCCATCTGGTCAATTGCAGCGGCCTGTTATTGATGTCTTCCCAAACGACGACCGTTACCCTTTTTGCTTTCTTGCTGCCTTCGCGTACGTCCATGCAGATCCGGTGGTTCAATCCCCTGACGACCTGAGTCTCGGCTTTGACGATCTTGACCAGTTTTAGCGGCTTATGGGTACGCTTTGCCCAAGCTTTAACGGCAAATCGCGCGATCTTTTTTGTCTCTTTTGAATCAACCGCAGCATCGCCGTAGCCACCGGTTATCTGTCCGTCCTGAGCCGCAACGCGGCTTGCACCGGCGTAAACACCAAAGGTTAAAGCGATCGCAAACGCATAATACAAGAACTGTTTTTTCACAATTTTCTCCAATTTTTATCAATTTCCCAATTTTCTAAGTCTCTCGATGATACCTGGCAGCACTTCGATGACGGTTTCGGCCTCGGCGGCTGTATTATTTCTGCCCAATGAAAATCTTATCGCACCCATCGCCCGCACGTACGGCACGTTCATCGCCTGTAGAACGGCGGAGGGCGTGTGGTCTTGCGAATTGCAAGCCGAACCGGTCGAAACGCAAATACCAGCCTCGTCAAGCATAGCAAGTATCGCCTCGCCGTTAGTATTTGCAAACGAGATATACGAGGTGTTTGGCAGACGATTTGATGTGTCGGCAGTGCCATTAAGAAACGCGTCCGGGATCGTCGCCAATATCGAACTTTCCAGACGGTCGCGCATCTCCGCGATCGCTTTCATTGGCGACAGATCTCGAACGAACTCTGCTGCCGCTCCGATGCCCGCGATCTGATGCACGGCTTCGGTCCCGGCACGCCGTCCGTTTTCCTGTCCGCCGCCAAAATACATCGACGGTAGCTCGACGCCGTTGCGAATATACAACGCCCCGACGCCCTTTGGCCCGTGAAATTTATGCGCCGACACCGAGAAAAGATCGATCTCTGTGGATCTAAGGTCGATCGCTATTTTCCCGACAGCATTGACGCCGTCAACATGGAACAGAGCATCCGAACGCTCCTTTACGATCTCGGCGATCTCCTCGACCGGAAACAAAATACCCGTTTCATTGTTCGCAAGCATTACCGAAACGACCGCCGTCCGCTCATCTAGAGCCGCCCGCAAAGTATCCAGATCTAACGAACCGTCCTCGTCCACATCCAGCCAGGTGACACGTTTACCTTGTTTTTCAAGCTTTTCGCACAGCTTGCGAACGGCATCGTGTTCGACCCGCGTCGTTACGATGTGGTCTTTTTCGGGGTTGGCCTCGAGAGCACCGAGGATCGCCCAATTGTCGCTCTCCGTTCCGCCGGAGGTAAAAGCGATCTCGTCCGCATTTGCAGACCCTAACAACGCAGCAACGTTTTCACGCGCCGTCTCGACAACCTTTGCGGTTTCCTTTCCTCGATCATATGCCGATGACGGGTTCCAGTACTCAGTTTCAAGAAACGGCCGCATCGCCTCGAACACTTTCGGGGCGATCTGCGTAGTAGCATTGTTGTCGAAATAGATCATCAGCCTGGTTAATACGGACGCCGTCAATTTACCATTTACGATTTACCAATTACAATTACGATTACCTTGAACGCTAAATTGATCATCACAGAACCGACCGGACGCCGCTGGGAAATGCCTCTTTCCGCGGGACGCACCTACTCGATCGGCCGGGCAAAAGAGAGCGATATCCTGCTCAACGACCGACGCGTTTCGCGCAAACACGCCTTTATCACCGCCGACGCTCAGAACTATACGCTTATTGATGGTTTTGTCGAGAACGGACAGCTATACCGCAGCGTAAATCACGTATTCATCAACGGCAATATGCATCTCGAATGTGTGCTCTCGGACGGCGATGTGATGACGATCGGTGAGAGCATTCTTGAGTTCAAAACAATCGCGGCCGTTCCGGAACCCGTTCGGGAACCGATACCTGATAGATTGGTCAATTACGACTCTGAAATGCTTAAGACCCGTAGCGTGGCGTTCGACGATCTGCCGCTCGGGCACACTCAAGTTCAGATCTCGGTCAACGAGATCATCGGCCGCAAATCCAATATCTCGCTCGAATCCGCGGTCGCCACCCCCGAAGAGGTCAAAGACCTTCGCCGCAAAGCAAAGATCCTCGAACTCCTATTTGAGATGAGCAAAACGCTCGGCACCGTTTTTGAGCTCGAAGAGATCTTTGAAAAAGCCACCGACCTCATTTTTCGCGGAACCCCCGCCGACCGCGTCGTCGCCCTGCTTGCTGAGGACACGCCAAGCGGCAAGACCGACACCGAAAAACTTTATCGGATCGGTGCCAAAACGCGCGATGCAAGCTTTGAAAAGCTGACGGAAAAACTGACCGTCAGCCGGACGATCACAAAAAAAGTTATGTCTGAGGGCGTCGCGATCTTGTCGCAAGACGCTAAGACCGACGAGCAGTTTCAGGGTGCCGAGTCGATCGTGTCGCAAGGTGTTCGTTCGACGATATGTGCCCCGCTTATCACTCAGTCAAACGTTCATGGTGTTATCTACGCCGACAGACTAGACCCGTTTGCCGCGTTTTCGCCTGACCATCTCGAGTTGATCAGCGCTGTCGCTGCACAGACCGCGGTCACCGTAGAGACCGTCAAGGCTCATAAACGTCTCGCCCGCGAAGAGGTCGCGCGTGCAAATTACGGCCGTTTTATGCCTGAGTATGTTGTAAAACAACTGCTTGAGGACCCCGACTCGTTCAAGCTTGGCGGCGTAAATCAGACGATCACCGTGCTCTTTGCCGACATTCGCGGTTTTACGGCTTTCTCGGAAAAAGAGAATCCCGAACGCGTAGTTAGCCTGCTCAACCAATATTTTTCGGTGATGTCGGAGATCATCTTTGATCACGGCGGCACGCTCGATAAATACATCGGCGATGGCCTGATGGCCCTGTTTGGAGCACCGACTGCGACTGTTGCTGACCCTGTAAATGCTGTAATGACAGCGGTTACCATGCAAAAACGGCTTGTGGAGCTGAACGCCGAGCTGAGCTCAGCGGGGTTTGCATCGGTTGCGATGGGCATTGGCCTGCACACGGGCGAAGCGACGATCGGCTATATCGGATCCGAAAAACGTTCGGAGTACACCGCCATCGGTGACACAGTCAATCTCGCATCCCGTCTCGAATCCAATGCCGCCGGCGGGCAGATCTTGATAAGCGAGGCAACCGCAACCGCCGCAGGTGACATCTTTCCTATGGTCAAACGCGACCCCCTAACCGTAAAGAACCGCGTCCAACCGGTCGAGCTTTTTGAAGTAATTTGGGCTTGACAACCGTTGGAAGTGGTATCTTAATAGGCATATAATCCAAACATAGTTTTATGTTAAAGATCTCGTCTCTCAAAAAATTGGTTACCGATTCGATGGCTATCGATCTCGGTACCGCAAGTACGATCATTGCGGTCAAGGGCCGCGGAGTTGTGCTCGATGAACCTTCGCTCGTCGCGATCAACGAGATGAGCGAAGAGATCGTCGCCTTTGGCCAGGAGGCCGCCGACATGACGGGCCGCGAAAGCCGCGACGTCAATGTCAAAGCCCCGCTCATCGGCGGTGTAGTCGCTGATTTTGAACGTACCAAAAAAATGCTCGCCCACTTTGTCAAAAAGGCAAAATCCGGCGGGCCAAACATAACAATACGGGCGGTCATGAGCCTCGTTTCGGATGTGACGCACGTCGAGCAGCGAGCTCTCTTTAACGCCGCCGAGGACGCACATATCGGCAAGGTCTTTATGATGGAAGAGGGGCTTGCCGCCGCTTTTGGTGCGGGCGTGCTGCCGACTGATAAGCGTGCCTCAGCCATCGTCGATATCGGTGCCGGTACGACAAATATCGCCATCATCGCTAAAGGCTCGGTCGTCCATTCGACATCCGAGCGTTACGGCAGCAATGCGATCAATGAGAGCATCGCCACGCACCTTCGCCGCCATCGCGGGCTGCAAGTTGGCGAAGAGACGACCGAGATGCTCAAGACACAATTTGCATCGACATTTTTGCCCGAGGACATTGCCAAGACCATCGAGATCCGCGGCCGCGACGTGCAAACCGGCAGCCCCGGCGCCGTCGAGATCACGTCCGGCGAGATATATCCGATCGTCGAGGGCATCGTCCGCCGCATCGCTCTGCGGGTAAAAGATACGCTTACCGAACTGCAGCCCGAGGTCGCTGCGGACATCTACGATCGCGGCGTCATCCTCACCGGCGGCGGCGCTATGCTCGAGGGCATCGATCAGTATTTGCGTTCATTTATTAATCTACCGGTCTCGATCGCCGAAGAGCCGCGATACGCCACCGTCCACGGTCTGATCAAGATGTTCGACGACCCCGATCTGCTCGAACGCGTCTCATTTAACGAGTTGAGCATCCTGCAAAACGCCGAGATACCATTCGAGGCGTGAGCGTAAAACCCGTCAATTTTTCCGCTTCGCCAACCCGTTTGCTATGTTATTCTTATGGCGTTGATACGCTTTTAGAATGGCTCAAGATGGTTGGTTAGATGGAATTTACCAATTACATCCCGACGATAAATACCTTGCGTAATGTCCTGGATTTTGCGCTGGTTTTTGTCATCGTCTATGTCGTGCTCAAGCTGTTTCGCGGTACGCGGGCGGTCCCGACGGTCGTCGGTATGGTCATCCTTGCGCTGCTTTATTGGCTGGCGGCGGCACAAGAGCTATCGACGCTGGAGTTTGTGTTGCGGTACGCCGTCGGTTTTATCGGCATCGCGATCATCGTCCTTTTTCAGTCTGAGATCCGACAGGCACTGATATTTTTTGCGAACCGGCTTCGCTTTCCTATCTTGAAACGCCAACGCGGCCAGTTTGGCGGCAGCGTTTATGACGAGATCGTGCTCGCGGTGACGACGCTCGCCACCGAAAAGACGGGCGCCCTGATCGTTATTGAACGCAACGTCGGTTTGCGAAACTTTATCGACGCCGGCGTCCAACTAGATGCTCGCCTCAGTTACGATCTGCTCGTCACAATATTTAATCCTGCAACGCCGCTCCACGACGGTGCCGTCGTGATCCAAAACGAACGCCTCGCAGCCGCGTCGGTCTTTTTGCCGCTGACAAAAAACCCGCAAGTTTCACGCGAGCTCGGCACACGCCACCGCGCAGCGATCGGCATCACTGAGGGTTCCGACGCCATTTCGATCGTCGTTTCCGAGGAAACTGGGTTGATAACGTATGTCGAAGCTGGTGTCGTACACCGCAATCTGGACACAAATCAGCTGCGTAAATTGCTGCTCGATGCGCTCGAAATACCGCTGATCGAACCGCGCCGTGATATTCCAAAAGCGATGAAAGAGGCTGAGACCGACACTACTATCGGATAGATACTTTGACGAAAATGGCCGACAAGCGCATTGCAAAAAATGTTATTCGAAAAGTGTTTCTTGAGGATCTGGGCCTCAAGCTGACGGCGCTCGTGATCACTCTTGCCCTCTGGCTCGGAGTCACGGGACTTTCTACGCCGACCACAAAACGTCTGACCATCCCGCTAAACTTAAGTATTTCGAGCAACGCACAGGTCATGAACGTGCCGCAGCAAGAGGTCGATATCGAGATCAGCGGCGATAAACGAAAGATCGAGCAGATCAACCGCAGCGAACTTGTCGCCTCGCTCGACCTGACCGACCTCGCTCCGGGCGACCGCGTCGTTTCGCTTTCGCCCGATACTGTCTACGTCGCTCTGCCGCAAGGCATCAAACTGGTCGAGGTCGCACCGAGCCGCATCGCCGTAAATCTGGAGGCTGTCGAAGAAAAAGAGATCGAGGTCAAGACCGAGACCACCGGCCAACCGGCTGCGGGTTTTGAGGTGTACGGCACCGCCGTGCTGCCGCCAAAGATCCGCGTTCGCGGCCCCGCCAGCATCGTTCGCATTCTCGAATACGTCCAGACCGACAAGATCGACCTGACCGGTAAAACGGCGGAGTTCACCGCGAAACAGATCCCCGTAAGCGCCCCAAACCCAAAAGCGGCGGTGCTGAATACGTTCGTCGATGTCGTGTTCCGCATCGGCGAAAAGCGCATCGAGCGCTCCTTCACTATTCCTGTTGCTGGTGAGACGGGCAAAGCGGCGACCTTTACGTTATTTGCACCAAAGACTCTGCTGCAAAAATTACAGGCGGCTGATCTCAAGGCAGAAATGATCTTAAACGAACGTGGCGAAATTGCTCCGCAAGTGACGCTGCCCGCCGAACTTCAGGACATTGCCGAGATACGGAAATTGACGATCAAATAAATTTTGTTAGCCAATCTTTGATATCCACGCGCATATCCTCAGTGATCTCATGTTTTGCCGTGTAATGTTTTGAGCGGTAATTTGGCAGCTTTGCAGCCAGCTTTTCGTTAAATCCCGCAAACTGTTCTTGCGTGTAAAATTCGTCATCGTCACCGTAGAGATAAAATGTCTCGGCCGCAAATGGCTTGTATTTCTCGTTCGTTTCGAGATCACCGGGAATACCGCCGCAGACACCGACGATGCCGCTTAACACCTCAGGATGCGTGAACGCAAACCTGAAATTGAGAGCACACGCCTGCGAAAACCCGTACATATAAATCCGCTCACGGTCTATCACATCGTCCGCCGCCAGCTTTTCGATCACATCAAGCACAAATTTGTGATGCAGCCGAATATGCTCCTCCGGCTTCTGATCCGATAGCCAGCCATACCCGATCCGATACCCGTCGTCCGTCCGCCGGTAATGCGGATGCGGTGCCTGGATCGCGGCAATGACAAAATTGTCACCCGCGACGAGCCTCGCTTCACGCATCATGTAACGTTTATGTGCTCCGTAGCCGTGCACCGCTACCAACAGCGGTGCTGGTTGCGTTATATTTTCAGGCACATAAAGATCGTAATAAAGATTGATCTCGGCGGTCATCGCCAGATCGGTTTGCAAATTATCGTTGGCCATAAATTAGTTAAATTGTAGAACCTACTCGCCGCAACTCAAACAGAACTTTCTGCTATATTTTTCCGTAATCTACCAAAGACATATTTCGCGGAGAATCATAATGAAAAGATCTATTTCGACCACATTTTTGTCGTTACTGTTATTGTGCTCGGTCACGTGGGCGGCGCTGCCGCAGGTCGGCTATGCGCAAACCGGCACCCAAACCGCAGCGGCGGCCGCTTATTCCAAACAGCTTCAAACGATCGAGGAAAAGGTTGAGGCACGACGCAAAGAGCTCGGCATTCCAGGCATATCGCTCGTCATTGTCAAAGACGATCAGATCATCTACATGAAGGGCCTCGGGTATAAAGACTATGAGAATAAGATCGCCGTCACGCCCGACACTCAGTTTGCGATCGGCTCGGCCACAAAAGCTTTTACCGCTCTGTCTGTCCTGATGGCGATGGATGAGGGCAAGCTCTCGCTCGAAGATTCGCCAAAAAAATACCTGCCGTATTTCAAAATGTACGACCCCGAGACCGACAAAAATATCCAGATCCGCGATCTGCTGTGCCACGCCTCGGGCCTAAATCGCACCGATCTCGCGATGATCACCGGAAAGTTAAACCGAAAAGAGCTGATCCAGGTCGCCGCACAGGCAAAGCCGACCGCAAAACTCCGTGAAAAATGGCAGTATCAAAACTTGATGTTCACCGCCGCTGGTGAGATCGCGTCGATCGTTGAAAACAAACCGTACAATAAGCTGATCCCCGAACGTATTTTCGCACCTCTCGGGATGACGAACAGCAATCTGTCGATGAAACAGATGGAAAAGGCCAAAGATTTTTCCTTTGGCTACGATTACAATTTCGACACCAAAGCAACGACAAAACGTCCGTTTCGCGACATCGATGAGATAGCCCCGGCGGGCTCGATAAACTCAAGCGCACGCGACATGGCCGAGTGGCTGCGGTTCGTGTTGAACGGCGGCACGGTCAATGGCAAACGCCTCGTCAGTGAAAAAGGCTACGCTGAATGGGTCAAACCGCAAATGAAGATCGCCGGCACGATGGACTATGGTTTTGGCTGGTTTCTGCAGCAGTGGAACGGCCTAAAGGTCGTCCAGCACGGCGGCAATATCGACGGTTTTAACTCGCTGGTCGCTATGATCCCCGAGAAAAAGCTCGGCTTTGTCCTACTGACAAATGTCTCAGGCTCGTCAATGGGCAGCGATATCATGCCCGTCATTTTTTCAAATCTCACCGAGCAACCAAAAAACGAGGCCGTCAAACTGCCGCTCAAAACGATGCAGTTCATGGCCGGCAAATACGGTACGCCAGATCGAAATATCGAGATCAAGATCGAGGGCGAAGATATGTTTATCGTCGTGCCCGGCCAGCCGCCGTACAAGCTGATCCGCACCGCTCCGCGTACTTTCAGGGCCGAGGGCCTGCCCGACGGTTTTGGCGCAAAATTCTCGCCCGAAACCGGCGACGCGACCGAGCTTGAGATGATCCAGCCGCAGGGCAATCATAAATTGCCCCGTCTCAAAGCCGATGGCACCGCCGCACCCAAGACCGAACCCAAAGCGGATGCAGCGGCCGCAAAAGAGCTGGTCGGCACCTACGTCACAGAGATGGGCAACATTGAGATCAAAGAAGCCGACGGCAAGGTAACCCTCAACATTCCCGGCCAACAGCCATACACATTGGTACAAAAACCGGACGGTACATTTTCAATGAACCCGCTCCCGGCCGATCAGTTTTCGCTCAAGGCAAAACGCGATGCCGCCGGCAAGATAACCGCCGTCGTCGTCACACAACCGGCCGGCGTATTTGAATTTAAGGCGACAACCGCCAGCGACAAACCAAAGATCACCGCCGACGAGCTGCAGCAAAAAGCGCTCGCCGCCGCCGGAGGCGAGGCAAACTGGCGCAAGATCACATCACGAGTAACCGAATTTAATATGGACTTTGAAAATCAGGGCGTTCAGGCAAACGGCAAGCAGTACCAAATGGCTCCGAACAAATCTGCCGCCGAAACGACATTCACTGCGCTCGGCAAAAAGATCGCCTCCGAATGGGAATTTTTTGACGGCAACGGCGGACAGGATGTCGTCTCGTTCGCTCCGGGCACGGTCTATGCCGGCAAACAGCTCGACGACATCCGTCTCGCCAATGATTTTTACTCGCTGTTAAATTGGAAAACGAATTATAAGACGATTGAGATAACCGCCGTCAAAAAAGTGGCCGGCGAAGACGCCTACGCCGTCACGTTCACCCCCGAAAAAGGCACCGCGTTTACCGAATACTACTCGACCACCACATTTCTGCTGCTCAAACGCGAGGGCGTCATCACCTCCAGCACCAGCGAGCAGCGGATACCATACTCGGTCGAATACTCCGATTACCGCGACGTCGACGGCATCAAAATGCCATTCAAAACCGTCAACAACAACATCGGCAACGGCAACATCGTCACCACGATCAAAACAGTCAAGCACAACGTCAAAATTGACGATAATACCTTTGCCCCAAGAAAATTGAAGTAAGGCGATCGGAGTTACGCCTTTAGGCGTGTTGGATAGGGTATGAGCCACCTGCGTAAGCGGGTGGTTTTCTTTTATGGAAGTTCCCCAAAACGTCCTAATAGGCAGGACTCAAGATATTCCAATCGTTCTGGTACGATACCTCGCAGGATAGAGTAATGTCGAAAGGCTCCTTCCTTATTACCCATCCGAATATACAACCATGCAATACTGAAATTTGGCCGTGCTTCGCCCGATGCTAATTCAAAAGCTGCTTGATATTCCCGAATAGCCCCGCCTCGATCACCTTTTTTAAGTAATAGGTCCCCGAGCAACAAGTGTAGGTCGCTCGAAGTTGGTTTTATCTGTATAGATTTTTCTGCCGCCGTAACGGCTTCGTCGATCTTTCCCAACTTTGCAAGTATATTCGACATGGTCATGTATAAAACATGATGTTGATTGAGCTCGACTGCTTTACGTATAGCGACCAAAGCCTTTTCGTATTGATGATTACCTTGATAAAACACCGCTAGCCCGTTGTAACTTAGATAAGTTGGGGCTAATCTGACGATTTCGAGAAAGTGCTCTTCGGTCTCTTTCACCATACCTTTGAACGAGTAGGCTCTCATGAGGAGACTCCTGGATTTAACATCGTTCGGGTTATTTTTGACCGCAAGCTTTAGATCCTCAAAACGGTCAAGCAGATCTCGGCGTTCTTTCGGGTCAAGGTTGATCTTGATATTTGGAGGTAAAGGGGAAATCTGATTCGCCTGTTCCATCAGAGCGGCGCCTTCGTCAAACCGGTTTGCTCCAGTGTACGCGAATGCCAGTGGTCGCATGATATCCGGCCAGTTTGGTTGTACTGAATTCGCCCACTCCAAAGGCACGATCGCTTCGACATAGAAACCATTTTCCGTCAGAATAGCTCCATATTTAAGAGCTAGAGGCACCGTGCGTGGCAACAACCGATATGCGTTTCTCAGACTGTCAAGCATTGCGGTTCGATCCCCCGTAATCTCATACATTTGGCTCAGGCCTATATAGGCTTCGCCGCAATTTGGGTCTAATGCCGTGGCTTTAGAATATGCATCTATCGCTTCGTCAATAAAGCCACTAATCTCGTATTTTTGACCTAATCTTAAATGAGCATCAACCAATTTAGGTTCGAGTTCAGCAAATCTTTTCGCAGCAGTTATTGAGTCAGAAAGGCGGCCTAGATAATCATAGACATCTGCTAGCCGCAAATATACCACCGAAACCGAAGGCCATTTTTGGGCGATCTTTTCATAAACATCGGCGGCCAGCTCGTAATTTCCTGCAACAAAGTACGTATCACCAAGCGTCCCCATATAAACTAGGTCCGCTTGTGAACGTGCGTCCGCCTCCATCAGCAACTGTAATGCCTCACTCGCGCGGTTATCCCCTAAATAGAGCTCTGCAAGCTGTGCTCGAAATCTCGGCCGAGCCGGGGCGAGTTTGATCGCCTCTCGACATTCATCAATGGCGTCAAATCGTTTGTCGACAGCTGTCAACGCACTGCACAAACCCGAGTGAGCATCAGCATTTTGCGGGTTTATCGATACGGCCTTTTGAAAAGCTGAGAGAGCCTCGTCGCGCTGCCGCAACGCTCCAAACGTTACGCCAAGCAACATTTGTATCTCAAATCTTTTCGGAGCTAATTTTTCTGCTTCTCTTAAAAACGGCACGGCATCTTGAGGTTTGCCCGCTCGAAAAAAATCCAGAGCTTTTTCGAATAGTTCACGAGGTCGAGTTTCCTCGATCGCCGCCTTATCGGTTACTTCTAAGGGTTGGGTTGCGGGCCAACTTGGGCCTAACTGGCTTTTTTGGGGGGCCGGTTTTTGCTTGATACGTTTGGCTGTTGGTTTTGCTGGAGTAGCACTAGGTTTGGCGATCTGTAATACTGGCGGCACACCCGTTTGGTCTGATTGCGCTGTGACAATTCCGACCCCGATAAAGGCGTTAATGAGTAATATGATCGTTCCCTGCATTGCTTTAACTCGCCTTTTTCATGTCTTTGATCGCTGCCTTAAATTTTTCGCTCTTTGCAAATTTCGAAAATGAGCTGTCCGTCATCGGATCGGGAAAGGCTTCGCCCTCGATCATATTATCCTTGTATTTAAACGCTGATCGCAGATATTTGATGGCGTTGTCTTCGTCTGATAGCTCACCGTAGCCGCACGCCATGTTGTAGTAAAAGAGCGGATACGTCGGTTCTACTTTGATACCGTATTCAAAGACCGCCATTGAGTTTTTTATGTCGCCCGTGATCCCGTACGATATTCCGAGATTATCGACCAGCACTATCCAAAATTTCTTTTCTAATTTGCGATCTTGTTTTTCCAGATCGAGAGCTTTTTGATAAGGCGGTATCGCCTTTTTAAAATCACCATTTAAATACGCCTGGCTGCCTTCTTCGAGATAGTCCATTGAGGTTTTCTGTGCCGCCGCCGGTACCGCAAATATAAAAGCACACACAATCATCAGGAGTAGGTTTTTCATAATTTTGATCCGATAGAAAGAATGCTTCTTTTATAGCATCGAAACTCAGGCATCACAAGAAAAATGTTCGGCTTCTACTTGCTGCTTCTTCGACCGGATTTGCGGATGTTTGGTGGAGCGGGATGAGTCCTTTGGGCCATCTGCGCTAGGAACGTATCCCGACACACCCGGCTTTAGCTTATTGGACCAGTTCGGCGGCGGCGGTTCGGATGGTGGGGTTTTGGGTGGCAAATGCTGATTCGCTGTGGTCGAAAACTTCGTCGAGTTCTTTTTCGACCGAGCCGTGGCCGGCGGGGATGGCTTTGATCATCGGCTCGAAATTGCGAAAATCGTACAGCTCATTATCGAGCAGATGCGACCCTGTGACGTTGGTCAGGGCGGTCATCATCGTCTGACGGATAAAAGGCGTTTCTTTTTCGAGCTCGTTGATCAGCCGCTTGATACGGGCACGTTTGAGGTTTGGCTGCGCTCCGCAGAGATTGCAGGGGATGATCGGAAATTGCTGCTCCGCGCTGTATTTTGCGATCTCGGCTTCCTGACAATACGCGAGCGGGCGGATGATGGTGTTTCGTCCGTCATCGCTGCGCAGGATCGGCGGCATCGCTTTGAGCTGGCCGACGTAAAATAGGTTCATCAAAAATGTCGCGATGATATCGTCGCCGTGATGGCCAAGCGCGATCTTAGTGCATTTTTCCTCAACCGCGACGTTGTACAAAATACCCCTTCGCAGACGGCTGCACAGTGAGCAATAAGTTTTCCCTTCGGGAATATGCGCCGTCACGATCGAATAGGTGTCTTCCTCGACGATTCGGTAGGGCACATTACGCTCGGTCAGGTAATTGGGCAGCACTTCCTCAGGAAAATCAGGCTGTTTTTGGTCGAGATTTACCGCCAGGATCTCAAACTTTACCGGCGCCCGCCGCTGCACATCGAGCAACAGATCGAGCAGCGTATAGCTGTCTTTGCCGCCCGACAGACACACCATTACCTTGTCGCCGTCTTCGATCATCGAAAAATCTTCGATAGCGCGGCCCATCTTTTTGAGCAGTTTGCCTTTGGTTTTTGTCTCAGTCTGCAAAAATTTACCTCACCCGCGGGAAAACTATTGATTTTGACACGATGATACCTAAATAACAACCCCTAAACCGGCTTGACCTATCTAAGCGTTTCGCGAATAATGTCTTGTATTCTCGGCATTGCCACATATCTCAACAACCAAAAGGAGCCTCTCTATGAAAAAGATCGCCGGATTTTCCATTTTTCTTTTTGTCGCCATTTGTTCATCGCTTGTTGTATTTGGGCAAGACGACAAAAAGGTTTTGGGCGAGGTAACGGTTGTTGCCAATGACGCGACATATATAAATCTGCGGGGGCTTTCTAGCTCTGCCGGAGCTTTTACCGGTGACTATGCGACGGTCGCGAACGTGGTCCTCACCAAGGACGCCGCGACCTTCACCCTAAAAAGCGGCGAGATCTATTTCCTTACATCAGCCAGTGGCAAAACCGTGGGCGCTATATTTATGGGCAGCGGCGACGTTTCGCTAATACCGCCGGTTCCAAGCGAAAAGAAACATATAGCGATCTTTACCGACTCTCCGGAGTTAAATGACACTTTTGACACGCTGACGATGTTCTTTACCGATACGACTTTAGACCTCATCAAAGCCGCTCCCGGCGTTCAGATGGGAAAGGGCGGCCCTCAAGCGAAAAAGGCCCAGACCATCTATATCGAGCGTGAGGGTATGCTGCGCGGCCGGTTTCGCTACAATATGTCGGCCCGCATATTGGCGGATATCTATGCTCCGCAACGCCCAGGCATGTTTGCGACATTTATAGACGGTGGTAAATTTGGGCGCTTGTTTTACGCCATCGACCCACTCGGACAAGCCAGCGTCTATCCCGAGCAGGTTCAACTTCTGAGCCTTTCGGATACAACGGGCGGCATCTGGACAGCGTTTCACATGGCGAACGAATACAAGAAAGGAACCGCGACAAGCTGGACCGACCGGCGCAGCTTTGACATCAAAAAACATACGATCGACGCCACTATTGAGGGCACCCGCCTGATCGTAAAAGATGAGGTAACGATCGAAATGCTCGAGGCTAATTCCCGCTTTTTACCTTTCGATCTGTTTCAAAATCTGAGGGTCAAATCGGTCAAGGACGAGGCGGGCAGCGCGGTTGTATTTATCCAGGAAAATAAAGATGCAGACGCCGACCTCGGTGTGATATTGCCCGCCGCCCAGGAAAAGGGAAAAGTTTTTAAACTTACATTCGAATACGAGGGAACCGGAGCGATCTTGCAAGCTGGTCCGGGTAATTTTATTTTGGGGCCGCGTTCGACGTGGTATCCAAATAACCCGGCAACATCATTTGGTGACCGTGCCGCATTTGACATCAACTTTCGATATCCCAAAAAGTGGGTGATGGTGGGCGTTGGATCGAAAATGGGCGACGATACCGTCGAGGGTGACAGTAAGCTATCAAAATGGTCGAGCGAAGGCGTCGAATTGGCGGTGGCGGGTTTTAACTACGGCGATTTCAAAATGTCGCAGACCAAGGATCCGACTACCGGGCTTAATTTAGAGGTCTTTAACAACAATCTTCTCCCCGATGAAATGCGAGATCTACAGGCACGGATCGACCAGGCCGAATCACAGGGAGCACGAACCGGCACAACCTTGCGCAGTCTCAGCACGGCATCAGGGGCTAAGGACATCCTCAACGAGGCTCTCAACGCAACGCGATTGTACAGTGCATATTTTGGTAAGGTCCCCTACAAGCGGATCGCCATGACACAACAGCCGGCGACTGGTTTTGGACAAGCCTGGCCGACGCTGGTCTTTATGCCGTATGCGTCATTCTTCACCGAAACCGACCGTGTGCAGATATTTGGGATGCGCGGCGGGGTTGATGGTTTTTGGCGTGAAGTGGCTGCCCATGAGGTCGCTCATCAATGGTGGGGACACCTCGTCGGTTGGACCAGCTATCGTGATCAGTGGATGAGCGAGGGATTTGCCGAATTTTCGACATCGCTATACATATTATATGTAAAGCAAAACCCGGCAAAATTTACCGAGTTTTGGGAGGATCAGAGAACCCGCATTATCCAAAGCTCACCGGCCACTAAGGGCCGAAAGCCCTACACCATCGGGCCGGTGTCTCAAGGCTACAGGCTTAGTAGCGCAAAGACCGGTTCGGCATACCAGTCGCTCGCCTATCCCAAAGGGGCATATATTCTGCATATGATCAGAATGATGATGTTTGACCATCGCGGTGGAACCGGCGACGTGCGATTTCAAAAGATGATGCTCGATTTTATCAAGACCAACTATAATAAAGACATCTCGACCAACGATTTTAAGCTCGCCGTCGAGCGGCACATGCTGCCTGAAATGGATATCGATAATAACAAAAAGATGGACTGGTTCTTTGATCAGTGGGTCTACGGGGCGGATGTGCCGTCGTATAAACTGCAATACAGCGTAAAATCCAACGGCGGTAAAAATGGATTGAGCGGAAAGATCACGCAATCAGGCGTGTCGGATAACTTTGCGATGCTCGTTCCGATCTATGTCGATTACGGAAAAGGCCCGCTGTTTTTAGGCACTGTCACGATGGTCGGCAACTCTTCTATCGATTTTAACGACATACCTCTACCTGCCCAGCCAACCAAGGTGACCCTAGCGGCGATCAATGATGTTTTGGCGGAAAAGATCGAGATCGTAAAGTAATCGAAAAAAGAGGTAGCCAGCAACTATCGTTTCTATGTATTATTTAGTCTGAACAGCAAATTTTTTATTTTTGAATAGTCGAGGCACGAATTATTATGATCAGAATGGGACGAGGTAACAGGCCGGAATCTAGTGACTTTCAGGAACCGAACCAAGCGGCACCGGCGAATTACACCAGCGAAACTGCGGGTGCACGTGCGATATCAGAGAGCGATTCGATGGCGCGCGATATCAAAGAAGGCCGGCTGAGCGGCTTTGTCGGCCACGGCACAACGCTGACCGGAGAGACTGAGTTTCATGCGATGCTCAGGGTTGATGGGCATCTGATCGGCACCGTTTCATCGGAATCGGGCACTTTGATCATCGGAACAAATGGTCAGGTTGACGCTAACATAATGGTCGCCGCCGCGATGGTAAATGGAACCGTCAACGGTGACATCTTCGCCACCGAAAAGCTCCACCTCGGCCGAACTGCCCGCGTGATGGGCAATATCCAGAGCCCGCGTCTGATCGTTGAGGAAGGAGCGATTCTTGAGGGTAGCTGCAATATGCTCAAGGCACGCGAAACTCAAGAAGAAGAGGCCGTAACTGCCGCCGCTCAATATGAGGTGCCGCAGCCAACATCCATCGCCATTGCTGATGACGCGCCGGATGATTCGAATGCTTATCTGACAGACGAGGATGACGACGAAGCGGCAGATGCTGCCGCTGTCTGATCTCAAACATTAATCAAATCTAAAAGAGGCGGTTTATCCGCCTCTTTTTTATTAATGTGTGATCGGGAAAGTGAGCTTAACCTTTCTTCTTTTCAGGACGCGGTTTGATCGCGGTGGTATTTGCCCGCGGTGTTACCACTGATGATTTGAATTCCTGTCCCGCGTTCACCGCCGCTTTGGCGGACGCAAGCATTTTCGAATCACTCAATAGTTTTTGTGCGGCCTTTGCGCTTTTACTAAGTCTCTTTTTTGGTTTTGGCATAATATCATCCTACCTAATTCTTAACTATCCAACCGCCGCCGACAACTTCATCTCCATTATAGAATATTGTTGCCTGTCCCGGCGTGATCGCCCGCTGCGGTTCGTCAAATACGATCCGAGCCCTGTTATCCGGCAAAGCGTGGATCGTCGCAGGAGCGGGCTCGTGTCTATATCGAACCTTTACATTTGCCCGAACCTGCTCAGTTGGCACGTCAAAAGCGACCCAGTTGACGCCTTTTGCAACAAACTCAAGTGAATCGAGTTCATCCTCTTCGCCGACGATGATCTGATTTTTTAGACGCTCGATCTGCGTCACATACAACGGCTTTTCGTTCGAGATTCCAAGCCCACGCCGCTGGCCAACGGTGTAGCGATGAATTCCGGTGTGGTTCCCGATCGTCTCACCCGCCGTATTTACAATGTCGCCGCCCTCGGGCGTCTCGGCGGAACGTCCTTCGTGATCAAGATATCGATCGATAAACTCAGAATATTTGCCATCCGGCACAAAACAGATCTCCTGCGATTCCTGTTTCTCCGCCGTGTAAAGTTTGGCTTCGCGGGCGATGTCGCGGACCTCTTCTTTTTGCATCTCACCGAGCGGAAAATACGCGTGCGAAAGCTGCTCTTGGGTAAGCTCCCATAGAAAATAGCTCTGATCTTTCCAATGGTTTCTGCCGCGAAACAACCGATAACGATGGTTTGCTTCGTCATATTCGACGCGTGCGTAATGCCCGGTCGCAACCTTTTCACAGCCGAGAGATATCGCCATCTTATCCAGCGAAGCAAATTTGAGCCGGGAGTTACAGGCCACGCACGGAATCGGCGTTTCTCCCGACAGATAGCTCTGGATAAAAGGTTCGACGACTGATTCCTCAAATTCACGTTCTAGATTCAATACGTAAAAAGGAAACCCGAGCGATTCGGCCACGCGGCGTGCGTCATAAACGTCGTCAAGCGAGCAGCACCTGCTGGGAAGCGGATCGCCATTTTCATCGACGCTCACGCCACGGCGCTGGTTCCACAGCTGCATCGTAAAGCCGACCAACTCGTGTCCCTGCTCTTTTAATAACGCCGCGGCTGCCGACGAATCGACCCCGCCACTCATTGCTACTGCTATCTTCATCGCTACACCAAACTTTGAGTATAGCGATTGCCAACGGTCTTTGGAAACACTTTACTTGATCGGATCATTCAGGACAGATGAAAGCATCCCTTTTATCGCCTCAAAATATGATCGGGATCCTGCGCGATTCGGATGTCCGACTGCTGCAACGGTGCAGCGTTTTAGAGCATATTTGATACCGGTTTTGAGCTCCAAGTCCTTAAATGCGGTCTTGCAATCGGCCTTGCGATCATGAAATTGCGGATCTTCAACTGATCCATTCTTCCGCATGCGGAAAAGTAGCGTTTTCGGCGCCTCAACCGCATTTTCGTCACTAAAATTTGGAGAAATGAAAATAGCCTGTCTGCGGCCGACCTTTGCGTTGTGTTGATCAACTGCTTTTATTAACTGCCTGTCGGATTCTGTCTTCCAAATCTCTGATCTGATCATCGCTCGCTTAAATAGCTTTCCGAAAACTAAGGGCCGTATCAATGGATTGTTGACAAAGCCCTGTAACAAGTTTGGAATATTGAGTATTTCGAGCCACGCGTTGAACACTGCGCTTCGCGAAGATCGTGGTGAGATCATCGAATAATAGCCAATTAGAGCGATGCGGGCATCGGGGTTAAATTTTGAAATATGCTCAAGCAATTCGCGGACTCGCTTTTGACAAACTTCCTCGACCAATGGCTTTAGCTTTTCGGGATCTTCGAACGGATTAAGCACACCCTCTACGGAAATATCCGTGATCCCGGCAGAAAGCATCACTAGATCAGCACCTCGAACTTGTCCACGCAACTGATATTCAGCGGCGGCCGTTTCGACCTGTTTCCAAATACTCGGGGTCGAAACGTTGACCTCCCCTTTGTAAAAGTAGTTTTCGTCTCGCCCCGCTGCACGGTATTTCGCCGCCTCATTGGGATCGAACCGGATCGTTGCCCCCGAATGTGCCTTGACCGCTAGGTTTACTTCGCGATGCTTTCCAAATGCGTCGTGCCTTAGCCAATCTGCGGTAAGGTTGTAGAATTTGTCCCTCTCATCGAGCCCTTGTCCCCAAATGAGTGAATCGCCAACGACAAGCATCTCAAATGGTTCATCCGGAGAAAAGCTGCCTGGGGCCGATGTTTTGCCAAATACGGTAAACAACGTTGTGGCGGCTAGGGTCCTAAGAAAATCACGTCGGGAAACCTTGTTCATTTATGCTCCTTACATAAATGGTATTTCAAGCAAATTTTAGTTTGTTCAATGCAAATAACCAGTGATCAAGCGCACATCCCTTGCCCCGGCTTTTCTGGTTTGAGCATCCTATGCTATATTCAAAAAACTATGAAGCCGACCATCCGCTAAGCGAACCTCAGAATTAGTGCTCGATGCCAGCGCTTTTAGCTAGCGCAAAACCCGGGCTTTCCCGGCACCTCTCTCGTGCCTCAACTTTTGATCCTTTAAGGTAATTTTATGTCCTTTAATTCTGAAACTCCGTCTGCGGAGGCGGTCGATAATTCTTTTTGGGCGGTATTGCGCGAAGCAGTTCGCGGATCTAACCGCGATTTCACGACCGGGCCGATCGGCCTCGGTATATTTTTGCTTGCCGTGCCGATGATACTCGAAATGAGTATGGAGAGCCTGTTTGCAGTCGTGGACATTTTCTTTGTCGCTAAGCTCGGTGCTGATGCGGTCGCGATCGTCGGCCTGACCGAATCCGTCATGGCATTGATCTACGCGGTCGCATTTGGGTTTGCGATCAGTGCGACAGCGACGGTTGCCCGCCGGACAGGCGAAAAGGATGCCGCAGGTGCCGCTAAATCGGCGGCCCATGTCATCTATTGCGGCGTGATCGTTTCGCTCGTTATCAGCGCAATAGGGATCATTTTTGCCCCCCAGATTCTCACTTTGTTAGGAGCAAAACCGCACATTTTGGCCGAAGGTTCGCAATTCATGCGGATCATGGTCGGCGGTAATGCTGCGGTCCTATTCATTTTCCTGCTAAATGCGATCTTTCGCGGAGCCGGTGATGCAGCTATCGCAATGCGAGTATTGATACTGGCAAACGGGCTAAATATGATCCTCTCGCCGTGTTTTATTTTCGGTGTTTCGTTCTTTCCAGAGCTTGGCGTTACTGGTGCAGCAGTCGGAACGACCATCGGCCGCAGTATTGGTGTACTTTACGCGGCATGGCATCTCTTTCGTGCCGGCGGCCGCATACACATCAGCCGCGATAGCTGGCGGTTTGATCCAACATTGCTTTGGAAATTAATAAAGCTATCATCAACCGGCGTATTTCAATTGTTAGTAGCCACAGCCAGTTGGACCGCTCTGATGCCGATAATGGCTGGCTTTGGCGAAGTCGCCATTGCCGGGTACATCATCGCTTTGCGTGTTGTGATGTTTGCCTTGCTGCCTGCTCTCGGATTGAGCAATGCCGCAGCGACAATGGTCGGGCAAAATCTTGGTGCCGGAAAGCCCGAGCGGGCCGAAGCGGCCGTGTGGAAAGCCGCATGGTTTAATGCCGCTTTCTATTCTGCCATCGGCCTGATCTTTTTGATATTTTCGCACCCGATCATCAGCATATTTACGCAAGAGCCTGAGGTGTTGCGATACGGCACATCCGCCCTGCACATCATCGCGTACGGTTTTGCGTTCTACGGCCTCGGCATGGTACTCGAAACTGCGTTCAACGGGGCGGGCGACACATGGACGCCGACTTATCTCAATTTGCTCGTATTTTGGATATTTGAAATACCGCTCGCTTATGCACTGGCGTATCGGTTCAATCTCGGTCCGGATGGTGTTTTTTGGGCGATCACACTTGCGTTCTCGTTGCTGGCGATCGCAAGCGGATTATTATTCCGACGCGGTAAGTGGAAACAGAAAACGGTGTAGGTCAATTAACCACAGACAGACACTGATAAACAAGGATTATTAGAGCCCTTATATCTGTGTTCATCTGTGTTAATCTGTGGCTAAAATATGTCTTTGCATACGTTTCCAGACCCACGTACATACAGATACCCCGACTGGGTCGAGATCGGCGAATATCTTTTCCGCTCTCATGATGTCATCTCGTTTGGCACGCCTCTTACCGTTGATACTGTTCGCGAAGCATATCTAAAAGGCATCTTCCCTTGGTACACCGATGGCATCCCGCTGCCGTGGCATTGCCCGGAGGAGCGTGCGATCTTGGATTTTACAGATCTGCGGATTCCCCGCAGCCTCGAAAAAGAACGCCGCAAAGCTGAGTTTACGTTCACCATAGACAAAGCCTTTTCGACCGTGATGCACGAGTGTTCGCTCGCTTATCGCCCCGGCCAGCGCGGCACATGGATCACGCCGGAATTTGAGCAGGTTTTCACACAGTTGCACCGCGACGGCATGGCTCACAGCATCGAGGCTTGGGACGCCGGCGGCAACCTTGTCGGCGGGCTTTACGGCATCGACGCTGGGGGTGTTTTCTGCGGCGAGTCGATGTTTTATAAAGCACCAAATGCCTCAAAGCTCTCACTGCTCTTTCTCATCGACCATTTACAAAGCCGCGGTTCTACATGGCTCGATACACAGGTTATGACACCGCATCTCCAAGCTCTCGGTGCAAAAGAGATTGACCGCGGCGAGTTTTTGGATAAACTCAAAGCAACACAAAATTTAGGCCTGACGCTTTTCTGACAATATTATGAGCAACACATTCCTGATCTACGGAGCAAATGGTTACACGGGCGAACTGATCACACGAATGGCCGCCGAACGCGGGCTGAAACCGATACTCGCGGGCCGTAACGCGATCGCCATCGAAGAACTTGCGAAAAAACATCATCTCGAATACCGCGTCTTTTCCCTCGACGAAACCGACCGGGTCGATGCAGCTCTGCAAGAGGTCGATATGGTGCTGCATTGTGCCGGGCCGTTCTCGATCACTAGCGCTCCGATGGTCAAGGCTTGTCTGCGAAACAAAAAGCATTACACCGACATCACCGGCGAGATCAGCGTCTTTGAGACGTGTGCGGCGTTCGACCAAAAGGCACAGGACGCAGGGGTAATGGTGATGCCCGGAGTCGGATTTGATGTCGTCCCTAGCGACTGTCTCGCCCGCCATCTAAAAGACCGTCTGCCCTCCGCAACCCATTTGTCCCTGGCATTTTACGGCATGGGCCGGATCTCGCATGGCACACAGGCCACGATGACGATGAACGTTGGCAAAGGTGGTGCGATCCGCCGCGACGGCAAGATCACTGGCGTACCGTCGGCGTGGAAAACCCGCGAGATCGATTTTGGCGAGGGCGTTGTAAAGACAGGCGTTACCATCCCCTGGGGCGATGTCGCGACGGCTTTTTATTCGACGGGTATACCAAATATCGAGGTTTTCACGATCGTCCCGCCGTCAAATCTCAAAATGATGAAAGCTGCCCGCTACATCGGCTGGCTGCTCGCGACCGGGCCGTTCCAAAGCTATCTGCAAAAGAAAATTCCCGCCGGCGGCCCATCCGACGCCGAACGCGAAAAAGGCCGGACATTGTTATGGGGCGAAGCCTCCGACAGCAACGGCAACCGCGTCGAATCCCGGCTCCAAGGCCCCGAGGGCTACACCCTCACCGCCATCGCCGCCCTAAACATCGCCGAAAAGATCCTAGCCGGCAATTTCACCGCGGGTTATCAAACCCCCGCCAAAGCCTACGGCGCCGATCTCGTCCTCGAGATCGACGGCCTCGTCCGGCAGGAAGTGAAACCCGCCAGCCATTAAATCACGATGTCATTTGAAGATATCAAAACTAGGCTAGAGGATCTCATTAGTAATGCGCGCCCCGACGTCGTAATTATTCGAGGCTTATGGGGAGTGGGTAAGACATATTTTTGGAAGAATCTTGTCGAAAAACTAGTCGCGTTGAAACGCCTGGGCCTTCCGGAATATGCATATGTCTCACTCTTTGGCGTAGGCGACATCGAAACCGTCAAGAATTTACTCGCAGCATCCTTTCTTGAGAACAAGCTTCGGGATGGCAAGCGCGAACCAGGGCTGATCGCTCGAACACTTGCGCAAGCTGGATTCCAAAGCGGTGTTCAGCAGGCTTGGAAAAGCGTACCATATGCAGGTTGGGCCCCAATCGGTCTAGCTGGTCTTTTCGCCTTCCTTGCGGTTAAGAATGCTGTGATTTGCATTGATGATTTGGAACGAAAGGGTGAAAGTTTGACGATCCGCGAGGTACTCGGTCTAGCAGCCCTTCTTAAAGAGCAACGCAATTGTAAGGTAGTGTTCATCCTCAATCAGGGAGCACTAAGCACGGAACATGCTGCCGAGTTTACAGGTCACAATGAAAAGCTTGTTGACTGGGAGTTTGAATTCGCCCCCTCGCCAGAGGTGGTTGTCGACTACGTTTTCTCCACCGAGGAAGAGCACTACGAACTCATTCGAACATGCTGTCTCAATCTCGGGATACGCAATGTTCGTATTCTCAGCAGAATTCAGAGCTTCGTTGCGGACCTCAAGCCATATTTGAAGGATTTACGCGACCCGATAGCCGAAGATGTAATACGGAGTACCATTCTCTTCGTTTGGGCGCGGTTTGAGAAGGAATCCGACCCACCAACCTACGATTTTCTTATTGAATACTCAGGGGTCCGGTACAGTGTACGACGGTCCATTGGTGGAACTGCCACCCCAAATGAGCAGGAGGATCGCTGGAGTCAAATACTTGAGTCGTACAAATATGGTCGAACTGACGAAGTTGATCAGATTATTTTGCGGTTCATTCATGAAGGATACTTTGAGGGTGAAGAACTACGGCAAATGTTAGATGAGAGGAACCGGGAACACGTGAAGGCTGAGAGTATCCAAGATTATGACAGAGCCTGGGATGTGCTCCGGGACTCGTTTGACAACAATGAAGATGAATTCCTCGATAATCTTATAAGCGGGTTCAGAAACACGATCCAATATCTTGGCATCGGCGACCTGGACTCGGCGGTTCAGATGCTTCGACATTTTGGCCGAGATAACACTGCTCACGAACTTATAGAGGAGTATTTTGAGGTACGAGTGACCACTGAATCGCTGGTAATGATTCGTGAGAATACGATTGGCGAAATACGCTTCGAGGACGCCGAAATCAACGACCGATTTCATGCCGTCCTGGGCTTGTATGAAAGGACATTTGATTTTGAGGAATCGGTTAAGGCTGTCGCTTCGAACGAATATGACTATGAAAATACAAGGTTTCTTGCCACCCAGACGCCGGACACTTTCTATGATTATTTCAAAAGCGGCAAAGACCCCGATCCAGTACGAACGTTAAGTCTTCTTCGGAGGCATGAATCGCTTCAGGCAATCTTGCATGAGGTACTGTTGCGAATCGGCTCTGAGTCCGAGATTAATAAGCTCCGCGTCCGCCGCTACTTTAAGATTGACTTGGACAATGATTCAGGGATGGGCAAAACATAGGCAGAAACATCAGGGCTGTACTCCATAGTTCATAATATCTGGAGCATCAAACGAACTGAGAAGAGAGATTACTGCCCCGAATTATCTCTTTCGCCGCTTGCGTCCCCCGACTGACACTGTTTCGCTGAGTTTTAGATACAGGGCATTGCCTTCGATCTCGGGGCGGATGAATTTTAATGTCGTGTCGATGTCGATGCCGAAATGGCGGCAGAAAGGGGCGGTGTTGATGCGCCAGTTACAACGGTTTGCTACGACGGGAAACGCGTCGGGCAGACGCGGGCTGGCTGGTTCGATGGCGATGATGTCGCGGGTGCGGCTATAGTTTAGATGGACGGCTTCGGGTTTGCCCAACATGTGATAGGCGTTGCGGTTTAGCAAGATCAGCTTTTGCGGGCTGATCGTGATGTGAACGCGTTTTTGCGCCGCCTCAGTCGGGCCGCCCCGGCATCTCTCAAATTCCCTCTCCAGCGCCATGTATCATAGATAGCACATTATTGCACCGCTGGTCAACTAGAAATTTTGCTGTGAATACAGATCTGTTTTGCCGGGCAGAAACTTGCCGGTGTCGAAACCGTGTTTGTTAAATTTGTCCTTTTTGCCGATCTCGCGGAACATGCCAAACGGCCGCCTAACAATGGTCAGACGGCGCGTCTCTCTGGTCAAAAAATAGCGATAGTTGGTCAGGTAAAGAGTTTTTGGTACCGCGAGATCGGCCCACGGACAACTAACCATCGACAGCCGACAACTGGCTACTGACTAACGGCAACTGCCTATGGAGTGTCTGTTCGTTTGCCGGCAATAAATTTGACCTGTTTGAGCCGCGTACCAGTCCATTCAAAAAAGTAATTACCGCATTTTGCATTGTCCTCATTTAACCCGCCACCGGTGAATCCGTTAATGACGACCATGCGGCTGTTTGATTTGAAAACGACCACGTCGGGATACTCTGGATCTTCTTGCTTAGGTGCATCAGCCGGCAGGCCATTCTGCGGGAGTTCGCAAAATCCTGAACCGGTACCGGCAAACTCTTTTGGAAAAAATACCTTTCCGTTTCTGGCATCAATTACCGCCCACTGCGAACAATTCGTTCCACAACCCCAGCCGGTCAAGATAAAATGCCCGGCAAAATTCACGCCTTCTTTCGCGGCGTTACGCAGATTGGTGCGAAACATCGAGGCGTCTTTGTGGCTTTTTAGGTTGACGGTGACGCTTTTGGTTTTTTCAACCTTTGCCGTGTATTGCGAAAATTTTGGTGGTGTCTGAGCCGAAGCCACGGCCGCAAAAAATGCGACGGACAAGATCAAAGCGACAATAGTGTGTTTCATTTTGTTATTTTTCTAAAAAAATAGCCCCGACTGTTCGGGGCTATGACGATCATTAGACATCCAAATTCTTAACGTCGAGGGCGTTGTCTTCGATAAATTTACGCCGCGGTTCGACCTGATCGCCCATTAGCACGGTAAATATGCTGTCGGTCTCGATCGCATCTTCGATACGCACCTGCAGCATCGTCCGCTTTTCCGGATCCATCGTGGTTTCCCAAAGCTGTTCGGGGTTCATCTCGCCGAGACCCTTGTAACGCTGGATAGTAAGGTCCTTTTTGGCCATCGCCATGACCTTTTCGAGCAGCTCTTCGCGGGTCGCGAGTGTCTCGCTGCTGCCGTTTTCACCAAGGATGAAAGGGCCGGGGAAATCGGTATCAAGCGTGCGTTTTAGCTCGATGGCTTTTTGAAATTCGACATAGCTTGCCAGATTCCAGTCGATCTTGACGCCTTGGCCGTTTGGATAAGTGATGTCGATCTCGAGCAAACCGTGCTCGGCGTCGCCAGTCAGTTCGGCGTTAAAACCGGCGTTGATAAGCTTGCCCTCTATCTCGGCCATCATGTCTTGCTCGCCAAATATTTTTCGGAGACGAACCTGATTTTTGGTCAAAATGCCGTCTTTTCCGGCAAATGCTTCGAGTATCAGACTGACAAGAATTGCGTCGTTATGGAGACGGCGAGCGAGCCTGGACGAATAATTTTTGAGCTCTGTCGTCTGTTCTAATGCTTTTGAAAGCTCACGTCCCTCGATTGGCCGTGCGTCCGAGCTGATCTGTGAATCGCCCGTAGCCATCCGCATCAGATAGCGAAACATCGCCTTTTCATCCTTGATGTACTCTTCCTTTTTGCCGCGTTTTACCTTAAAAAGCGGCGGCTGGGCGATATAAACAAAGCCGTTCTCAAGCAACTCGGGCATTTGTCGGTAGAAAAATGTGAGCAACAGCGTGCGGATGTGGCTGCCGTCGACGTCGGCGTCGGTCATCAGGCAGATCTTGTGATAACGCAGCTTTGTTACGTCAAAATCTTCCTTGCCAATGCCGGTGCCAAGCGCCGTTATTAGCGCCTTGATCTCGCCGTGGCCGAGCATCTTGTCAAAACGCGCTTTTTCGACGTTGAGGATCTTGCCCTTGAGCGGCAAAACGGCCTGATTCTTGCGGTCGCGGCCCTGCTTGGCCGACCCGCCTGCCGAATCTCCCTCAACGATATAGATCTCTGACAATGCCGGATCCTTTTCCTGACAATCGGCGAGCTTGCCCGGCAGCGTCGATGTGCCAAGCGCCGATTTACGAACGATCTCGCGGGCCTTGCGGGCAGCGTCGCGGGCGCGGGCAGCATCAACCGCTTTGCCAACGATCTTTTTAGCTACCGCGGGGTTTTGTTCAAAAAAGTCTCCGAGCTTTTCATTGAGAAACGATTCGACCGGCCCTTTGACCGGCGAATTGAGCTTACCCTTGGTCTGCCCTTCAAACTGCGGCTGCGGGATCTTGACCGAAATCACTGCGACCAAACCTTCGCGAACGTCGTCGCCGGTCAGCGCGACCTTGGCGTTTTT
>DEQS01000081.1:42676-93868 GCA_002360555.1 Chloracidobacterium sp. UBA3360
GCAAACGAAAAGATCTTTTCGTCGTAGCTGTCGTTATATTGCATCGACACCTCGATCGAGAGATCGTCTGAGATCATCTCAAAATAAAGCGGCTCATCATGAAGCGGGGCTTTGTTACGGTTGAGATGCTTTACGAACTCCGCGATCCCGCCTTTGTAATAAAATTCATGTGATTTTTCAGGATCCTCGCGTTCGTCCTTGATATGGATACGAATGCCTTTGTTGAGAAAAGCCTTTTCGCGAAGTCTTTCCGACAGCTTTTCAAAACTATAGACGGTCGTCTCAAAAATGCTCGAGTCGGGACGAAAAGTGATCTTGGTACCTCGTTTTGTGGTGGTTCCCGTCTGTTTCAGGGACCCAACCGGAATACCGGCCTCAAATTCCATCTCGTGCGTCTTGCCGTCACGCCAGATCTCAAGTCGCAGATATTCGCTCAAAAAATTGACGCAACTGACACCAACGCCGTGTAATCCGCCTGAGACCTTATACGAATTCGAATCAAACTTACCGCCCGCATGGAGCACGGTCATGACGACCTCAGCCGCACTGCGTCCCTCTTGCTTATGAATGTCGGTCGGAATGCCACGTCCATTGTCGATGACGGTGATCGAATTGTCCATGTGGATGACAACCTCGATCGTGTCGCAAAAACCCGCTAGGGCTTCGTCAACCGAATTATCCACAACCTCGTACACTAAATGATGCAGTCCGATATCGCTCGTCGAGCCGATGTACATCGCCGGACGCTTACGGACCGCATCGCGGCCCTCTAAAACGGTGATCGAATCCGCACCGTATTCTTGTTTTGCCTTAGCCAATTTTTAAACCTCTGTAACCTTAGATCTTGTTTATTTTTAGAATATGTCGAGCCGCGTGTAGGTGCGGTTTTGATGGTTCTCACAGATAGAAAATTTCCGTGGATTCCAAAGGAGAATTTTACCATTTTTGGCGGATTATAGATAGCCGCCAAAGCCAATAAATAGCTTTATTTTATTGTATTTTGGCCTCGCCGGCGGCAACTCTGAAAACAGCCGCGTTGGCGCCAAATCTTTCGACAAAATTGTCCTTTGAGGTGGTGACAAAAACCTGTGTTTTGCCGTCGAGATATTCGAGCAGTTGGCCGATGCGGGCATAGTCGAGCTCGGCGTCGATATCATCGAGCAAAAAGAGTGGATACTCGCCGCGAGTCGCTTCGAAAACAGTGATATTCGCTAGGAGAAGCAGTAGCAATGCGCTTCTCTGTTGACCCGCGGAGCCAAATTTACGCAGGTCGCGTCCGTCAAATTTTATTTCCAGCTCGTCGCGATGCGTCCCGATCAGAGCGTGACCGGCGACAACCTCGGCCTGAACGCGTAGCTGTAGCCGCTCTGCGATCAGGGCGTTATAGTCGGTCAAATCGCCTTTTCCTTCGAGCGACGAGAGATATTCGACGGATATCTCTTCGCGGGCAAACAGCTTTTTCTCAAGCACGCCGTTGAGCCGCTCGACAAAGCGAACACGGGCCTTATGTATCTTGGTGGCAAGTGCTGCTAGTTGCGTATTCCACGGCTCAAGCAGGTCCGTCGTCTTTTCGAGTGACTGCTCGTTGTCGCGGGCTGATTGCAGCAACGCATTCTTTTGCCGCACGACGCGATTGTAATCAGTAAAAACCTGTACGAACGGCGGGTGTAGCGACACTATCCCCGCATCGAGAAACCGTCGTCTCGCGTCCGGCTGGCCGCGAACGATGTCTAGCTCATCGGCGTTAAATACGACCGCATGAAGCTGCCCCAGATAGCTTTGCACCGTCTCTTTCTTATCGTTTATCGAAAGCGTTTTGATGTTGCCTTGGATCACCACCCGCAAGTCGCGCATGATCTCGGGCGATTCGCGAACCTCACCGCGAATAAACGCCGACGTTTGACCAAAATTGACCGCTTCTTGGAGCTTTGTCGTCCTAAACGACCGGGCCGACGCCAACACAGCGATCGCCTCGAGCCAGTTTGTTTTCCCTTGGCCGTTTGAGCCAACAAGGATATTTAGCCGGTTGCCGCATCTAATTCCACCGTGTAGATTGCGAAAATTTTCGGCCGCGATCGTCTCTAGAAACATTTTGTGATTTTAACACGCCCTGCGTTGGCGGGCGGGCGGACGTTTTTTTATTTCTATTTCAGGTTTTCTGGATGTATAATCCATTAGCAGTTTATTTAAAGTAAGGATGTTGAACATTCTTAAACAGGTAAATTGCTTCCCTTCCTGAACGATGAGAATCTTAACGATCACATTTCTAACGCTGGTCTTGACCACATCCGCATTTTCGCAGAATAATCTAAAAGTCGGTGCGCCTGCTCCTGCATTTTCCGGAGTTACGCTCGACGGTACGGATTTTGACCTCAACCAGCTTCGCGGCAGCGTTGTTGTTATTACTTTTTGGTCAACGAGATGTGAGATATGTCATGTTGAGTTTCCCAAGCTTAATCGTTTGATCAAGAGCTACGAAGGTAAAAAGGTAGTCTTTCTGTCGCTCACGACCGAGAACGAAGAAAAGATCGAAGCCTACATGAAAAAGAACCCGCTCGAAACGCAGATCCTGCCAAATAGTTTTGGCATCTTGCTGCAATATGCCGACCGCGACAAAAACGGAAATCTAGACATGGGCTATCCGTCGTATTATGTAGTCAACGATGCCGGCAATATCGAATTTCGGTCGAGCGGCTATGACAAAACTCCGGCGCTTAACTCGGCACTGACACGACTCCTTTCCAAATAAGCTACGCTTCAAATTCTTGACATACGACTCATTTACCACTACAAGTGGTTTATGAAGAATTTTTATGTCTTGTTCGCCATTCTAGTTTTTGCGTTTTCTATTTCAGCCCAAAATCAGATCGGTTCAAGCCCGGCGTTCGCCGCGATCGATATGGCCGGTCAAAAGGTCGATACGACCGCGCTCAAGGGAAAGGTCGTCGTCCTAAACCTGTGGTTCATCAACTGCCCAAATTGCGTCGAAGAGATAAAGATGCTCAACACACTTGTTGATCAGTACAAAGATAATAAAGACGTGGTTTTTTTAGGTATTGCCGCCAGCCGTAAACCGGATCTGGAAAAATTTCTTGTCAAAAATCCCTTTAAATATACTGTGATCCCAAATGGATCAATGATCATCATCAGCAAATTTGGCGACGCCGGTAAGAACGGTGAGCTAAGCGTCCCATTTCCTATGCACTACGTCCTTGATCGCGACGGTAAGATAGTTGCCAAGGCGCAAGGCATTAAAGGTATCGAGTCCGTAAAGACTGAATTGGCAAAACAACTGGCGAAACGTTGAGGTACAGGTTAACGCGGGATTTGTCTATCGCGGCGGCTTACAGTATATTTTTAGATTGCCCGCTTCGTGCGGAGAGGTAGCCTAATTGGTAAGGCAGTAGTCTTGAAAACTACCGCGCGTAAGCGCTTGCAGGTTCGAGTCCTGTCCTCTCCGCCATTCACTTTCCCTAACGAAAGTTCCATCCAAATAATTTTCCTTGATTTCAATTTCACTTTTGTTATAGCCTAAGTGCATACTGAATGACGGTTCATTCATAATCACAAGTATGCCAAAACCAGCAAGAAACGGCTCTGCTGTCCGCGCGGTTGTCACTGACAAACGCGAGGCGATACTGCGTGCGGCGATCAAAGTGTTTGCCGGAAAGGGTTATTTTAACTCCAAAGTAGCTGACATCGCCGGCGAGGCTGGCATTGCAGACGGCACTGTTTATCTATATTTCAAGAGCAAGGACGAGATCCTCCATTCGATCTTTGACCGTGCGATGGCCGAGTTTATTGCCGAGGGTAAAAAAGAACTAGACCAGATCGCCGATCCTGTCGGAAAACTGACCCGCATTGCCGAGATGCATCTCGAACGCCTCGGTGCCGACCGCGACATGGCCATCGTCTTTCAGGTCGAGCTTCGGGGTTCGACAAAGTTCATGCAGGAGTTTTCGGCAGCAGGGTTTGGCGAATATCTGGATATTATCCGAAAGACCATCGAAGACGGCCAGAACGCCGGTGTTTTTCGCAAAGAGATCAAGCCGGTAGTTGCCGCCAAGATACTCTACGGTGCTCTCGACGAAATGGTAACCAATTGGGTGCTTTCAAAAAAGGCTTATCCGCTGCCACCGATGGCGGGCGAGGTGCTAAGCATTTTCTTTGGAGGCATGTCGAGCAAATGACGACCGAGGCCAACATTTTAATGGGCGATCGCCGAAACCCGATCGGACGCGGCGTTCCGTTAATGGATAATGAGCCTCAGACTTTGCCGCAGTTATTCCGGCATTCGGTCACTGAGTATGGCTTGCCTGACGCATTAAATTACAAAAGCGGCGACGAATGGCGACCGATCTCATCCGCCAAAATGGTCGAGCGTGCCGAGAACATCGCACTTGGCCTTTATTCGCTTGGCCTACGCAAAGGTGACCGAGCGGCGATACTCGCACCAAACTCACCGGAATGGACATTATCGGACGCCGGGTGTCAGTTTGCCGGCCTAGTTGATGTGCCCATCTACACGACGCTCTCGCCGGACACGGTTCGCTATATCATCGACAATTCGGCCGCACGGGTATTCTTTCTCAACGATGCCGAAACATATCAGCGTCTCTTGCCTGCATTAAAGGATTGCTCCTCAATAGATAAATTTATCCTTTTTGACGGCGGGATCGAGGCCAACAATGTTGTCTCGTTAGAGAGTCTAGAATCAGATGGAGCAGATCTCAGAGAGACGCATCAGTCTCTTTTACAAGAATTGGCCGACGCCATCGATCCGCAGGATATCGCGACGCTTATCTACACCAGCGGGACCACCGGCGAGCCAAAAGGCGTGATGCTCACACACGCTAATCTGATCTCAAACGTTATTGACGCGAGTGAACGATTTGTCTTCACAGGCGTGGATATTTCGTTATCGGTTCTGCCGCTTTCTCACGTTTTCGAACGCACAGGGATGTACGTCTACATCATGTACGGAATGCGGGTCTTTTACGCCGAATCGATCGAAAAAGTGCCTGAGAATCTGAAAGAGGTGCGTCCGACGGTTTTTATCGGGGTGCCTCGTATTTTTGAAAAGGTTTTCGAACGCGCCCGCCTCAAGGCGACACAGTCAGGCCGCATCAATGAGCTGATCTTTGATTGGGCGATAGATATTGCCAAAGAATTTGCGGCGCTAAAAGAATCTGGCCAGCCGATACCTATGGCATTGACCGCAAAACACGGTGTAGCGGACAAGATCGTTTATTCAAAATTGCGTGACTTTTTTGGCGGACATCTGCGATTTTGCATCACCGGCGGCGCAGCATTGCCGGACGAAATATATTTGATCTTTACCGGCGCGGGGATCTCGATAATGCAGGGTTATGGGCTGACGGAAACATCGCCTGTGATCTCATCTAACAACCCGACGGCTGTACGGGTCGGCACAGTCGGCAGGCCAATTCGAAACGTTGAGGTTCGAATCGCCGAAGATGGCGAGATCGAGGTCAGCGGTCCCGGCGTGATGGCCGGCTATTATCACAAGGAAGACGCTACACGCGAAGCTTTTACCGATGATGACTGGTTCAAGACGGGCGATATCGGCACGGTGGACAGCGACGGATATTTAAAGATAACCGATCGAAAAAAGGAGCTTTTTAAAACATCCGGCGGTAAATACATTGCTCCGTCACCGATCGAACAAATGATCCGGTCGTCGCGGTTCGTCAATCAAGCCGTTTTGGTTGGCAACGAGCGAAAATTTCCGGCTGCTCTTATCGTGCCCAACTTTGAAATGCTCGAATCATACGCAAATCTCAAGGAATTAGATATCAAAACGCCAGCAGAATTTTGCAGCCACCCGCGGATAATAGATCTGTTTCAACGGCAGATCGAAGCTCACACCGCCGGGCTCGCCCAGTATGAAAAGGTAAAAAAATTCGCCCTTCTTGACCATGAACTCACAGTCGAGAACGGCGAACTTACTCCTACCCTAAAAACAAAACGACGGGTCGTTGACGAAAAATATCGCGATATTATTGACGGTCTTTACATATGACCCATCAATACATTATTCGGTAACCGATACCGCTTGTAACACTGGAAATTGCTCCTTTACCTGTTCCGATGGCCAGATCAAGCAGGATCTTGCCAATACTGTCTTTGGCTTTATCGACCACAACAACGTCATAAGGCTGCAGCATGACGTCCTTTTGCTGTCCAGTTCTTATTAGATCGTAATTTGCACTGATCATTTCCGGCGATTCGGAATTAGTCTTGCGTCGATAGATCTTAATATCTTTTGTTTTTGCCTCACGCTTTGGTCCGCCAATTTTGGAAACGGCATCAAAAAGCGACAGCCCCCCTTCTTTGATCAAAACCGCTTGGGGGTTAGCAACTTCTCCGGTGACGTACACCGGTGACGCCTTTTCTACTAGAATGACGTCCCCGGGATAAATGACCGGGTTCGACGAGTCCTTGCCGAGTTTTACATTGCTCAAGGTAAACATTTTTGACGGCACGTCCGACGGATCGGTCGTGTCCGGTTTCCAGTTGCTATCCTCATAATCTTCGGTGCATATCGGCGGCTGGGTACGAAAGATGCGGACATTTCCGCCGGCTTCCTCCGTGGGGCCACCGGAAAAGGAGATCACTTCCATCAGCGTCACTTTGCGCATCATCACTACCTGCGACGGGGTACGCACCTCACCATAAACAGTTGCCGGTGGTTTACTTTTTCTGTCAGTAACTCTGAGGCTTAGCTGCGGCGACTTTAAATATTTTTCGAGTATCCTGGTGACTTCGGATTTTAGCTCCGCTTCCGTCTTGCATTTTGCGATCAATATCTTGTCAAGAACGAGGAACTTGCCATCTTCATTGACCGTGGTTATGAAGTCAAAGTCCGGTTCGCCCTGCACTTTTACAGTTATCTCATCTCCGGGACCAAGCAAATAGCCTTTGGGGGAGGATAGCTGCGGCGGCAGATCCTGTGCATTGATCGAATTTAGACTTAACAGGGAAATTATAAAGGCAAAAATAAACTTCAATTTCATGATAGGACCTCAAATGTCTTGTAACCAATGAGTTTAACGCACACGGACGCGCATTTACAACTTTTTTGGTACTTAGAGATGGCGCGAACTTTGATGTTCGAATTCCACAACTGGTTTTCCGCTGATTGATTTTCGGCGTTGACAGTAGCGACAGCCTCGCTGTAATTTCAAGAAATGATGCAACCAACGATCTCAAAAAGCCGCATCTCGCGAAAAGCCGCGAGTTTTACCGAATCGGTCATTCGCGAGATGACACGTGAAGCGATGAAATACGGGGCGGTCAATCTCGGTCAGGGGTTTCCGGATTTTGCCGCACCGGAGGACATCAAGCAAAAAGCGATGGAGGCGATCGCCGCTGACCATAATCAATACGCGATAACATGGGGCGTTAAGGATTTTCGTGATGCGATCGCGAAAAAAACGATGTGGTATCTCGGACTTGATGTCGATCCAGAAACAGAGATCACCGTAACATGCGGCTCGACCGAGGGAATGATCGCCGCGATGATGGCGACCGTCGACCCGACCGAGGAGGTCATCGTTTTTGAGCCTTTTTACGAAAACTACGCTCCCGACGCGATATTATCTGACGCTACGCCACGCCACGTCCCGCTTTACCGCACCGATAACGGCTTTATTTTTGACCGCGAAGAACTGCGTGCCGCTTTTAACGAAAGGACCAAGGCGATAATCATTTGCAATCCAAACAACCCGACGGGCAAGGTATTTACTCGCGATGAGCTCGAATTTATTGCCGAGCTGTGTAAAGAATTTGACGCGCTTGTTTTCACCGACGAGATATACGAACACATCATCTACACGGGCCACGCTGACGATGACCCGTTTGAGCATATCTGCATGGCAAATGTCGACGGCATGCGCGAACGCACCGTTGTGGTAAATTCGCTCTCAAAAACCTACTCGGTTACCGGCTGGCGTGTCGGTTATTGCATAGCTCCGCCCGATATTACATCGGCGATCCGCAAGGTCCATGATTTCCTGACGGTCGGCGCTGCGAATCCGCTGCAGCACGCCGGAGCGTACGCTATGAACTTGCCGCCGAGTTATTACGATGACCTGCAAAGCGAATATCAGAAAAAGCGCGACTTTATAGTGCCCGCACTCAAAACTGCCGGTTTCAAATGCGACTTTCCTGCCGGGGCATATTACGTGATTTGCGATATTTCAGATTTTGGCTTTGCAAACGACATCGAGTTCACGAAACATCTCATCCGCGAGATCGGCGTCGCTGTCGTGCCGGGCTCGTCTTTTTATCACGACGCTGCTCTCGGCTCGCAATTGGTAAGGTTTTGCTTTTGCAAAAAGGACGAGACGCTCGAGGCCGCAGCCGAACGGCTTGAAAAACTGCGTCGCGGCTAACCCCGGCAGGCAACCATTTTCCACGCTCAATGCTTCAAATTTTGTAACTAATTTATTCGACACGTCGTCTTTACTACGTGTAAATCTATTTTTGTGGAGGCAATTTATGTTAAGTAAATACCTGTGTTCAATTATTATCGTTACCTCGTCTTTTGTGCTGGTTATCGGGCAAACGCCTGAGCCAAAAATGCCCGAGGCCCCGCAAGCGTTCTCATTTGCATTTGACGGCGGCGGCAGTTATCTGGGCGTTCAGACGCAAGAGATCAACAAGGAAAATTTTTCTAAGTTTGGCCTTCGTGACGTTCGCGGCGTTGCGGTCGAAAAAGTTATGGAAAATTCGCCTGCCGCTGCAGCGGGTTTGCAGACAGGCGATGTGATCGTTCGCTTTAACGGCGAAGAGGTCACAAGTGCACGCAAATTGACACGCCTGATCGGCGAGGTCGATCCCGACCATCAGGCAAAACTATCCATCGTGCGTAACGGCAACGAACAGGAAATAACCGCGACTTTGGCAAAGCGTCCGATGCCCAAGTTTGAAAATGGCAATTTTAGTTTCACAATGCCAAAAATGCCGGACATGCCCGATCTTAAGCAGCTCAAAGACCTGCCGGAATTTAAAGAATTTCAGAAAGACGGTAAACCATTCGTCTTTACATTTCCCGGCGGCGAGGGCAAGAGCATGGTCTGGCGTGCCGGCGAAGGCCGTATGATAGGCGTCGGCGTGACCCCACTGGGCAAACAGCTTGCTGCACATTTTGGTGTCGAAAGCGGAGCGATGATCGATGAAGTTCGTGAAAATTCGCCCGCTGCAAAAGCCGGATTGCGAGCCGGTGACATTATCGTCGAGGCCGACGGCAAAGCCGTCAAAGGCGATATTGACCTGATCCGTACGATCAACGGCAAAAAAGACGGCGATGTCTCGCTCACGATCGTTCGTGACGGCAAACGGCAAACCATATCGGTCACGCCGGAAAAATCGAAAGATGCGGGATTTGTTTTTGGCTCGGACGGTGACGGAATGGTGATCGCACCGGGCAAGTTAGATCTAAAACAGCCAGCTATACCGTCAATGCCCGCAATTGCTCCGGTTCCAATGACAATGTTTCGCCCCGGCCGCATACTCTAGCCATGGACCAAGGTTAAATGAAGAAGGCGGCTTTCGGGCCGCCTTTTTTGTTAGAGAAAGTTGAGGTCAGGATTGCTCCTCTTCCGCCAGATAAAGCCGTCCAGTACATAATGCGTGATCTGCGGCAGAGCGAGCAGCGGGGCAACGAACATACGGATATTTCGCGACCATTCCCAATCGCTGCCAAACATCCATTGTTTGTCGTGCCAGACCCCGCGATGCCAAAAAAGCTCTTCGAAATATGCGAGAGCCCAGAGGGTTGCTAGAAACACAAGCCAATTTGAGGTTAGCGTTTTATAAACCTTGCCGGTCGATTCCCGGCGAACCCTTGCATAGACGTATATCAACGCAAAATACGGCACCCCGTGGATGATGACGTTTGTCACCGTAAACGCGTAGTCCGAATTAAAATAGACGATGCCGACATACCAGCAAATAGCGGTGGTCGCGACGACGATGTCTTTGCCGATATTTAGAAACCCGGTCGTGAAATATTGATAGATCGATTTGGCAAAATATGCGGTCAGGGCAAGCACATAGACCGGAAACAAAACAGTCTCGACCATCGCCGGCAGCGAAATAAAATCGTTTTGGACAAACCATTCGAAATTTCGCGGCAGACGCGTCATCCAAAAAGCTATCGGATAAACGCTCGCAAGATAGACCGCAACCGCGTCGACCCACCAAGACCAGCGAGCCGTCTCGCCTAGTTTGCGGCGGTACAACGCCACCCAGCCGTATTGCTGACGGATAAAGTGAAATACGGCGACCGCCGCCAGAGCTTTCCAAAAAACAAGCTCGCCCTCTGAATAGAGTGCTACCCCGATCGCATATCCAAAAACCGGTACGAGCAGGTAAAGCCAAAACCGCCGCTTAAATTCAGCCGTATCGAAATAGACGCGAAAACTCGTCGACCACACATGCGCGACATCGATAAATAGCACCGCCATTATCCAAGTCCATTCCGGCGAATCGCCATTCAACACCCCAAGCTGTGCACCGACCGCCAACAGCACCAGCGACACAACCGCGCTGCCTAAAAAGACCGACAGATCGATCGATCGGGAAAACAGCCAGTGGTCGGGTTTTGATAAAGTCGCGTCCATCCAAAATATGTTCGAACAGGGTGGACAAGATAAGCAGGATGAGAAAATCCTGCAAATCCTGTCTATCCTGTTTTAATAGCCTTCATAATTTCGCTCGAAGTGCGCAGTCCATGATAAAACGCTTCTTCGAACAATGCGATGCCGGAGAGATCTGTGTGGGCGAAATGGATGTTGCGATATGGCTTTTCGGCTTTTTCGCGTATCCCGCTCCAGATAAAATTTGGGCGTGGCGAGATCATCGCGTGGCCCCAACGCATGATGTCGATACGTTGTGTCAGTTCGTAAATATCGGGATGCGCTCGCGCGAGATCTGTCAGGCAGACATCGGCGAGCTGTTTCCAGTCGTAATTAAAAAGCGTCGTGCGGCCCGCCGCATCCTCGCACATCGGGTAATAATAGGTCAGCACCGTCGGGCCGTAGTCGATCCCCTTTTGATGCGTCGCGGTGACATAGCCAAGCGATTGGCTTTCATAAAGCACATTGTCCCACGCAAGCGGAAAATCTTTGACAAACCGCGATTTCGGCCGGTCTTTTAAGAAAAGATTGGCGACAAACCATGCATTATGCTGAAACTCATTAGCTGCAAATGGCGGGTCGTCGCGAAACCCGCGTATCAAATACGGCGCCGTGAACATCGGTGATGCGTAGATGACTTTGTCACAATGCATGCCCCGCAATTCTTTACCGTCGAGACATGTCACATCGACGCCTTTGTCTGTCGGCACAACCGAGACTACGATCTGCCCTTTTCGGATATTGTCCTTAACCTTGTCAAAAAAATGATTGACGAACTGCCCGTTGCCTTCGGGACAAGTAATAAACGGCTGCGATTCGACGCCGCTTTTGCGCACGCGTGAGCAAAAGTAAAACAGCCCGACCCACGCCGACGCCTGATCGGCCTTTAGCCCGTAATCGTCCCGCGTCGCGTAATCGCAGTACCATAGCAACCGTTCGGACGTAAAACCATTTTGCCGCAGCCAGTCGGCAAACGAAATTTTATCGAGGCCGGTAACCTGCACATCGTCCGAGCAATTTGCCAGCGGCACGGCAAACGCCCGTCTGCCTTTTGCGTCACGCCAATTGACCCATGAATCGACCTGCTTTTGAAATTCAGCAAATTGCCGCTTGTCCTCTTCGCTTGCTCCGACGGTCAAATAAAGCCCCTCGTACCAACGACCTTTGTAAAAGACACGTTCCTCGGGCTCACGACATAGAAACTGCTCTTTGACCGTCACCTCCCCACCCGAATCACGACCCTCAAGCAGCGACATCTCATCGAGCAGCGAGATCAGCTCCGCATTTTCCTTAAACGGAACAGGCAAATAGTGCGCACCCCACGGATAACCGACCGGCTCGCCTTTAGAGCTCACGGATGTACCGCCTACCTCTTTTTCAAGTTCGAGCAAGACAAAGTCGTTAAAGTTTTGTTTTTTTAATTTCCAAGCCGCCGAGAGTCCGGCGATGCCGCCGCCGATAATAGCGACCTTTTTGCTTTCCCAATTATCGGGCGGAACGTCAAAGGTGCGATTTTCCCGCAAGATATGCCCAAGCGTTGCGGATTGTCCTACGATCTGACCCTCCGGAAACGGGCGAGATTCACCGCTCCGGCAAGCGTTCATCGCAAACGGTGCGCCTAGGAATATTGTCAACAATTCGCGGCGGGTAAGACTTATCATTGCTCAAACCGCCGCCACTCGGTTTCGTAATATCTAACCAATGCCTGATTATCGAGACGGTTTATTTCGAGATCTACATCCGGGCGCGATGTGTCGGCGGGAAATTCGAACAGAGACGCAAAAGTCTCGTTGTTTAGAAACCGCAGCTCTACATTTGCGGGCGGTTTTGCGGGTTTGTCAAAAGGCTGAAGCTTTGCGAGGGCAAATCCCCAGATGCCAAAACTCGGTACCGTTGTTTGATACGGTTTGACTGTGTATCCGCTTGATTCGAGCGTTTTCATCACGCACCAAAATGAGTTTCTGGCTATCAGCGGAGATGTGGTTTGGATAACGACCGCCGAATCGGGTCTTAGCTTTTGTTTGAGCAGGTTGTAAAACCGCGTCGAGTACAGCTTTCCCAACGCAAAATTGTTTGGATCAGGAAAATCGATAATAGCAATATCAAACGGCTCGGCTTGCACAGCATCAAGCCATACAAATGCATCGCCGTTCGTCACATGTACACGCGGATCGCTAAACGAGTGTTTGTTAAGATCGCCAAGAGCGGGAACAGCGCTCGACACTTTGGTCATATCGGGGTCGAGATCGACAAGCTGGATAAATTCGACCGAACTGTATTTCTCTATCTCACGCAAGGCAAGCCCGTCGCCGCCGCCGAGCACCAACACGCGTTTTACATCGCCTTGAAATGCCGCAAACGCGGGATGAACGAGCGCCTCGTGATAGCGGTATTCGTCAAACGAATTGAACTGCAGATTGCCGTTGAGAAACAAGGCATAGCCGGTCTTGCCTTTTGTAACGACGATCCGTTGGTAGTGCGAGCTTTTTGTATAAATGATGTTATCGACAAACAGCGCGTCCTCGGCGAGTGTCGTCAGCCGGTCGGCTTTTATCAGTGCGATGGCGAGCAATACGAGCACGATAACACCCTTGATCCGCAGGATCGTGGCTTTGCGTTTGGTAATAAGCGGTTCGAGCAGCCAGGTGGCCCAGACGCCGACGGCGGCATTGAGCATACCGAAAACGAGCGACGTCCGGTTAAGTCCAAGTTTAGGTACTAAAAAGATCGGAAACAGCAGCGACGCGACGAGTGCTCCGACATAATCGAGGGCAAGTACGCGAGAGACAAGCTCTTTAAAATCAAGCTCATCCTTGAGGATCCTCATCAACAGCGGTATCTCTAGCCCGACGAGCGTGCCGATGATAAAAACCATCGAATAGAGAATGATCCCAAAATATGTGACGTAGGCAAATGTGAGAAAAAGCAGCGGTGCCGAAAATCCACCGATCACCGCAACCGCGAGTTCGATATCGATAAACTTCTCCGCAATATTCTTATCGATATACCGCGACAGATACGACCCGACGCCCATCGCAAAAAGATAGACGCCGATGATAAATGAAAATTGGGTTACCGAATCGCCAAGAACGTAGGATGACACCGTCGCAGCGAGCAGCTCATAGATCAGGCCGCATGTCGCAATGATGATGACGTTAAGAAAAAGTAACGGAGTGCTTTTCATGCAGGGGAATCAAACAGGATAAACAGGATGAACAGGATTGGTAGAACATCCCGTCTATCCAGTCCATCCCACTCGAATCCCGATCTTAACCATTGATCGCGGACGCGATTATGATCGCGATACCTATGATCAATGCGCCAATAATGATAGCAAGCGCCGTGTTTTGATCTTCTTCGATCTCTTTTTTCACTGAGAACGGAGCAACCAAAACGACTATTGCGAAAGCAATGGCAAACACGATCAAACCGATCGCGACAAATATGACCGTTGTCGCCATCGTCGGCAACAGTTCTTCCATCTTTACGATCATGCCCAACATCGGGGCAATTGAAGCAAAACTAAGCATTATTTTCCTCCACGAAATCCTGAATAAAAGAATGGCGTACCCAGACGCGAATTTTTGCCGGAATTAGCCAGCTCCCAACCAAACCACGATGCAGCACCGTAAAACCCGAGGACCCCGATGCCAAAGACCATATATAGTTTTTTTAACATAACAAATTCCTAATCGTCGCTGGAGTAATCGGAATCATCCGAACTGCTCGAGCCGCTCGATGTAAACATACTGTCTTTCCATCTGCCGGATTCAAATGAGATCTTTCTAAAAAGCCCGAGGATCGGCACGATCATTAATATGATCAGTGCGCAGATAAAATTGACCCCGCGATTAACATTTTGCTCGACCTTTACTGAAACAGGCATTTGCGTCTGCCAGTTTTGCCAGGTTCCCTCGACACGCAAAGTGTATTTACCCGCCGGCAGCGAAGACAGCGTCGCGTCCGTCGATTTACCGCCCTCGGTCCAAGCTCCGTCGCTATCGCTGCCGCTGTAATATTCGACCGGGACATTTACCGACTCGACCTCTTGGCTTTGATCGTTGATGAGATCAATATCGAGGTCTGCCCACGCATTATCAACCTGTGCCCCGGCTGTGATGCGGACGTTACTGTTCGCCTTTACGTCGAATGGTTGGCTAAACACTGCCTGAGCCGTAGTCGCATTTGTCAGCGGGGGTAAAACGACCTCTTGATTGAGCGCCGTTTTGGTGATTCCGCTAAAAGGGATCATAAAGATGGCGACGACAAACAAAAGCAAGAGCGGCAATGCTCCCCATGTGTAATAAAAGCGGCCGGTAAATGGTTGATTTGGCCCGACGCCCCAAGGTTTTGGCAGGCCGGAGATGCCAAACGCCTTTTCGACCTCTTCGTTGGTCATGTAAGTCCCGACCGACCAATTGATCTCATTCTCTGTCGTTTCGCGAGAGAGCATCAGCGGAGCCGCGACATAATCGGCAGCCCAAACCTTTTCCCCCTGTTCAACACGCCAATAAAACTCACCCTTAACGTATTCGACCGTGGCCTGAGCGTTTTGAAATATCTTAAATTTGCTGCCGTTGTAATCGACGGTGGCTCCCGCCGCAAATACATTATCGGTCGCGACATCCGCCGGATTGACCGGTTCGACAAAATTCCAATGGTTATCGGAATGAACCAGCCAGCGAAACCCGATCATTGGATTGTAGAGCAGATATTCGTGCCAGTAATAATGCACGTCGTCCATATAGACACTGCGGACAACGGCACCAATGATCTTAAATTTTACATCACCCGGAAACGTGCCTTCGGCTCCGATAGGCGCAACAAAATCGGGCTGGCTTGTTGGCGGGTTGAGCGTTTTCAGGTAAGAAAGATTACCCTGATTTACATCGAGCAGCGAATCGCAATTTGGACACACAACACGCTCGGTCTTGTCCGGTGCAAGTAGTTCGAGCGGCCCGCCGCAGTTTGGGCAGCCCATGCCTGCGGCCGACACTCGTTTTGCTTCACGCTGAACAGGCTTTGCATCGCCGAGCCCGATCTCTTCAAGTGTGACCTGAGTCCCGACAAAGACCCACGGCGGGTCCATGCTGTAGTCGATCGTCGCAAAGGCGTTGTTTTTGCCAGCGAGATCGGCGTATTCAAACTGTTCGCCCGGCGTGAGCCTATATGGTATTTCGCCATCAGCCGCGACAGACGTACCCTTGCCCTTTTCCTGCACCATCAGGGGCGATGGGCTTGGAATCTCGGGTATCGTCTGGCCTAACTGCAGTCCGGCAAATGATGGGATCGCCGAGCCCTGCGGCAACGGCTGATAAAACGTCAAGTAAAAACGCCCCTGTGCCTCGGCAAGCCAACCGACCCAGCCGTTTGAAAATGTTGCGTACCACTCGTCCCACGAGCCACCAAGTTCATGTTTTAATTGAGCACGGCCAGTTAACTCAAACTTTGTATCTTTGAATGTGCCTTTTAGGCCAAGTTTCAACGGTGACTCTGACTCGGCGATCTCGGCCACTTTGCCAAGATCTTCTAAACCGCGATCTGTCCGCGCAACAGCCGAGCGGCAATAAGGGCAGACGAGCACAATGGTCGAACCGGCCTTAAACTCTATCTGTGCACCGCATGACGGACAATTTGCCTGCAGGACGCTCATCGCTCACCTCCGGCAGTTTCAAATTTCACATCTGAGGTTTGCGCTTCTCCGCGTTCGATCTTGGTTACGGTTACTTTTTGGGCTCCGATCGCGTTCCGTAAATTTGTTTCCCAATCCCATTCCGGCCGGGTGCGGCAACAATAGAGATTAAATGTCGCGGTCCCGTGTTCGGGATATGTGTGGCAGGCAAGATGTGATTCGGTCAGAGCGATGAGCCCCGTGACGCCGCCTTCGCCTTCGAATTTGTGCCATATCGAATCGATCGGACGTAAGTTCAAATCGGCGATCACATTGGAAAGGATCGTCCTTATCGCATTTTCGTCGCGCAAGTTGGCCGTGTCACAGCCCGTCGCTTCGATCAGCCATTCAGTTCCTACGATCATAGGGTCAAATCCAAAAAAGCTATACGCAAATTATGAATGCAAAGTTTGGAACTGCATTCACCGCAACCGCGTTATAATGCAAGGACTAGAGAAGTATGTCGAACAAAACTATAGCTAAATTTTTTGCATTTGTCATACCTCTAGCCTCGATCTGTTTTCTTTTTTCGAGTTGCTCGATCGTTCCGTCAAATGAACGCGAACGTGAAGCAAACTCTCCGTTTGATCCGCCAAAAGTCATCGGCACTATAAGATCGCCTGATATTACCGAAAGCAGCGGTATCGCGGCTTCGCGTTGTCAGAATAATGTCCTCTGGACGCATAACGATTCCGGTGACGAAGCATTTATTTTTGCACTAAACATGACCGGCGAAAGCCTAGGCACATGGAAAGTGCAAAACGCTCAGAATATCGACTGGGAAGATATCGCCGCGTACAAAGACAAAAGCGGCAAGTGTTTTCTCTATATCGGCGAGATCGGCGATAACCGTGCAAAACGCCCGGAACACTCCGTTTATCGAATCTCTGAACCGGTTGTTAAGGCAACGGATGCTGCCTCAGACCGCAAAACCCCGCTTTTGACCGAAAATGCCGTGGCCTTAAGATTTACGTATCCCGATTTTAATCAGGATGCCGAGACTTTAATGGTCCAACCAAAAACGGGAGATATCTATATCGTCACAAAACGCGTAAGCTGCCCGGCTGGAGTTTATCGCCTTCGTCCTGACTTTGGCAGGGAAGATGTAGCCAAAGCTGAGAAAATAGCTGAGATCTCGGTTCCGGCGATACCAAATGGTTTTGTGACTGGCGGTGACATCTCTCCGGATGGCCGTCATGTGGTGATATGCGATTACACGCGTGCATATGAGTGGACGCTGGCCAACGGCGATACGAATTTTGCCAATATATGGTCACAGGAGCCTGCCTCGATCGATCTAGGTAAACGAACTATTGGCGAGGCCGTTGCGTACAACGTCGACGGCACGGCTATCTTTGCAACCAGCGAAAAAAAGAACTCCCCGCTTATCGAGGCAAAACGCAGAAATTAAAAAACGCCGTACTTTTGACAGCACAGCGTTTCCGAATATCCACGTGTTCAGGCCTTATGGCGTGATCGTAAATTTACCCTTATTTTCTATCACCTGCTGCCCTTCGGTGCGAACACGATCTTTGATCAAAACCTTGATCTCATAATCCCCCGGAGTCATTCCGGCCGTCGGCAAGAGTCTGGCAAGTGTCAAGCGTTGTCCCGAATCACTCATTCCGCCCCAGTCTTCGGTCTGACGCAAAAGTTCCTTGCCGTCTTTTGTCAAAATATATTGCACATCGACTGCGGGTCTGAGCGTTGTTTGGTCGATCTCTGAGTTATATACCTGCAAATATATGCCAACTTCTTGGCCCTGTTTATACACACCCGACAGGTTTGGTATCACCTTTGTGTTGCCGATGACAAACATTTGACCGATATCACGATCGGTCGTGGTTCTCAGTTTTGAGGTCAGGACCATTGTTGACGTCGATAGTCTTTTGTCGTCATATCGGGGAACAACAAAGCCCATATTAACGATGCCTTTGTTGCCAGTTTTAACGTCGCGAACTACAACATCGACTTTATAGGTTCCCGGCGTAAGGGCGATAGCTTTTTGGTAAACAGATTTTCTATCGCGCATTTCCGATAATTCACTAGCTGTCGCATTCGCCGTGACGGAATCTTCAAAAATGCCCGATCTTTTGCCAGAAACGGCAGTAATACGGCCAAAGACATTCATTTTAGCGGTTAGCAATCCGCCGGCATCTTCAAATGAGAGTTCTTTGTTACTTGTCTGGATCGTAAATGTAGTGATCACTCGTTCGTCAGATTGACGAAAATAATCAACCCGGACATCAAAAAGCAATGGATCTTTATCTAGTACAGAGCCCGAATCACCGCCGGCAATTCCCTGCAAGTCACTAAACTTTACCGCAGGTGGTCTTTGAAGGTTGTTCTGTATCTCCAGCCTTCGAAAAGGGGAATCCTGCTCCCGTTGGTAGTTCATCTGTTGGCCGCCGCCAACTCCATTAACTCGATCAGCCTTGTCCGTAAGCCCTAGCTGTTCAGAAGCTGTCAAACCGGCTCCCGGCACCATCCGCAACGCATCCTTTTCATTTGCATCGCGAGCCATGCGATATTCGCCGGTACCAGACGGATCCACAAACTCAATTTCAAGACCGTCACCGACGCCATCCAGGTGGCGGTAAAACCACACTTCGAACGGGTATGTCGTTGTCGAACCTCCGCCTTCCCAACTTGGACGGTCATACGCTCCGCCTGCAGGATGAGCCTCTACCGAGTCGGGTTTGCCCCACGCAATATAAACGCGGCCGCGGTCTGTTTTCCATCCCGGTATGCCAGACGTAAAGTGCTCATTTGCGTAGGCGATCCTTTCGTAATACTCTTCGCGATATTCGTTCTCTTCCGTGTCAGGATCAGGATCACGTCTACGCCAAAAACTCTCGATAAAGTTTTCACGCTCCTCGTCAGTCGCAAGTGCCTTAAATGCCTTTCGCTCCTCATTGGTAATGATGTATGCCACATCATTTTCAAGCCATTTCTTGTAGGCCTGTTTCAACTCCGGTGTAACTTTGCGTACTTTATCATTCGGGTCTTGACTTGGTTTGCCACCATCAGGTGGTTGGGCCACTAATACGCCGGCGCTTAGGCAAAGCATAAAAACTGCAAGCAATGTGATCTGTAAATGTCTAACTCTCAACATAACGGTAAAACTCCATCCTTTACGTAGCATTAAGGCCGCATAAATACACGTTTTCTTAACCCTTTGATTTTAAGCGCTAATCCCTACTATTTCAAGATGCAAAATGGTGGGTTGGAGGTTGCTTTTAGCTACTTACTGCGGCCTCAGCATCGCTCTGGCGTTTCTTGCCAAAAAACCAAGCGATGAATATCGAAATGACATACAGCCCCATCATCGGCGTCGCAAAAAGCATCATGTTCGGTATGTCACCGGTCGGCGATACAACCGCAGCTACTATCAAAATAACAACCAGCGAAATTTTCCAGCTTCGCACAAGTAATCCCGCCGAAACGATCCCGATCCGTGCCAATACATAGGTAATTGCCGGCATCTGAAAGATCAATCCCATCGCGAGCATTATTATTGTAATCAGGTCTAGGTAATCACTAGCCCGCAGCAGCAATTGAAACTCTCCCTCGCCGAGATTTAGCAAATATCGTGCCGCCGGTGGAAACAGAATGTAATAGGCAAAGGCCGCGCCGATAACAAATGATACGGTCGACAACCCAATAAACGGTGTTACATACGAACGTTCATGTTTATAAAGTGCAGGCGAAATAAACATCCAAATCTGCCATAAAAGCAGAGGTATCGAAAACGCGATCGCCGAATACATCGATACCGTGACGTACATCGTAAACTGCTCTTGTGCAGTGGTGACGATCATACGTTCATCGGCATTTGGTTCGCTTTTAGCAAGCTCCTCAAATTTAATCGGCAGTCGAACGCCTTTCGGCACGATGGCGTTACTCGTGATCAGAGGCTCGGTTGTGAATAGCCCCAACTTCCCTTCGGAATCCTTTGCCACCTCTGCAAGAACAGATGCACCCGGCGAAACGACGGTCGAGCCAAGGTTGGTCGGCTTATCAAAAATATATCGGCCGCCGTCCCCCACTTTTAGTTCTTCTAGCGGTAAGATCCGCTCCTGACCGGTAATGCCCGTCTGGGGTAATTCGTTTCGAGCCGCTTCTGAAAGGGCTTTTCTGATAGGGACGCTGAGAAATTGGTATATCTTGCCGGAAAGGAACCAACAACCGGTAAATGCAATAACAATAATAATTACCGACGTAACGAGCCGTTTGCGCAACTCGTCTAGATGTTCGAGAAACGACATCTGTCCGCCTGGTTCAAGCTCTTTCTCTAGGTCTTCCATTCGGCGTTATAGCCAGTTCTTTTTATCGTTTGTGATTTCGACGGTCTCGCGCTGTTCGGCGGTTTCAGTATTCGCCGCCTTGGCTTTTAATTCTTCAAACTTTGCCGGATCCATTTCTTTTATTTCCGGTGCATTTGGAGCAGCGTCTTTGGTCGTAACATCGATCGATTCAGTTCTCGCGACAGGCTCTTCGGCATCGAGAGCGTTGATATCCAGAGCCTTTGCTTCTTCTTCAAAATTGACCTCTCGCTGCCATGTTTCCTTAAACTCACTCGCGGTCCCGCGAAATTCAGCCATGATCTTGGCCACTTTTTTTGCTATCTCAGGCAAACGGCGGGGACCCAGAAACACAAGGGCAATAATGCCGATTAGCACCAGTTCCGACGTTCCGATAGATTCCAATATGAATAAATACAACTAAATTAACCTCGATCAAATAACCCTATTAAACCCAATCAGTCTACCACTACGCCTTTATTTCTTAATCAAAAGCTGAAATATACGGTCAAGATCATCCGTTCCGTAATACTCGATCTCGATCTTACCGCCCAAACCTTTTTTACCGGCGATGATCTTAACATTGGTGTTCAACGACCGCATAAGTTTGGTCTCAGCCGACCTTACATTGGCATCAACTGTGCGGATAACTCCTTTGTTGTCAGATGTTTGTGGAGATTTGACTGCTTTCTTTACTGCCCTTTCAGTCTCACGAACAGACCACCCGTTATCGATGGCTTCGTTTGCCAGCCGTCGTTGGATCTTGGGATCGTCTGTCATCATCAAGGCCCGGCCATGCCCTGCGGAAAGACCGCCCTCTTCAATGACCCGCTGTATCTCTCCCGGCAAACGGAGCAGCCGCATCGACGTTGTGATGATCGTCCGGTTCTTACCAACCCGCTCCGCTACCACTTCCTGCGTAAGCCCAAGCGTGTCGATCAGCTTGCGATACGCCTTGGCTTCTTCGATAGGGTTTAGCTCTTGCCGTTGGATATTTTCGACCAATGCAAGCTCAAGCAGTTTGTCGTCGGACACCTCTTTAACGACTGCGGGTATCCGTCTGAGTCCGGCACGCTGCGACGCACGCCAACGCCTTTCCCCTGCGACGATCTGATAGCGGCCGCCGACCTGCCGAAGCACGATCGGTTGGACGACACCGTTTGCTCTTATTGACTGAGCAAGCTCTTCTAAATTAGCCTCAGTAAAACGTGTCCTGGGCTGGTCAGGGTTTGGTTCGATCAGATCGATGTCGATCTCCGGGCTGATCGCTTCTTGTTGAGCAGCAGGTTTTTCGTCACCGAGTAATGCACTCAATCCCCGGCCTAGTGTTTGTCTAGCCATTTTTTATGATCTCCTTGGCAAGCTCAACATAAGCCTCCGCCCCGCGTGATCTCGGGTCATAGAGCAAAATAGGCTTGCCAAAACTTGGCGCTTCGGCGAGACGAACGTTTCGTGGAATAACTGTTTTCAAAACCTGCGAACCATAAAAATCACGAAGGTCTTTGGCCACAGCCGCCGAAAGATTTGTCCGTTCATCGTACATAGTCAAAAGCAGTCCCTCAATAGTAAGCGCAGGATTCAGTTCGCGGCGAAGTCTCGCAAGCGTATCAAATAGCTCCGTCACCCCTTCAAGAGCATAGTATTCGCATTGTATGGGAACAAGTAGCGAATCCGCTGCGGTAAGTCCATTGATGGTTAAGATACCAAGCGAAGGCGGGCAGTCAATGAGAATGTAATGAAAATATTCCCTTACATTGACCAGTATTTCTTTGAGAGCAAAATTACGGTTTGCCTGTCCGACAAGCTCGACCTCTGAACCCGCGAGGTTTTTATCGGCCGGCAGAACCCACATAGTTGGTATCTCGGTAGGCAAAACCATTTCGCGGACTGAGTCGCCGGAAATTAGTGCGTCGTAGAGTGTTTTTCTCACGACGTTACGAGTGATACCCGCACCCGACGTAGCATTTGCCTGTGGATCAGCGTCCACGAGTAGCACTTTCTTACCCTCGGCGGCCAAGGCGGCGGCAAGGTTTACCGACGTTGTTGTTTTCCCAACACCGCCCTTCTGATTTGCTATAGCAATTATTCTTCCCATGCTTCCCTGAAATGTGAATTTCTAAGGTAGCACAGCGCCAAAGCAATACCGAAACCTAAATGTGGCACGTACCACATTTTTACAATTTCGATGTGGCACGTGCCACAATTTTCTTAATTGGGTTAATTTTGGCCGGGGCCGGAAGGAGTTTGGGCGGTCAGATGGACAAGAACGGTCGAAATCGCCGCCGGAGTAAGCCCCGCAATGGTGCGAACTTGACCAAAATTACGCGGACGGGCACGTTCTAGGCGCTCGACCATTTCATTAGAAAGTCCGCTGATATTGTCGAACCTAAAGCTTTCAGGCACTTTTAACGCGTCGTGATGGTTCACACGCTCGGTCGCGGCTTTTTGTTTTACGATATAGCCACTGTAGAGGGAGTCCGCAAGAGCTGTTTCTAATTCTGTTAGTTTCAGATCCGCACGAATTTCCTCCGGTAAGAGTTTATATACAAGATCCGCCTTGACTCCCTGTCTCATTGCGAGCTGCGACAACGTGATCGAATCTCCGAGATCAGCGTCGAGAATCTGTGAAATGCTCGCGTATTCGACAGAAGAGCGTTTGAAACGGGTAAAGTCTAGTGTATTTCGGAGATTCGCTATGCGGTCACGTTTGTTATTGAACCGTTCCCAATCTGTATCACCGACAAGTCCCGCTTCCCGTCCTTTCGGCGACAACCGCTCGTCCGCATTGTCATGCCGCAACGTAAGTCGTGCCTCCGCCCGCGACGTAAACAAACGATACGGCTCATCGACGCCGTGTCGAATCAGGTCGTCGGCAAGCACGCCGATATATGCCTCGTCACGCTGCAAAACAAACGGCTCGCGGCCCTGTACGGTAAATGCAGCATTGATTCCGGCCAGCAAACCTTGGCACGCCGCTTCTTCGTATCCGGTCGTGCCATTGATCTGTCCCGCCAGAAAAAGCCTGTCCATCCGCGTTGAAGCCATCGTCGGCCGCAGTTCTCGCGGATCGACAAAATCGTATTCGATCGCATACCCCGGCCGGATGATCTGAACACCCTCAAACCCCTCGACCATCCTGAGCAGCTCTAACTGTAGGTCGGACGGTAGCGAGGTCGAAAAGCCATTTAGATAAACCTCGTGGGTGTTATGCCCTTCTGGTTCAAGGAATAACTGATGCCGGTCTTTGTCGGCAAACTTTACAACCTTATCTTCGATCGACGGGCAATATCGCGGGCCGATACCGGTGATCTTGCCGGAATAGAGCGGCGACTGGTGTAGATTGTCGCGGATCGTCTGGTGTAGACGCTCGCTCGTGTATCCGATAAAGCACTGTATCTGCGGCTGGTCGATCTTGTCGGTAGCAAACGAAAATGCAACAGGCTTTTCGTCGGGCGGCTGTGCCTCAAAAGCGTCCCAATCGATGGTGCGTCCGTCAAGCCTCGGCGGAGTACCTGTTTTGAGACGCCCGACGGGAAATCCGTGACGCTTGAGGCTTTCGGCCAGCTCGATCGATGCCGGTTCCCCGGCACGTCCGGCAGAGAATGTTTTACGGCCCGTGTGGATGGTGCCGTTTAGAAATGTGCCGGTCGCGACGATCACGGCCTTTGCCCCGAATCGACGCGAATCTTGCATTTCTACACCCGTAACCTTATTATTGTCAACAAATAGATCAACCACAACGCCTTGTCGTAGGTGTAGGTCAGGCGTGGCTTCGAGCACTCGGCGCATCTCTGTTCGATACAATGCACGATCAGCCTGGGCACGCGGACTTTGAACTGCTGGCCCACGCGAACGATTTAGCAGACGAAACTGTATCCCCGTCCGGTCGATGACGCGGCCCATAATGCCGCCAAGGGCATCTATCTCACGAACGACGTGGCCCTTAGCAATACCGCCGACTGCCGGGTTGCAGGACATCTGGCCTATCAGATCGAGATTGATGGTAACGAGAGCGGTTCGCGCACCAAGACGCGCCGATGCGGACGCCGCTTCGCAGCCCGCATGCCCCGCACCGATCACTATCACATCAAAACTCTCGTCAAACATAATTCAATATGCCGTAATAACAGCAAAAAAGCCGAATATAGACCGTATCAATCGCTAAGGGGTTCGTCAAGACTTATATTACTGGCGAACCGACTATCGTGATCGACGCAGTTGCTGTATCAAGCACGGCCTCGACCCCTAATGGCACCGTGCAATTATCACGGATGTGCCCGAACGACAATCCTGAAATAACAGGAATACCAAAATCGCCGAGTCGGTCCTTGAGAACCTTGAGCGTCAACGCTGTTTCTGCGTCGGTTGCGCTTTGCGAACTGGAAAACACTCCCAATGCCACGCCCGCAAGGGAACGCATTTCGCAGCTTTGCCTGAGTTGGGTAAACAGCCTATCGACTTTGTACGGCGGTTCATTGATGTCCTCGGTAAATAATATCGCTCCTTTTAGATCTTTTAGAGCATATGGAGTCCCGGCGAGTGCCGCGAGCAAGCTCAAGTTACCGCCGATCAGTCGGCCGCGAGCGCTTCCCGGAGTAATGACATTTGGCTTGAATAGAGCGGAGGTTTGAGCGATGTTGAATTCCGACGGCAAGATCTTATGATCCGCAGAACCGTTCATTACAAGACCAACCAGATTTATCTTTGTGTAGTCCGAGAGTTCAGACGAGGCGACGGGACCATGAAAGGTCACGAGGCCCGTCTGCTGCGAGATCGCCATGTGCAGGGCAGTAATATCCGAGTATCCGATGAAAACCTTTGGGTTCTTCTTAATTAACGAATAGTCGATGTCGGGCAACAGTCTCGGCGCCCCGCTGCCGCCGCGAACGCACCAAATCCCACTGATCTTATTGTCGCTAAACGCCCAATGAAGATCGTGAAGCCTTTCCTTGTCAGTGCCTGAAAAGAAATCGTTACTGCCGCGGGCAAACTTGCCGACCTTTGCTTTCATGCCAAGCGTAGCGACGTTAGCGAGTGCCCGTTCAAAGGCCTCAGCCGATGCCCCGCTCGACGGAGCAATGATCGCGATCGTGTCACCCGCACGCAAACGCTTTGGCTTTATCATCTTTGTCCTGAAACCTGCATTCGCTGAGTTATTTGCAAAACCTGCCCCCCCGAACAACGATAGTAAAGCGGCACTTTTTAAAAGCTCTCTTCTTTCCATTGTCATTTCCCCGGCGGTACCGAAACACTGATGTGCGACGGATATTTTGCCGACCTGAAGATACTCTGAGTCGCCAATTTATAATCGCTTTCTTTAGCCAGGAAAATATTATCGACAAAGGTCTGAGGGTTACGGTCGTAAAGCGGAAACCACGTGCTCTGAACTTGTACCATGATGCGATGGCCCTTGAGGAACGTATGATCATTTCCTCGCAGATCGACCGAATATTCCGCCGGCTTATTCGGCGTCATTGCCTCGGGCTTTTCCCAGCTCCTACGATAGCGTCCGCGAAAGATCTCTTCAGCGACCATCAATTGATACCCCGCCATCTTCTCGTTAGCCGGATAGCTATCCGGGTAAACATCGATCAGCTTTACGACCCAATCGCTGTCCGTTCCAGTCGTTGCTGCGTAGAGGCGGGCTATGATATCGCCGGCGATGGTCGTATCCTCACTCAGCACATCAGTTTGCCAGCGAAGGACGTCTTTCCGGTCAGATAAAAAACGCTGATCCTCAACGAGCCACTGCCTCCAACCTGAGCCTTTCGGATCATAGGTTGCCTGAATAGGCCGCTTGCGGTAAGGCACCGGATTTGCCGGGTCTGAAACGTATGAATCAGCGTCAACAGCAGTTTTTGATTCTGCGGGCTTGTCGAACGAAAGCTTGCCGTTTGCGTGAAAATAAATCGCACGTTCAACATTCTGTTTCGGCGGCCACGAATCATAGCTCATCCACTTGTTCGAACCGCTTTCAAAAATGCTCGCTTCAGGCAGCGTTTTACTGCATTTGAGTTTTAACTGACAGGCAAAGAACGGGGCCTGGATCTCTTCGCGAAAGTATTTACCGGTATCGCTGCCAAAATCAATTGCCCCGAGCGTTCGGCCCCGTCCGTTCCAACCGCCGTGATTCCAAGGCCCCATCACGAAAAATACCTTGTTTTGCTTATCAAGCTTTTCAAGTGCTTTGTAAGTGGCAAAGGCCCCAAACATATCTTCCTGGTCCCAAAAACCACCTACGACGAGAGTCGGAATATTGGTTTCCTTGAGGTAACGGTCGGCGGCGCGGGCCTTCCAATAATCGTCATAGGCCGGATGTGCGACAAAGGCGTTGTAGGTCGGCAATTTGTTTTCCAGTTTTGCGGTCAGAGTTGAGAGTGTTTTCAAATTCAGATACCAATCATAAGCATCGATATCAAACGAAACATCCACGCCCTCTTTATTCGTCTCCATCGATTTTACATATTCGTGCCCGTAGCTTTGCCGCCAGGCACCGTTGTGAAAGAAATCGTCTCCCATCCATGTATCGGTCATCGGGGCCTGAGGGGACGAAGCCTTTAAGGCGGGATGTGCATCGACGAGAGCAACCGCCGCCAACCACCCAGGGTAAGAAACCCCGTAGATGCCTACCCGCCCGTTGTTATTGGGAATATTTTTTATCAGATAGTCGATCGTGTCGTATGTGTCCGTCGTTTCATCGACAGACTTCGTATCGCGTTTATCGCGCAATGGCTGATTCATCATGAATTGTCCCTCAGAGCCATAACGGCCGCGAATGTCCTGATAGACAAACACGTAATTCTCTTTTGCCAGCTCCGGATTGCGATTTGGTGAGTTAGCATTGTTGCCCTTTACTCCGTACGGAGTGCGAACCATCAGTATCGCAGCGGCCTCCGTTTGTTTTTCGGGCGTTACGATCACGGTGTAGAGCTTAACGCCGTCGCGCATTGGGATCATCACTTCGGTGCGTTTGTACGGAATGCGCGTATCGATTTGGGGTGTATTCGCTGTTTTTTTTGTGTCGAATTGTTGGCCGCCCTGCCGCCAGGTCATGCCTGTTATGCCGCCCGAATTATCGCGTCTAAACTCGGCCTCAGCTTCGGTTATTTTCAAGAAAAATTTGGTTTCCGACGATGGAAACATCTCAAATTTATCCTGCCCCGGTACCCGCCCAAAAAATTTATCGCCTTCGCGAAATATTGAGAAGATAACCCCTGGAAGGTTAACGGTGTCCTCGTATTGCCCGACATACGCGTCGAAAACTTTTGCGTCGATCTTGATTTCGACCGGTGTTGGTTGTGGGGTAGGTTGCTGGCCCGAAACTGTGGACGATGTTGCCAAGAAAAAACCCATTAGCGACAGAATTAGAAAGATCCCAGTTACTTTATTACGCATTTTCTTTTGACTCCTACGAACGAGAATATGATAACCGCTACTCACTTGATACGGGAACAGCGCGGTAAGCGTTTCTTACTTACCGATGCAAAACGTCGAAAAGATCCGGGTGAGCATATCTTCGGTCGTCGTTTCGCCGGTGATCTGACCGAGATAGCGAAGAGCGTTGTGCAGCCCGATGAGTACTATCTCTTCGCTAAGTTTCTCATCCAATTGTTCTACCGATTGTTCGATCTCGCTTTTCGCACGTAGCAGCAGGTCATGGTGTCGTGCGTCGCTTACCAAGAATCCAGAGCTCGAAATATCCTGCGGAGCAAACGGCCGGATGATCGCGTTGCAAAGATCGTCGATACCCTCACCCGTTTTTGCCGACAGCGGTGTGATCCATGGCCGTAGGTGGCCGAGTTTTGCTTGTTTGCCAGCGATCAACTTATCCACATCATGTGAAGGAGATTTGTCGATCTTGTTCAGAGCAATGATGAAGTTTAGGCCTTGTACACTGGCGAGTATCTCGTGATCCTCGGGTTCGATCTCTTCGGACGCATCGAGTAACACGACGACAATATCCGCGTCGGCCATCGTCGCTTTTGAGCGGGCGACGCCTATGCTCTCGACCGTGTCGGTCGTTTCACGCAGGCCCGCTGTATCGATCAGCGAGATCGGGATGTCGCCGATCGTGAACCGCTCATGTATTTGGTCGCGCGTCGTTCCGGCGATCTCGGTGACGATCGCTCTATCGCTACCGAGTAAAGCATTGAACAGACTGGACTTACCGACATTTGGCCTTCCAATGAGCGCGACTCTCAATCCTTCGCGGATCAAGTGTCCGGCCTTAAATGTGTCCGCAAGTTTGGCAGTATCTGCTGCGATCTCCGTGAGGCTTCTTTTGACGCTTTCGAGTTGCATCGTGGGCAGATCGTCCTCGACAAACTCAAGCGCCGATTCGAGGACGACGATGACGTTGAGCAACTCGTCCTTGAGCGGTTGGAGTTGATGCGACAATTCGCCCCGCATCTGTCTGACGGCCTGACGCGCCGACGCAACGGTTTGCGCGTCGATCAGATCGCGAATAGCCTCAGCCTCGGCCAGGTCCATTCGACCGTTTGCCAGAGCCCGCAAGCTAAATTCACCGGCTTCTGCCAACCGGGCCCCGAGCGAAAGACAATCGTCTATCACCTGCCGAAGCAAAACCGGTGACCCGTGACAACTGATCTCGACGACATCTTCACCAGTAAAAGAATTCGGAGATTTGAAATAAGTGATCAACGCCTCGTCGATGGTCTCGCCCATTTTTGGATCGATGAGTTGTTTTAGGTGAGCGGTACGCGGGTTCGGGACAAACGCCGCGTCCGAGATCAGTTTCTGCGAAATGCCGAGAGCGTCGCCGCCGCTCAGACGAATGACACCGATACCGCTGCGGCCGGTGGGTGTTGCTAATGCGACAATGGTGTTCGGCATAAATCATAAACAGGATACACAGGATGTTTAGGATTACTAAATCCTTTTATCCTGCTTATCCTGTATATCCTGTTCGAATTTAGTTATTGGAGCCGGACTTGCAGCCGCCGATCGCGTCCGTCGCCGACGGATTCGGTGAAAAGGTCTTCTTCTTTTTGCAGGGTCATGTGGATGATGCGGCGTTCGGTCGAATTGAGGACGCCAAATGTGAACGGCCGGCCGCCCTTGCGGACTTGATCGGCGGCAAAACGTGCCATGGCGTGCAGCTCGGCCTTGCGCGACTGTCTAAAACCGTCGGCATCGACGACAAAGCGGTGTTCGCGGTCGATCTCGCGGCCGTAGGCCTGAAAGAGGATCACTTCGAATGCGTCAAGCAGTTCGCCATTTTCGGCCAGTGCGAAATGAGCGTCTTCGCCGCTCAGGTTTAGCAAACAGCCCTCGTCCGTCCACTCCGATGCGACGGTCAGGTCAAATCCCATCCCGGAAACAACCGTGGACAAGAGGTCTTTTGCCTTTTCACAAGTTTCATTCATACGCTTTACGTCGTCCCAAATTTAGGCTTGACCTGCTTGGCACCCTTTGGCACCGAATCAACGATCTCTGTGCCCGGAGGCGTGTTCGTCTTGTTCATACGGTTGATCACCATCTGCTGGCCAAAGCTTACAATATTTCCAAAGAACCAATAAAGCAACAGCCCGGACGGTGCCGCCCACATCACCCACAGCATCATCAGCGGCATAAAATAGGTCATCATCTTTTGCTGCATCTGCTGCTCCGGAGTGACGGTTGCCGTCTGCGGGGTAAATTTCATCGACAGGATCATCGACAGGGCAAATGCAAATTCGAGCAGATGCCAAGGGTCGGCCGCCGATAGATCGGGCAGCCAGATAAAAGTCGCCTGCCGTACCTCAAGCGAGACCGTGACCGCCGTATAAAAAGCGATCAGCAATGGAAACTGCAGCAGCATCGGCAGACATCCGCCTATCGGCAGCGATGCCTTGGTCATCTTAAGCTGCTCCATCTGCAGGGCACGCATACGGGCGTCATCATTGGGCACGCCTTTCTTTTGCAGGTCCTTGATCTTGTCCTGTATTTCCTTCATCTTCGGTGCGTTACCCGAAGCCTTTTTAAAGGATTTGGACTGCGACCAGCGAAGCGGAAACAGCAGCATGTAGAAAAGGAAAGTGAAGATGATGATCGCGACGCCGTAGTTATGCGTCAGGCCGTTAAAAAAATTGAGCGAATAGAGAATAGGGATCGAAAGCGTCGAGGTAATCGGGCGGATCCACGAATAGTTACTAAAATTGATCAGGTTCGTGATCTCGACCTTTCGGCCGACGTCTTTTGAAAGGCCTTCATTCAGCGATGACAGCAGAAAATAATCTTTTGTGCCGGTAAATATCTTGGTCGTCGATCCGTCCGCCGTGATCGGCAGATATGCGGTTACAAGGTGTCGCGTTTCGGTCGTTTTAGAATTACGCAGTATCCACTGAAATATGCTTTCAAAATAAGGCTTTGTCGTAACGTCGTATTTCGAAGCACGGTACTCGACATTTTGTGACGGAGTCGCGGGGATCGCCGCCATTGCAAAATAAGCATCTCCGACGCCTGCCCAATCGACGTTGCCGTTATCGGTCAGAGTTGATTGATTATTGGCGTCGTAGGTAAATGTGTAGTTGCCCTGATGACGCATCACCTGGCCGTTAACAACAGAAACGGTCTCAGATTCGATGTGGTAAAAATTATGATTATTTATCGCGTGGTCGCCGATGCTTGCACCGATGAGCAGTTTGGTATTTGGCACCGGTTGGCCGCCTTTTTTGAGGCTGACCGCGAGGTCGGCAATATAGCTGTCGGCACGGAAAACAAAACTCTTTTTGACCTCGACACCGCTGGCATCGGTCATTGTAAATTCGATCGCCTTTTCCTGTCCGGCCGTGAGGGTGATGCTTTCTTCCGGGGCAGAGATCTGATAATTGCGGTCGTTTATCGAAGTATTCAGAGCGGCATCATCCGTCGCAAGTCGAAACGGTATCTCCCGCGGGCTGCGCTTTAGCGCCTCTTCCGATATAAGCTGCAAAGGCTTTTGATCGCCATTGTGCGACCCGTCGGCATACACGGGGAACTCATTCTTAGGCGAAAGATTTTTGAGGATGATCCAGCTCGTAGCAACTCCGCCTTTCGAATCGAGCGTCACCTCATACAGCGGCGATTTGATCGTTATCGTCCGATTTGGCGTCGTGTCCGGTGTTACTTCGGCGATTACTGGCTGTGCGGCCGGTGTCGTCGCTGCGGGCTGCGGAGCCGCCGGTGGGGCGGTGTTCCCCGCAACATTTGCGTTTGTATTCGCATCACCTGCGGGTGGAGCTTTAGGTGCAAAGAAATATTGCCACCCGAAAAGTATCGCCATCGACAAAACTGCCGCGATCAAAAAGCGTGATTGGTTGCTAGGATTATTGTTGTTTTCCACTCTAATTATTACCTGACGGGGTCATGACCACCCTTGCAAAGCGGCTGACATCTTAAGATACGCGTTAGCCCCATCCATGTTCCGCGCAAAGCGCCGTATTTTTCGACGGCCTCGCGGGCGTATTCCGAACAAGTCGGCTCGAACCGGCATGCGGGCGGCAAAAATGGCGATAAAAACGCCTTGTAAATGCCAAGAATGTCGAGGACCAAAAACTTCATCTAAAAACTACTTTGCCACAGAGGTCACTGAGGATACAGAGAATAAGAATTATTTCTCTGCTGTTTCTGTGTGCCCTGTGGCTATTCTTTCCACGATCTGTTTAAATTCGGCAAGCGGCTTTTCCAGCTTTCCGTGCAAAATGCTGCGGCGGGCGTTCAGCACCCAATCAAATTTCTGCGTTATCGTATCAAGTTCTGCTTTGCTCAACCTAAAGCTTTCACGCAACAGACGCTTTGCACGATTGCGGTCGTGGGCTTTGCCGATCGCCTTTTTTGTCGCCGTTATACCGACGCGGTGCAAGCCCTTTTCGCCGGGCAAAATAAAAACCGTCATAAAACGGCCCTCGATACGCGCACCCTGTTCATAAACACGAAGAAACTCGGCGCGTTTCAGCAGCCGAGCTTCCTTTGGTAAAGACAGATCTAATAATGATGAACCGTTAATCGCTTGCGACCCTTGGCGCGGCGGCGTTTGATAACGGCGCGGCCGTTCTTCGTCGCCATGCGTGCGCGAAAGCCGTGCTTTTTGGCGCGGCGGCGGTTGTTCGGTTGAAATGTTCTCTTTGGCATAGTTGCTCTCCACGTTTATTTCACCTAAAAGTGAAAACCTAGAGTTTACGCGCGCAAAGCTGGCGATGTCAAAGTATTATTGTGGTTTTATAGCCGGTGAACTCTCGACCTTTAGTTGCACATTTGTTATCGAAGGGACTCCTCCCCAAGCATATTGCGATGTCCACTTTTTACTATCAACAATTTCGTCGATCTTATCTTCTAATGCTCCTAGATCATCTAATATCTTTGTCCCTTCACACCCAAGGTAGTGGTTAACGGTTTTGTGTTTACCATTGTTTCTAATCGAAACAGTTGCCGTAGGGCTGTCAGACCAGTATTCAGGACATATCCCGCTTGTCATTGATTTGCCAGCAGAACCATATTGTTTACGCAGAGAGTAAAATTTGATCTTGTCGAATTCGGCGAGCAAAGTCCTTAGCTGGTCTTGGGTGATCGATCCTTCAAGCGGAGGTTTTGGCGCATCACCTTTCCCGCAATAGCCAGGCTTTCCCAACGGTGTGAATTTAACGGCCCCGTCAAAGTTGATCGTAAGAGAATAGTATGGGCAAGGTCCAAAACACGCAGTCCTTTCCAAAGTAATTTGTAGATCGTAATGGATTTTCTCTTGGCCGCAGGCCGTTGAAACGCTACCAGCCATTAGGCCAACAATGAAAATAATTATCCACAAAAATCTCATGTTATCTCGTCTAACTACTTGGGAACTTTGATGCCATCATTTTAACTGCCGCGACATACAATCGATGTTCTTCCTCTAATATACGCGCCGATAGTGTCTCGACCGTATCCCCCTCATGTACCGCGACCGGCTGCTGCAAAATCACCTCGCCGTGGTCGAGCAGCTCATCGACAAAATGCACCGTACAGCCGGTCACTTTCACACCCGCGTCGAAAGCCTGCCGCTGTGCATCAAGTCCCGGAAACGCAGGCAGTAAACTCGGATGAATATTGATGATCTTGTTTGGGAATGCCTGAACAAACGACGGCGAGAGAAGGCGCATGTAGCCAGCAAGGCAGACTAGTTCGACGCTACGTTTCTGCAACTCGCTAATTATCTCTGCATCGTGTTCCTCCCGCGGCCGGCCGCGACGCTCGACAACGACTGTTTCGACACCACGATCGCGAGCCTTGTCCAAACCGGCGGCATCTGTTTTATCACTGATAACGACCGCGACCTCAGCATCAGCGATCTCGCCGCTATTCACTGCGTCGACGATGGCGACCATATTCGACCCGCGTCCTGAGATCAAAATGCCGATCTTCATAAAAATTTCAAAAACTCGCCCGAGTTCACGTCAAATATCACGTTCATGTGCTTTGGGTCCTGCACAAAATTTACGAGCTGTAGTATTTCCGGCTGGGCAAGACGCGATCTGCCGACCTGAAAACCTTTCATCGTCGTTTCCGCAACGGCCCATTGGCGGTTGTTCCAACTGTAATCAACCTTGTTCTCATTTGGAAAATTGCCCTGCGGCACGGCGACGGTTATGTGTCGCGGGCAATAGAGCAAAATATATTCTTCGCCGATCTGTTCGAGCAGGCTGGCGAGCAAAATGGTTTTGTTGCTGCAATCGCCGTTGCGGGTCATCAGCGTCTCGTTCGCCCGCTTTAACGTCTCTCGTCCGCCAACAGCTTCTGTAAAACTGTACTCGACCTCGTCAGCAACAAAATCGACGAGCCGCTGTATTCGCGTCTCGCGGTCCGGCCCGATGTCTTTGAGCAGGTCGTCGGTCAGCCGTTTTAGCGAAGGCTCACCCGGTTTTGCGACCATGATGCCGTGATTTGCAAAGATCGTCATCGGGCGGTTAGTTCGCTCTCCCTCTTGAGCGATAAGCCGTCCGCCATAGACGCTCGCATCGGTGATGAAATTATTCATCTCGTCCATGTTCAGCGTGTAATTGACGGTCGAAAATGGAAATGTGAGCGTCGTCTCACGGGGTATCTTGATATTTTTCAGGCTAGTCCGGAAAAAGTGTGCGGCGTAATCCGACGGTATCTTGTAGTCGCCAAGCTTCACTACACCGTCCGATGTTGTGCCAAACTCGATCTTTGTCCTATCGTGAAAGCTCTTGGAAATAAAATCGTCAAACTCGTTTGGATCGGACGGAGGATAGGTGAAAAATGCCTCGTCATTGACCTTTACATACCGCTCAAGCCGTCCTTTGCCGAGCACCTGCTGGCGAAACTCTTCGCCCGAAAATGTCCGGTATTGCAGCATCATCACCGCATTGTCCCTGATCTGCTCCGCCAAAATATCGTCCGCCGGACGCGGCACTGGCTTGCTCATCCAATAAACAAAATACGCCGCGCTAGTAAGCGCAACAAAGGCGATCACACCAATCGCGACTGACTTGAAATTGAGCTTACTTTTTGAGTAGGAATTAAAGAGTTCGTCTGACATATCTCAGTAATGACCTCTATCTATGTGATCGTCACTTCACCCGCACCTTCGCGAATCACACCGATCTCTTGGGCACCGTCAATAGCTACAAGAATGTCGGCCGCATTTTCCCGCGAGCAAACCACGACCATCCCAACACCCATATTAAAAGTGCGAAACATCTCTTGCGTTTCGACATTGCCAAGCCGCTGCATCATGCCGAATATTGAAAGCTCGGGCCACGTGCCGCGTTGTATTTCGACCGCGACGCCTTCCGGCAAAATGCGGGGGATATTTTCGAGAAAGCCGCCGCCGGTGATGTGGACGAGGCCTTTGATAACGCCGCTATCGAGCAGCGGGCCGATCTGCGGCAGAAAGCTGGCGTGCGTCGCGAGCAAAGCTTCGCCAACGGTTGCGCCTAGTTCTTCGATATACGAAACGGCAGTATATCCACCTATCTCAAAAAACAATTTTCTCGCAAGTGAATATCCGTTCGTCTGCAAACCGGTTGACGGTATGCCGAGAACGACATCACCAGGCGTGATAGATTTACCGTCAATGACACGCTGCTTATCGACAACACCAACGATAAAACCCGCCAGGTCGTATTCACCGGGCGGATAGAAATCCGGCATCTCCGCCGTCTCGCCGCCAAGCAAAACGCAACCGTTCTCGCGGCAGGCTTTGGCCATTCCTTCGACGACCGAGGCCGTCGTGTCCGGTTCTAGCTTTCCCGTGGCAAAATAATCTAAGAAAAACAACGGCCTTGCACCCTGTACCAAAATGTCGTTGACACAGTGATTTACAAGATCAGCACCGACCGTGTTGTGAATGCCCGTCTCAAACGCCAGCTTTAGCTTTGTCCCGACGCCGTCCGCTGACGCGACCAGTATCGGCTCGGCCACATCCGGAAACGCCCCGGCAAACATCCCGCCAAAACTGCCGATCTCGGTCAGCGTCCGCTCATTAAACGTCGACCGAGCAAACTCGCGGATCTTATTGACGGCAAGGTTGGCATTGTCGATCGAGACCCCGGCGTCTGCGTATGAGATCGCTTTTTGTGTCATTTTTTCACCACTTTCCATTCTATCCCTTTCACGCTCGCGCATGTCGGCCCGCCGTCTCGTCCGACACCACTAAATTCTGTCTGCAATATAGCGCTGTAATTTGTAACAACCGCCTGGATCTGATCGCCGGTGATCGTCATAAGCGATATTTTTGCCCGCCGTCCCCAGATCGAATGCTGATCGGCATATGTGCCGGAATTGACATAGACAAACCGAGCGTCTTTCGGCCCTTGGGCAAATTTGCCGAGAAAATTTGGCCGCGTTTCGGTCGTATCGACCGTAAGCTCAAACTCAAATACAAGTTTCTCCGCAGACTTAGAACTCGGCGGCAAAAGTTCGTCCTTTCCCCGCTGAACCAACATCGCGACGTTGGGCAGTGGATCCAACACTTTGATCCTGATAGGAATTTGAAACTTCATTTCGTCAAAAACCAAATTATATCGCTTTCCTATTCGAAACTCATTGACCAATCCTCGTTTGCCGTTTAGGATTTTCGGTAGGAGAAACTTATGAGCTTTACCCTGATCGATCTTGGCAGCGAAAATTTTGAATTTGCGGCTAACGTCTGGAACTGGAAAGCCGCCCTCGAGGTCATCAAAAGCCTCGACATCGTTGGCGAAGGGGCGATCCGCCAAATGACCTACAACGCGACCGGCGTCAAGGTCGAAATGGACGAAGCTCACGCTATCGGCACACGCATCCGTGATGAGTATCTGCCAAAGCTCGCTCCAAACAAACGCATTTTTGCCAACCTCTCGATCACCGCCGAGCCCGACGATATGGCGATCCGCCGTGACGGAGACGAACAGTGGAAAAACTACAGCGTCACCCACGATTGGCTCGCCGAATTTGCTGATTTCTGCCTCAGATCAAAAGGCTTTCAGGTCTTTTAACATTCTCACCGAACATTCCTGACCGACTGACGTAAGTTTATTCTTCAACGAACGAAGGATACATTTATGCTCGAAGTAAAAGATCTCTGTAAAACATACACCGGCGATGGCGTCGATTATACGGCGCTCAAAAATGTCGATCTGCGGATAGATCAAGGCGATTGCCTCGCGATCGTCGGCAAATCAGGCAGCGGCAAATCGACGCTGATGCATCTGCTCGCGTGTCTTGATGTGCCGACGGCCGGGCAAGTATTTGTCGATGGCCGGGACGTTTCCGCCGTTTCAGAAAAAGAAAAGAACATCCTACGAAACGAAAAATTTGGCTTTGTTTTCCAGCAGTTTTTCCTGAATGGACGCGAGACGGTCTTTGAAAATGTCGTGCTGCCGATGCGTATTCGCGGAGCTTCGGCGTCGCAGATTACGTCCGATGCTACAGAAGCGATCTCCGCCGTCGGGCTCGCTGATAAAACTCAGAAAAAAGCCAAGGACCTATCCGGCGGTGAAAAACAGCGTGTCTGTATCGCCCGTGCGCTGGTCGGCAAGCCTCAAGTTATTTTCGCGGATGAGCCGACCGGCAATCTTGATTCCACTACAGGTGCTGCGGTCGAAAAGATGCTCTTTGAGCTAAACCTTGACCAAGGGATCACACTCGTCATCGTCACCCACGACGACGATCTGGCGAAACGCTGCGACCGCGTGATCGAGATGAAAGACGGACAGATCGTGACTGAGAAACGACGAGGTGAAAAAATATGAAAACCTGGGACATGATCCGCATCGCCAACCGCAATCTTTTCCGTAACAAGCTCCGCACATTTTTGACCGTCGCCGCCATCTTTGTCGGCTCATTTACACTGACGATGACCAACGGCCTCGGCGACGGTATGCGCAATTATGTTGAAAGCCAGGTCAAAAACATCGAAGGCGAGCGCGTCATACTTGTACGCAAAAAGCTTGAAAAACCGGTCGGCGGCCCGAGAGCCGGAGCTCCTGAGGAATATAAGGAAGCCTCCGTCGAGGACAAAGAGAACGATTTTGACCCGAACACAATGCTGATGACCGTTCCGCAAATGGAAGCCTCGGTCCGCGATATCGACGGTATCAAAAGCATTACGCCGCGATACAACATCGCCGGTGAATACATCACGATCGACGGCCAGAAAAAGTACAAGCTTGAGCTCGGCGTCCTCTCCGAGGGCATCATCCAAAAAACCGAAGTCGGCAAGACCATCGACGGCGAAGGCCAGATCGTTATCCCGCTCGGCTTAGCGCGGGAGTTGGACCCTATGATCGAGAATCTCGTCGGAAAAGCCGCGACCATCGCTTACAAGGCCGCCGACCAGAAAGTAAAGACCAAGTCGCTTAAGATAGTCGGTGTTTCGACCAAGGGCTTTCAAACGAACTACAATTCGTTCGTCGACGTCCCGACCGCCAAAGCGATCCATGCCGATCAGCGGACTGGTGACGGCATCGACAAATTTGTCGGCTTTACGATCCAGATGGCAACAGCCGATGCGGCCAAGATCGAGTCGGTAAAGAAACGGCTCGACCAGAACGGCTTTACTGCCGACACGATCGCCGACGCCCAAAAACGCACGTATGACGCGATCGGCATCTTTAAGATAGGAATGAGCCTGTTCGCCCTCGTAGCTCTGCTTGCCGCATCATTTGGCATTATCAACACGCTCGTCATCGCCGTTCTCGAACGCACAAAAGAGATCGGCCTGCAAAAAGCCCTCGGCATGGGCCGGGCAAAGATCTTTGCCATCTTTTCACTCGAATCGGTTTTGATCGGATTTTGGGGGGCTTTATTAGGCACACTCGGCGGCATCGCCGTCGGCCTGATAGCCAATAAAGTGCTGCTAACCGCCTACGCCGAATCATTCGAAGGGTTCAACCTATTTGCATTCACGCTCCCGTCGATCGCAACGGTCATGCTACTGGTGTCGTCGGTTGCGTTCGTCGCAGGCGTTCTCCCCGCATACCGAGCCAGTCGCCTCAACCCGATCGACTCGCTGCGGTATGAATAATGACTACGTGGGGCGTTTTTCAGCATATTTATGCAAGATACTCGCGATGAGTGTTTGATATGGGATGCCCTCGGCCAACGCTCGCTTCTGCAGCGCACGCAAATCACGCGATGCGATACGAATGTTAATACGTGCGTCTTTTTTGAATGTGCTTTCGGCAACTTTACGATGTCGGGACAGTTCTTTTCCGACTCCGGCAACGGAAGCCGTCCTGCCACTTTCATACGCAGCTAAAATTTCCTTTTCTTCAGCGTCAAATTTATTCATTTTCTTCTCCGAGATATTTTTTAGTCGCTTTGCCGCTCGGAATGATGGTCTTGAGAAATATCTCTTCGTCGTTTTCGACAAACGGAACGAGGTAAGCGTAATCTTCCACGCATACCACAATTATCTTTTGCCCCGGATATTTCGATTGATTTGGATGATCGAAAATATCAACCGCGTCTCCGGCCTCGATGTGAAACACAACATCCTCAAATGAAATTTCACGGCTCTGCCGCAATAGGTCATTTTTTTCCGGATTCCAAGCGTACGTTTTCACGATCTTAGGTTACTAAAATGTGTGCCTATTGTCATCCATATTTTCACAGCAATTGAATCCGGCGGCCACTTTGCGTTAAGGTATGCGTATCTCGAGGCATAAATTATGAAACGATACCTTTCGATCTTTGCACTTTTTTTGGCGGCGGCTTTTTCGATGCAGGCTCAAACCGCTCCCGATGCGGCTGAGCTGACGCGGTTATTAAATGAGTTTCTAGCAGGTGCGGGAAAGAACGACGTCGCCGTCCACGACCGATTTTGGGCGGACGATCTGATCTACACCCGCTCGGCAGGTGTCCGCACAAATAAAGAAGAGATCATGAAAGGCCTGCGGTCGGCTCCCGCGGCAAAACCCGGCGACCCTGTGACCGTCTATACCGCCGAGGACATTCGCATACAGCAATACGGCGATGCGGCGGTCGTTGCCTTTAAGCTCGTCGGCAACACGACCAAAGCTGACGGCACAAAGACCGTCTCAAACAATCTCAACACAGGCACATTTATCAAACGCAAGGGCAAGTGGCAGGTAGTCGCCTGGCAATCTACGATCATCCCCGAGCCCAAACCCGCCGGACAAACCTCTGCGGCCGAGACAAAGGCCGCTCCTCTTGTTTCAACTCCTTCTGCACCATCAACTGCCGGATCGCGCGTCTATCTTAAAGGCAGCCGCGGAGGATGCTATTACCTCAATGCGAGCGGCAATAAAACGTCCGTTACCAAAGATCTTTGTAAATAATTCGATCTCGTAAAAATTTATTGCAAGTTTCTCCACCTCGCTCGTTCAACGAAGCGCAGCGTTGGTATTGGACGGTATTTGGCGAGCCGAAAGACAAGTCATTTACGGAAAGACGCCCCTTATCATTCCGGCTGTGGATGTCTGACTTAGCGGGCGGTAATTCGTCCGCGTCTTAAAAACTTAGGAGAAATACAATGAGAAGATCGATAATTTTATCGACAGTTTTGGCGGCAAGTGTCGCCGTGTTGGGTGCTTGCACCGAAACCAAGGTCACGGAAAACAAACCGGTCGCTACCCCGGCACCGGTCTCGACGGCCAGCCCTCTGGCATCGCCAGCCGCCTCACCGGCAGCGTCACCCGCGGGTTCACCGGCAAAACCCGGCGCCTCGCCTGAGGTCAAAAAAGACGATGGTAAAAGCGTCAACAAAGACGTAAAACCGGCCGAGACGCCTAAGAAATAGGCGTCTCAACTTCGTCCTAATTAAGAAGCGGGCTTTCGGGCCCGCTTTTTTGGTCCACCTTGGTCCATCTTGGTCCGGACCGGACCAGAACATCAGCATTTTTTTCATGAACTTTTTCCATCGGGCGCTCGTTTGCCTTACTACGAAAGGATTTTTCCTTTGGAGGGATTTATGAAAAAGATAGGTATTTTGATCTTTGTCGCGGCACTGGTTATCGGTCTTGTCGTGTCAAACATGTTCTCATTCGGTCGCGCGACCGGCAATTTTTTCAACTTTTCGCTCAATTTCAAGGGCGTCACGGGCTCCGGCAACATGTCCGCCGAGGACCGCAATGTCAGCGGCTTTCACGGCATAGATGTCGGCGGCGTCTATCAGGTTGAGATAACCGCGCAAAAAGAATACAGCGTGCGGATCGAGGCCGACGACAATTTGCTGCCGTTAATTAGAACCGAGGTCAACGGTGGCATACTCAAGATCGAGAGCGAACGCCGCATCTCGCCAAAGAGCAAGATCCGCATCATCATCGGTGCTCCGAATATCGACAGCCTCGACGTTTCAGGCGTAGCAAATGTCACGTTGAATGATATTAATAACGAACGGTTGACGATCGATTCATCGGGAGCGTCTAAGATCAAGATCACGGGCGCGACAGCAAAACTGACAGTCGATGTCAGCGGAGCGTCAAAGATTGACGCTGAAGCCCTCACAACCGGGAACGCCAACATTGACGCAAGCGGTGCAAGCAACGTAACTGTCAATGTAACCGGAGATTTGCGAGCCGACGCCTCGGGCGCCAGCCGCATTAGCTATACAGGTACGCCGACCAACATCACCAAAGATACCAGCGGTGCAAGCAAGGTCACCAAAAAAGACTAGGTCTCAACCGCCTTGGTCGTGACCCCGGCGATGCGTCCGTCACGATCGATCCCGACGGTAAAGATGTCCACTTGGACGAGGCCGACGCGGAACACTTTTGGATCACTTAGATTTTCTCCGAGCAACTTTTGCAGCTCGGAGAATTTTTTTGCTCGCAGCTTTTCTACGTCACCATACCAATCCCTGATCTCAGTCAGCCGCCCGAAAAAGGCCTCGAGCGATAGTTCAGTAACCGGCGAATCGCGCGGCAGGTTTGCCTGCTGTAAGATGGTCTCTCCGGTTACAGTCTCCGCCGCCGATCCGAAAAATGGAGTCACCGGTGCGTCCATTTCACTGATGTAAATGAGGCCGTCACAGGCGGTTGCGAGCATCGCTGACAGTTCGTTCGAAATATTGTTATTTTCTTGAAAAAAATCTTGCATTTTTTTGCGGATTTTGGCCTCTTTTTTGACGGAAAATTGTAATTTTTCTTAGTCTATCACATTCAAAAAAATGGCTGAACTGTTGTCAGAAAAGGAGGTTAAATTCGTGTTAAACGCGCCGAAAAAAAGCTGTGGATAATGGTTTGCGAATGGGTATTTTTCGTGTTAGTCTGTATCCCGTTTCCAGTAAATGGGCATCTGTAACCTATTGAAAGTAAACGGCTTAATGCGCTACTTTAGGTTTTGTGCGTTTCCGCCTATCAGCTGTGGAAAAGGCTGTGAATATCTCGTCGGCCGCGATCATTTTGGCGGCCATAAAGCTAGAGAAAATAACGACTTTATCGGCGCGGCCAGACCCGTCGAGAGCCCTAAACGGAACCAGCAATTTTACACGCAAAGCGAGCATAAAATATGCCCGCCGAGAACACATTATTTTGAAACCGATCTCGCAAAAAACGACCGCCTGGGAAGACGCCCTTAGCCACATAAAAACGCGGCTAAATGATGACGTTTTTAACACCTGGTTTCGCCCGATACAGTTTGACGGCGTTGACGAAAAACACACCGCGCTCCAACTCCGTGCCGGACAGGTGACCAAAGATTGGGTCAGTCTTTACTATAGCGAACTGCTAGAACAGACGCTCGCCGAGATCGGGATGTCTAACTACAAAGTGAGTTGGCTGATCGACGAAGACCATGCTCCGCAGTTTGGTCCCGAGGCACCTGAGCCAGATCTCGTTTTCCTGACCAAAAACGGCCCGGCGTCCGCTCCGCTCAACAGCGACCGGGCGAGTTTTATCGATATCGAGCCGGCGGGCGATTCGCTCAATCCAAAATATACCTTCGAAAAATTTGTCGTCGGGTCATGCAACCAGTTTGCCCACGCGGCGGCCAAGGCAACGGCAGAGTCGCCGGGCACGACATACAATCCGCTCTTTATCTATGGCGGGGTCGGTCTGGGCAAAACCCATCTGATGCACGCCATCGGCCACTCGATCAAGCTGCGTTCGCCGCACATGCGCGTCTCTTACATTACGAGCGAGCGGTTTATGAATGAGCTGATCAACGCCATCCGGTTTAATAAAACCCCGGCGTTTCGCGACAAATACCGTTCGATCGACGTGCTGCTGATGGACGACGTTCAGTTCATGGCCGGCAAAGAGCGAACGCAAGAGGAGTTTTTCCATACCTTCAACACGCTGCACAACGGCCAAAAGCAGATCATCGTGACCAGCGATTGCCCACCGCGAGAGATACCGACGCTCGAGGAGCGGCTGCATTCAAGATTTGAATGGGGTCTGATCGCAGATCTCGAACCGCCCGATCTCGAGACCAAAGTCGCGATCCTCAAACGCAAGGCAGACATGGACGGGTTTGAGCTCGACAACGACATCGCCCATTACATCGCCGGCAAGGTCAAGAGCAACGTCCGCGAGCTTGAGGGTTCGCTCGTTCGCCTGGTCGCGATCGCCTCGCTCAAAGGCGTGCCTATATCTAAGGTGCTGGCCCAAGAGGCGATGAAAAATATCCTCGACAGCTCGCGGCCAGCCGGTGTCACGATGGACCGCATTGCCCGCGGTGTGGCCGCTCACTACGATCTGACGGTCGAGGAGATGAAAGCCAAGAGCAACTCGCGTGCGATCGCTCTGCCGCGTCAGATAGCGATGTATCTGTGCAAACAACTGACGCGGCACAGCTTTCCTGAGATCGGCCGCGAGTTTGGCGGCAAGCATCACACGACCGTGATGCACTCGGTTGACAAGATCGAAACGCTCTGTAAGGACGACCGTAATTTCCACAGGGACGTCGAAGAGCTAATCGATAGTATTTGCAACTAATTAAAACTGTTTGGGCGTGGAAATGCGGTAAAACTTTTCCACACATAACAAAGAGTTATCGTCAGCGTAAGTGGTTTGTTTTTAGCTATTTGAGTAAATGTTATCCACATTTCCGCAAGGGCGGCCAAAAGCGGGCTGTGGACATCGGTGGATAACTTGGGTAAGCAGAAGTTACCCACAGGCAGCGGATTTTTCCACAAGTTATCCACAGGCCGTTGTGGAAGGAAAAACGCCTTATTTAATAAAGGGTTAGGCCGCTTTTACACATTTACACAGGCTCTATTACTAATACTATTTCTTAATAGATTTGAGATCTTAGTTAGTAACAGAAAAGGCAGGGGATTAGAAAAGGATTGAAAACGAGAAACTAAGCGGTGTATGATATTTAATATATTGTATTACTTATGAAACGTGGGAGCTAGCCAGCTCTTATTCGTGACATTCGTGTAATTCGTGGCTAAATTTTTTTAGGAGTTAATTATGGAATTCAAGATCAAGCAGAGCGTACTGAAAGAAGAGTTAGGATTTATCCAGGGCGTCGTCGAGCGTAAAACGACGATACCGGTGCTGTCCAATATCCTGATCGAATCGATCGGTGAGAATGAGATCCGCATCGTCGGTACCGATCTGGATGTGACGATCCGCTGCGACGCTGAGGCCGAGATCATCACGCCGGGGTCGATCTGCGTACAGGCCCGCAAGCTGTTTGACATCGCCCGTGCTCTGGAACCGGGTGACGCTCATTTCAAAAAAGAGGATAACGAATGGGTGACGATGAAAGCGGGCCGTGCTAATTTTCGCCTTGCCGGTGTCAACCGCGAACAGTTTCCCGAAATACCTAATTTCAAGAGCACGCCGATGAAGCTTTCGGCCGACACGTTCAACTACATGATCCGCAACACGGCGTTTGCGATCACCAACGAACAGTCACGCTTTACGCTGTCGGGTGCAAAATTTATCATCGGCGACGGCTCGGCCAAGATGGTCACGACCGACGGCCACCGGCTCGCGTATGTCGAGCGGGCGATCGACGACAAAGAAGCCGTGATGGATACGCTCATCCCGAAAAAGGCCCTGCTTGAGCTCGTCAAAATATCACGCGGCGAGGGCGAGGTTTCGTTTGGCGAGGACCCAAACCACATCTATTTTGAGGTCGAGGGGCGTCTGCTGATCACCCGCAAGCTATCGGGCAATTTCCCCAATTACGAAATGGTCATGCCTAAGGACAACGACAAATCGGCCGTTTTTGACCTTGAGGAAATGCGAAACGCGGTCCGCCGTATGTCGCTGATCGCCGACGAACGCAACCGCTCGATCCGGCTCACCATTCGGACAGGCGAGATCGAGGTCATCGCCCAGTCCACCGAAGAGGGCGACGGCAGCGAGGTCGTCCAGGCCGATTACACCGGCGACGAGATCCAGCTAGGTTTCAACTGGCAGTACCTGATCGAATTTCTCAACAACGTCGGAGCCGGAGAGTTAGCGGGCAGCGAGTCGGCAGCGGCAGACGGCAGCTCGTCGGACGGCACCGGTTCGGCTGCCGGCACGGCTACCGCCAAAGAGGCCCGCACACGCATCGCATTTGATTTCAAAGACGCCAACGCCCAGACCCAAATGTCCATCGCCGGCGAAAACACCTACGACTACAAATACATCGTCATGCCCCTGCGGATATGATCTTTTCCGGCTCCACTCCTTACGAAGGAGGGGTGGCCGAAGGCCGGGGTGGTTCTCTAAGATCCTTGGTCCGGTCCGGACCAGGTGGACCAAGGTGGACCAGGGGTGGACCAAAACAACCAGAGCAAGCTCCCGCTTGCTACGAACTGCGGTTTAGTTCGCATGTAAACAGGAAGGCTTCGCTCAGCAATGGGCGAAGCCTTCTTAGTAACTCATAGCGAGGTTTAATTTACCAAAGATTTGATAAAAGTGAGGAGCATCTATGTCAAATGATTCGATTTGGTTGTTTGCAGCGATATCAGCCGTGGTTTCGACCTTGATGGCACCTATTTTGGCGCTGCAAATTCAGAAACTTCTTGAGCGCCAGCGAGAAGCGGACAATCGGCGCCTCAACATTTTCAAAACCCTTATGGCAACCCGATCATCGCGCCTGTCTCCCCAGCACGTCGAAGCCCTGAATATGATCGACGTAGAATTTCACAAAAAAAAACGTTTTAAGAAAATAGTGGATGCTTGGGGAGAATATAGGGATAATTTGAACAACTTCCCAGAGGACGACGAGGCCGCCGATCATAAAGCTAGAGTTGAGGTATGGTTTTCCACGAACGACCAACGGTTCACCGACCTTCTTTATGAGATGGGGCAATCTCTGAATTATAAATTTGATAAGGTTCACCTCAAACGATCAATGTATTTTCCGAAGGGGCTCGGCGAGTTAGACACTGATGGTAATATCATCCGAAAAGCGTTAGTCTCGCTTCTTACCGGCGAAAACGCGATTAAAATGGCGGTTGTGGATTTTCCAGACATGGAAGATACAGAGGGGCAGAAAAAATTATTGGAGGCCATGGCTCAATCAATAAGAGGCCCATTAGACGAAGGTTTAGAAAAATAATCGTTCATTGAATTGTAATCCTTTGCGGAGATAGAAACATGCGGATCAGGCACATCGGATTGTTGATCATTCCCCTACTTTTTATCACGGTTTCTTTTGGCCAAGCGAAAGAGATCGCGAGTCAAGACTATTTTGACGCCTATGCGATCGCAATAAACACAGTTCTGGAACAGCCTCGTCGGAGGACTCAAACAACGGAATATTCCACCAAAGGAAAAGTAACCAAAACCGTCGAGGAATTAGAAGAGGTTCAGGATAAGGACCATCGCCGGTTCCTTTATACGGAGAAAATCGGTTTAAGGCGTACGTGGGATGAGACGATAGAAAGCAATGGAGTTTATTACTGTCGGTCCAATGGCGGAAAGTGGAAAAGGTCAAAAACAGATTGCTCGGTAAGGGGTGCTATGACTCTCGCAGGCGAGTCCGATGGCGAGGACCATTTCTCAACCGAACAAGTGATAGTCAATTCCATTCCATTGACCGTGCTTCGCCAGTACATCGTCTACAAAACTGCCGCAAACGCTAATCGAGTTTGGGAAAACCGTGCTTGGATCGACCGCAGCTTCCGCATAGTTCGTAGGGAATACAAGGATGGAAATCCGGACGGAGCGTACACTTCGCTCGTGGAGACGTATTCCTATGATACGAAGCTAAACATTATTCCTCCGATCAAATAAAACTTTGCTTCGTCCCTTTCAGGGACGCGGTCACAGATGGGACTGGTTCGTAGAGTTACGCTTCGCTCACTCTACGCAATTATATTTGTCACCTGCGGCGACAGGATTGTGTAAGATCGCCTTGACGGATCTCACACATCGCCAAAACCCGCAAAATACGTCGATCCACGCAAAATCAGCAAAATACGACAAAGTCCGTTAAATGGCATTTAATTTCGTGAGGGGGTCTGATAGCTTGGAGCGTTGATTTCGATCTTTGACAATAATGCCCGGGACGAGGAGTTGTGCGAAAAATTTGGTCTTTGGCCAGAAAGATCGCCGTAAGTCACTGTAGAATAGATACTTATTTGTCCCACGGGTTCTTGGGACAGATTGGGACAGCGGGAAAGCCTCATCCAGTGTTTCGCCGCGTAAGGATGGGAGCGATGACATATAAGGCGAGCAGGGATGCTCGCCGCTCCAGTCATTATAGATCGACGAGTATTTTGAACCCGCCGTAGACCATGCGTTTAAAATCGAATAGCGGGTTGTCGTCGGGGCCGCACATGGCGTTCATCTCTTCGTCGGCCATGATGGCTTTCATTGCTTTGTTGCGTTGGGCCTCGGAGCTGAATTCGACGGCGGCGTAGATGAGCGTCTCGCCTTCTTTGAGCTTTATCTTCTTTGGAAACGGCACGACGCCCTCGACGTCGAGGTCAGAGGCGATGTATTCGCGATAGCGGGTGGCCCCGTGTTTCAAAAAGATCTTGCCGCACGCCGTCGCCATCTTTTTATAAGCGGGAACGTTTTCCTCGGGGATCGGACACAAATATACATCGGCGTATTTTGACATTAACTTACTCCTGACTTGTTTTTAGGATTTACGCAGAGCCCTTGCGGCCCCACGCTATAAACCCGCACAAAACGCCCACAACGGCCGGAACCACTGCCATTGCGGGTGTAGGCGTCAGGGCCGAGAATACGACGGCTCCGATCATGATAATGACCAATAGGGCGGCGGCGAGCGGGGTGAGTGAGCGTTTGATGCCGGTCGCCCAGGGGACGATCAGGCCGATGCCGCCGAGCAGCTCGCATGCCCCGATAAATAATATGAACCAATGCGGGAGCACATACGGAGCGTCTTTGGTCATCTCCGAGTACGGCATAACAAATTTCATAACGCCGGAAAACATGAAAAGCAGCCCGACCAGAATTTGAACTATCCAAAGTAAAATATTCACTGAAAAAACTCCTATTTGGTCCCCGCAGACGCCTCAACGATCGGTTTCATTTGCTCTAATCCCTTTTCAAAATCGCCGCCGACCAGTTTGTCCATATTCATCAGCAGGCCAAAGGCTTTCATCATAAAGTTGTTGGTGCCGGTCATCGTCCAGGTGACGTCTGATTTATCGCCGTTTGGTTTGATACTAAATTCGGTCACGTTTTTGGCGGCAAATGGCTTGATAAACTCGAGATCTATTTTGACCATATCGGTCGGACGGCTCTCGGTGATGGTCATTTTGCCTTCGCCAACCTCGTCGTTACCGATCCACGCGTAACCAGCTCCTTTGCCGGACGTCGCACCGGAATAGGTGGTTTTCATATTAGGGTCGATCTTTGCCCACGGAGACCAGGCTTCCCATTTGTGAAAATCGTTTACCTGTTCGAAAACCTTTTCGGGCGGAGCGTTAAACGTCGCGGACCGCGTTATCTTAAAATCCGCCGGCTGCATCGCCACGACCACACAAAAAACGACGACAGCGAGAACCGCGAGGGCGAGCACGCCCAAAATCAATTTCTTGATCATAAATATCTCCTTTTGCCAGTAACTGTAACCGATATTACGCCGCCGCCGCAAGAGATGTTTCCGCGAAAATATGTCGTTTTAAAAGAATGAGTGCGGCGTTTTTTGTAACGCCGCACCCGGTAGGTTTCATTTGGTAGGTATAAATGAAGGTTGTATGAATTCCCCGCTGTTACGGTCGCGAGGACACCGACGGGGGATAGTAAAACGTCCCCAATGTCTTAAAACTTTTTATATCAAACTCTTTTCGTGCTCCGCAATTAATACACGCACGATACGAACCCTTTTTATTTGTAAATGGCCGGGTCAATTACCTGTGCCTGCATCCCAGTATTTTTACCAGCAGACCGATCTTTTTGCCGAACAAACCATTTGTTCTATCTATTACACGTTCGGCGACCACATTTTGTTCCAAAACCGCTTGCATATTTTTTCTTTTCCTCCACCCCTTGTTATTTAGAACGCTTTGGCGGAAAAGCTTTGCAACAATAAGATGAGCCATTTTGCGAAAAGGTTTGATAATATTTTTCCCGCTATCGGCAGAACCTTTCTCTTGTTTGATATATTCGATAGAATCGTGGAAAAAGATTCAGGAGTTGATAAAAATATGTTACGACGGATTTTGCCCGTACTGTTTGTTTTTGTGGTTTTGATGGCGGCAGCGATGCCCGCGCTTGCGTGGGACGATACTGGGCACAAGATCACCGCCTATATCGCGTGGCAGCGAATGATGCCGGATGTCCGCGAGCGGGTGCTAAAGATATTGCTGGCGGCCCCGGAGGATTCGACCATCGGAACGTATTATATGCCGTACGGTTCGCAAAACGTGGACGCGCGAAAGCGGGATTATTTTATGTTCATGGCGACATGGGCTGATGTCATTCGCGACCGTAATTTTGATGTCCGGTATAAGAAATATCACAAAGGCAACTGGCATTATGATGACCAGTTTTGGACATCGAGAGACGGCAAGATCGAGTATTTGAAGGCTCCTGAGGACGGTGGCCAGGCCCTGACGAGGATCGACGAATTTATCAAAGTGATCAGCAGTAAGGCAACCGATAGCGAAAAAGCGGTCGCGATCGCGTGGCTTGAGCATCTGATCGGCGACATACACCAACCGCTGCATTCGTCGGCCCGCGTGACCGACACCGAGCCTAAGGGCGATCAGGGCGGCAATCTGTTTTCGCTGACGCCAAAAGACACGCCGCGTGACAAACAGGAAAATCTGCACTGGTTTTGGGATTCGATCGTCGTCCGCAACATTCCAAACACCAAAAATGTCTGCGATATCGATTTTCTCGAACCGCTGGCTAAAGATTTCATGAAAAAATACCCGTTCGACAAAATGCAGAGCCGATTGGCTTTGTCGGACCCCGCCTCGTGGGCAAAAGAGAGCCTGACGTTTGCTCAAAACGATGTTTTCTCGACGGATCTGAAACGCGGGGAGATGCCGTCGGATAAGTATAGGAAAAAAGGGTTAAAGATCGCCGAGGAAAGACTGACTCTCGCGGGTTACCGCATGGGCGAGATATTTAATCAGGCATTCGGAGCAAAACCGGCCGTGGCGTCTGCCGATGCGATCCCGTGCAAGATCATCCGCAAGGTGATGTATCCGATCACGAAGACAAGTTCGGTCAGGCAGACGCTTGAAATTGCCCTGCTGGATCTGTGTCCAACCCAGGTCGTATCACGCCCGATGTATAGCTTTTTTATCGGCGGTGAAATGGTGATGAAGGAATACGATGTCGTGCGGACGTTTAAAGACGAAGCCGAGGCCCGTAAATATGCCGCTGATAATAAGGTCACCGATATTAGTTTTTAGTCTCTCTATCAAATGACTCCACACGAGACGCTGCAATATTTTCGCGAACGCGAGCCTTCGATCGTCGCCGCGATCCGCGAGATCGTCGATATCGAGGCTCCGTCTTACGATGCCGTGCAGAGCCGTGCGGTCGCGGATTGGATCGAGCGGGCCGCTCTTGCGACCGGAGCAGAACTGACCGTCGAACGCTTGGCCGTTGCGGATGGCGAGCATGTATTGATCCGAGCATTTCCAGGTGAAGGGAAACACACCTTGCTACTCGGCCACACCGACACCGTTCATCCGGTTGGCACAAATCTGAAAAATCCGACGCGGATCGAGGGCGATAGATTTTCCGGCTGC
>DEQS01000068.1:0-1320 GCA_002360555.1 Chloracidobacterium sp. UBA3360
TCGATCACGGACGGACAGATCTTCCTTGAGTCAGACCTCTTTAACTCAGGCGTGCGTCCCGCTATCAACGTGGGTAACTCAGTTTCGCGTGTGGGTGGATCGGCACAGATCAAGGCTATGAAGCAGGTCGCCGGCACGCTGCGTATCGACCTGGCACAGTTTCGCGAGCTCGCGGCTTTTGCACAGTTTGGCTCGGACCTCGACAAATCGACACAACAGCAACTCGAACGAGGCAAACGTCTGACCGAGATCCTCAAACAGCCGCAATACGTGCCGATGGACGTCATCGAACAGGTGCTGATCATTTGGACGGTGAGCAACGGCCTGGCCGACGATGTCGAGATCTCGGACCTCAAGCGGTTCGAAGAAGAACTGACCAAATTTGCCGAAGAGGCACACCCGGCAGTTTTGAACACGCTCCGCGACAAAAAATCGATCGACGACGACCTCAAGGCTCTGATGAAAGAGGCTGTCGAAGATTTCAAAGCTACGCGCTGGGCAACGGCTGCTACGGCAGCGGCGTAACAAAATAGTTCAAAGTTCAAGGTTCAAGGTTCAAAGCCTTGAACTTTGAACTTTGAACCTTGAACTAAGTTATATGGCAAGTCTTCTAGACATGCGCCGACGCATTAAGTCGGTCAAAAACACACAACAGATCACCAAAGCGATGAAAATGGTCGCTGCGGCTAAGCTCAAACGCGCGCAGGATCGCGTGACGGCATCGCGTCCGTTTGCTGGCAAGATGAGCCAGGTCCTCGGTGACCTTAGCGGAAAGCTTGCGGGCGAGATATCGCACCCGTTGCTCGACGAGCGTGGCGACGACAAATACTTGGTCGTACTGGTCAGTGCTGACAAGGGACTCGCCGGTGCGTTTAACGCCAACGTTATCAAAGCCACACAGGCTTTTCTGAAAGAAAACGAGGGCAAACAGTCAACGATGATCCCGGTCGGACGCAAGGGCCGCGACTTTTTCAAACGCCGTGCGGTCGAGTTTACCGAGGAATACATCGGACTGACAGGCTCCGGCCAGGTCGTCCACGCCGACGCTGTCGAGATCGCAAACAAAGTGATCGCAACATTTACCGAAGACACGACGATCGACAAGGTCTTTATCGTCTATACCGAATTTAAGACCGTCCTCTCGCAAAAACCGGTCATCGAACAGGTTCTGCCGATCCAGCGAACCGCTCCCGATACCGAGGGCGAATCGACGGGCGTTGAGTCAGAGTATATCTATGAGCAGCCAGCCGCGGAGATCTTTGGCCGCTTGCTGCCAAAACAGATCGAAACGCAAATTTACAAAGGCATGCTCGAATCGGT
>DEQS01000068.1:1509-31531 GCA_002360555.1 Chloracidobacterium sp. UBA3360
TCAACCTTTAAAGAGCAAGCACAGCAGTTGAAATCAAAATTGATTTCATATATGCTTTGCTTGCTTTTCAATTTCAAAAAAAACAAATTCTCGGAGGAACTCTATGCTTGGATTAATAGGTTGGTTGGTGGCGGTGATTGGTATGATTTGGCTCGTCGTTACAGCCATACAAACAGGCAAAGATACTGCCGATAAGGCAATTTGGGGCCTGGTCAATTTTTTCTGTCAGCCTCTCGGCGGCATCGTTTTTTACTTTGTTAAAAAACAGGGTTTGGTCCCGCTACTTATGGTGATCGCTGGTTGGATCTTGGTTGTAGTTGGTGGCGGAATGAGCTTCTCAATGGGCAATCTACCACAGTAATCTGTGGCAACTAATTCTACGTTCGACCGGCGTGTATTGCTGTGGCAGTACGCGCCGGTCTTCTTTTGGATCGCCGTAATTTTTTACCTGTCGAGCGATCAGGGCTCGATGTCGCAGACCTCACGTTTTATCCGCCCCGCGCTCGAGTTTCTTTTTCCTGCAGCACCTGAGGAAACCCTCATCATCTACCACGGCTACATTCGCAAAGCCGCCCACTTTACCGAATACGCCGTTCTCGCATTTCTCGCCGTCCGGGCACTCTCGATACCGGCAACCGTCCGGTTTCACAAATGGCGTTTCATATTACCGTTGCTGCTGGTCGTTGGCGTCGCGGCGATCGACGAGTTTCATCAGAGCTTTGAGGCATCGCGAACCGGCTCGATCCTCGACGTCATGTTAGACATATCGGGCGGCGTGGTGATGATAGTTCTGTTGAGGCTTATGAGGCGGCCGAGGCTGTCGCCGATTGATGGTATTGTCGGATCTGACGAAGCCTAAGATAACGCCGGAGAATTCGACAAATCAGTAACCGGTAAAAATGCCTTGAGCGGTCGCAGCGGCAAGCCGTAACTGCGGTATCGGGAAACGATTGGTAAAAAGCGGATCTGATAAATTACCGGTAAATGACCGCTCTGCAGTTTTTCGGTCAAAAACCGTTTTTGGCCTAACGGCGCGAGCTTCTGGACGAAACACGTCGTCTCTCTGCATTTTCACCGTTACGAAAGGTTTTTGGCATGACGGCGCATCTCGATGGATGAAAACGCGCCCGGTTTTGGGCAAATTACTTCCAATTCGCGCAACTTTGTGTCATATTTTATCGTTAAGAGTAACTGATAAGGAGATCTATAAATGAGCATTATTGACAAGATAAAAGACGCCGCGATGAACCAGTTTATTGAGGTCATCGAGTGGCTTGACGACAGCCAGGACACGCTGGTCTATCGCTTTCCGGTTGCCGGACAAGAGATCAAAAATGGAGCGCAGCTGATCGTTCGCGAATCACAGGCAGCCGTATTTGTCTTTGAGGGCCAGATCGGCGACGTCTTTACACCTGGTAAATATGAGATCGATGGCGGCAACACGCCTATTCTCTCGAAACTGGGTGCATGGAAATTTGGCTTTAACTCGCCTTTCAAATCCGAGGTCTATTTCGTTAATACCAAACAATTTACGGACATGAAATGGGGCACGTCAAACCCGATCATGCTCCGCGACGCCGATTTTGGCATGGTCCAGCTTCGTGCTTTTGGTGCGTACAGCCTGCGAGTGGCATCGCCCGGTGATTTTATCAAAGAGATCGCGGGTACCAACGCTCAATTTAGCACCGACGATATCGAGGGCCAGCTAAAACGCGCCATCGTCACCGAATTTTCAGATTCGCTGGGCGAACTGAAAATACCGGCTATCGAACTCGCGTCGCAATACAAAGAGCTCGGCGAAAAGATCCGCGGCCAGATCAACGAAGATTTTAAGGGCTACGGCCTTGAAGTCACCAAATTTTACGTCGAAAACGTCAGCGTTCCCGAAGAGGTCCAGGACGCGATCAACCGTCGTGCCGCGATGGGTGCTCTCGGAAATGTCGATAATTACATGAAATTTCAGGCTGCCGATGCTCTGCGTGACGCTGCTCAAAACGAGGGCGGCGGTGCCGGACTCGGAGCGGGCCTCGGTGCAGGTTTTGCCGTCGGTAACCAGATGGCAGGTGCCTTTGGTGCCGGGCCGCAGGCAAGTACGTCAGGCGGTTCCGCCGGTGCATCGTCAGCGACCGTTGCCTGCCCGACCTGCGGCAAAGCTAACGCCGCCGGAGTAAAATTTTGTGCCGAATGCGGCGGCAAGATGGAGATCGCTCAGGTCCCGTGTGTAAAATGCAACGCAACACTTCGCGAAGGAGCAAAATTCTGCTCCGAGTGCGGTTCGACACAGGAAAAAGCAAAATGTGCCGGCTGCCAACACGAACTCGCCCCGGGAGCAAAATTCTGCCCCGAATGCGGAACGAAGACTGAAGCAGCTTAGTCAGCACCATCAGCGGGTGGTTTAACTTAACGAGTAATTGGGGCGAGATGATTCTCGCCCTTTTACTTTGCGTCTTTGCACCTTGGCGTCTTTGCGTTAAGATTTCTTACAGTTCCGCGAAAAATATTTATGCCAATAAGCCCCGAACTTTTAGAAATTCTCCGCTGCCCGCAATGCAGATCTGAGGTCAAGATCGATGACAAACAGACGCGTCTCAAATGCGTAAACCCTGAGTGCTCTTTGGTTTACCCCATTCGTGACGATATCCCGGTAATGCTCGTTGATGAAGCGACTACCGAGAAATAGATCTGACCCATGAAAGGTTGGCGGCGACAAGCTACGCTGTTTTTGCGACGTCCGTCTTGGATAAATAGGCTCCGGCTCGACCTAAACCCAGCACAAGCAAGATTGATCGACCCGCATGTAACTCTTTGCCGCGAGGATGAGGTTTCCGATTGGGAAGAGTTAGGGCGTCGTCTTAAAGAACTGAGGCCGCAAGCCATAACGCTTAATTTTGGCCCTCCGCATCGAAACGGCGATCTCGTCTATATTCCATGTGCTGGCTCGACGGATGCATTTGATGACCTTCGGATAACGCTTTTGGGCAACGAGTTGGCAGATCCTAGAAAGCACGTTCCCCACATAACGCTCATCCATCCACGCAATGGATCTTGTTCCGACGCCGATTTTGCGTCGATCATTTCGGTTTTCGAGCCATTTTCCTATACATTTGATGAGGTTGCGTTCATCCAACAGGAAAATGGCGGCATTTGGGAAACCGTCGAGACTTTTCCACTTGGTGATGGGGCTAACACCAAAATGACTGATGGTTAATGCTGAAAAGATCGATTGGCCTGTTGTAAAGCGAGTGCTCGTCGTAAAGTTGCGCTCGATCGGCGACACGGTCCTCGCAACGCCCTCGCTTTTTGCCCTAAAACGCTTTCTGCCAAATGCACAGATCGACATCCTACTCGAAGACTGGGTCGCACCCGTCCTCGACGGTTTCGATGCCGTTGACAACGTGCTGACCGTCGGCAAAAGCACCATAGACCGGATAAAAACTGCGCGTGAGCTCCGCCGTCGCAAATACGACGTGGTATTTAACCTACACGGCGGAACGACCGCGACGATGCTTGTCAGAGCAACGGGAGCCCGTCATCGCGTCGGCGTCGCAAGCTATCAATACCCTTTTCTTTACAATCATTTACTGCCGTCAGCCGCGGAGTTTTGGGGACAAGAAACGACCCACTCCGCCGAACAGCAACTGGCTCTATTAGGCTTCGTCGGCGTCCCGGTCGATGATCGGCCAAAAACCCGCCTGGTCGTTACCGAAAAAGGCAGAACCGCTCGCGTAAGCGAGTGGCACGAACGCGGCAGCTATGCCATTTTGCATCCCGGAACCGCTTTCGCCACAAAACAGTGGCCAACCGAAAATTTTGCCCGCACCGCTGAATTCCTTAACCAAAAAGGGCTTCAAATTGTTGCGATCGCCTCACAAAGCGAAAGTAAGGTTCTAGATGAGCTAAAACGTTATTCAAATGTTCCCATCACAACTTTCGACGACCTAACACTGCCTGAGATCACTGCCCTGGCGTCAAAAGCAAAGGTATTTGTCGGTAACGACTCAGGCATCGCCCACATCGCCGCGGCAGTCGGCACACCGTCAGTGGTGGTCTTTGGCTCGTCAAACCGCAACCACTGGCGTCCGTGGACCGACGCACCAAACGAGATCGTTTTCGAGCCGCTTCCCTGCCAGCCTTGCCCGGGCTATACGTGCGAGGTTTTCGGCGAGCCGAAATGCATCCTCTCAGTGACCCCAAGCGCCGTGTTTACGGCGCTTGAGCGCGTACTTTCGTAGGCGCAAATGTTGACACTTACCCTTTGAAACACTAGTATTTATAGTTTCGACTATTGTAGCCGAACTGTCTCTATATGTTTGAATCGTTATCCGACAAACTCAAATTAACACTGCGAAATCTTCGCGGGCAGGGCAAGCTGACGCCCGAGCACGTGGACGTGGCGTTACGCGAGATCCGGATGGCCCTGTTAGAGGCTGATGTTAACTACAAAGTCGCCAAAGATTTTGTCGAATCGGTACGTGTTAAGGCTGAGGGCGAAGAGGTCTGGAACGGCCTAAAACCGCACGAACAGGTCGTTAAGATCGTCTATGACGAGCTTGCTGAGCTGATGGGCGGCACTTCGTCGCGGCTCGTATTTACCAAGCAAACGCCGAACGTTGTGATGATCGTCGGTTTGCAGGGTTCGGGTAAAACGACCTCGACCGGTAAGATCTCGCGTTGGCTCGCGGACAATCAGGAACGTAAGCCTTTGCTTGTGTCGGTCGACGTTTATCGTCCCGCCGCCCGCGAACAGCTCAAGGTCGTCGCAAATGCCGTGAACGTTGCGGTTTACGAAGGCAAAGATTCTAACGACCCGCTGACACTGGTCAAGGGTGCGGTCAAACACGCCAATGAATTTGGCTTTGACACGCTGATGATCGACACCGCCGGCCGTCTGCACATCGACGACGACCTGATGGTCGAGCTCGAGCAGATCAAGGCAGAGACAAAACCGATCGAGGTTCTGTTTGTCGCGGATGCGATGACCGGCCAGGACGCAGTCAATTCGGCACAAGTTTTTCACGAGCGTGTCGGCATCACCGGCGTTGTCCTGACCAAGATGGATGGCGACGCACGCGGCGGTGCGGCCCTTTCGATCAAGCAGGTCATCGGCCAGCCGGTTAAGTTTGTCGGCGTCGGCGAAAAATACGACGCGATCGAGCCGTTTTATCCTGATCGTATCGCCCAGCGAATACTCGGCATGGGCGATGTCCTGACCCTCATTGAGGAAGTTCAGGGCAAGATCAACGAAGAAGAGGCCCAAGAGCAGCTGCGGAAAATGACGACAAATCAGTTTTCGCTCGAAGATTTTCGCAACCAGCTCGGACAGTTCAAAAAGCTTGGCTCGATGTCTAAGCTGATGAAAATGCTGCCGGAACAGATGACCGGCGGGATGCAGATCACCGACGAGCAATCGGCCGTCGTCGATCATCAGATGAAACGGACCGAAGCGATCATCGATTCGATGACGCGGCAGGAACGCAATAATCACAAGGTTTTAGACGCGAGCCGTAAGACCCGCATCGCGGGCGGTTCGGGTTCGACCATCGCCGAGGTCAATCAGCTGCTGCGTCAGTACGAGCAGATGAAAAAGATGATGGCCCAGATGAATCGCGGCGGGCTGTTTGGCGGCATGGCGAAAAAAATGGCGGGCGGTTTGGCCGGCGGCCTAGGCGGTATGCTCGGCGGCGGTAACCCGATGGGAATGCTGGGCGGAGGTTCCGCCGGAGATCAATTTGACGACGAGTCTAACGGCTCGGCACGTAGCAATTTAAGAAAGAAAAAGAGGCACAAAAAACGACGTTGATGTTCTTATTATAAGAGCCTCAACCTCTCGATACAAAAATTATGTTAGCAATTAGTTTAATGAGAATGGGTGCGAAAAAGAATCCCTTTTATCGCGTCGTAGTTAAGGAAAAACGCTCAAAGCGTGACGGCAAGTACTTGGAAAACGTCGGAACATATGATCCGATGCAAGATCCGGCGGATGTAAAGCTCAACCATGATCGCATCCAGTACTGGATCGGCGTCGGCGCACAGCCGACCGAAACGGTAGCAAGCCTGATCAAGAATAATCCGGTACAGACGGAAGAAGAGCGTGCAGCAATGCTCGCGGCTCGTGCCGAGAAAAAAGCAGCCGCCGAAGCTGAGAGAGCCGCCGCTAAGAAAGCAGAGAACGAAAAACTCGCTGCCGAAAGAGCAGAGGCGGAAAAAGCTGCTGCTGCGGTCGCTGCTGCTGAAGCCGCCGAGGCTGCCGCAACTGCCGCCGCTGAGGCAGAGGTTGCCGAAGCACCGGCTGAGACCGAAGCCGTTGAGGCTGACGCTGCTCCGGCGGTCGAAGCGGAAGCAACTGAGGCCGTCGAGGCCGAGGCTGCACCGGCAGTCGAAGCTGAAGCCACTGAAGCTGTCGAAGTTGAGGCCGCACCTGTCGAAGCTGTTGAAGCAGAACCGGCCGCTGAAGTGACCCAAGATGGCGCTGAGGCAGAGTCGGCTGAGAAAGCCTAGGCTGATCGCTCAAACAAGATGAGAGAAGCTGTAGAAAAGATCGTCAGATCGCTGGTCGGCGAACCCGACGCTGTCGAGGTGGCCGAATTTGAGGATGGCAAAACCGTCCGCATTGAGGTTCGCGTCGCCGACAGCGATATGGGCCGCGTCATCGGCCGCGAGGGCCGCACGGTCAAAGCGATCCGCAGCATTCTGTTCGCCGCCGGGCAAAAGCACGGCAAGCGTTTTCATCTTGATCTGGTCGAAGACTAGTTGGCAGAGATTACCGGGTTAAGAATGGAAGACTTGGTCGCAATTGCCAATATAGTTAGAACTCGCGGACTAAAGGGCGAAGTCGTAGCAGAAATCCTGACGGATTTTCCCGAGCGTTTTGACGACCTGAAAACGGTCATCGCAGTATCGCCGGACGAGAGTTGTCGTGAGCTAACGCTTGAAAAACACTGGTTCCAATCTGGGCGGATGGTTCTCAAGTTCGCCGGGGTCAACTCGATCGAGGATGGTGAAACGCTTCGCAACGTGGAAATCTGCGTTCCCGAATCGGATGCGGTCGAACTAGACGAAGGCGAATATTTCGACTGGCAATTGGCGGGCTGTCGCGTAGTGACAGTCTCGGGTGAAGAGATCGGCAAAGTCCGCGAACTGATGCGGACAGGCGCCACCGAGATACTGGTCGTCGATGGCGAAAAAGAGTATTTGATACCTTTTGCCGAGGCTATCTGCACCGAGGTTGATATTGAGAACGGTGTTATTCTCATCGATCCACCAGAAGGGTTGCTGGAGTTTTAGGTGAAAATTGATGTCTTAACAATTTTCCCGGAGTATTTTGGCTCGATCTTTGAATTTGGAATTATCCGCCGTGCAAAGCTCGCCGAGATCGTTGAGATCAACGTTCACGACATACGCGAATATGCGACGGATAAGCACAAGATGGTCGATGACCGGCCATTCGGCGGCGGCGACGGAATGGTTTTGAAGGTGGAACCGTTATTTGCCGCAATTGAAAATTTGACAGGCACGAGCGATCGAGGACTCTATCCGGCGGGGACACGAGTTGTCCTGCTAACACCGCAGGGCAAGCCGCTCAAACAGGCCGATGCTCAGAGTTTTGCCGAGGAAGCAAAGCATATCGTGATGATATGCGGCCGCTACGAGGGTGTTGACGAGCGGGTTACTGAGGCCCTAGTCACCGACGAGATATCGATCGGCGACTATGTGCTATCGGGCGGCGAACCGGCGGCGGCGGTATTTGTTGATACGCTCGTCAGGCTTTTGCCGGGTGCTTTGGGTAGCGATACTTCGGCAGAAAACGATTCGTTTTCCGACGGATTGCTTGATTGCCCGCACTATACGCGGCCGGCCGAATTTAGAGGGATGAAAGTTCCCGAGGTTTTATTGAACGGCAATCATGCCGAGATCGAAAAATGGCGTCATGAAAAAGCGTTAGAAAAAACAAGATCGGTCCGTAAGGACCTATTAATAGGAGAAAATGGTGATATGTGAGTCCCGCACAAACGGGATTGACCTCTGGCCGACATTAAAATGAACAGACTAGATAGTGTTGAAAACACACAAGTTAAAGATAATATTCCGACATTTCAACCGGGCGACACGCTTCGCGTACACGTCCGCATTAAAGAAGGCAACAAAGAGCGTCTTCAGGCTTTCGAAGGCATCTGCATCGCCCGCAAGCATGGCGGCGTTCGCGAAACGATAACTGTCCGCAAGGTCAGCTTTAGCGTCGGCGTCGAGCGTATATTCCCGCTGCACGCTACGGTCATTGACCACATCGACGTTATTCGTCGTGGTAAGGTCCGCCGTGCCAAGCTTTACTATCTACGCGACCTGCGTGGTAAAGCAGCCCGTATCAAGGAACGAGATACGAGAGCTAAAAAGCAGACGAGCTAAAACCTAGGAGTCATTAAGTGCAAAACGCGGAGAGACCGGATCCATTCATTGAGGATGAGGCCGGCTCCCGCGTTTCGCTGTTCCCGGATATGCATATTTCGGGCATCGGGATCGAGTTTGAGCGACAGGCTCGCGACGCGGGATTCATGCTGATTGCCGGAGTTGATGAGGTCGGCCGCGGATGTCTCGCCGGGCCGGTGGTCGCCGGGGCATGTATCCTCGACCTTGAACGCAAACTTCCGAAAGGACTGAACGACTCAAAAAAGCTCACGGCAAAGGCTCGCGAAGAAATTGCCGAAGAATTAAAACTCTCGGCTGTTGCATACGCCATCGGCCAGGTCGAGGCGGACGAGATCGACCGCATCAACATCCTCGAAGCGACAAAAAAAGCGATGCTTCTCGCCATCGCGTCGTTATCGGCACCGGCAGATTTCCTACTTATTGACGCACTCCATCTAAAACAGTCAAACCTGCCGCAAAAGGCAATAATCAAGGGCGACACTATCTCAGCATCGATTGCGGCTGCGTCTATACTCGCGAAAACATTCCGTGACGATCTGATGGTCGAATATGCCATCGAATATCCGGAATACGGCTTTGCCGGCCACAAGGGCTACGGTGCCGCATCGCATTTCGAAGCATTACGTGAGCACGGCCCGTGCATTTTGCATAGAAAGAGCTTTAGAGGTGTTTTACAATAACGGATCGGTGAAAATTCGTTAGAACAGAAACCACTCGGTCGGTTCTTTGTGATGTGAGATCGAGATCTTTGTTTCAGCTTTGAATAAAGGAGACCGCATTTTCAGTGCGGTCTCTGCCGTTAAGCGGGCAAGGTGCGGTTCGTTTGCTCGCTGCGAAAGATGTGCGAGCACAATGTGTCGTGCGGTGCCGTCAAATTCATTTTGCAGCCAATCGCTAAGGTCTTCGTTTGAGAGATGACCCGTGCCGGACATTATCCTCTGCTTTAATTCCCAAGTGTAAACAGAACACGCTCGTAGCATATCCCGGCTATGGTTTGACTCGACGACGATCGCATCACAGCCTTTTAGGCTTTCTTTGATTAGGTCGCTGATATGCCCAAAGTCCATTAGCGTTGCGACCTTGACGCCGTCTTTTTTTGCGACAAAGCCAAAATTATCCGCCGCATCATGCGGAACGCTGAAAGGCTCGAAATCGATATCACCGATGCGAAATTCGCGATTCGATTCGATCTCTTGCGTCTTGTCTTTCAGGGCATGGCGGCGTTTTGATGATTCACTGTCGCCATTTTGCCCGCCTGCTTTGGTATCGTAATACGCGTCCTCTGTAGGCCGAGAAATATAGACCGGACAATTAACCGTCCCTAGCAGGACGCGAAGTCCTCCGGCGTGGTCGCCGTGTTCGTGGGTTATCAGCACACCATCGAGTTGGTCGTGGGCCACCCCCATCTCGCCTAGCCGCCGCAGTATCTCGCGGGCGCTCATTCCGGCGTCAACGAGCACATTCGTCGTCTCGCTCGAAATTAGTACCGCGTTTCCGGTGGAACCGCTGCCGAGAACTGTAAATTTCATTCTTTTCCCTGAAACTTTGGCCGCAGGGCCCTGGCGATCACTCGTGACGAAAGCCACGTCGGTGAAAAAGTGCCGAGCAGAGCCCCGATATAATTGGCAAAACCCGAAACCTTTTTCGTCCGGCCATTTCGAACAGCTTTCAAACCTGTCTCAACCACCTCTTCGGCAGTTTGCAGTCCTTTGACCTGCAAAGGGTCGCGGATATCGGCGGCGGCGAAAAAATTGGTACTTGTCGCTCCCGGACAGAGTGCAGTTATCGTAATACCAAACGGACGATTTTCTTCGGCAACAGCTTCGGAAAATGATGAAACGAAAGCCTTTGTCGCCGCGTAAGTCGCCATGAACGGGATCGGCTGAAATGAAGCACCGGACGAAATATTGATGATCGTACCGGATTTTCGTGAGCGCATCCCCGGCAAATACTTGTGAGTTAGAGCAACGAGCGAAGAGATATTCAGCTCGATCATGTTCAGCTCTTTGTCGATATCGAGATCGACGAAATCGCCCATCGAACCAAACCCAGCGTTATTTATCAACCAATCGACCTCAAATCCGTGGCGCGTAGTTTCCTCAAACAGCTTTCCGACTGCTTCATCATCCGTCAGATCTAGCACGACGTAGTGGGCCATGATCTGATGCTTGAGCATCAGCTCGTCACACATCTCGTGCAGCTTTTTTTCGTTGCGAGCGACCAGCACAAGGTCATGCTTTTCCGCCGCGAGACGGCGTGCATACGCCTCGCCTATTCCGCTCGATGCACCCGTGATGAGGGTTACCTTCATACCTCTTCGTCAGCTTGGATAAATGAATAATAGACCGAAAATACGCTCGAGATGATTATAGTTGATGTGCCGATAAAACGGATAATTCCGGCGATCGACTTTGTCGAACCCAGAAGGCCAAAGTGCGAGAGCATATAATTCCAATCGTGGAAACTACCCTCGGCTCCGGTAGAACCGCTTGTCAGGACGAGCTGCATCACAACGGCGTCCGCAGCATATACCCAAACATTAAGTATGCTCTGACCAACCCACAAGGACACGATCGCCGCCGAGTAAAAGCTTCGCTGCCAAAGAAAATAACCGACGAAAACCGCGGGAAAGATCACCTGAAAGAGCGAACCACCGGCGATGCCCATAAATTCGCCGAGTATGCGAAACAGCAGATGCCCAAATTCGTGTATCGGCAGATCGACGTTGTCGAGAAAGCTTCCCTGCATCGGATCCCAAGCGATCCACAGGAAATAGATGCTGAGCAGTATCGCAAATATAAGTTTTGGGATATTCGGACGCATTTATTGGCTGTTAGGTCAGGAACTCAGAACGTGATATCGCGTAATAGACACAGTCCATGCCGTAATGCTGCTCGGTCTTTTCATATTTCATCCCGCATTTTTCCATGATTCGCCACGATCCCGTATTGGCCGGATCCGCGACGGCAACAATGCGCGTCAGACCGGCGGTCTCAAAACCAAATTTGAGCCACGCCATTGCACATTCGTAACCAAAACCCTGGCGCCAGTATTTTTCCGAAAGGTTATAACCGACCTCGATCTCGCCGGTGTCCTCAAGCGGTTGCAAGCCGCTCGTGCCGATCATCTCGCCCGTTTCTTTGAGAGTCATCGTACAAAAACCAAAACCGTATTTCTCGTGACATTCAAGGTAAAAGGGCAACCGTTTTGTCAGCGCCTCGGCATTTTGCATCGCAGGACCGCCGAGATACCGGTTGACCGACTCAGGTGTTCGCATCTCGATCAGCCACGGCAGGTCATCGGGGGTTATTTTGCTGATAATGAGTCTCTCAGTTTCAAGCATCTCGAGTTATGGGGAAAGCCTTGATATTTCCCAGTTTTGATCATTAAGTGTGTAGCAAATACGGTCGTGAAGACGGCTTTCTCTTCCTTGCCAGAATTCAAACCGATCGGGAATAACGCGGAAACCACCCCAATGCGGCGGTCTCGGGACGTTGCCGCTCGCATATTTTACAAGCAATTTGGCTACCCTGGTCATGATAACCGTCCTTGAGTCGATCTTTTCGCTTTGGTTCGAAGCCCACGCACCAACCCGGCTTGTGAACGGACGCGACTGAAAATATTCGTCCGATTCCTCGGCAGAAACTCGTATCACGCTGCCTGAAATATTAACTTGCCTTTGTAGATCGGCCCAAAAGAAATGCAGAGAAGCTTGTGGATTCTCCGCTAGTTCTCGCCCCTTCCTACTAGCATAATTTGTAAAAAAGACAAACCCTTCCTTGTCAAACCCTTTCAGTAACACCACACGTGCGGACGGCTTCCCGTCAGCGCTTGCTGTTGAAAGCATCATTGCTGTCGGCTCAACTATCTCAGCCTTAAGGACATCATCCATCCAATGAGCAAATTGCTCGAATGGATCAGATGCGACGGACGATCTGCTCAACTTGCTCCGAGAATATTCTTGCCTAAGTCCTGCTAGGTTGGTATTTATCATTGTGCTTAGATCTTGTGCACCAGCAAACCGTCTTTTAGCTTTGGCTCAAACCACGTCGATTTTGGCGGCATTATCTCGCCCATATCCGACACGGCAAAAAGGTCGTCCATCGTCGTCGGATACATCGAAAATGCCACTTTTACCGTGCCCGCGTCAACCAAACGCACTAGCTCGTCCGTGCCGCGTGCTCCGCCGACAAAACCTATTCGCTGATCGGTCCGTGCATCGTGAATACCAAGTATGGGTTCGAGAAGATGATGTTGTAGGATACTGACATCCAGGCGTTCGATCGGGTCACGGTCAGTCTCTTCGCAATGCGTATAGCTCAGCGTCCGCCAAACGCCGTCCATATACATACAGACATCGCCGTGGCGTTGCGGCACCTTTTGGCCGGTATCCGCGACCGTAAACTCATCTTGAATTTTTTCGAGAAACTCGTCGCTGGTCAAGCCATTGAGGTCCTCTACGACTCGATTGTACGGTAATATCCGCAGATCCTCGGCAGGAAAAATACCGGCTACGACATAATTATAATCTTCGCGTCCGGTGTGCGACGGGTTGGCGGCTCGCATCTCATCGCGGGCGAGCATTGCACTCTCCGCACGATGGTGGCCATCGGCAATGTACAGTGCCGGTACCGCTGCAAAAGCCGCGACCCACGGTGCAGTATCCGTTATCCGCCAGACGCGTTGGCTAACCCCTTGCGGGCACTCAAAACTATAGAGCGGCTCACTCTTTACGGCCTCAGCGATCAGTTCATGTGTTTCCGGCGTTCCGCGAAACGCCAAAAAGATCAGCCCCGTTTGGGCACCAACTGCCAGCAAGTGGCCGGTGCGGTCCTCGACCTTGTCGGGGCGCACTTTTTCGTGTTTTTTTATGACGCCGCTTTCGTATTCATCAAGCGAACAGCACCCCACGACGCCGGTCTGAGAATGTTCGTCACTCGCAAGTTGATAGATGTATAGTGCTTCCTCAGGGTCTGTCTGATAGATCTTTTCCTGAATAAAAGTCTCAAGATTTTGACGGGCACGGCCAAAGATGTCCGCGACCGGCGGAACCTGACCTTCGGGAAATTCGCCCTCTGCACGCGTAACACGCAGAAAACTAAGTGGATTTCTTTTGATGTATGTTCTTACTTCGGATTCGTAAACGACGTCGTAAGGCACGCATGATACCTGCTTTGCCTTTTCCGCAACGGGCCGCAAAGCTTTGAACGGCTTGATAATTGCCAAAACTATTTACTCCTAAAACTAACTACGGTGTCGGCGTTGTGGTGCCGTTGATAAGGTCATCCATCTTTTTATCGCTGTCGTCAATATCTTTCATCAACTGGTCGGCATAGCCCTGCTTATCGATCTTCCAAACGCCATCCTCGCGGACAAAAGGCATCGTTTCCCAGGTTCCAAACGAATTTTTGAACTGCAGCGTCGCCTTGTCGCCATCGATCTTTTCGTCTTTGTAATCGACCGCTTTTTGGCTCTCGCCGATCAGGCTTTCCCGTTTGATGATCTCATCGATGGTCACGCCCTGGGCTTTTGCTTGCTGTTCGTGCATTTTGAGGGTGGCATTCGAGAGCAGCACCTTCATCGCTTTGGTATCTTTTTGCCTGATCGCCTTGATGTAGGTCTTAAACGTCTCGACCGGCGTCGCGGACGAGCGTTCGCCGCCGCACGCAAACATCCCCGCCGCCAAAAAGACGACCATAATTCTTGACCAAATACCCATTTTGCCGATACCTTTTACCAAACGCATAAAAATAATAAGTATAGCGTAAATCAAAGGAGCAAAAAACGAATGGAACGCAAAATACTGGGCGCCGCTGAGGTCGATCAGGCTCTGTCGGGTTTGAACGGATGGCGGGCCGATGACGGCCATCTGAAGCGGCGTTTTGAGTTCGCAAACTTTGCCGAAAGCCTTGCGTTTGTTAACCAAGTCGGCGAACTGGCCGAGGCCGCCGACCATCACCCGGATATCACCTTTGGCTGGGGATACGCCGAGCTTGCAATAACCACACACGACCGCGGCGGCGTCACCGATGTCGATGTCGCCTTAGCAACACAAATAAACAAAAATTATGTGCCGTAATATCAAAACCCTATTCAATTTCGATCCGCCTGCAACAACGGATGAGGTAATGGCCTCGTCAATACAGTTTGTCCGCAAGCTGTCAGGCTTTAACAAACCGTCAAAAGCAAACGAAGAGGCATTTAACCTCGCCATCGAACGCGTCGCCGCCGCCGCACAAGAAATGCTCAACACTCTCGTCACCAACGCCCCGCCGCGTGACCGCGAAGTTGAGGCGGCCCGTGCCAAAGAGCGGGCGGCGATACGATTTGGAGGTTAACCCAATGGAACGAAAAGTAGTCCACACCCGCCACGTTCTCGCCGTCAAGGACCTCGCCGTCGAGGCCGCGTATTACAAGGATAAGCTTGGCTTTGACCTCGATTTTATAGCTCCCGGTTGGGAATTTTTGTCGTTTGGTGATTTCAAACTGATGCTTGGCGAATGCTCCGACGAAATGACGGCTGAGGCGACCGGTAACCATTCGTGGTTCGCCCACGCGTTGATCGAAAATGTGGATGAGGTCTATGAGGAATTCGTTTCGCGTGGCGCCGTGATCTTGTCCCGCATCGGAAATAAGCCGTGGGGTATTCGTGAGTTTAGCGTCGTCACGCCTGTCGGACACCGCATCGCTTTTGGCCAATTGATCGGCGATCAAACATAAATTTGTTATGACTGAACAAACAACAACATTACGCGACCGTATTTATTCGATCGATCTTTTGCGCGGCATCGTGATGATGATCATGCTGCTCGACCACACGCGCGAGTTTGTTCACGCGGGTGCATTGACGTCTGACCCGACCGACCCTGCGACCACGACCGCAGCCGTCTTTTTCACGCGTTGGATCACCCATTTCTGCGCCCCGATCTTTGTGTTTCTGTCTGGCGTTAGCATCTATCTGCAAAAGGCGAACGGTAAAACGAACGGCGAACTGTCATGGTTTCTCGTCACGCGCGGTCTGTGGCTCGTATTTCTCGAATTTACACTCATCCGGTTTTTGATCGTATTTAATCTTGATTACACATTTTTTGGCATGGCTCAGGTGATATGGGTGATCGGCATATCGATGATCGTAATGGCCGCGCTCATCTATTTGCCGGTGCGGATCATCGGCATCGCCGGTGTGCTGATGATCGTGCTGCATAATCTGCTCGATAGATTTAGCTTGCCTCCAAACATCGCGTTTGCCGCAACACCGCCGCCTGATGCTCTGCAAACACTTTGGATCATTCTGCACCAACAAGCCATCTTGCCGCTATTTGGCGGAGCATCGACCGCGTTACTGGCCTATCCATTGATCCCCTGGGTCGGGGTAATGGCCGCCGGTTATGCTTTGGGAACGCTCTATTCGTTGGAACGTGATACTCGTCAAAAATGGCTGTTGCGTTTGGGAATGGCTGCAACGGCTTTGTTCGTCATACTACGCGCGATCAATGTCTATGGCGATCCGGTACCTTGGAAATATCAGGACACATCGGTCGCTACCGTTCTATCATTTTTCAACGTCTCAAAATATCCGCCATCGCTTGCTTTTCTGCTCATGACCATCGGCCCCGGAATGATCGTCCTCGCATTGACCGACCGCATCGACGCCAAATCTCTGTGGCAGCGCATCTGCGTCACATTTGGCCGCGTACCGATGTTTTATTACATCTTGCAATGGCTCACAGCCCACAGTATGGGAGTGATCCTAAGTGCTTTGGCCGGCAAACAGATCGGCTATTTATTTGTAGGCATTCTCGCAATGGGCCAGGCTGCGCCGCCTAATTACGGATTTTCCCTAGCGATCACGTACGCCGCGTGGATCTCGGGGCTGATCATTCTCTACCCATTATGTAAATGGTGGAGCGGGGTTAAAAGCCGAAACAAACACTGGGCGCTAGGATATCTGTAACTTGCGGGCGAATTATTTTGGCGAGATGTCCGAACGAAGATAAAAGATCATGTCCGTTGATGGAGGTTCGATACCAAGTTGGCGTATCATGCCGACGACCTGTCCGCGATGTAGCGTAGCGTGATTGACCACATGCTGCATTTGATGCGCTAGTGACATAGAGCTGGGATCACCGCTGAGAAGTTGAAAAAACATCTCCGAGTTAAATTTCTCCTCGTCTAATTCCAAAAGATATTGAGTTCGTCTTGCGATCACGTCGGCCCAACGAGTTTTTAGTGCGGCGAGATCAGGACAGGCATCGACCGTCCATAGCGACCATGCCTCTGTTTTTGCAGGCGAGCGTCCATTCCAACGCTCTAGCCATATCCATTCGGCACCAGCCATGTGCAGCAACGTTTCGAAAATGGAGTTGTGACTGATGTGAAAGTTGTGATGCAGGTGTTCGTCCGACAATTGTTCGGCAGCGTCTATTGTCCTCGCGTTTGCCCACTGGGTGTAATCAAACAAATGCTTGATATCAGCTACATCCATCTTATTCCATCTCGCTCTCGTCTATATCAAAATTTGCATAGACCTTTTGGACGTCGTCGTTGTCGTCGAGAGCGTCGTAGAGTTTCATCATTTTGCGGGCATCGTCACCGGTGAGGGCGATGAAGTTTTGGGGGATCATTGAGATCTCGGCGGCCTGAGTCTCAACACCGGCAGCTGTTAATGCATCGGTCACGGCTTCAAAAGCTTCTGGCGTGGTAAATATCTCATAGACCTCGCCCTCGTCCTGCATATCGTCTGCCCCGGCCTCGATCACGACTTCGAACAAAGCGTCTTCGCCCATCGCGGCCTTATCGACAACGATGTATCCCTTTTTGTCGAACATCCACGCGACCGAACCGGCCTCGCCCATGTTGCCGCCGTTTTTCGAAAAAATATGCCGTATCTCGGCGACCGTGCGGTTGCGGTTGTCGGTCATCGTCTCGACCAGTACGGCGACACCGCCGATGCCATAGCCTTCGTACGTGATCTCGTCATAAGCGACGCCCTCAAGCTGGCCGGTGCCGCGTTTGATGGCTCGGTCGATGGTGTCGTTGGGCATATTCATGCCCTTTGCATCGGACACCGCCTTGCGCAGCCGGGCGTTCGTATCAACGTCGCCGCTGCCGCCCGTGCGTGCAGCAACGGTGATCTCTTTGATCAGCTTGGTAAAGATCTTGCCGCGCTTGGCGTCGAGAGCGCCTTTCTTATGCTTAATTGTGTGCCACTTGGAGTGTCCTGACATGTGCTAAAAACCTTTGTTTTGTTGAATTAAATTTGAATAAACGAATATATCACGCTCGATTTTGCGGTGCAAAATGCCGATGCCGTTAGCTCCACTGAACTTCGCGGATCTGGCGTTCGTCACGCAGGATATTATGTATCAGATCACAGAGCCTTGAGCGTGACGGCGAGTCCTTAGATCCAAACGAACGCCAGCTACGCGGTTTGTCGATCGTGATCTGCCAGTGAGCGTAATCGGACCCCGCCGACCCGGCAACCAACCCAAACTCGAGAACAAATTTTTCACCACCGTCGGTTACAGACTCAGACCAGCCATCTGCGTTACGAACCGGTGCGCTAAAAACATAATCGCTGCCGTTCGATTTTTTGGCGATCCAAAGTGCGAGGTCTTCACCAAAATGGTGGTCGTTAACTACCGGCGGCGATAATTCTGCCGTGTCGAATAAACCTGACATAAACGAGATCTGATTTTTCATTTTATTTTTTCCTCAAAACTCGATTTTGACAGGTTTGCGATCTTTATTCTTTTATTTTTCGAAGTTTCGCCGCTAAGGATGAAAACATCACCTTTCGACACACCGAAAGTCTTAGCGAGAAATCGAACGATCTCAACATTTGCGGCCCCATCGACCGGCGGCGATGCGATCCTCACCTTTAATGCTCCATCGTGACCGCCGACGATCTCGCTCCGCGAGGCTCGCGGCACGACTCGAACATTAAATATCAACGAACCATCTATGTCTGTAAGTTTTATCACCTTCTTACAAATACACTCAGCACGATCGATTGCAAAAACCCGATCACCAGCAGCACGAGCATTGCCGAAATATCGAACATACCGATCGGCGGGATCAGACGCTGTACGGGCCGCATTATCGGGTCTGTTACTTTCATTACAAAGGCGAGGAAGGTCTTGCGTGTAAAGACGAACCACGACGCGAGGAATCGGATAAAGATGAACAGCACGAGCAGGCTCAGCAGTCCGTACAAGATAAAACCAATTACGACCTTTGGATTACCCGTGGCGATACCGGCGGTCAGGCCGTCGATAACAAAAAATGTATTGCCGACGATCTGTGTAAAAAAGTAGGTCAAAACGAGCCCGATAAATATTGTCAGCAACGGAGCCCATTTTGTATTGATGCCGTACATCGCAAAAAACCGCGCCGCCGGATAGACCCATTTCTCAGTCAGTTTGCGGACCTTAAACCCAAACCGCCCGACCTTGCCAAACGGATTTGGGTCGGTAAAGTTAAAGATCATCCTGAGAAGCATCAGACCCAAAAACAGGCCAAAAATGCTCCAAACAATGATGCTAAATATTGGATAAACTAAAAACGTAAGCATAATATTTTTAACCGCAGATAGACGCAGATCAACGCAAATATTAAAACAATAGATCCAAGTATCTGCGTCTATTTGCGTTCATCTGCGGTTAATTATCTTCTTCCAAAAATCGCTGTTCCTACCCTTACGATCGTCGCGCCTTCCTCGATAGCGACCTCGAAATCATGGCTCATGCCCATCGAAAGCTCGCCACCGGGAATAACTTCATCACGCAAAGCCCTCAGTCGCTTGAAAAAGGGTCGTGTCGCCTCCGGCTCGTCGAAAAACGGCGGCAAGAGCATCATTCCATTAAATCTCAGACATTTGCATGTTTTCAAATAAGCAGCTAATTCCGGCAGATCGCTCTCGGCAACGCCCGATTTTGTCTCTTCGCCCGCAAGATCGACCTGAACAAACACCGGTAATTCCGCACGGCCCTCGTCAATACAAATACGCTCAAGCCGCGCGGCGAGTTCGACCGAATCGAGCGAGTGGATCACGTCAAAAAGTTGCACTGCCTTGCGAGCCTTGTTGGATTGCAGATGCCCTATCAAGTGCCACTCGGCAGCGTCCCGGCCGATCTCGATGATCTTACCTTCGCCTTCTTGCACCTTATTTTCCCCAAAAACCGTGACGCCCGCAGCCATTGCCTCGCGTAGCATACTTGCGGGATGCGTCTTGCTTACAGCGACGAGCTTTATTTCACTGGGATCGCGACCGGCACGCACGGAGGCCTCAGCAATGCGTTGGCGGATGTCGTTTAGATTGTCTGCGAGATCAGTTGGCACTCATTCAATATAACAAAGAGCCGGATGAGTAACCACGTCTTGAATTTCGCCCGCCGAATTAGTATCCTCAATGTTCGCTCGCGGACGTGGCGGAACTGGTAGACGCGCGGGTCTCAGAAGCCCGTGGCCGCAAGGCCGTGATGGTTCGATTCCATTCGTCCGCACCACATCTGGTCAGAACCCCCTGCGTTAGCGGGGGGCCAGTTTTTTGGCATCAAACCATTTCTATATAAACGATTTCACTTTTTGCATTCTTTGCGGCTTTGCGTAAAACTCCAAAATCATGGCCGCGGAATTTATTAAAGCGATAAAAGAACACCAATCTGCTTTTGGCCTAGGGCTCACCGACGAACAAATTGCACGCCTAGCTAATTACTACGAACTGATCCTAGAGCATAACGAATTTCTCCACCTCGTCGCTCCGATGTCACCGGAGGAATTTGCGATCCGTCACATTCTCGAATCTCTTACCTTGCTCGAATATCTCCCGATGTCGGCAATGCTTGCCGATGTCGGCGCCGGTGCGGGTCTGCCGTCGATCCCGTGCTTGCTCGTCCGCGACGGCCTCACGGCTATTTTGATCGAGTCAAAAGAGAAAAAGACCAAGTTTCTCGAATCGGTGATCGAGAGTCTCGGCCTGCTCAATAGGGTTAGGATCGTTAACAGCCAGTTCGAAGAAGCCGACCTCGCCGACTGCGAATTCGTCACTTGTCGCGCTCTCGATAAGTTTTCGGAGAAGTTGCCGCGTCTTTTAAAATGGTCGCGCAAGCAAACGTTTTTATTTTTTGGCGGAAAGAATCTCTCCGAAGCCCTGCAAAAGCAAGGAGTTTTATTCGATCAAAAGCTTATGCCGATGTCAGAGCAGCGTTTTTTATTTCGCGACCTGCAGCATGTTAAATAGTATGTATCGGATGGTTTGCGGTTCGAGTAGATGGTCGGCGATCTTCATTACCGTGACGTCGTTTGTCATACGTTCAACGTTGGCTCGGCTGACGTTAAAGGTCAACTTTTCAAAGACCTTGCCGCCCGAGCGTGACTCATATCGTTTGCCGCGACCTACGGCGATCTTTCCCTTTTCACCGATAATTACCATTTCCTGATCGCGGGCAAACATCGGCGTATCGTTTTCGCTGATCAGCGTGAACACGAAGGTGCCATCGCGGCCTGTCTCACTCTCTTTATACCAATACGTAAAATCTGCAAAGAGTTTGGCGTTCTGAAAGCGTTCGTCGAGCCCTGCATTGCTGAGATTGACCATCGAGATGCCGGTGCTCAAAAATCCTGTGCGGCTTTCGGCGTTATAGCCGTTATGCACAGCACCGACATTGCCGAGTTTTGGGTTAACATCGCCCCATTTACCGGTGCGCACCTTTTCGATCTTTTTCGACGGCGGCGACTCGGTCATGCTGACAGGCGCATTGATTTTTTTGGCCTCTACGGTGACTATACGTTCCCATGAGGGCTTAAGATCCACGGCCGACCAGATACCTAATTTTTCGTTTTTTGCCGCCGCTTCGGTTGCTGCGTACAGATCAAACTCAGTACGCTCTTGCCCGGATAATTGCGACGGCACAAGCCACGCTGCTCCGTCACGCAGCATCTGTTGGCTGAGATCAACACCATTCGACCAAAGCTGGCCGATCGTCCGGTCCGACATTAAGTTTCTCGGCCGGTATTCGATCATTTTCCCGACCGCAAGAGCCCTAAGGTGTTCCTTCACCATAGTTTGCATCTGCGGCACGTTGTCCGGCACGTCGATGTATTGCAACTGGACGTTGACCTGTCCCGACGATATCTTGATAGTCACGGTCCGCCCGTCAACGATGCCTATGACCTCACCGGGAAACGTCCGTTGCGCGGACACGATATTGCCCGACACGAGAATCGCAAATAACACCAAAACCAATAGATAAGATCTTTTGAGCATTTTTACACCATTACCGAACGTCCAGGTCGTATTCTCTTAACCGACGGTAAAGCGTCGATGGCGAGATGCCGAGCAGTTCGGCGGTCTTGCCTCGATGCCAGCCGGTTTTTTCGAGAGCACCGATGATCTGCTGGCGTTCGACATCGCGTAGATTTGAGGGCGTCGTGTTTTGAAATGAGCTGACAGGTTCTCTGCTCGGCGATCCGTAGCTGACCGATACAGTTGTCTTTTCGGAGCGAAACGCTATCTCTGGCGGCAGTTCACGAGGTGTGATCATACCGTTGTCTGCAAGCAAGATCGCCCTTTCCAGACAGTTGCGAAGCTGACGGACGTTGCCCGACCAGTCAAAAGCATTTAACGCCTCGATCGCAGCAGGAGACAATTCCGGCTCGTTTTGGCCGGCGAGCTTGTGTAACAGATGCCGTGCGAGCGGCTCTATGTCCTCGCGGCGCTCACGCAGGGGCGGCACATTGATCTCAAAACTATTTACGCGGTACATCAGATCGGCACGAAATAGTCCGTCAGCGATCGCGGTATCTTTGTCGCGGTTTGTCGCCGCGATCAGGCGAACGTCAACTTCGACCTTTTTCACCCCGCCGACGCGAAAAAATGTGCGGGTCTCAAGTGCCCTCAATAGCTTTGACTGGAGCTGCATCGGCATCTCCATGATCTCGTCCAAAAATAAAGTGCCGCCGTCAGCGATCTCAAAAAGCCCCAGCTTTCTAGCTCTTGCACCTGAGAACGCTCCGGCTTCGTGGCCAAACAGTTCGCTTTCAAGTAGCGTGTCTTGTAACGCGGCACAGTTGAGATCTATAAACGGTTTATCGCCTCGATTGCTTAAACGATGGATCGCTTGTGCGATCAACTCTTTACCAACGCCCGATTCGCCAGTGATAAGTACCGATGTATCAGACGGAGCGACACGCTGGACGAGCCTTAGGGCCTCTTTCATCTGCGGCGAATCAGCGACGATCTCAGGCAAAGATTGGTGCGTTCGGGCGATCTGTGCACGCAGCCGTTGGTTATCGACCTTTAACTGCTGTTTCTCGGCCGCCGCGGTAACGAGAGCCGACAATTCGCCGATGCGGTATGGTTTTGTCAGGTAATCGTAGGCACCAAGTTTCATCGCCTCGATGGCAGATTCGACTGTCGCCTGGCCGGTGAGCATTATCACCTCAGGCGGATTTTGGCTGCGTTCGCGTGTGCGGCGGAGCAGTCCCAGGCCGTCGAGACGCGGCATATTGATGTCGCACAATACGACGTCAAAATCCTGCTCCTCGAGCAGTTCCCAGGCGGCTTCGCCGTCCTCGGCACACATCACATCGTGGCCCTGCCGCGTCATTTCTTTTTCGACTACAAGGCGTAAGTTCTTTTCGTCATCGACTACGAGTAGTTTTGGCATAGATTTATGGGGTGAGTTCAGACAGTAGCAGGTAAAAAGATGGAAAACGTAGTGCCTTTGCCGACCGTCGAACGAACGCTGAGACGGCCGCCATGCTCTGAGATAATGCCATAGCAGACGGCGAGGCCGAGCCCGGTGCCGCGGCCGACCTCTTTGGTCGTAAAGAAAGGTTCGAATATCTTGGACATATTCTCTTGCGGAATGCCGGAGCCGGTATCCGCGACCTCGATCACAACGCGATTGCCGCGTTGATAGACACGAAATGTCAATTTTCCGCCATCGACCATAGCGTCGATCGCGTTGGTTGCGAGAGCAATGACAGCCTGTTGTATCTGGCCTCCGTCAGCGCTGACCAGCGGTAGATCGTCGTCGATCTCTAGTTCATGATCGATGCCGTTGCCGCGTTTCTGATGCGAGATCAGATTTGCGGCCGAGCGGACGATCTCGCCCGCATCGATGTGCGAGCGTTCGCCGGTGCGGATGCGGCTAAAATCAAGCAGGCCGGTAGTGATCGTCTTACAGCGAAACGCTTCGCTTTTGATCAGGCCGAGATACTCTGTCAGGTCATCAACCGCCTCAGACGCATTGAACGAACCCTCGTCAATACGATGTTCGAGCGATTCGGCACAGGCCGCGATCGTTGCCAGCGGATTATTTATCTCGTGAACGACACCCGCCGCGAGTCGTCCGACAGCCGCAAGCTTTTCGGCACGGTTGATCGCATGGATCGCCTCGACACGTACCGTCACGTCTTCGCCGACCGTGATGACGTGCGTGACGTCGCCGTCAGCGTTTTTCATCGGGATCTTGCTGACCATCCAGTGCAGCGTCGAGCCGTCATCGGCGACAGTCTGTTGTTCGATACGTTCGATGCGTCCGGTGCGGAACGCTCTTTCAAATTCCTCACGCAAACGTCCTTGCGGATATTTTTCGAGTACGTCAAAAACGTCACGTCCGATCGCAATGTCTCTCGGTATGCCCTGTGTGCCGACCTCGCGGTGCCGATTCCACGTGACGATGCGGTAGTCGCGATCAACAACGTAAAGCGACACCGGCAGAGTATCAAGGATCGCTTCGGTAAATTTACGATGCTCTTCGCGAGCCTCGTTGATCGAATCGTTAAGTGCTCCCTCATAATGGGCCGACAGATTAACGCTCATCGCCGCCATCTGTGTGGCGGCATCTATCAGGCGTGCCTTGTGATCGGTAAAATCTTCGCGATGCGCAAAGCCCGTGATTATCGCCCCTTTGATCTTGCCGTTGATGTGAAGCGGCGAAATATATTCGTGTAGATGATCGACACCGTTGATGAAAAATTCATCAGCCGCCTCTTCGGAGTACCCGATCTGCGGCGGCATAAACGCGAGCCATTTATCAAACGCCGTGCGGTCGAGTGACCCTTCGCCGATGACGCCGTCCTCTCCAAATGCGCACGTTATCAGCCCGATGCTCTCAAGCTCGGCAACAAAGACGCACACCTTGGCATCTACTCCAGTATAGATCGCGTCGGCGACGCGGCTCGCGACCCGCTTTGGATGGATGGTGAAAAGCAAGCTCCGCCCAAGCTCCGAGATGAACCTAAGGTCGTTCGTACGGCCATCCTGTTCGGTCATCGGAGATATTGAACTAGCGTGTTTTTTCGGCGGCGAGGAAGTCAGCATGTTTTATTGATCGCAGCCGGGTAATTCGGTGCAAAACTAACGGTTAAAGCGGAGGCTCGACGGAATGTAGAAGTGATACAGTCCTCCTTTTCAATTAAAAACAATTTTTAACATCTTGTCAACAAATTAAACACCGTGCTTCACCATTGACACCTGTGCGAAACAGGCCGAAAATCAAAATATCGTAAAAATGATGTTCTCACTCAAAAGACTTATACTTCTCGGCCTCTTAGCAGCCGTTCTAACGGGCGTTTCCGGCAACAATACCCGCGTAAATGCGCAGGAGATCGTCGATAAGACCGTTGCAGTGCTCAGTGACGGAACGCGGACCGAGTTGATAACGTATTCGGACATCATCTGGCAGTTGGCCTTACAACCGGGTACGCCGCTCGACAAACCGCGTTCCGACGACCTCAATCAAGCACTGCAACTGCTGATAAACCAACGGCTTTTTGCTCTCGAAGCAGAGAGATTGCCGCGTTCGGCCCCTACCGCAAAAGAGATCGCCGACAAGATAAATGCAACGTTGAGTTATTTTCCCTCGCCGGCTGTTTTCGAAGAGCGTCTGAAAATGGTCGGCTTTGAGTCGATAAAAGACGATAATTTCGAACGTCTGATCGCTCAGCGTGTGGCTATCGAAAAATATGTTGATTTTCGGTTTGGGTCATTTGTAGTCGTAACGCCAGACGACGAGGCGAAATATTACAGCGGCACTTTCGTGCCGGAATTTAGACGCAGGTCACCCGGCGTGGTCGTCCCTACGCTCGAAGAAAAACGTACAGATATACACGACATCCTGATACGTTCGAAGGTGGCTGTAAATATCGAGGCATTTCTTGACGAAGCTAAACGCCGTGTCATGATCGAGGTTTTGATCGAGGTTTGACCAACCCGGTCTTGACCTATCGAACTGAGAGTTTTATCATCGTTAATTCCAAGCCGGGGTGGCGAAATTGGTATACGCACTAGACTCAAAATCTAGCGGGCTTAACGCCCATGTCGGTTCGACTCCGACCCTCGGTACCACTTCTAAAAAAAACTTATAGCTTTACGCCAAAGCTTTGTGCAATAATGTCACCACTGGGGGTGATATTATGATAAATAATTCAAACGAGGTGGCTCAGGCCTAACTGGCTTAAGCCACTTTTATTCAAACAAAAAAAGGCACGCTCTACTGAGCGTGCCTTTTGCTTGTTTAGACGTTGAAATTACTGCCGGCGGTAATCTGACACTTCACCAGTCGCCTGATTGACCGTCCTAAAACCATTGTTGGTTTGAGAAACGGTCGAAGTACTACCACTGAGGCTAATAATGCCGTTGCGATATGTACCGGTTTGTGTCGAATTACCAAGATAAAGGGTCACCTGGCCGTTTGAGTCGATCACAAACGTGCGTTCCGAACCGTTGGTCCAGACAAATCTGCCGACTATCCAGTTAGGCACATTGGACGAACCACCGCCATTCCAACCGCCGCTGTTGCCCCAGCCGTTACTGTTTTTAGAGTAGTTGCTGGTCTCACCCGAGCTCTGATTATAGGTGGTGATGTTGTTGCCATTTCTCGTAACGGTTGATCGTTCGCCGTTGAGCATGATAGCACCCTTGTAATAGGTTCCGTAGCTAGTATTGCCTCCGGTATACAAGGTAACCCGTCCGTTTTTGTCGATGACCATGCGGCGGTCAGGGCCGTTTGTCCAATACCATGTTCCCTGGGTCCAGCCTGGCGGTGTGCTCATATTACCATTGCCGTTCCAACCGCCATTGTTGCCGCCGGTTAGGACATAGTCGCTAACCTCACCGGTTATCTGATTATAAGTTCTAAAACCGTTGCCGGTACGTGTGACGCTGGACGTATTGCCGTTGATCGTAAGACGGTCGTTGTTGATCGTTCCGTAGCTGGTCGTACCGTCGATCATGAGGGTGACGCGGCCATTTGGAGCGATGTTCATTGTCCGGTTATTACCCTGTACCCAACGCCAATTACCCACTGCCCAACTCGGAGCATTACCGATGCCGCCGCCGTTCCATCCGCCGCCATTCCAACCACCGCCGTTCCAGCCGCCGCCGTTGATGCCCTGCAGGTCAAATGTGTCGGCAAGTTTGTTGATGTCATCGCGTAACATTCGCCACTGTGACTCTAACTGCCTGGCAAACACCAGGTTGTTCATCATCGAATTCACCGGCTCAGCCGCACTGATCATTCCCTGCACATTGGTCCTGTTATTCCACCAAGGGTTATTACCGTTAAATTTGTTTTTGAGGTATTCGACAGAGTCTTTATAACGCTCAACTCGGTTATTGAAATCGTCTTCGGTGCTGGTTCCGTTCAGATTGCTTTGATCCATATAACGGTCAAAATCCTTACGAAATGTCTTGCTGCTGCGATCGAGCTGGTCAATAAACCCTTTGACTTGATTCTTGCTATAGGTATTGACGTAACGGCCCTCCTGAGCGGTTGTCGACTGCGGCAAAGCAAATGCAAAAAATGCTAAAAATATGCCGGTGATAATAAATTTTGAGCTAATGTTTTTCATGGATCTCCCTCCGTGGCTGCTTATATGAAGTGTGTCCTCTACCAAATTGTGAGCAACTAAACTCCATCCAATGAGCTGCGAAAAAACGCAACTCGCGATTTGGCGCTGATAAGATGATTATATGTAAATCACACGTTGCCAACAACGTGCGAGTGCCTCTAGTCTATTTCTAACAATGCAGTTAAGCGATTTTGACTACGATTTGCCCGAAAACCTGATAGCGCAGCAACCTGCGGCCCGGCGTGAAACGTCCAAAATGCTGTGCGTCGACCGCCAAACTGCGTCGTTCACTGACCATTCATTCGCCGATCTCCCTTCTTTTTTGCGGCCGGATGATCTGCTTGTATTAAATAACACCAAGGTTTTCCCGGCCCGGCTTTTTGGAAAGACACAGACGGGAGCCGCGGTGGAAATATTTCTAATTGATGAAACCGGCCCAAACACCTGGACAGCACTTGCTCGTCCGGCAAAGCGTCTGACGCCGGACAAAAAGATAGTATTCTCAGAGCTGCTTACCGCAGAGCTTGTAGAAAAGCATAATGATGGAAAAGTATCTATCCGCTTTGCTGCCAACGGCGATCTGATGGAACTGATCGAAAGCTTAGGCAAAACACCGCTCCCGCCTTACATAAAACGCGAAAAAACCGCTATCGATTATGACCGCGAACGCTATCAGACGGTCTACGCCAAAAATCGCGGAGCGATCGCTGCACCGACCGCCGGATTGCACTTTACGCCCGACGTGCTCGATGAAATACGGGCAAAAGGTGTCGAGATCGCTGAGATAACGCTGCACGTAGGCTATGGGACTTTTGAACCGGTCCGCGTTGACGACATCGCAAAACACACCGTTTTGCCCGAGCGTTATGAGATAGATCAGCAGACGTCCGATCTGTTGAACGCCGCAAAAGCCGACTGCCGCCGGATCGTCGCCATCGGTACGACAACGACGCGCGCTCTCGAATCAAACATTAACGAATTCGAACTGTTTGCTGCTGGAAAACATACAGCGGCGATCACGATCACGCCGGGATATCAATTTCGTGCGGTCGATGCGCTGCTGACCAATTTTCATCTGCCAAAAAGCTCGCTCCTCGTTTTGACCTCTGTCTTCGGCGGTCATCAGCTTATAATGGATGCTTACCGACACGCCGTAGCAAAAAGCTATAGATTTTACAGCTATGGCGACTGTATGCTGGTATTTTAGGAAATGGCTGTTTTGGAGACGATAAAAAACTTTTTTATCCCTGCGGGCTTCGCCGAACCCGAAGTCATCGTTCCGGCACCGCTTTGCGAATACGAGATCCGGCCGCTGACCCTCGAGCAATTACCCGAAGTTCTCCGCCTCAATATCCGCTGTTTTCGAAATGGCGATAACTATACAAAATATACTTTTGAATATCTGCTCAATGAGCCGAAAACATTGAGCTATCGAGTGGTCACGCTGCAGGACGAGTTGGTCGGTTTTGCGTTTGTCATGGTCAATGAGAGTAATGCTGCTCACCTGACGACAATCGGCGTCGCTCCCGAGCACCGCCAACGAAACCTAGCCGCACGGCTACTCGGTCATATCGAGGAGGCCCTCCGCAAACGCGAGGTCGGCACTATTATGCTCGAGGTCCGCGTCGGCAATACCATCGCCCAGGATCTATACCGCCGGGCCGATTACACCGTCGTTCAACGCATCGCCAAATACTACAACAACGGCGAAGACTGTTTTCTGATGATGAAATCTCTGTACTAAACAATCTTGAATAACGTCCTACCAAAGATCTATCCGATCACCGACACCCGCATATCCGGCCTGTCTCATTTGGAGCAGGTCAAGCGATTGATCGCGGGTGGTGCCACATTGATCCAACTGCGGGAAAAGCATCTGTCACCGGCCGAGTTTTGCGAAGACGCTAGTGCTGTGATCGCCTATGCCCGTGAGCGTTCCGTCAAGATCATCATCAACGACCGGGTCGATATTGCAGCGGCGTTAAATGCCGATGGAATTCATCTCGGCCAGGACGACCTGCCACCCGCTGCGGCAAGGAAACTACTTGGCGAGGATGCGATCATCGGGTTTTCGACACACACCGTGGAGCAGGTGCGCGAGGCTTTGCTATTGCCCGTCGACTACATCGCATACGGCCCGATATTTGACACCAGAACAAAACAAAACCCGGATGCTACGGTCGGACTCTCAGCATTAGAAGACGTGCGTGAGATAATCGGCGATCGACCGTTAGTCGCTATCGGTGGTATTCACAGCGATAATTACCGCTCCGTTTTGGCAGCCAGAGCCGATTCAGCAGCGATCATCAGCGCAATACTCTCAGACCCGGATCAGATCGAGTCCAAAATGCGGTCATTCAACAATATCTATACCTCGTAACAACAACATTGTTTTCGATTGTTAAAATATTACTTGCAGAAACTACTCGCTATAGGTAATAATACTCATTGACGGTTTGGCATCAGCCAGGCCACATTCCACATCAGCCCGCCTTTTCGTCAGCCATCAGGAGTCGAAACCAAACATGAGTTTGCTTGACATAGCACCCATTATTGAGCAGATGCTGCTCGTATCTGAGAACGTAAGTGACCTCAATTTCTCTTGCGGCCAAAAACCACAGGTCGAGATCAACGGCGTTCTCTATCCCGCTTCGCCCATCGGATTGGGCAAGCTATCAGCGTTTCAAACCGAGATGATCGCGATGTCGCTGATCCGCGACAACCCCGACGCGGCCGC
>DEQS01000068.1:31724-43342 GCA_002360555.1 Chloracidobacterium sp. UBA3360
TGCCGCTTTCGTGTAAATATTTTCCAACAGCGAAACTCTTACTCGATCGTGATGCGCGTCATCCCTCACGAAATACCGAGTTTTGACTCGCTCCGTTTGCCACCACAGCTCGCTGACATTGCCGAGATCCGCAATGGTGTTGTGCTCCTCACCGGACCTACAGGCTCAGGCAAAAGCTCGACGCTCGCCGCGATCATCGACCGCATCAACGAGACCAAGGCGTATCACATCGTCACTATCGAAGACCCGATCGAGTTTCTCCACAACCACAAAAAGAGCACCATCAACCAACGTGAGGTCGGTGCCGACACAAAAGATTTTGCCTCAGCACTGCGTGCCGCACTGCGTCAGGCACCTAAGGTCATCCTCGTCGGCGAGATGCGTGACCTCGAAACGGCCGAGATCGCGCTCGAAGCTGCGGAGACCGGCCACCTTGTGCTATCGACGCTCCACACCATTGACGCGTCAAAGACCATCGACCGCATCATCGGTCTATATCCCAAAAACGAAGAGCGTGTCATTCGCACACGTCTCGCACAGACATTCCGCTACATCGTCTCTCAACGACTGATCCCGACCGCCGATGGCCGCGGCCGTATCGCCGCCGTAGAGATCCTGCGTTCAAATCCGCGAACCCGCGAATACATTGAAAAAGGTGAGACCGAGGGCAAGACTCTACTCGACGCGATCCGCGATGGCGAGATCGACGGTATGCAGGATTTTGATTCGGTGCTCAGAAAAATGATCGAACAGGGCCTGATCAAAATGGAAGACGGCTTGTCATTTGCGACAAATCAAAACAACCTGCTGCTCCAGCTCAAAGGCCTTTCCTCGACCGAAGATTACGTCAACGCCGGTAAGCCTGCCCCAATGCCAAAACCGATGGTCGAGGCTCCGCCGCCAAAGAATCCGGATTCGGTACTCAGCATGATCGAATAACTACATACTAATCACCGTTCACTATTCACTACCATGATAATCCGTTGCGATAATTGCTCTGTTTCCTTACAGTTAGACGAATCAAAGATCCCCAGTGGAAACTTTTCGGTTCGCTGTCCGCGTTGCCAAAATCTGTTGCGTGTCCAAAAAGATGCGTCCGGCAAGGGCCTCTCGACGGTCGATCAGTTGGCCGCCAATAAGCCTGCTGCGCCTACTGCCGACAGCCCAACCGATTTTGCCGCAAAGGAAAATGATATGCAGATCAACAGCGCTCTCCGGTCGCTGATGAACGCTCTGCAGGCTGAAAAGACCGTTATAGAAAGCGACGACGATGGCGACGAAAAGCCGCGTCGGATATTGCTCTGCCTAGGTGAAAGGTCCGATGAGACGGCAAAGCTGCTCGCAAAATCGGGTTACAAGGTCTATGTTGCTCAGACTCCTGCTCAGGCGAACGAACGCCTTCGGGAGGGTAAGACCGAGATACTGATATTTTCACCGGATTTTGCCGCCGAGATGGGCGGTGCAGCGGTGATCCAGCAAAAAGCCAACGCTATGTATTCATCAGAGCGGCGCCGACTGTTCCTGATTTCACTTGAAGAAGAGGGCACGACCATGAACGCCCACGACGGATTTTTGCGCAACCTCAACCTGATCGTAAACACCAACGACATTGCGCAGTTGCCGCTGATACTCAATCGTTCACTGGGCGACTATAACGATCTCTACAACCATTTTAATAGGGCGTCAGGCCTGGCGTCGATCTAACAATTGTTACAGCAGTGCGAGGTCACAGACGAGCATCTCGATCTGCAAACGTGCGCCCGCCGGTCCGCTGCCGCCGATCGACGTTTTTATGGCGAGGTCTGTTTTGGCTAGTTTTTGAATGGCCGAGACGAGCTTTTTCATCTCAACTCGCCGGGCGGTCGCAAGAAATGGCTCTTGGTCGTTGTAACGCAGCTTGACCACATTCGCAACCTCGCGGCGGTCAACGCCACGCTCCATCATCTCTTTTGCCATCAGCAAACGGCGGTAATTGTATGCGATCAGCCCAAGCAGAGCCAGCGGCTCGGCTCCGTCATCGAGTATTTGTCTCAGCAAATTGATCGCGGATGAACGCCGTCCCGCGACAAGCTGTTTTGTCAGCTCAAAATTGTCAATCTCGCGGGTGTTTGGTACAAGCTCTTCGATCAGCTCGGCTGTCACGACTTTACCTGGCAGAACTGCCGTCGCGATCTTGCTTATTTCGTTATTCAGACGACAGACATTTGGCCCGATGCGGTTGATAAAACTATTTAATGTCGCTCCGTCGATCTCGGCGCCGGATTTACGAAATTCGCTTCGTGCCCAATCAGCCAACTCAGCATCCTCAAGCGGTTTGAACTCAACCGCCGTCGTCTTATCACGCAGCAGCTTGCCCATTTTCCGTACGCCGTTGAGGTCGTCTGCAATAAATATTACGGTCGATGTCGGCGAAGGGTTGGCAAAATACGCGCTCAGCATCGCCTCGTGGTCTTCGATTATGGTGTCGCGATGGCCCGTCGCCGAAATGCGAATATCGGTGATCCGGACGACCCGCCGCGCGGCCATCATCGGCAGTTGCTCGGCCACCCCGAGAGCCTGTTTTAGGTTGCTGTCAGCGTTCAGGCTAAACGAAGTATCGTTAAAATCACGAAAATCCCCTTCGGCAAAAGATAGGTCGGCGATGGTCTTTGCAGCCAAGTCACGCAGATAAGTCTCAGCGCCAAACAGCACATAAACGGGCGCGATCTCACGCTGTTTTAGCTGATTTCTAAGCTGTTCCCTCGACAAGACCATAAGAAATTATCCACTGATAAACACAGATAAGCCAAAGAACCTCACACCTGACCAATACGTCCTGATCTGTGTCTATCTGTGCTTATCTGTGGAGAAACCTCTTTCATTTCTTTTCTTCCTTTACACCGATGCCGTTGACGAAAGCGGAAACCGCCGCTTCGGCAAATGCCCTCGCCATGCGTTCGACGGCCGGATCTTCTTCGTTAAAGAATGACCGCGGGTCGTTTGTAAATTCAAATGAGTCACGAAATGTAAAATTCTGATTGTCGTAGAGGATCGTATTGTTTCGCACATCGCGGATCGTTACGGCGGTCACGATCGTGACCTCATAGACGCGGGCACGGCCCTCGCTGTCGAGCAGTACACCCGAGAAAGCAAAATCACGGATCATGCCCTCGAGCACCGCATCGGCACCCGTACGGGAACCTTGCACTTTCAGCCCATTGCCGCGGCGGATGATCTCGCGACTGACAGCGTCGGTAAATCGCGATTCGATCTTATACCGCAGCCCCTTTGCCTCGAACTGAAACGCCGGAACCGCGATCGTCTTAACGTTTTTTGGCAAGCCCGAATTTGTCACGGGCTTATAGCACTCGGTGAAGCCCGAGACGAGAAATAGGGTAAACGCAAGCGGTAGGACTTTGAGATATTTCATTTTGTTGTGGCGTGAAAACCATCGGCTTTAATTCTAGAGCGGCGTACGGCAAAAACTCCGAGACAGATAAAGGCCAGTGTGAGCAGAACGCCGCCGACAACCGTCGCCCAAAACTCAGGCGTCTTTGGTTCAGTCGAATAGTATGAGCCCTGCGTGTTTCCGGCCGTATTACTGTTTTGGCTGCCTGTCACAGGCGTCGCTTTTATGCCTTTCTCTGTATCCTTTTCCAGGCGGTAAACAGGATCTTTGGCACCCGCGGCCTCGGCATTCGGAACATCGCGGATAAAGCCATGCTCAACCAATACTATTGTACCCGCTACTTTGTCGTCATAAATAGCCTGTTGCAAAGGGTTTAATCTCTGATCCGTCGCGGTTTCGCTTAAACCGATCAGCGCTTTTTTGGGAACGGCGAGAAACTTGCCGTTACGATACCAAGCTCCACCGCCCATAGATTCGATGGTCGTCAAGACGTCTTTTTTCAGAACATATTCTTTCAAATCGGCGCCGACCTTAATGAAAAAGCGATAGTCCGAAAAGTCGTCTTTAGGCTCGATCACGAGCTTTTGCGTGATCCGTTTGTAGCCCTTATCGGGCGGCACGTCAGCATACACGGCGGTAAAAAGCGATAGTGTTACAAGCGTTAAGGCAAAGGTCATCAGTATTTTCATTTCATTTTACTCCTGAAATAGCTGCCGCAGTTTTTATCGCACTAACAGTTTCACGAACATCGTGAACACGTAAGATCTTTGCTCCATTGCGGATAGCGACCAGTGCTGTCGCAAGGCTCCCGCCTCTTCGTTCCGCCGGCGGAACATCGCCGAGGATACGCGTCAAAAACGATTTACGCGAGGTGCCGATCAGCATCGGATACGCCTTGAATTCGCTTACGATTTTATCAAGTTTCGCCAGTAACTCTAAATTCTGCTCTTGCGTCTTACCAAACCCAATGCCCACATCGACGGCGATCTGTTCGCTGCGAACGCCCCGAGCCGTGGCAATATCGATAGAACGGTTGAGTCCGACTATGATTGCGGCAAAGACGTCATCGATGGGCGATTGTGTGTGCATAGACGCGAAATCTCCCCGCGAATGCATCAGCACAAGCCCCGCATTTGTCCGGGCCGCAACATCCGCGATCCCTACATCAAACCTCAATCCTGAAATATCATTAATGATCTCAGCACCGGCATTGACCGCTGCGACAGCGACCTCTGATTTAGTCGTGTCGATCGAGACCGGCGTATCAAATCTTTTTGTGATCGCCTCGATCACCGGCACGACGCGCTTGATCTCGTCGTCAGCCGAAACTTGTCCGCTTCCGGGCCGTGTCGATTCGCCGCCGACATCGATGATATTGGCTCCGTCGGCGATCATCGCCTCGGCATGACGCAGGGCATTATCAATCGATAAAAACTCACCGCCGTCGGAAAAGCTATCCGGCGTGACGTTTAGTATGCCCATCACCAGCGGCTGCTCAAGCGATATTTTTCGACGTGATGTCTGCCAGTACATAGGTCAATTAAACCGCGAAACGGGCAAAAGAAAAAGGATGAAGAGTTTTCATCTTCATCCCTCATCCTTCATACCTCATCGATTGCTTACGCCGCTACCGGATCATTACCCGTCATAGGCGGTAGGATCGGCCCTTTAATAGTCGCTGAATCTTCCGTCTCGGTTGAATTATCGTCATTATTTGTCGATGACCTTTCAACCGGATCAAGAGGCAATCCTGCCATTACGCGACGGATCATCACGGCGTCGAGCGTCTCGTGTTCGAGCAATGCCTCCGCGAGGTTGATAAGCGAATCGCGGTTTTCCTTGATGATCTTTTCGGCACGCGCATATTGCTCAGCAATGATGCGTTTAACCTCTTGGTCGATCTTGATAGCCGTGTCTTCTGAATAATCGCGGTGCTGAGATATCTCACGCCCGAGGAAGATCTGCTCTTCCTTTTTGCCAAAGGTTAGCGGCCCGAGTTCGCTCATTCCGTATTCGCAAACCATCGCACGGGCAACTTCGGTCGCTTTTTCGATGTCGTTTGCGGCACCGGTCGTGATGCTGCCGATAAATACATCCTCGGCGATACGTCCGCCCATGGCCATCGCGATCTGCCCAAGCAAATATTCTTTGGTCGCAGATAAGCGGTCTTTTTCCGGCAGGTACATCGTCACACCAAGCGCCATGCCGCGCGGGATGATCGTAACCTTATGGACCGGATCGACGTTTGGCACCTTGAGCCCGACCAGCGTGTGGCCCGCCTCGTGATAAGCCGTGATGCGTTTTTCCTCGTCAGAAATAACCATCGACTTACGCTCGGCTCCCATCATCACCTTATCTTTAGCGATCTCAAAATCGGCCATGCCGACGACTTTCTTATTGTAACGGGCAGCATTCAGAGCCGCTTCGTTAACAATATTTGCGAGATCCGCACCAGTGAATCCCGGCGTTCCGCGTGCAATGACGTTGACGTCAACACCTTCATCAAGAGGTATTTTCCGCGTGTGGACTTTCAGAATCCCCTCGCGGCCGCGAACGTCAGGACGTCCGACGACAACACGACGGTCAAATCGACCCGGACGAAGCAGCGCGGGATCCAATACGTCAGGGCGGTTGGTCGAGGCAACTAGGATAACGCCGTCGTTCGACTCAAATCCGTCCATTTCGACGAGCAACTGATTAAGCGTCTGTTCGCGCTCATCGTGTCCGCCGCCCAAGCCCGCACCGCGATGGCGTCCGACAGCGTCGATCTCATCGATAAAGATGATGCACGGAGCGTTTTTCTTACCCTGTTCAAACAGGTCACGGACACGGCTTGCACCGACGCCGACAAACATCTCGACAAAATCCGATCCTGAGATCGAGAAAAACGGCACGTTCGCCTCGCCAGCAATGGCTTTTGCAAGCAATGTCTTACCCGTTCCCGGAGGGCCCACCATCAGCACGCCCTTAGGGATCTTGCCACCAAGCTTTTGAAACTTTTGCGGGTCTTTTAGAAACTCGATGATCTCCTGCAGTTCTTCTTTGGCTTCGTCGACACCGGCAACGTCCTTAAACGTGACGCGTTTTTGCTGGTTGTTGAGCAGCTTTGCTTTTGACTTGCCAAACGACAAAGCCTTATTACCGCCGGCCTGCATCTGTCGCAGAGTGAAAGCTAAAAAGCCCATCAGCAAAACAAATGGCAGCAGCGATATCAGCACCTGCCAGCCGAGCCCGGTTGACGGGGCTTCGAGCTTGATCGCGGTGTCAGTATCCTTTGCCGCGGCAAAGATCTGATCGCGTGTCGCATCACTCGTGTCGAGCTTTGCCGTAAATTTTACGTCGCTCTTGCTGACCAGCTCCAGAGTGTCCTGTTTTACAGTGACCTCTTTTATGTCTTTGTTTCTGATCTGCGTGAGAGCCGCGTCAAAAGATAGATCTTTTGTCAGCGGTGCTTGTTTTGACTGTAGATACCACACGAATACCAGAGCACTCGAAATGATCATCAGCCACAATAAAACTTGTTTTCCCTTAGAACTCAATTTATAGCCTCCAAATCAACTTTCACCTGTCTAACTACCAGCCTTACTTTGATGAAAGCCGCTGCCGGGACGTTGTTCTTAAACGACGTGTCCCGTGTCATAACCCTAACCTTTGATTCTAGTTGCGCGCTTCGTAATATTCAACCTAATTTTCTTCATAAACCAGCTTGCCCGCCGATTTTACAACGCGCCCGCCACCCGGCAGTTCGGCGGCCCTACCGCTCTTGGTGCTCAATATCAAACGACTGACCGCTTCTATATGTTTCAGTTGTAATGCCCGCGTAGTTCCACGATGCCGCTTTAGCCACGCGCGTATCAGCGAATTAAGCTCCGCAACCGGCAGATCTTTTACCTCGCTCAATATCAATTCGTCCGGCGGCGGCAATTGGTTGCTGTTTTTTGAATTTTCCAAAGACGCCTGCATCAATGCGGCGGTACTCGCGAGCGTCTCAATAATGTTCGGGTTCATGTCCGCCAGCATAGGCAGCACAACCTTACGGATCTGCACGCGCTTGTATGCCAGATCGTCATTCATCGAATCCCGCCGATAAACGATATTCATCGCATGACAAAACGCCTCGGTGTCGTCGCGTTTTGCCCAGGTCAGGAGCGGTCTTAAGAGAAAAGGAAAAGAGGAGAAAAGGGGAAAAGGAGACGCGGCATCCGACGTTTTTCTCACCTCTTCACCTCTTCTCCTCTTCTCCTCTTCTAAAACCCTAACAACACTCATGGCCGCAAGCCCCTCAACCCCGCTGCCGCGAATAAGATTTAACAGAAAAGTCTCGGCTTGGTCATTGATCGTGTGTCCGGTCAGAACGGCAAAGGCATCAAGATTATTTGCAGTTTCGGTGAGAAATGCGTATCGTGCGTCGCGGGCGTTTTGTTCGAGATTGCCCTTGGTCGCGACTTTGCCGTGTTTTAGAGCCAATTCGATGCCGAGTTTTGTTGTAAGTTCGCGGACAAACTCAGCATCCCCATCGCTTTCGGCACCTCGCAAACCGTGATCAAAATGCGCAGCGACAATGCGGTGCCCGAGCTTTTTTCGCTGCGTCAGGTCATGGATCGCAAGCAGCAAACTAACCGAATCCGCCCCGCCCGAAACCGCCACTACAACAGTCCCGCCCTCAAACGGCAGATCAAACCGCCGCCATTCGGTAATTAAATTTCGGACAAACGAGTGCATAAGACAAGGAAAGCCACAAAAAGCACAAACGGCACAAAAGTAAGAGCAGGCAATGCGGCCCTATTATGAATTACCTCATATTATTTTGTGCTTTTTGTGCCTCTTGTGGCTAGTCAGTCGGTTGGTAAGCGACGCGTTTTTGGATCAGCAGCGTGATCCGCGATGTGCAGACGAGCTTGCCGCGGTCGTTGGTGATATCAATTTTCCAGACGCTCATTGTGCGTCCAGTGTGCAGCGGCTTGGCCTCGACGGTGATAATGCCTTTGCTGACGGCACGCAGATGATTGGCGTTGATCTCGATTCCGACGGGCGTTACCTTGTCGAGATCCGACCCGGCGACGACACCGATCGATGCGGCCGTTTCAGCCAAATAAACCGAAACGCCGCCATTCATAATGCCGGTGTACTGATGAACCTTCGACGTAACCGGCATCGTCAAAACAACGCGCTCGGGCTCAGCTACCTCGATCTTAACGCCGAGAAATTGGAGCAGCTCATTGTTCGCGACCGATTCTAATAGGGCAGTTTGATCCATTATTTTTTGAGATATTCCTTAGCCGCCGTCAGAGCATTAGCAACGCGTTCGGGCGACGTCCCGCCGACCGTATTTTTTGCGGCAAGGGTCGATTCGATACTTAATGCCGTAAATACATCTTCATCGATCTCCGGCAAAAACTCACGAAGAGCCTCGATCGTTAGCTCGTCCAATTCCTTACCCTGCTCGATCGCAAACAACACGATCCGTCCGACCGTCTCATGCGCCGTGCGGAACGGCACGCCTTTTTTGACCAAATAGTCCGCAAGCTCCGTCGCGTTTAGATAACCGTTGTTCGCCGCTGCAAGCGTCTTTTCCTCATTAACCGTCGCGTTTTCCAAAACGATGGTTGCCGCTCGCAAGGATATTTGGACAGTATCGACCGTATCAAAGACCGCTTGTTTGTCCTCCTGCATATCCTTGTTATAAGCAAGCGGCAGCCCTTTTAGCATCGCAAGCAGCGATATATTGTGGCCAAAAACACGTCCGGCTTTGCCGCGAAGCAGCTCAAGAGCGTCCGGGTTTTTCTTTTGCGGCATCAGGCTCGAACCCGACGACACCGCATCGCTCAGCGTCACAAAACCAAACTCGGTCGAACAATACAGGATCAGATCCTCAGCCAGCCGCGACAGATGAACCATTATCAGCGAACAGGCCGACGTGAACTCGACCGCAAAATCCCGATCCGACACGGCGTCGAGACTATTTGCCGAGATGCCGTCAAAGCCCAACTCAGCGGCGACCGCGTCACGTTCTATCGCAAACCCCGTTCCCGCAAGAGCTCCTGACCCAAGGGGCATGACATTGATCCGCTTTCGTGTGTCCGCCAGCCTTTCCCGGTCACGCCGCAGCATCTCAAAATAAGCGAGACACCAGTGTGCAAACATCACCGGCTGGGCACGTTGGAGATGTGTGTATCCGGGCAAAACGGCATCTTTATACCTCCCGGCGAGTTCAACAATTGCCGATTGCAGATCGCGAATAAACGCCGATATAGTGTCCGTCTCTTCCCGCAACCACAACCGAAATGCCGTCGCTACCTGATCGTTACGGCTGCGGCCGGTGTGGACCTTGCGGCCCGCGTCACCGATGGCCGCGATCAGTTTCCCTTCGATAAATGAGTGAACATCCTCAGCATCCGAGCCGTCAAAATACCCGGCATCCGCAGACGCCGCATCAAGCAACGCACTCAAACCCGCCGTGATCTCAGCCACCTCAGATGCCGTCAAAACACCCGCTGCGGCGAGTCCGTTCGCATGAGCGATGCTCGCACGCACGTCTGCCGCGAACAATCGCCGGTCGAATTTGAACGAATCGTTGAACTCGGCAAATGTCTCATGCGGCTTTTCCGAAAACCGCCCACCCCAAAGTTGGCCTGATTTGGTCATTTATATCCTCGCGCGAGTATAATTGTATACCAATGACCAAAAAGATAAACAAAGTAGTCCTCGCCTATTCCGGCGGGCTCGACACATCGGCGATGCTGCTGTGGCTCAAAGAAACGTACGGCTGCGAAGTCGTCTGTTATTGCGCCGATGTCGGCCAGGGCGAGGAGATGGACGGCCTCGAAGAAAAAGCTCTCGCGACCGGTGCGTCAAAACTCTACGTTGAGGACCTGCGCGAAGAGTTTGTAAAAGATTTTGTCTGGATGGCCGTCAAGGCAAACGCTTTGTACGAAGGCGTTTATCTGCTTGGTACATCGCTCGCACGTCCCGTTATCGCCAAACGCCAGATCGAGATCGCACAGCTTGAAGGTGCGGATGCCGTTGCCCACGGTGCGACCGGCAAGGGCAACGATCAGGTACGCTTTGAGCTGACATATTACGCGCTGCAGCCGGACATCAAGGTCGTCGCACCTTGGCGCGAGTGGGAATTTAAGGGCCGTGCCGATCTGATCGCATACTGCACGCAGCACGGCATTCCCGTCACCGCGACGACCGCGAAACCATATTCGATGGACCGCAACCTGATGCACATCAGCTACGAAGGCGGCATTTTAGAAGACCCTTGGGCCGCTCCACCCGACGATATTTTTCTGCTTTCAAAATCGCTCGAAACGGCATCCGACACCGCCGAAGAGATCACCATCACCTTTGAAAAAGGCGAGCCAATCGCCATCAATGGCATCACGCACGGTGCGGTCGATCTGCTCACGCACCTAAATTATCTCGGCGGCGAGCACGGCATCGGCCGCGTCGATCTGGTCGAAAACCGTTTTGTCGGCATGAAATCACGCGGCGTGTACGAGACGCCGGGCGTCACCATCCTGCAAACCGCTCACCGCGCGCTCGAATCGATCACGATGGACCGCGAGGTCACACGCCTCCGCGACAGTCTCGGCACAAAATTCGCCGAGTCGGTCTATTACGGATTCTGGTTCGCACCCGAATTCGAGATCCTAAAATCGATGGTCGATCAGACCCAAGAGGTCGTCAACGGCGATGTCCGCGTAAAACTCTACAAGGGCAACGTCACCGTCACCGGCCGCCGCTCGCCAAACTCACTCTACCGCGAGCGCGTCGTCACATTCGAAGACGACGCCGGAGCCTACGACCAACACGACGCCGAAGGGTTTATCAAACTGCAAGCATTGAGGCTAAGACTCAGAAACATGGAATAGGCGTCCTAATGACACATACGAAATCAACGTTATTAACTTTAGGTTTAATGTGCGTTACCGTCGTAACAGTCGGAGCACAGATTGGAAAAGACGCGTGTCCTAAGATTGTCGTGGAAGCCCCAGAGGTAATCTTCGCAAATGGCAGTGCTTTCAACGTTTCTGCAAAGATCGAGGGAGATCAATCCACCACGAACTTCGATTGGACTGTTATACGGGACAGCGGTACTACGACGATAATTTCGAAACAGTGGATCAAACTGGAAACTGGTCGACCCAAAGATACTGAACTAATAATTGCAATTGCGCAGCCGTCAGACCCTTCTTGTAAAGGATTTGGAATATCCAAAACTCTT